>NZ_LT635477.1:0-600000 GCF_900120335.1 Helicobacter pylori
AGTGATTAGTGATTAGTGATTAGTGATTAGTGATTAGTGATTATAGCATCATTTTTTAAAATCATGTTTAACGCCCTAAAAGGCTTAAACACACCCGCTAACTGCATATAAAGATAGCGCTACAGACGCTAATGAGCTTTATTGATTTTACAACCAGAGAATGATGGCAACTATAATGATTAAAATATTTTGATACGCTCATCACTTTGGATAGGAATGCCTAATTCTAGCGTTAGCGATTTCACTCGTTATATCAATAAAGCGAATGTTAATAGTGTAAAACAAATCTGAATTTGGAAGCAGAAATTTATTTAATTTTTTCTTTGGGTAAGGCTAATTTAACGAACCGCTATTTTGATTTTTGACACAAGGAAACCCCCTCCTTTAACTCTCTCTAACCCTTACTTTTTATCGTTTTTATGTTCGTGGTTAGCGTTGCATTGATTGGCTTGGTTTTGGCTATTTTTTTGACAACTTCCGTTGTTTTGATTTTTAGCGTCACCTTTTTGATTGTGGTTTTGATTACTGCAACTGTTACTCATTTTGTCTCCCTTTTAAATTAAAATAAAAACCAGATGCATTTTTGCATCTAGGTCTCCATTCTATACCTTTTTTTCTAAAAAAAAGCTTAAACGGATTCTATTTGCAATGACTTCTTATCTTCATTGGCTTGTTGCGTTTTTAGGCGTAAAGTGGCGACCACAATGCATGCTGGTATGGTTACCCTATAAGCCGGCCCTGCAATATCAATCGCTGTCCATACGCCTGTAATGATCCAGCCAACAGGGCCTGTTAAAAAGCTCAGAGTTCTTGTAAGCACTTGATCGCCCGCAAGCGATAAACCACGCCCTAGAATGGTTTTTGCGACCGCATTCGCAACAATGACTGCTAATTGATAAGATTTAAAGCCCCCCATTTTAAACAGCGTTAAAGTCGCTGCGCTTAAAGCTTGTCTGTTTAAATTGTCAGTGTTTTTTATGGACAATTCATCGCACATTTCTTTCACTTCTTCATCATCCATTTCTTCTAGGCTTCTTTCTAAGATTTTAGAAAGCATGTTTTGTTCAATTAAAGTCGTTTCAGTTTTCTTGTTGTAATTGACCTTTAATTTATCGCACACATCGCATAGAATCTCTTTGTATAAGACTCCTTCGCCCTTAATGAAGCTCGCAAAACTATTGCTCCCATAGTATTGCAACTCTTCAGCGATTCTTTCTGCGTATTTAGCGTAATCATCGCCATGCCTTTTGTATTCTAGGGAGCTTGTGAGTTTTTCATTGTGTCTTTTTTCACCGTCTTTACCAAAAACAAGTACCTCAAACAAATCCAATAAATCACTAGATTCCAATTGCTTTAAAAATTCCAAGTCTCTATCATATTTGTATGCCATATTATTCCTTTATATTGTTTTATCACTTATTAAAAACAAACGACTTTTCGCGCTCCATCGCTGTTCTTCTAAAGTGATTACTGATTTTAATATCATTTGTCTAAAATTACACTTAATATTCTAAAAAGGCTTAAGCTCAAAAGCCCAATGCTCTTAACTCTATAGATTGCTTTAAAGCGTCAATTTTCTCAAACGCTAAAGGGGGGATTTTTATCCCCATTTTTTCTAACCTTTACTTTTGCCATTTTATACTTAAGGTTATTAGGGGTTAAGCGGTTTGGAGCGGTTGTTATCATTTTTTTGTAATTCTTATGGCTGGGATTTTTAAGTTTTTCAACACCGCTTTTTGGGTTATTGTTTGGGTTATCGCTTGATCATGTGAAAAACAGCTAAAGCAACTAGACCAATGAGAAAAACACTAGCCAAATCCCATGCTTTATCGGTTTTATTTGCTTGTTGTGTTTCTTGGTGTAAAGATTTACCGGAATTTGCTTTAATAATCCTAATAATCCCATTGATAAGTTGTTCCATGTCTTTTTGTCTCTGATCTTCATGCATGACCAAACAACACCAAGTAGTCAATACTACCCACAAAAAATGGCTCTAAAAGCAAATAAATACTGAAAACTCTATTTCCTAAAAAAAACAATAGCGAAAATATTATGACCAAGAACAAC
This sequence comes from Helicobacter pylori, assembly GCF_900120335.1. Taxonomy (NCBI): domain Bacteria; kingdom Pseudomonadati; phylum Campylobacterota; class Epsilonproteobacteria; order Campylobacterales; family Helicobacteraceae; genus Helicobacter; species Helicobacter pylori. The sequence goes on from NZ_LT635477.1 coordinate 2,068, forward strand.
CCAAAGAATAAAGCTGAATATAGTTGAAAAAATCCCACCTCTCAAGGAAAAGGCTACCCAAAGGCTACCCATGGAAGAAATACAGCTAGCGTATAAATCACAATTGACTCCTTTTAATTTTACTTCTACTACCGCTCAAATCCCACCAACCCCCTTTTTAGTGATTAGTGATTAGTGATTTAACATCATTTTTTAATTTAGGCATAAAACGCCCTCAATTCAAGGGTTTTTGAGCGAGCTTTTTGCTCAAAGAATCCAAGATAGCGTTTAAAAATTTAGGGGTGTTAGGCTCAGCGTAGAGTTTGCCAAGCTCTATGCATTCATTGATGATGATAGGGTTTTGTGTGGGCGTGAAGCCAATTTCATACGCCCCTAAGCGTAAAATCGCCTTTTCCATGCTCCCTAATCGCTTGAAATCCCAGTCTTTCAAATGCGGTTCAATGAGGGCGTCAATTTCATTGATTCTTTCTAACACGCCATTAAAAAGGCTTAAAGCGAAAGCAAGCTGGTTGTTTTTAATCTTTTTTTCTTCTAACATGCTGGAAGCGATTTTTTTAATTTCTTCATTACCGCTCTCAAACGCATACAACAATTCAACCACAGCCCCCCTGGCTTGAGTCCGTGTCGCCATTTTAACCCTTGAGAGTTTGGCACAAGCTCAATAATTCAATGAGAGTGTTCATCGCTTCAAAGCCCTTATTGCCGGCTTTACTGCCCGCTCTTTCAATCGCTTGTTCAATATTGTCTGTGGTAAGCACGCCAAAGCTTACCGGCATGCTGTATTTTAGCATCGCGCTGGCAATGCCCTTAGTCGCTTCTGCGCTCACGTAGTCAAAATGCGGAGTCCCCCCTCTAATAATGGCTCCTAAAACGCACACGCCATCGTATTTTCCACTCCCTAACAACCTCTCTAAAATGAAAGGCAATTCATAAGCCCCAGGCACCAGCACGACGTCTAAAAGATCCTCATCGCCCCCATGCCTTTTAAAGCAATCCATCGCCCCTTCTTGTAATCTGTCTGTGATGATATGATTGAAGCGCGATGTTAAAATAGCGACTCTTTCATTCCCTTGTAATTGCAATTTCCCTTCTATGATTCGCATGAAATTCCTTTAAAATAAATTTTGGATTTTTAACATGTCGGTTACTAAATATTCTAGCTCATCAGGTTTGAGCATGTTCGCCCCATCGCTTAGGGCGTTTTTAGGATCAGTATGCGTTTCAGCGAACAACCCATCAATCCCCACCGCAGCCGCAGCTCTCGCTAAAATAGGGGCAAAAGAGCTATCCCCTGAACTTTTCCCGTTCGCTCCCCCTGGCATTTGCACGCTATGAGTGGCGTCAAAAATCACAGGGGCAAATTCTCGCATGATTTTTAAAGAACGCATATCCACCACTAAATTCCCATACCCAAAGCTGCTCCCCCTTTCACACAACCACACGCCATTTTTTAACGCCGTTTCATAAGTGGGGCTTTGAATGCTTTTATCCCTAATTTTAAGGGCTTTTAAGACAGAATATTGCATGTCTTTTGGGTTCATGAATTGCCCTTTTTTGATATTGACAATAGCGTTAGTTTGGCTCACTGCTACAATCAGATCCGTTTGGCGGCACAAAAACGCCGGGATTTGTAAAATATCCGCTACTTTGGCTGCCACGCTTGCTTGATAGCTCTCATGCACATCGGTTAAGATTTGATAACCAAATTCCTCTTTGATGGTTTGTAACATTTCTAAGCCTTTTTCTAAACCAGGCCCTCTATAGCTCTCCAAACTCGTGCGGTTCGCCTTATCAAAACTCGCTTTGAAATAAAAATCCAATCGCTCGTTGTTGGCTAGGGGTTGTAATTTAATAGCGATATTTCTTAGATTTTCTAAGCTCTCAATGACGCATGGGCCAGCGATTAAAACGGGTTTAGGGGTTTTTGTGTTAGAAGTTTTCATGACTTATCCTTTGTTTGATGGTTTCTTCAATCGGCTCAAAAAAATGGCTTTCAAAATTATAATTATAAATCCTGCCTGTTTCTATGATATAGTGCCAACCAAAAATTTTTAATTCGTTATTCATCACTCTTTCTTGAATGAAATCATAGCTTAAGAGGTTGTTGAGTTGCAAGCGCACGTTCAAACGCTCCGTAAGCCATGAACGCTTGGCGAAATGGTTGCTGAATTGCGGGTGATCTTTTAATTCTTCTTTAATAGGCTCTAAAAATTGTATCCAATTTGCAATGTAAGGGGTTTTAGCTTTGGTGGTTTCATCATTGATCAAATGAATGCTCCCGCAAGCCCCACAATCGCTATGCCCGCAAATGATTAAGTTTTGAATCCCCGCATGCGCAATAGCGTATTCAACGCTCGCAATGGTAGAAAGGGATTCTTTATAGCTTGTTTTAGGGGGGATCACATTGCCCATGTTGCGGATCACATACAATTCGCCCGGCTTGGTGCCAGTGATTAGATTAGGCACGACTCGTGAATCCACGCAAGAAATGAACAAAGTGTGGGGCTTTTGCTTAGTCTTTAAGCTCTCATAAAGCTCTTTAAACTCTTCATATTCATTCTCTTGAAACTCTAACGCTCCTAAAAACGCTTCCACTCTTTAACCCTTAAATCTCATTTTCTTAAACTTGGTTTTCATTTTAAAACGCTTATCATAGCTAAAATTCTTCCATTTCTTTTTGTTATAATGGCGTTATTTTACACTTTAAAGGGCTTTCATGCAATTGTGTGTCGCATTGGATTTAGAAAAAAAAGAGGACAACCTTTCTTTATTACAAGAATTAAAGGGCTTAGATTTATGGGCTAAAGTGGGGCTTAGATCTTTTATAAGAGACGGGGCGACTTTTTTAGATGAAATCAGAAAGATTGATGGGAATTTTAAGATCTTTTTGGATTTAAAGCTCTATGATATCCCTTATACTATGGCAAATGCCGCTCTAGAATGCGCGAAATTAGAAATTGACATGCTCACCGTGCATTTAAGCAGCGGCAAAATCGCACTAGAAATCTTAATGCAACGCTTAAACGCTCTTAAAAAACGCCCCTTGATTATGGGTGTGAGCGCTTTAACCAGCTTTAGCGAAGAGGAATTTTTGAGCGTGTATAACGCCCCTTTAAAAACTCAAGCGATAAAATTGAGCGCTATGGGCAAAGAGAGCGGGATTGATGGGGTGGTGTGTTCGGTGTTTGAAAGTTTAGCGATTAAAGAGGCTTTAGGTAAGGACTTTTTGACTTTAACCCCTGGCATAAGGCTCAATAAAAGCGATAAAGAAGATCAAGAAAGGGTGGCGAACGCTAAAGAAGCCAAACAAAATTTAAGCGATTTTATCGTGGTGGGCCGCCCCATTTATCAGGCTAAAGAGCCTAGAGAAGTGGTTTTAGAGCTTTTAAAGGATTGTTAATGCGGGCGTTAGAAACGATTGCTGCTTTAAGAGAATATCGTAAAAGTTTGAAAGAAAGCGTGGGGTTTGTGCCGACTATGGGGGCTTTACACAGAGGGCATCAAAGCTTGATAGAAAGGAGTTTGAAAGAAAATTCCCACACGATTGTAAGCGTTTTTGTCAATCCCACGCAATTTGGGGCTAACGAGGATTTTAGCGCTTACCCGCGCCCTTTAGAAAAGGATTTGGCTTTGTGTGAAAAATTAGGCGTTAATGCGGTGTTTTTGCCTAAAATTGGCGAAATGTATCCCTATGAAGCAGAGCAACGCCTAAAACTCCATGCCCCTGCATTTTTATCCCATTCTTTAGAGGGAGCCATGCGTCAGGGGCATTTTGATGGGGTGGTTCAGGTCGTGCTAAAATTGTTCCATCTTACTAACCCCACTAGAGCGTATTTTGGTAAAAAGGACGCCCAACAGCTTTTAATCATCCAGCATTTAGTCCAAGATTTGCTTTTAGACATTGAAATAGCGCCATGCGAGATTGTGCGAGATGATGATAATCTGGCTTTAAGCTCTAGGAATGTGTATTTGAATGCAACAGAAAGAAGACAAGCCCTAGCCATTCCAAAAGCTTTAGAAAATATCCAGCAGGCCATAGATAAGGGCGAAAAAGCGTGCGAAAAACTGAAAAAACTAGGGCTTGAAATTTTAAAAAATTTAGAAGTGGATTATTTGGAATGCTGTAACCACAAGCTAGAGCCTTTAAAAACCATAGAGCCGGCTAACACGCTGGTTTTAGTGGCGGCTCGTGTGGGTAAAACCAGGCTTTTAGACAATTTGTGGGTGTAGTTTGGAATCTTTGTGGCGACCCTTGAAAGATTTGAACTTCCGTTTCCACCGTGAAAGGGTGGTATCCTTGGCCACTAGATGAAAGGGTCATTTTTAACGATTAACTATTATATGAAAAAGCGTAGGAAATGATTTTAAAAGCGTTTGGTGGCGGAGCGGACGGGACTCGAACCCGCGACCCCCTGCGTGACAGGCAGATATTCTAACCAGCTGAACTACCGCTCCCTATCAAAACCCCATAGCCTAAAAACGCATGCTTGAAGCTAAGTCAAAAATGGTGGTCGCTATAAGACTCGAACTTATGACATCTACCTTGTAAGGGTAGCGCTCTACCAACTGAGCTAAGCGACCACAATATTGAGATAAAATCCAACTAAATTTAAAAGAGTGGTGACTCCTAGGGGATTTGAACCCCTGTAACCACCGTGAAAGGGTGGTATCCTAACCACTAGATGAAGGAGCCACTACGCTCAAATGGTGACCCGTGTTGGATTTGAACCAACGGCCCATTCCTTAAAAGGGAATTGCTCTACCAGCTGAGCTAACGGGTCTCACAAAAAGATAATGATACAATTTTTTTTAACGCTTGTCAAGAATAACTGAAAAATATTGCGGTTTTTATAGAAACGACACGCTCTCAAAACGGCATGGGTAACAACTATTACGCTTAAAACTTGGTTGCGTTTAATGCTACAAGGATCACAACAGATTCCATGCGTTTTAATGTTGGTTAGTGTTAGTTTTGGGGTTTTAAAAAGGCTTTGTTTTTCCCAAGCGCTAATAAATCTTATTAGGATTTAGTGCTTTTTTTGTTTAAAAATTTCATTTTTAAAAAATGGGTTTTTGTTTTATCGTTTTAGATCTCATTTTGTTGTAAAAATCATTTCATTGAGTTTGTTTAAAGTATTTAAAAACGCATTCCCTTAAGGAAGTAGGGGGTATTTTGAAACCATTCTCCCCTTTTTAACCCCACTAAACCCCCAAAAAAGAAGCGCTTTTTTAAAAGCTATCACTTGAATTAGTATCAAGTTTTCCACTAACTAATATAAAAAACGCTAAAAAGGATTTTCCATCAAACCCCCCAAAAAAAGGGAGTTCAAAAAAAGGGAGTTCAAAAAAGAAAGGGTTCAAAAAAAAGGGTTCTCCTCTAAAAAGAGAGTTCAAAAAAGAGAGTTTAAGACAAAGAATTCAAAAACAAAAACCCCAAAAAAAAGAGAGTTTAAAAGAAAGACTTTAAAAAAGAAAGGCTTCAAAACAAAACCCCCCAAAAAAGAAAGAGGGTTCAAAAAGAGAGTTCCACAAAAAAAGAGAATTTAACGCGAGTTTTTAATACGCAAACACGTAATTCAAATACACGCTATAAAGCCTGCGGTATTCTAGTTGAGTGCCTAGCAAAGAATAGTAATTCGTGTTGATCGTGGGGATTTTCACGCCTAATTCCACGCCATGCTGAGCCGCATGATCGCTCGCTTTCTTTTTGTTTTTAGCCAGATTCATTCTCAAGCCCAAGTTGAATAAGAATTGGAAATTCGCCACATTCATTTTAGCGCTATAGAAATTATTGAAGGTCGCTAAATTCACATACTGGGAATTAAGCCATGAAGTGCCGGCTAACGCAATCCCCCCAAACACCCCAAAAGAAATCTTATTGTTTTTGGTGGCTTTATCGTTGATAAAGTTATAGAGGACATCTGTTCCTACCCCATAAGTGAACACATCAGAGGCGGAATTGAAAAAGCTGGATTTGATATAAGCATGGTTGTAATCAAAAAAGCCGTAATACCTTAATCCCCACCTTCTCTTTTCACCAAAAAATTGTTTGTAGCCCACTTGCACACCGATCCCATTCATCGCGCCGTTGTTGGTTTGAGAGCTGATTAATCCAACGCGTCTGAAAGGGTTATGCCCTAATTCTTGCGTGGCGCTTAATAATTGCGAATAAGCGCTTTGGTTGACTTGATAAACGGCCTGTAAGCCCCCGGGGTTATTAGGGTTAGTGGATTGGCTTATCAAATTTTTAAGGAATGGGGAATTGGGCGTGTTTGAAGCGGTCGTGGTGATGCTGTTATAAGTGTTGTTTAAAGTGCTAAGGCTGCCTCTAAAATCAAGTATCGTGCGCGCCAGCAACTCAGATTGCTTGATTTGCTCGGCTTGAGTGCCAAAATGCGCAAGGCTGTTGTTTAAAGCCGTTATGGTCTCTTCCACATACGCGCAACCAGCCCCCTAAGTGTTGTTAGTAACCCCTTGATCAGGTAATGTCCCACCCCCATTTCTGCAAGCTGCCAAGTAATCTGTAACGAAATGTGTAGGGATAGCGTTGAGATTGGTTTTGATTTGATCGGCTAGTTCAAGCATCTTGGCTTGCGCTTGGGCGTGGTTGAGCATGTTTTGAGCGAAAGCCCTATCCGAAGAGGTATAAGGATTGAAATCTTGCGGCGCGTTTTGATTGCTTTGCTCTTTAGCGTTAAGGCTTTGAGCTTGCGCGACGATTTCTTGGGCGTTTTTGATCATGCTAGTAACGGCGCTAAATTCAGCGCTAAAGATTTGGCACGCATTCCCGCTTTGATTGATATTCCATGGGCTACCATTACCCGGAGTGTTTTCATTATGCGTGGATCGCACCAAGGGGCATTGGGTGTTAAGGACATTCATGATCGTGCTGGCTTGTTCCAAAAGGTTTTGAGCGGTATTGGTGAAGGTAAAGCTTTGCGTTTCTTTGTTGTTGCTACCATTGCTAGTTACACCATTACTGCTACCATTTTTTTGACAGAATTGATTCACACCACCATTAATACTACTACTACTACCATTATTTTGTTTGCATTCGTAGGTGTATTCTACTTTCACTTCTGTGCCTTTCCCGTCCAAGACAGGAAACCCATTCCCACTCTTTAAAGCCTGTTGGATAGCTTGATAGGCTTTATTGAGTTTTTCAAATTCTTGGATAGACATGGATCTACCAGGACCAGTCGCTTCATACCGGTTGCAAGTGATGCTCGTTGTCCCACTTCCTGGTTGGTTATTGAAAATAACGCTGCCAGGCCCACTCCCTGTGCCATTGCCATTCCCGCACATTATCGCATAGCCTATCACGTTCCACAAGCCCACCGCCGCATTCAGCGCCAAAGAGACGGCTTGATAGGCGGGGGAATTGTCTTTTTCGCCGGTCAACCCTTGCGTGTTTGCTCTTAAATTATCGATCGCAGCATTGATTTCTGAAGGGCTGCTCGCGTTCGTTACCGCCTGATTGAGGTTGTTGAAATTGCTTAAAAGGTTGCTCAAATTCTCATAAGTGTCTGAGAGCTTTTTCAATTCGCCGGTGTTTTTCACCATTTGAGCGGCTTCGCCGATCTGATAGCCCGCGCTGATAAAAAATCCGTTGTCTTCAGCGTTTAAAAGCGATGAAGCGAGAGAGAGAGAGTAAAAGGGTTTTTTTCATGTTTTCTCCTTGAAAGTAAATTGAGTGATTGGAATTTTATACATTAAGAATGTATTTGGAACATTGTAGCATGAAATCGTTTTTTTTTTTTTTGTCATTTAGAGAAAATTTTAGAATTTTGCATTTTTTGCGCGTTTGTTTGGGTGGTATTGGAAAGGGTTTTTTAGGTTTTATTTTAATGGAACACTAACGATAAAAGCTTGATTTTAATGGGGATTTTTTGTTGCGCGTTTTTCAAAACGAGCGGTTTTGTGAGATAAAAGCCCCCCAAGAAGAGGGCTGTTATGAAAAATGGTATTAAAAAGCAAGGGGGTTTACATCATGCCACCCATGCCTCCCATTCCGCCCATGCCACCCATATCAGGCATTGCTGGGGCCGCTTTTTCTTCTTTGATTTCATGCACGGTGGCTTCTGTGGTTAAAAGCAGGCTTGAAACCGAAACCGCATTCTGTAAAGCGATCCTTTCTACTTTTAGGGGGTCAATAATGCCTTCTTTAAACATGTCCACATACTTGCCATTGCTAGCGTTAAAACCAAAATGCCCTTCGTGTTTTTGCACTTCATTCACGACCACACCGCCATCATAACCGGCATTGATAGCGATTTGAGCTAATGGGGCTTTAATGGCGCGCATGATGATTTCATAGCCCACTTTTTCATCATCGTGTAAATTCAAATGCACTTTTTGAGCCGCGCGAATAAGAGCCGCACCGCCGCCAATCACAATGCCTTCTTCAACCGCCGCTTTAGTCGCGCTCAACGCGTCATCCACCCGGTCTTTTTTCTCTTTCATTTCCACTTCACTCGCAGCACCCACTTTGATCACAGCCACACCGCCAGAGAGTTTAGCCAACCTTTCTTGCAATTTTTCTTTGTCATAATCGCTTGTCGTGCTTGCGATTTGGGTTTTGATTTGCGCGACTCTGTCTTTAACGTCATCGCTATGGCCTTTGCCATCCACGATCGTGGTGTTGTCTTTGTCAATCACAATCCTTCCGGCTTTGCCTAAAAACTCCACTTCAGCGTTTTCTAAACTCAAGCCTAATTCTTCGCTAATGACTTGACCGCCGGTTAAAATAGCGATGTCTTTTAGCATTTCTTTTCTCCTGTCCCCAAAGCCTGGAGCTTTGACCGCTGCGATATTCAACACGCCTCTTAATTTATTCACCACTAGAGTCGTTAAAGCTTCGCCCTCAATGTCTTCAGCGATGATTAAAAGCGGTTTGCCCTCTTTCATGGTTTTTTCTAGTAGCGGGAGAATGTCTTTCATGCTAGAGATTTTTTTATCCGTTAAAAGGATGTAAGCGTTATCCAATTGAGCGGTCATTTTCTCAGCGTTCGTTACAAAATAAGGGGAGAGATAGCCTCTATCAAATTGCATGCCTTCTACAACATCTAATTCGTCTTCAATGCCCTTAGCTTCTTCAACGGTGATCACGCCGTCTTTACCCACTTTTTCCATAGCGTCAGCGATGAGTTTCCCGATATTGTGATCCGAGTTGGCAGAAATGGTCGCCACTTGGGTGATTTCTTCTTTACCGCCCACTTTTTTGCTCGCTTTTTTAAGCTCATTAATAATCGCTTCAGCGGCTTTATCCATGCCTCGTTTCACTTCAATAGGGTTAGCCCCAGCCGTGATATTCCTCAACCCTTCTTTAAAAATGCTATAAGCCAGCACGGTCGCGGTGGTCGTGCCATCGCCGGCAGCATCAGCGGTTTTGCTCGCTACTTCTTTAACGAGTTGAGCGCCCATGTTAGCCACCGGGCAACTTAATTCAATCTCTTTAGCCACGCTCACGCCATCTTTGGTGATGCTTGGAGCGCCATAGCTTTTTTGGATCAACACGTTCCTGCCTCTTGGCCCCATGGTAACTTTAACAGCGTCATGGAGTTGTCTCACGCCTTCAAATAGAAGGTTTCTCGCGCTATCTGAAAATTTAATTTCTTTTGCCATTGTGTATCCTTAATAATAATGTTTTTTAGTGTTTTTTGTGATCATGACAGCAAGCTTCATGCTCTTTAGCATGTTTATGGTCATGATTGCCTGTATGACAGCAAGATCCCGCACCCACGATGCCCAGAATGTCTTCTAGTTCTAGCACCATGTATTCAGTGCCGTCTAAAACGATTTCTGCACCTTTGTATTTGCCAAAAGCGATCACATCGCCCTCTTTAACGCATTTGCAACCCTCACTGATTTTATGGCTAACGGCTTTGACTACGCCCATTAAAGGCTTTTCTTTAGCGTTATCAGGGATGATGATGCCTGAACTGGTTTTGTTCTCTTCTTCAAGTCTTTCTACTAAGACCCTTTCTCCTAATGGTTGAAACTTCATTTCAGTTCTCCTAAGTTTTGATAAATAAAATAGAAATTTAGCGCTTATTGTTATTAAGCGACACAACTATAGCGCATTTTTAGGGATAAGTCAAGCCATAAAACCAAACATAAGATTATAATTATAAGGATTATTAAGTCTATTTGTATCAAGTTTCATTAGTTTAAAAATATAAGGATTAGAAAAAGGGGTGCTATTAACAAACCTTTTTGAAGATTTTATTTATTGAGTATAATCCCTTTTGAGAAAGTCAAACCAAAAAAGCCCATTGGAGAAAGCATGAAAAATGATTCTTAAAAGTTCCATTGATCGCCTTTTGCAAACGATAGACATTGTAGAAGTCATTAGCTCTTATGTGGATTTGAGGAAATCAGGTTCGAATTACATGGCTTGTTGCCCTTTTCATGAAGAAAGGAGCGCGAGTTTTAGCGTCAATCAAATTAAGGGGTTTTACCATTGCTTTGGGTGTGGGGCGAGCGGGGATAGCATTAAATTTGTGATGGCGTTTGAAAAGCTTTCGTTTGTGGAAGCGCTTGAGAAATTAGCCCACCGATTCAATATAACTTTAGAATATGACAAAAGCGCTTATTACGATCATAAAGAAGATTACCACCTTTTAGAAATGGTGAGTTCGTTGTATCAAGAAGAGCTTTTTAACGCCCCGTTTTTTTTGAATTATTTGCAAAAAAGAGGGCTTAGCATAGAGAGCATCAAAGCGTTTAAATTAGGCTTATGCACGAATAGAATTGATTACGGCATTGAAAATAAAGGCTTGAATAAGGACAAATTGATTGAATTGGGCGTGCTAGGCAAAAACGATAACGATCAGAAAACCTATTTGCGCTTTTTGGATCGCATCATATTCCCTATTTATAGCCCTAGCGCTCAAGTGGTGGGTTTTGGAGGGCGCACCTTAAAAGAAAAAGCGGCCAAGTATATCAATTCGCCCCAAAATAAGCTTTTTGATAAATCCAGCTTGCTCTATGGCTATCATTTGGCTAAAGAACACATCTATAAACAAAAGCAAGTCATTGTAACAGAAGGGTATTTGGATGTGATTTTATTGCACCAAGCGGGTTTTAAAAACGCCATAGCCACGCTTGGGACAGCTTTAACGCCATCGCATTTGCCCTTGCTTAAAAAAGGCGATCCAGAAATCCTCTTAAGCTATGATGGGGATAAGGCAGGGCGGAATGCGGCTTATAAAGCGAGCTTGATGTTGGCTAAAGAGCAAAGGAAAGGGGGGGTGATTTTGTTTGAAAACAACCTAGACCCAGCGGATATGATCGCTAATCATCAGATTGAAACCTTAAAAAATTGGCTATCGCGCCCCATAGCTTTCATTGAATTTGTTTTAAGGCACATGGCGGGTTCTTATCTTTTAGACGATCCTTTAGAAAAAGATAAGGCCCTTAAAGAAATGTTAGGGTTTTTGAAAAACTTTTCCTTGCTTTTACAAAATGAATACAAGCCCTTAATCGCTACGCTTTTGCAAGCTCCTTTGCATGTTTTAGGGATTAGAGAGCCAGTTTCTTTTCAGCCTTTTTACCCCAAAACAGAAAAGCCTAATCGCCCTCAAAAGTTCGCACATGTTTCTAGCGCGCCCAGTTTGGAATTTTTAGAAAAATTGGTGATCCGCTACCTTTTAGAAGACAGGAGCTTGTTGGATTTAGCGGTGGGTTATATCCATAGTGGGGTATTCTTGCATAAAAAACAAGAATTTGATGCTTTGTGTCAAGAAAAATTAGACGACCCTAAATTAGTTGCGTTATTATTAGATGCGAATTTACCCCTAAAAAAAGGGGGTTTTGAAAAGGAATTGCGTTTGTTGATTTTGCGCTATTTTGAGCGCCAACTCAAGGAAATCCCTAAAAGTTCGCTCCCTTTTAGCGAAAAAATGATCTGTTTGAAAAAGATTCGCCAGGCCATTATGAAATTAAAACAAGGAGAATTAGTCGCCATATGAAACAAATAAAAGCTTTAGCCTTATTTAGTGGGGGGTTGGATAGTTTGTTGTCCATGAAATTACTCATTGATCAAGGCATTGAAGTAACCGCTTTGCACTTTAATATAGGGTTTGGGGGGAATAAAGATAAAAGAGAGTATTTTGAAAACGCCACCGCGCAAATCGGGGCTAAGCTCCTAGTGTGCGATATTAGAGAGCAGTTTTTTAACGATGTGTTGTTCAAGCCCAAATACGGCTATGGGAAATATTTCAACCCTTGCATTGATTGCCATGCCAACATGTTTAGGAACGCTTTTTATAAAATGCTTGAATTGAACGCGGATTTTGTTTTGAGCGGGGAAGTGCTAGGGCAACGCCCTAAATCCCAAAGGAAAGAAGCGCTCAATCAGGTGAGGAAATTAGTCAGAGAAGTGGGCGAAGAGGCTCGTTTTGATCTTATTTTAGACCGAACGCAAGCAAGCGGTGAAAAGCCTCAATTTTTAGACGAATTGCTCTTAAGGCCCATGAGCGCTAAACTCTTAGAGCCTACTTTTATGGAAAAAAAGGGTTGGGTTGATAGGGAAAAGCTTTTAGATGTGAGCGGTAGGGGGCGCACTAGGCAATTGCAAATGATCAAAGATTACGGCTTGAAATATTATGAAAAGCCGGGTGGGGGGTGCTTGCTTACGGACATTCAAGTGAGCAATAAGATTAAGAATTTGAAAGAATACAGAGAAATGGTGTTTGAAGACAGCGTGATCGTTAAAGTTGGGCGTTATTTTGTCTTACCCCATAACGCTCGTTTGGTGGTGGCAAGGAATGAAGAAGAAAACCATAAATTGGATATTCAACACCCCTTAATGGATAAGATTGAATTACTAGGCTGTAAGGGCCCTTTGAGTTTGGTGGATAAAAACGCCAGCAAAGAAGATAAAGAATTAGCCGGCCGTATCGCTCTAGGCTATGCTAAGACTTTAAAAAATCAAGCTTATCTCATTCAAATAGGGAACGAAAAGCACGAGCTTTACCCTTTGGATAAAGAGAGCGCTAGAGAGTATTTATTCGCTTAAAAGGGGGTTCTTGAGAGTTTTTAGGGGTTTTCTTTTTATGCTATAATGGAAAAAGTTCTGATCAGCGTTAAGCGATTTGCTAGGAGGTCTGTATGCAAGAGTTTTTAGGTTTTGGTGTGGTGGGGAATTTTGCAGGGCATTTGGAGCAAGCAGGAGAGAGTCATAGTTTTATTAACATGAAAAGCGAAGAAAAGGACGCTCCTAAGGGACTATTCCCTTTTTATATCCCCTATGAGAATTGCTATTTGGGGCGTTGTTGCATTAATAACCATAAGATTATTTTGCCCAATGATTTGAATTTGAAGGTGCAAGCAGAGCCAGAAATCGCTTTAGAATGCGATGTCAAATACGATGAAAAACATTTGGTAACCAAGCTTGTGCCTAATTTTTTCATGGCGTTTAATGACGCTTCTGTGCGTAATTTAGAAGCCGCAAAGCTCTCCCAAAAAAAGAATTTTTCACCAGCTTCTAAAGGTATAGGGCAGAAATTGCCTATTGATAGGTTTGTTTATGGGGGGGTGTGTAATAATTTTTCTATCGCGTCTTTTTTGAAATACAATAATGTTTGGCACGTTTATGGGGAAAACAGCAAATTGCTCAAATACGAGTTTTTTTATCAAAAACTCTTAGATTGGATCAAAGACCGACTAAACCACCAACAAGATGGCGATTCTTTAGAGGCTTTAAGACCTTTTTTAGAACGCCATAACTTCCCTACTAAAATGGTTTTTGCGATCGGGGCTACCCCTTATATGCCTTTTGCGCAAGAGCATTTCTTACAAAAAGGCGATGAGGTGGTGATTATCGCTTACAACCATTTACAATACAGCTTTGAAAAGATTCAAAACCTCTTAGAAGAGGACGCCCTACAAACCAAAGAACACGCTAATCTTTCTTATGTCTATCAAATCGTAGAGTAGTAAGGCTTTTTCTCTTTAGCTTTGCTTTTTTACCCCTTTTAAAGATAAAACCACCCCTTTTGACCCCCTTTTAGAGGATTTTTATGGTTTTTTTGAGATAATAAAGCCTTAGAAAGTTAATTAAAATTAAACAAAAGGGTTGTGATGTCCGCTCATTTTTTGAAAATCATTTTTTTAGTAGGCATGTGCGTTTCAAGTTTGTTCGCTGAAGGATTAGAGGGGTTTTTTAACGCCCTAGAAGCCCAGCTCAAAAGCCCCATCGCTAAGGGGATTTTAATGGTGATTTTCATAGGGATCGCCATTTATGTGTGGAGGAATTTGGACCGGTGGAAAGAGATCTTATTCACGATCCTTGGCGTGGTGTTTGGGATCTTCTTGTTCTTTAAGGCCCCGAGTTTAGCGAATTGGTTTATGGGAATTTTTTAATGATTATCCTATCAGCGAGCGTGAAGAATTTGCGTGAAATTTCGGTTAAAGAAAAATTTTTATGGCTGAACGCTAAATCTTATTTGATTTCTGTTTTTGCGCCTTTTATCTTGCTCCCTTGGATTGATTTATTGAGCGCTTTTTTATTGTATTTAGGGTTTTTAGCGCTCTTTAGCGCGCTGGAATTTTTTGATGAAGACATTGCAGATATTATTATCGCTAAAAGCAAAATAAAGACTAAAACCAAATGTTATAGAGCGTAGGATGTTAGAAAAGTTTTTAGGCGCTATCAAGCAAAAAGTTTCAAATTATTTTTTAGGGGCTTTGCCTAAAAGCTATTCAATGAGTGAAGAAAACAACATTTTAGGCTTGTATGATGAGCATTTTTTACTCACTAAAAACGAAAACTTAGTGGGCATTCTCCGTTTAGAGGGGGTGAGTTACACCCATTTAAGCACAGAGCAATTGCAAGATCTTTTCACCGAGCGTCAGATGGCGTTGGATTCTTTAGAAAAAGTCGTGGCGCGCTTGGTGGTTAAAAGGCGTAAAATTGATTATCAACAAAACATTCAATCTGACTCTCAATACTTGCAAGCGATCTTGAATCAGTTTGAAAATAAAGAAGTGTATGAGAATCAGTATTTTTTGGTTTTAGAAAGCACTCACTCTTTGCATGGGGTTTTAGAGCATAAGAAAAAATCTTTCATGCACGCTAATAGGGAAAATTTTAAGGATATTCTCTCTTATAAAGCGCATTTTTTGCAAGAAACTTTAAAAAGCCTAGAAATCCAGCTCAAAAACTATGCCCCCAAACTCTTAAGCTCTAAAGAGGTTTTGAATTTTTATGCAGAATATATTAATGGGTTTGATCTCCCCTTAAAGCCCCCCCTAGTAGGGGGGTATTTGAGCGATAGCTATATCGCTAGTTCTATCACTTTTGAAAAAGATTATTTCATTCAAGAAAGCTTTAACCAAAAAACCTACAACCGCTTGATTGGCGTTAAGGCTTATGAGAGCGAAAGGATCACTTCTATAGCGGTGGGAGCGCTTTTATACCAAGAAACGCCTTTAGATATTATCTTTTCCATAGAGCCTATGAGCGCGCATAAAACGCTGAGTTTTTTAAAAGAGAGAGCCAAGTTTAGCATGTCCAATCTCGTTAAAAACGAGCTGCTAGAATACCAGGAATTAGTCAAAACCAAACGCTTATCCATGCAAAAATTCGCCCTAAATGTTCTTATCAAAGCCCCCAGTTTA
Source organism: Helicobacter pylori (assembly GCF_900120335.1). NCBI lineage: Bacteria > Pseudomonadati > Campylobacterota > Epsilonproteobacteria > Campylobacterales > Helicobacteraceae > Helicobacter > Helicobacter pylori. The sequence continues at coordinate 17,692 of NZ_LT635477.1, forward strand.
GAGGATTTAGACGCTCAAACGAGCTTAGTTTTAGGGCTTTTATTTAAAGAAAACTTAGTGGGCGTTATAGAAACTTTTGGCTTGAAAGGGGGGTATTTTTCCTTTTTCCCTGAACGCATTTATTTAAACCACCGCTTGCGTTTTTTGACCTCTAAAGCCCTAGCGTGTTTGATGGTGTTTGAAAGGCAAAATTTAGGTTTTAAGGCTAATTCATGGGGGAATAGCCCTTTGAGCGTGTTTAAAAATTTGGATTATTCCCCTTTTTTATTCAATTTCCACAACCAAGAAGTGAGCCATAATAACGCTAAAGAAATCGCCAGAGTGAATGGGCATACTTTAGTTATAGGGGCAACCGGAAGCGGTAAAAGCACGCTGATTAGCTTTTTAATGATGAGCGCTTTGAAATACCAGAACATGCGCCTTTTAGCTTTTGATAGGATGCAAGGGCTGTATTCTTTCACCGAATTTTTTAAAGGGCATTACCATGACGGCCAATCTTTTAGTATCAACCCCTTTTGTTTAGAGCCTAATTTACAGAATTTAGAATTTTTGCAATCCTTCTTTTTGAGCATGTTTGATCTCGCCCCTTCAAGGGATAAAGAAGCCTTAGAAGACATGAATGCGATTTCTGGCGCGATTAAGAGCCTTTATGAGACCTTATACCCTAAAGCCTTTAGTTTGCTAGACTTTAAAGAAACGCTTAAAAGAACCTCATCTAACCAATTGGGCTTGAGCTTGGAGCCGTATTTGAATAACCCCCTTTTTAACGCTTTGAATGATGCGTTCAACTCCAGTGCTTTTTTAAATGTGATAAACCTAGATGCTATCACTCAAAACCCTAAAGATTTAGGGCTTTTAGCCTATTATTTGTTTTATAAGATCTTAGAAGAGTCCAGGAAAAACGACAGCGGCTTTTTGGTTTTTTTAGACGAATTTAAATCCTATGTGGAAAACGATTTGTTGAACACTAAAATCAACGCTTTAATCACGCAAGCCAGGAAAGCTAATGGCGTGGTGGTGTTGGCTTTGCAAGATATTTACCAATTAAGTGGAGTCAAAAACGCCCATAGTTTTTTAAGCAACATGGGGACTCTCATTTTGTATCCGCAAAAAAACGCTAGGGAATTGAAACACAACTTCAATGTGCCTTTGAGCGAGACTGAAATTTCATTTTTAGAAAACACCCCTTTGTATGCCAGGCAGGTTTTAGTCAAAAATCTGGGTAACGGGAGTTCTAACATGATTGATGTGAGTTTGGAGGGCTTGGGGCGTTATTTGAAGATCTTTAATTCAGATTCTAGTCATGTGAATAAAGTGAAAGCGTTACAAAAAGACTACCCTACAGAGTGGCGTGAGAAACTTTTGAAGAGTTAGTTTAAAAAAGTCAATATCATTTTGAAGCACTCCTATTCAGATGGCTAAGGCACACAAGAAATTAGGGGACTCTGCTGTATTCCTACCCTGAAGCGTTACCCTAAAGTCCTATTGCATAGGTCCAAATAAGAGCTTAGGGATCATTTTAACCATAAAAAGCTTATGTTTTCATTAAAAATGTTATGATACGCTCAAATTAGTCAAGCAAACAAGCAAAAAAATTAAAAGGGTTAGATTGAAAATATTCGTTCTGTTGATGTCGGTAATTTTAGGAATATCATTAACAGGTTGTATAGGCTATCGTATGGACTTAGAACATTTTAACACGCTCTATTATGAAGAAAGCCCTAAAAAAGCTTATGAATATTCCAAACAATTCACGAAGAAAAAAAAGAACGCTCTTTTATGGGACTTGCAAAACGGCTTGAGCGCTTTATACGCAAGGGATTATAAGACTTCTTTAGGGGTATTGGATCAAGCCGAGCAACGCTTTGATAAAACCCAAAGCGCTTTCACAAGAGGGGCTAGTTATGTGGGCGCTACCATGATTAATGATAACGTGCGCGCTTATGGGGGGAATATTTATGAGGGCGTTTTAATCAATTATTACAAAGCGATAGACTACATGCTTTTGAACGATAGCGCGAAAGCTAGGGTGCAATTCAACCGCGCGAACGAACGCCAACGCAGGGCTAAAGAATTTTATTATGAGGAAGTGCAAAAAGCCATTAAAGAAATCGATTCTAGCAAAAAGCACAATATTAATATGGAACGCTCTAGGGCAGAAGTGAGCGAGATTTTAAACAACACCTATTCTAATTTAGACAAATACGAAGCTTATCAAGGCTTGCTTAACCCGGCGGTTTCGTATCTTTCAGGGTTGTTTTACGCTTTAAATGGGGATAAGAATAAGGGATTAGGCTATCTTAATGAAGCCTATGGGATCAGTCAAAGCCCTTTCGTAGCTCAAGACTTGGTTTTTTTCAAAAACCCTAACAGGAGCCATTTCACTTGGATCATCATTGAAGATGGTAAAGAGCCGCAAAAAAGCGAATTTAAAATTGATGTGCCTATTTTTATGATTGATTCGGTTTATAACGTGAGCGTGGCCTTGCCCAAGCTAGAAAAAGGGGAAGCGTTTTATCAAAATTTCACCCTCAAAGACGGAGAAAAAGTAACGCCCTTTGACACTTTAGCCTCAATAGATGCGGTGGTCGCTAGCGAATTCAGGAAGCAATTGCCCTACATTATTACTAGGGCTATTTTATCGGCCACTTTTAAAGTGGGCATGCAAGCGGTGGCGAACTATTATTTGGGGTTTGTTGGAGGGTTAGTAACTTCGTTGTATTCAGGTGTTAGCACCTTTGCAGACACCAGAAACACGAGCATTTTTGCCCATAAAATCTACCTCATGCGCATCAAAAATAAAGCCTTTGAAAGTTATGAAGTTCGAGCCGATTCCATTGACGCTTTTTCGTTTTCCTTAAAGCCTTGTAAAAGATCGCTTGAAAGCCCTAAAATCATTGACGCTAGGGAATTGCTTTCTGGGTTTGTAACAGCCCCACAAGTCTTTTGCTCTAACCGCCATAATATTTTATATGTGCGCAGCTTTAAAAACGGGTTTGTTTTGAGTCATTTAAAATGATTCCAAAACCCCCCAAAGGAATTTTTAGTTTTTAAGTATCGTTGGCATTAAACACAAACACGATATAATTATAAAACGATACGAAAACCTAAATTAAGGGGAAGTCATGGCTGATAGTTTAGCGGGCATTGATCAAGTTACGAGTTTGCATAAAAATAACGAGTTGCAGTTGTTGTGCTTTAGGCTGGGTAAAAACAAGGATTTGTATGCGGTCAATGTTTTTAAGATCCGTGAAGTGGTGAAATACCATGGCAATCTCACTATTATTAGCCACGAAAACAATTCGCTCGTTGAGGGGCTAATCATTATAAGAGAACTCACCATTCCTTTGATTGATATGAAAAAATGGTTTTATTATGACAGCCAGAACAAAAACAAGGATTTACGCCCTTACAGGGTAGAAAAAGAAAAAGGTGAAGACGATATTGTCATGATTTGTGAGTTCTCTCGCTGGACCATAGGGGTTAGGATCTATGAAGCGGATAGGATTTTGAGCAAGAAATGGACTGAAATGGAGCAAAGCGCTGGGCTAGGGGGATCTGCAGGCAATAACAAGCTCGTGAGCCGCACGCGCTATTTTGACGGGCGCTTGGTGCAAGTGGTGGATATTGAAAAAATGCTTATAGACGTGTTCCCTTGGATTGAAGATGAAAAACACAACGATTTAGAGACGCTTTCTAAAATCCATTCTAACCAATGCGTTTTGCTCGCTGATGACTCCCCAAGCGTTTTAAAAACCATGCAAATGATTTTAGACAAGCTGGGCGTCAAGCACATTGACTTTATCAATGGTAAAACCTTATTAGAGCATTTGTTCAACCCAACAACCGATGTGAGTAATATTGGTCTTATCATCACCGATTTAGAAATGCCAGAAGCGAGCGGTTTTGAAGTGATCAAGCAGGTTAAAAACAATCCTTTGACTTCAAAAATCCCCATTGTGGTCAATTCTTCTATGAGTGGCAGCTCCAATGAAGACATGGCCAGGAGTTTGAAGGCCGATGATTTCATCTCCAAGTCTAACCCCAAAGACATCCAGCGGGTGGTTAAGCAATTTTTGGAATTAGCATGAAAAAATACAGCGCTATCCCCACTCCTTGCTATGCGCTAGAGAGCGAACGCTTAGAAAAAAACGCCAAGATTTTAGAAATTGTACGCCAGCAAAGCGGGGCAAAGGTTTTGCTCGCTTTAAAAGGGTATGCGTTTTGGCGTGAGTTTGGGATTTTGAGGCAAAAATTGAACGGGTGTTGCGCGAGCGGTCTTTATGAGGCTAAGCTCGCTTTTGAAGAATTTGGGGGGCGAGAGAGCCATAAGGAAATTTGCGTTTATAGCCCGGCCTTTAAAGAGGCTGAAATGAGCGCGATTTTACCCCTAGCGACAAGTATTATTTTCAACTCTTTTCACCAATACGCCACCTATAAAGACAGGATTTTAGACAAAAACAAGCAATTAGAAAACTTGGGCTTAAGCCCCATTAAAATGGGTTTGAGGATTAACCCCCTTTATAGCGAAGTAACCCCAGCGATTTATAACCCATGCTCTAAAACAAGCCGGTTAGGGATTACGCCTAGCGAATTTGAAAAAGGAGTCAAAGAGCATGGCTTAGAGGGGGTGAGCGGGTTGCATTTCCATACGCATTGCGAGCAAAACGCTGACGCTTTGTGCCGGACTTTAGAGCATGTAGAAAGGCATTTCAAGCCTTATTTAGAAAATATGGCGTGGGTGAATTTTGGTGGGGGGCATCATATCACCAGGAGCGATTATGATGTGAATTTGCTCATCCAAACGATTAAGGATTTTAAAGAACGCTACCACAATATAGAAGTGATTTTAGAGCCTGGGGAAGCCATAGGGTGGCAATGCGGGTTTTTAATCGCAAGCGTGATAGATATCGTTCAAAACGATCAAGAAATTGCGATCTTAGACGCTTCTTTCAGCGCTCACATGCCCGATTGCCTAGAAATGCCTTATCGCCCTAGTATCCTTAAAATTTCTGTAGAAAACGATGAAGAAATTATTGAAGTTGAAAAGGGCGAAAATCAAGGGGCGTTTTCTTACTTTTTAGGCGGCCCCACTTGTTTAGCGGGGGATTTTATGGGGAGTTTTAGCTTTGAAACGCCTTTAAAAAGGGGCGATAAAATCGTGTTTCAAGACATGCTCCATTATACGATCGTCAAAAACAACTCGTTTAATGGCGTGCCACTCCCAAGCCTGGCTAAAATAGATTCGCAAGGCTTTAAGATCCTCAAAAGCTTTTCTTATGAAGATTATAAAAACAGGAATTAAAGCTTTAATTAAGGTTTTTAATTAAGGTTTTTAATTAAGGTTTTTAATTAAGGTTTTTAATTAAGGTTTTTAATTAAGGTTTTTAATTAAGGTTTTTAATTAAGGTTTTTTGGGGCTTGTAAAAAGACCCACGCACAACATTCCAGTGCCAAGCCCGGCCAACACCGCGCCGATGGTGTGCATGTCTAAATAAATGCGAGCGAGCATGGTTAAAGGGATTAAAGGCAAGAGCCACAAGTATTTTTTAAAAGAATAACGGCGCATTAAAAACGCCACCGCCAAACCCACCATAGACGAATGCCCGCTTGGCATGTTGAAATTACCCCCATAAGGGCGCTCGCCCAAACGCTGATCATTGATCGTTACATGGTTTAAGGCTCTTTTAGTGGTGTGCGTGAGAATGGTTGTAGCGATAGAAGCGTTAGCGACTTGAAAAAGCCCTATCGCATCTCTTTGAATCAAGGGAATCGCCACAGATAAAATCGTAGGGATAAAGCGCGCATAATGCTCGGTGAAATGAAGCGCCAAAGGCACGCTTTGGTGTTTAGGGACTTTAGGGAAAGGGATAAAAACACCCAATAAAATCAAGCCCAAACTGAGCGCTAACAAAGTTTTAGAAAAGCTTTTGGGCAGGCTTTCGCAAAATTTTTGTTTAAATAAGAATTTTTTCATGAGTGTTATTTTACTCTTTTTTGTGTTTAAGCAGATCTAAAGAAGGGCGATAAACAACGCTTGGGGTTTTAAAATCTTCAAACACCCCTAAAACGCTATGGAAAATCACATTTTGATTAATGGGGGTTTGGGTTTGGATAATGGAATGCTCCTCTTTAAAAAGATCGTTGGCATAAAGAATAAAGGGGATCTCGTATTGCTCTTTAGGGGCGATGCTTTTAGGAATGCCATGCAAATAATACGCTCCTTCGCCCAAACTTTCGCCATGATCGCTTAAATAAATCATTAAGGCGGGCTGCTTGGCGTTTTCAAGCATGCTAATGATTTTGTCTAACAGATAGTCGTTGTAAAAAATGGTGTTGTCATAGGCGTTAATCAGGCTTTCTTTGGAGCAAGAAGACAGATCAGCGCTTGAGCAATAAGGCTTAAACGCCCTAAAATTTAAAGGCACTTTGTTGTCATAGTTGGGGCCATGCGAGCCGGCAAGGTGTAAGATGAGCAAGACGTTTTCATTAGAGTGTTCTTTTAAAAGGTTGGGTAAATTATAGAGTAAGGATTCATCATAAGGGGCGATCGCTTCGCAATTGGGGCATTTTTGAATCAATTCGTAGTTTTTACGATAGCTGGTAACCTTAACGTTCTTTTCGCCGTCATTCGCGCTATACCAAAAGACTTTGATACCCGCTTTAGTCAAGTAAGTGGGCAAGTTTTCATAAACGCCCAAGCTGTTTTTAAAAGAAGAATCTAAAATGCATTCCAAACTCGCTGTCGTGTAAGTGGCGCAAGAAGTGGCGTTAAAAAGGGTGAGTTCGTGATTTTCTAAGCGTTTGCTTAATCTTGGGGTGGTGGGTTTGTGATAGCCATAAAGGGCGTAATTGCGCTTCCTGGCGCTTTCGCCAATGACTAGCACCACAAACGAATGGGAATGGTTGGGTGAAAAGAGAGGGAGCGGCTTGATAGTGGGGGCGAAAAATTTAAGAGCGCTCACTCTAAAAGCGTTCACGCTATAAGCGAAGGGCAGGATTAAGCCCCCTATGAATTTCGCATGCTTGTCAAACCACAGCCAATTTTTAGCGTTCATAAAAGCGCTAGCGATAAAGATAAACACTAACGTCAAGATCGCTAAGAATGGCGCTTTTTTAGAAGAATTTTTAAGGGGGATTTTATAGATGACATAGCCAGGCAACACCCCAAAAACAACGATAAAAACGAATAATTTAACGCTCAAAAAGCCTAAAACTTCATGCGTGTTGGTGTTTAAGACATTGCCCATCATGCTCTTATTTAAAAACACCTTATAAGCGCTAATGAAATAGAAAGCGACAGAATTGAGCCAACTAAAAACTATCGCACTCCAACGCATCAAAGAAGCAGAGATCAAGCCTAACGCCAAAAAGAGAGCGCCATTAACGCAAAAAAGCACGATAACCATCATGGCTATAAAACTAACCTGGTTGCTTTCTTTATAAACGTAAGCGAATAAGGGGAAATGGTATAAAACGCCAAAAATAAGGCTATAGAGCAAACCGGCTTGCAGACAACTTAGGGGCTTTAAAAACTTCAGATGGAATAATGATGTCAAACACGCCCCTTAAAATCAATCAATCTTAGGATTATATCGTAGGTATGGGGATTTTATGGTTTATTTTAAGGGTGGAAAGCGTTTTTTAGGGTGGTTGCGTTTAAGAGTTTTAAAGCGCGTTTGTTGTAGGGTTTCATCACGCCCCATAGTTAGGATATGGGGCAAATCCAAATAAGGAGCATGCCATGAAGCGTAAAAGTGGCAAACGCTCTTGGAAAGAATTATACTTTGAGTTCACTTTTTTTGGGCTTAAAGTGGTGGTTTCAATGAAACGCTAATTTCTAAGAGCGTTCCCTAAGCCTAAAAAACTTAGGGGTTTCCTTATGTAAAGCGGGTTTGCCCTTGACTTTTGGGGCGTTTTCATTGGGTTATAAAAATGATCGCTTGAATAACGCTAATTTTTATTTAGATTGTAAAAAACGCCTTTGAGTGTTTTTTGTGATTAACGCTTGAAGTCAAAAAACTTTGTTTGGTGGAAAAAATTAAAAAAGTTTAGAAAAATAAAAGCTTTATGGAAAGATTAAAAAGCGAGTGAGAAGTCAGCGAAAAAAGATTAAACCCCCTAAAAAAGAGAGGGTTCAAAAAAGAAATCCCTTAAAAAGGGGGTTTTTAAGCTTTTAGTAAGCGAACACATAGTTGAGATACACGCTATAAAGCCTTCTGTATTGCAAGGTAGTGCCTAGCAAAGAATAGTAATTCGTGTTGATCGTGGGGATCTTCACGCCTAATTCCATGCCATGTTGCGCGCTATGATCAGCGCCTCTCCTCTTATTTCTGGCGAGATTGGTCCTTAAGCCCAGATTGAATAAGAATTGGAAATTCGCCGTGTTGATTTTGGCCTTATAGTAATTGTTCACATTCGCCAAATTCACATACTGAGAATTAAGCCATGAAGTCCCGGCTAAGGCGATACCGCCAAACGCGCCAAAAGAAATCTTATTGTGTTTAGTGGCTTTATCGTTGATGAAATTCACTAACAAATCGCTCCCCACGCCATAAGTCCAAACATCAGAAGAAGCGTTGAAAAATTGGGATTTGTTATAGGTGTGGTTGTAATCCACAAAGCCGTAATACCTTGCGCCCCATCGTTTGTTTTTCCCAAAGAATTGCTTATAGCCCACTTGAAAGCCGATCCCATTCATCGCGCCGTTATTGGTGGTAGAAGCGGCGATTAAGCCGGCGCGCCTGAAAGGGTTACTGCCGAGTTCCTGACTCCTAGATTGCACTTGAGAATGGATATTGGAGTCAATATAGTAGTTATCCTGTATGCCTTGCGGGCTATTAGGGTTAGTCTTTTTGCTCACCACATTTTGTAAAGATTGCGCATCAGGCAAGCTAGAGAGCGCCGCTGTGATGCTGTCATAGTGTTCGCCTAGCTTTTGATACTGACTGCTGAAATTCGCTAAAGTGTAGGCGAGGTTGCGCGCGTTATGGATTCGCTCGGCTTGGTCGCCAAAATGAGCGATGCTGTCTTTTAAATTCGTTACGGTCTCTCCCACATACGCGCAACCGGCTCCCCAAGTGTTATCAGTTACCGTGCCGGATGGCGTGCCACGGAGATGGCCATTTTGCACTTCATGGCACACCCCTAAAGAGTCTTTTACAAAGGCTTCAGGGATTCTTTCAAAGTCTTTCACCACTGCTTGGGCGCGGTTTAAAATCTCCGCTTGCGCTTTAGCGTTAGCGAACATGCTTTGGGCGAAGTTGGCGTCTTTATAGGGGTTGAATGTCTTCCCGGTGTCTAGGTTGCGCTGGTTTTGCGCGTTTGCAGCAACGATCTTGGATTGCTCTACGGCTATTGCAGCGTTTTTGATCATGTCTTGAATCGCGCTGATTTCATTTTTAAAAATCCCGCACGCGCTCCCATCGCCTTTCAAATATATTCCTTCCCATAAACTACCACTACTCGCACCACCTGCACCACCATTATTGATCCATGGGCATGCGCTATTAAGGGTAGTTATAATGGTGCTAGCCTGTTCTAAAAGAACTTGAGCGTTATTTTTTGTAATAATTTCTTCTCCATTATTATTCGTATTCGTGTTTCCATTATTTTTATTGATTGTGAATTTGAGTTCTGTGTTGGTGTCGCTTAAGGCAGGAATATCTTTTCCGCTGCTCCCAAAAGCCTTTTGGATGATTTGATAAGCTTTATTGATTTTCGCGTAATTTTCGGTGGATAAAATGCTGTATGGTCCTGGTTCATAACCAGTAGTGCCACAAGTAATGGTAGTGCCTCCCCATTGATTTGATGGCGTGTTGTGGAAAGTTTGAACGCCTCCATTTTTGCTTGTGTCTTTACCGGGACCACAAGGGCTGATCGCATAGCTCATGACTTGCCACAACCCCGCTGCCGCATTCAAGGCTAAAAGCACGGCTTGATACGCCGGGGAATTCTTTTTGTCATTGATTAAATTCTTCGCACTAGCGTTCAAATTGCCCCTTGCGTTATTGATAGCGTTGGGGTCGGCGGACTGCCTGATGAGAGCGTTTAGGACGCTATAATTCGTTAAAAGATTGTTCAATCTTTCATAGCTGTCTGAAAGATCTTGAATGCCTTTGGTGTTTTTCACCATTTGAGCGGATTCGCCGATTTGATAGCCGGCGCTTACAAAAAAGCCGTTGTCTTCAGCGCTTAAAGCGGAAACTAAAAGCGAACCTAAGGTTAATGACAGAAATTTTTTCTTCATGTTTTCTCCTTTACTTTATTAAAATAAGATTGATTTTGTCCGTAAATCTTGCGGAAGTGTGTATTTAAGTAAGACCATACCGCAATATTTCGTTAATATAGTATAAATTAATGGTATTTTGATATTAATTGGGCGTTTTTGCCCTTTCAAAAAAAAAAAAAAAAGGTTTTTGTGGAGTTTCTAAACAAATATTAAACCAATAAAGGTCATTTTAAAAGAAATGAGGTTGTTTGAATGGGGGTAGCTATAAAAAAAAGGGTTTTTAACTTTGGTTGTTTGGTTTGATTGCTTGAGATTTGTTCGTAATAAAGCGGTTTTAAAAGAAATGAGATTGTTTGAATGGGGGTAGCTATAAAAAAGGGGGTTTTTTTAACTTTGGTTGTTTTAGATTTGTTTGTAAAAAGGATTTCTTCTAAAAAATGAGATTTGATTGCTTGAGATTTGTTATAAAAAGGATTTTTTCTTTAGATTTGTTGTAAATTTTGTTATAAAAAGGATTTTCTTAAGGAGATAGACTTAAGGAGATAGAAAGGTTTTGCAATCATTTCCCCCAAAAACTCAAGGGTTTTTTTAAAAAAAGCGGTGGTTTCAATAAAACGCTAATTTCTAAGAGCGTTCCCTAAACCTAAAACACTCAAGGATTCTTTAAAAAAGTGGGGTTATCCTTGAGTTTTGGGGCGTTTGCATGCGGTTAGTAAAAAGCTTGATGCGAGATCCTCACTCTTTTAAATGAGCTTCTCACTCTTTTAAAAAGGCTTTGAGCGTTTCTTAAAACTATCATCAACGCTCTGTTAAAACAAAGCCTAGCCTAACATTAATCCCCTACATAAACTTGTCTTGGGCGTGTGATCCTAGCTTGCGGGCTTTTGACATGCTCTAATAGTTGAGCGCACCAGCCCACGGTTCTGCCAATGACAAACACCGGCGTGAAGAAACGCACTGGGATTTTTAAAGCCCTTAAAATGGTGCCAGAGTAAAAATCCACATTGGGGTAGAGATTCCTTTCAATGAAATACTCATCTTTTAGGGCGATTTCTTCCACTTTCGCAGCGATTTCGCTCAACCTCTCGTCCATTTTAACGCCTTTTTGGTGCAGTTCGTCTTTTAGGCCTTTTAAGATTTTGGCACGCGGATCGTAGCTTTTATACACCCTATGCCCAAAGCCCATGAGTTTGAAATTGTCGTTTTTGTCTTTCACGCGTGCGATATATTTATCCACATTTTTCACATCGCCGATTTCTTCTAATTGTAAAAGCACTTTTTCATTCGCTCCGCCATGCAAATGCCCCCATAAAGCGCTAATGCCCGCGCTAATGGCGGCATAAGGATGTACGCCGGTGCTAGCGACATTCCTTACCGTGGTAGAAGAGGCGTTTTGCCCATGATCGGCGTGCAAAGTTAGGATTTTATCAAAAGCTTCCACTTCTAGGGGCGTGATTTCCACTTCGCCTTGAGTGGTGTGTTTTAAGCGGCTATAAGGGTAACCTCTCAGCATGAAAAGGATATTTTCCACATAAGAGCGCGCGATATCCGGATAAATGATGGGTGCTCCCACTTCATTACGATAGCAAATAGCCGCAAGCGTGGGGATTTTAGCGACAATCCTTCTGGCCATAGTCTGGTAATCTTCTTCAGTGTGCATGTTTTGGTGCGTGGAATAAAGGGTGGATAAAATAGACACTCCGCTAGAGAGTTTCGCCATAGGGTGGGCGTTGCTAGGGAAAGCTGAAAACATGTTCAATAAGCTCTCATGCACAAAACTCCTGTGGCGTAATTCCAGTTCAAATTCCAAGCTTTCATCTTGATTTTTGGGTAATTCCCCTGTGAGTAATAGCCTGCACACATCCACATATTTGTATTTGGCGACTAAATCTTCTATCCTATGCCCTCTGTAATACAATTCGCCTTTTTTGCCATTGATATAGCTGATTTTAGATTGGCACCCAGCGGTAGAAGAATATCCTGGATCGTAGGAAAAAAACCCGGTCGTTTCAAAAAGCTTGGAAAAATCCACCGCTTTAGGCCCACGAGTGCATTCAATCGTTTCAAATTCATAGCGTTCATTATTTTCATTATTGATTAAAGTAACAGACATTGTGATTTCCTTAAGTTTTGATAGTATCCAACTCCTAATTATAAGCCAAAAAATTAAATGATTTCTTTTAAAAACATTTCGTTTTATTTCAAGTTATTTCCAACCGCTACTTTTAAACACGCATTCAAAAAAAGATTTTTAAGGGTTATATAGTATTTTTGCGCTAGTATAGTTACTCAAACTTTAGAAAAAGGATAGACAATGGCTTACAACCCTAAAATTTTACAAAAACCTAAAGAGGGCGAAGAAATTACGATTAAAGACGGCAAATTGCATGTGCCAAACCACCCCATTATCCCTTTCATTGAGGGCGATGGCATTGGATCAGACATTACCCCGGCGATGATTAAAGTGGTGGATAGCGCGGTTCAAAAGGCTTATAAGGGCGAGAAAAAAATCGCATGGTATGAAGTGTTTGTGGGCGAAAAATGCTATCAAAAATTCAAAGACCATAAAGAGTTAAGCCCTGAAGAGCAATGGCTCTTACCGGACACTATTGAAGCGATCAACCACTATAAAGTCTCTGTTAAAGGGCCTTTGACCACGCCTATTGGTGAGGGGTTTAGATCTTTGAATGTGGCGTTACGCCAAAAAATGGATTTGTATGTGTGCTTGAGACCGGTTCGGTGGTATGGGAGTCCTAGCCCGGTGAAAGAACCACAAAAAGTGGATATGGTGATTTTTAGAGAAAATTCTGAAGACATTTATGCGGGCATTGAATGGCAAGAAGGCAGCGCGGAAGCGAAAAAACTCATCCATTTTTTACAAAATGAACTAAAGGTTAAAAAAATCCGCTTCCCTGAAAGCAGTGGCGTAGGGATAAAACCCATCAGTAAAGAAGGCACAGAGAGGCTAGTGAGAAAAGCGATTGAATACGCGATTGATAACGACAAGCCAAGCGTGACTTTTGTGCATAAAGGCAACATCATGAAATACACTGAGGGGGCGTTCATGAAATGGGGCTATGCGCTCGCTCAAAAAGAATTTAACGCTCAAGTCATTGATAAAGGCCCATGGTGTTCTTTGAAAAACCCTAAAACCGGTAAAGAAATCATCATTAAAGACATGATCGCTGACGCGTTTTTGCAACAAATCTTATTGCGCCCTAGCGAATACAGTGTCATTGCGACCATGAATTTGAATGGGGATTATATCTCTGATGCGTTAGCGGCGATGGTGGGGGGTATTGGTATCGCTCCTGGGGCTAATCTCAATGACACGGTGGGCATGTTTGAAGCCACCCATGGTACCGCTCCTAAATACGCCGGGCTGGATAAAGTCAATCCGGGGTCTATTATTTTGAGCGCAGAAATGATGTTAAGGCATATGGGTTGGGTGGAAGCGGCTGATTTGATCGTTTCTGCGATGGAAAAAGCGATTAAGAGCAAGAAAGTCACTTATGATTTCGCTCGTTTAATGGATGGGGCTAAAGAAGTGAAATGCTCTGAATTCGCTAGCGTGATGATTGAAAACATGTGAAAGAGCGTTTTTTAGGCTCTGATGTTTGAATGCGATTATAGGCTAATACTATCATTAAGGAATGAAGTTGATAAAATTTGTGCGTAATGTGGTTTTATTCATTTTAACAGCGATCTTTTTAGCGCTCATGCTTTTAGTGAGTTATTGCATGCCCCATTATAGCGTGGCTGTCATTAGTGGGGTGGAAGTCAAAAGAATGAATGAAAATGAAAACACGCCCAATAATAAGGAAGTAAAAACCCTTGCCAGGGATGTCTATTTTGTGCAAACTTACGACCCTAAGGATAAAAAAAGCGTGACCGTTTATCGCAATGAAGACACGCGTTTTAGCTTTCCTTTTTATTTTAAGTTTAATTCGGCTGATATTTCAGCTCTCGCTCAAAGTTTAGTCAACCAGCAAGTGGAAGTGCAATACTATGGCTGGCAGATCAATTTGTTTAACATGTTCCCTAATGTGATTTTTTTAAAACCCTTAAAAGAGAGCGCTGAGATGTCAAAACCCGTTTTTAGCTGGATTTTATACGCCTTGCTACTAGTGGGCTTTTTTATCAGCGCGCGCTCTGTTTGCGCTTTATTTAAGGGCAAAGCTCATTAATTCTTTTAGGCTTTGTTGGAAAATCACAATGGGGTTATTGGAGCGTGCATTAAAAAGCTCAATATAGGGCAAGCTCACGCTGTAAAAAGCGGTGTTGTTTCCTCTCAAATTGATAGCGATTTTATAGTCTAATTGGTGGGATTTCAATAAAAAGTCATTCAACAAACAATCATTGATTAAACCCAAATTGTCATGGCTAATCAAAAGCATTTTGGCTTTTAATTTTAGGGCAAAATCCAGCATGTTTTCTTCTAAAGTGATAGGCACGCATAACCCTCCAGCCCCTTCAACGATGACTAAATCGTAAGTTTTGGTGAAATTGTGAAGGCGTTGGATTAAATTATCCGTATCAATGGGGTCGTTTGGATCTTCTTCTTGTTGGGCGATGAGGGGGGCTGAAGCTTTAGCGTAGCGATAGAATGAAACGTCTTTTAAGGTTAAAGAGCGATCTAAAAGGCGGTTATCCTGTAAGAATAGGTGCGCATCGCTAGAGTGGTTAATGGCGTCATTAACGCCCGTTTCAATGGGTTTTAATAAAATCGTTTTAACGCCACAAGCGTTGCAATATTTTGCTAATAGCCTAGCGCATGTGGTTTTTCCAGCATTGGTGTTAGTCGCGCTGATAAAAAGCATGGTTTAACTTTTAAACTGATAAGCCCCATCAAAGATTTGAGAAGTCAATACATTTTTGATTTGTGGTAACTTCACATTCTTTAACGCTTCTCTTGGGACTTCTACCACTAATTCGTTTAATGATTGGTCGCTCATAGGGTTATCAATATCAAAGATGAAATTCAAGGTATTGTGGAGTGAGTTATACGAAACATTGTCAATTAACGCATAGAGTAGTCTAATGCCCTCTGCTTGCTCTATGGCGGTTACGATACTCTTGGATAGTCTTGGACTGATACTATCAAGTTGTGTCGCTAAATCTGAGATAAAGCAATACCCCGCATCGATGTCAATGGTGTTAGCAAGCACTTTAGCTATAAGTGTCTTACTCACTTTTTTGCCTTGTCGCATAGCGTTGGCAACCTTGCGGATTTTAATATTGTGGTTATAGCTCTGTCTAAAGCTTTTGCTTGTGATACATTTTAGTTTTTCTCTGTCAAAAATACCTTTTCGTTCCCAATCCTCTATCTCATCAATAGAGAATGATTGTTGATAACCATTAGTCCTAGAACTATTCTGTCTTGCTATAACGCTAGATTTAACAAAGTCCATAACTCCTAACCCCTCTGTAAAACCTCTAGGTAATCTTATCGCTTTTATTTGTGTCTTAACGATGTCTTTAAAATACACACCATAATTGTCTTTGTCTTCTTTTTTAAAGAAAGTATAGACTTTGTCTTGTAATCTTGTGAGAGATTGTGGCAATTCATTAGGAGCAGAGAATGTGATGCCTGTAAAAGTCCAATCCACTTTACCAAAATCCTTTTCTGTCGCTAATACTAAATCTACTTTTCCAGTCTCGGCGTTTTGACAATAACAAATCGCCTCTTGATTGAAATACTTTGCCAAATCTAATAATTGGTCTTTCAAGTCAAATGAGTTACTAGGTTCGTTTTGGAATACGAAAAAGCTAACTTCTTTATCAGGTAAAATATTGTCTTTAGGGTTGTCTTTCCAATACCCTAATACTTGAATATAACCAATGAAATCTCTCTCACTATCCAATAGTGATTTTAGCTGTTGTGTCCTTTCCATATTCTCTTTTCTAGTGTATCGGTATGTCTTAACAAATTTCTCACTAGACATAAAGTCTCTCATTGTCGCATTGCTGTTTATGAACTCATCAACATAATTTTTACCTAACTTCCTACTCAATGTCTCATAAATTCCTTTAACTAAAATCTTATATTGGGGGATAACTTTACCTGTAGGTCTAAAAAATCCCTTAACTTTAATAGATTTTGTGGGGTCAATGCCATCAGTTGCCTTTCTAAATTTAGTCTTATTCTCTTTCATTTGAACTAAATAAAGCTTTGATATTTTGTCTTTTTCATTAGGTCTTAATCCACTACTATAAGCTTTTTTTAACAAGACTTGTTGGTCATCAGTAAAGTCTTTTTCAAAGGCAGGTCTAAAAGGTCTAAACGCCGAGATAGTCCCAAAAGGTAGTCCGCTTTTGATTTTATTGACAATACCTCCAAGTCTAGTAGCTTTAATAGTCGTGTTTTGTTCGCTTTTAAGTCGTGAGATTTCATCGCCAACAGCATCTAAAAACTTGCTTAAAGGCATTGCCTTACCAAGCACCCTAACGCTAGGTTTATTTTGTCTAGCTAATTTCTTGTCCGCTAACGCCTTATCAATAGATGCTGTCAAGGAAGTGTTCCTTTGTGGTTCATCATCAACCATTTCTAAAAAATCGTAATTCAATAACATTATCGTGTCCTTTTCTTTAAGCGAGATTGTAGCGCTTTATCTTTGAGCTTTCAGCGGGTCATTAGGGTTTATTTGGTATAATATCAAAACTTCATTTAAGGTTGGTTCTTATGAATATTTTATTTGGGATTAGCGACACGCAAGAATGTTATAACGCTATTAAATTCGCTGTCAAATTAGCCCATTCGCTTAAAGAGGTCCGTTTCACCTTGTTGCATGTGAGCATGGAAGTGTTTATTTATAGCGAAAGCGGGATGATGGATTACGGCCAAACAGAAGCCTTAGAAGAAGAAAAGGCTAAGGCTTTGTTAAAGCAATTTGAAGACGCTTTCAAAAAAGAAAATATAGAGTGCGAGAGCGTTTTAAAGAGCGGTGATTTGATTGATGTGGTCTTGGATATGGCTAAGGATTATGATTTGTTATTGATCGGGGCGAGCGAATCCAATTTGTTGTATCGTTTGTTCATTTCGCACCAAAATAGCCTTGTTGAGCAATCCAGTATCCCTGTTGTGATCGCTAAGTAGCATGAAAATGCATCAAATACCCACCCCCACCATGTCGCAAGTGATCATGCTTAATGACTCCATTACGACAGCGGAATTTATGGTTTCTGCTTTAAGGGATTTTTTTGACAAGCCTTTAGAAGAAGCTCAAGAGCTCATGCTAAGCATCCATCGTGATGGCGATGGGGTTTGTGGCGTTTATCCTTATGAAATCGCCATATATAAGGCGGTATGCGTGAGGGATAAAGCCAGAGCGTTAAAATTCCCTTTAAGATTAATGGTGCAAGAGGTAAAATAATGGACAAATTCAATAAAGATTTGAATGAAGTTTTATCTCATGCTTTAGATTTAGCCCTAGATTTTAACCATGTCCTTTGCACCACAGAGCATGTGCTGTTAGCCATTTTAGAGCATGGGATTGGAATAAGGATTTTTAATACTTTAGAAGAAGATAACTACCATAAAATGGAGCAAATCCTTAAAGACTACTTGCAACAATACATTCCTTTAAAAAACGATCCAACCAAAATACCAGACAGGAGTCCCGTATTAGCAAGAGTGTTTAAAAAAATGTATGCGAGTTACTTGGATAGCGTGGGCGTGGAAGAATTGCTTATTTTTATTTTAGAATACGATGATTGTTACGCTTCAAAACTCTTGGATAGTTTTGGCATCACTCGTTCGTATTTCAAGTCCGCTTTATTGGATTTTGATAACCCTAATGATATTAATGATAATGACATTAATAATGAAGAAGCGCCCAAAAGCACTCCCCTAAAAAAATACACTAAAAACTTGAGCGCTTTAGCCCAAAATAACGCTTTAGATCCAGTCATTGGCAGAGAAGAAGAGATTTTAAGAGTCATAGAAATTTTAGGGCGCAGGAAAAAGAATAACCCGCTTTTAATTGGCGAAGCGGGCGTGGGAAAAACTTCCATCGCTGAAGCTTTGGCTTTAAAAATCGCTCAAAAAGAAGTACCGGAATTTTTGCAAGAATATGAGGTTTATTCTTTGGATTTGGCTTTAATGGTGGCTGGGGCAAAATACAGAGGGGATTTTGAAAAACGCCTGAAAAAAACGCTCAAAGAGATCCAACAAAACGGCCGTATCATTTTATTCATTGATGAAATCCACACCCTTTTAGGCGCAGGGAGCAGTAACGCTGGGAGCTTGGATGCGGCGAATATGTTAAAACCGGTTTTAACGGATGGGAGCTTGAAATGTTTGGGGGCGACCACTTTTGAAGAATACCGCAGCGTGTTTGAAAAAGACAAGGCTTTCAACAGGCGTTTTTCTATAGTGAATGTTGAAGAGCCTTCTAAGGAAGCGTGTTACTTGATTTTAAAGAATATTGCCCCCCTTTATGAAGAACACCACCAGGTGCGTTATAATGAAAGCGTGTTTAAGGCGTGCGTGGATTTGACGAGTTATTACATGCATGATAAATTCTTGCCGGATAAGGCGATTGAATTATTAGATGAGGTGGGATCAAGGAAAAAGATCAACCCTAAAAAAGGCAAAAAAATCAGCGTTGATGACGTGCAAGAAACGCTCGCTCTAAAGCTTAAAATCCCTAAAATGCGCTTGAGTAGCGATAAAAAAGCCCTTTTAAGGAATTTGGAAAAATCGCTAAAAAATAAGATTTTTGCCCAAACCGAAGCGATTAATCTTGTCAGTAATGCGATCAAAATCCAGTATTGCGGGCTTTCTTCTAAAAATAAGCCTGTGGGGAGCTTTTTATTCGTGGGGCCTAGTGGGGTGGGGAAAACAGAATTGGCTAAAGAATTGGCCTTGAATTTGAATTTGCATTTTGAACGCTTTGACATGAGCGAATACAAAGAAGCCCATAGCGTGGCAAAGCTCATCGGGAGTCCTAGCGGTTATGTGGGGTTTGAGCAAGGGGGGTTATTGGTGAATGCGATTAAAAAGCACCCGCATTGTTTGCTGCTTTTAGATGAGATAGAAAAGGCCCACCCTAATGTGTATGATTTGTTGTTGCAGGTGATGGATAACGCCACTTTGAGCGATAATTTAGGCAATCAGGCGAGTTTTAAGCATGTGATACTGATTATGACTTCAAATGTGGGGAGTAAGGATAAGGACACGCTAGGGTTTTTTAGCGCTAAAAACGCCAAGTATGATAAAGCCGTTAAAGAGCTTTTAACCCCTGAATTGCGATCCAGAATTGATGCGATCGTGCCGTTTAACGCGCTCAGTTTGGAGGATTTTGAACGCATTGTTTCTGTGGAATTAGACAAATTAAAAGCCCTAGCGTTAGAGCAAGGCGTGATCTTAAAATTCCATAAAGAAGTTGTGAAATGCATCGCGCAAAAAAGCTACCAAACGACTTTAGGAGCGAGAGAAATTAAAAAAATCATTCACCATGAAATCAAAACCCAATTAAGCGATATACTGCTCTTGCAATCGCTTAAAAAACCTTGTAAGATCGCTTGCTTATTGGAAAAAAACCAATTGGTTTTAAAAGAAATCAAGCGCGCGCAAAAGGTGAAAGAAAATGACTTTTGAAATGCTTTATAGTAAAATCCATAGGGCTACTATCACAGACGCTAATCTCAATTATGTAGGCTCGATCACCATAGATGAGGATTTAGCCAAGCTCGCTAAGCTCAGAGAGGGCATGAAAGTGGAAATCGTGGATGTCAATAACGGCGAACGCTTCAGCACCTATGTGATTTTAGGGAAAAAAAGGGGCGAAATTTGCGTCAATGGCGCAGCAGCCAGAAAAGTGGCCATAGGCGATGTGGTGATCATCTTAGCTTATGCGAGCATGAACGAAGATGAAATCAATACGCACAAGCCAAACATCGTGCTAGTGGATGAAAAAAACGAAATTTTAGAAAAGGGTTAGAGATGGATTTTAGTCAATTGGGCGGGTTAAGCGGGTTATTAGACGGCATGAAAAAAGAGTTTTCCCAACTAGAAGAAAAGAATAAAGACACGATCCACACTTCCAAAAGCGGTGGGGGAATGGTGAGCGTGAGTTTTAATGGGTTGGGGGAGTTGGTGGATTTGCAAATTGATGACAGCCTGCTAGAAGATAAAGAAGCGATGCAAATCTATTTGATGAGCGCTTTGAATGACGGGTATAAAGCCGTAGAAGAAAACCGAAAGAATTTAGCCTTTAACATGCTAGGGAATTTTGCCAAGTTGTGATGCTTTATAAAGCCCTTATCGTTTTTATCGCTCTGTTGGGTTTTTTGAATGGTTTAGGGGCTTATGATTTCAAGCATTGTCAGGTTTTTTTTAAAAAAGCGAGCCTTAAAAATGGGGGCGTGGCTTTAAGGGAATTGCCTAAAGGCGTGTATTTGTATTACTCTAAAACCTACCCCAAACACGCTAAAGTCATCAAATCCGATCCTTTTATAGGGCTGTATTTGTTGCAAAGCGCGCCAAGCGAGTATGTTTATACATTAAGGGATTTGGACAAAGACGCCCTTATAAGACCCATGGCCAGTATAGGGACTAATCAAGCCACAGAAGCGCGATTATTAGTGGGGCAAAAAGGCTATGACCGCTACGCTCAAATTTCACAAAAAACCCAAAAAAATGGCGTTATCAGCAATATTTGCTATCAAATGCTAGGGCTAGGGGTAGGGGGGAACGGCTTTATAGAAACGAAATTCATCAAGCGCTTTTTAAACCAACAAGAGCCTTATTATGGGGATATTGGGGTGCGTTTAGAAGAACATCATAAGCGTTTAGTGGTAGCGCAATTCGATCCCTTTTTCCCTAAAAACCCTTTTTTAAAAAACGATGAAATCCTAGCGATCAATGATTACAAGATCCGCTCGTTAGCGGAGTTTGAATGGGTGGTGAGCAATCTTAAATACCAAAGCCTTGCAAAAGTGAAAATCAAACGAAACCACAAAATCAAAGAAGTAACGCTCAAAGTCAATAAACGCTATGGGGGGTTTTTGCTCAAAGACACTTTTTTAGAGCGCTATGGCATCGCTTTAGACGAGCGTTTTATCATCACTAAAATAGGTGCTCATTTACCCAAAGGCTTGGATTTTTTAAAGCTTGGGGATAGGATTTTATGGGTGAATCATAAAAGTGTTTCGTTCAACCCGAAGGCTTTAAGAGAAGCGTTAAGCGCGCCTAAAATTGAATTATTAGTCTGGCGTAAAGGCTTTGAATTTTACATTAAAGTCCGTTGAAACATTGATGAAACATGACGCTTATGAAATCATTCTTTCTTGGTTTATCACGCCTCTCACGGCGATTTTAGGGCGTTTCGCTGAATTTTTCCTCTACACCTTGCATGCGCAATTGGTGTTTAATAGCGCGGTCGCTTTGGCGTTCATGCTTTTTGCTTACAGGAGTTTGAAAGAACAGAATTTTTTCAGCGCTAGCGTGCTTTTAGAAGCGTTATGGTTTGTGGGGTTTTTTGCGCTGTTTAACTACGCTTTGAAAAACCCTTCGTGCTTTTATGAATTGTTTCAAAACGCTATTTTTGTTGCGCCTAACATGATCACTCAAAGCCTTTCTCAAAGCTTGAGTAACTTTTCTAACCACGCGCTTTCTTTAGATTTTATTTTTAATCATGGTTTTTATGCCCTTAGCTTCATCAGCGATTTGAGCCATAACGAAATGTCCGTGTGGCTTTTTTTAAGCATTTTGCAAGTGCTTTTTTTGAGCGTGCTGTTTGCGATCATCATTTTAGTGTATTTGGAAGCGCATGTGTGGTGCTCTTTAGGGGCGCTGTTTTTAGCGTTTGGATTTTTCAAAACCTGGAGGAGCGTTGTGGTTATATGCCTTAAAAAATGCTTCGCTCTTGGGTTTTACAAGCCTTTTTTGTTGTTAGTGGGTTTTTTGAACGTGTCGGTTACTAAGGCGTTAATGGACGCTAGCATGCAAGAAAAACAAGACTTAAGCCTTTTATTGGTGGTGGCGTTATTTTTGTGTTGCGTTTTTATCATAGGCGTGCCTTTTTTCATCAACGCTTTGTTTAGGGTGCAAAACAGCCTCAAAGAAACTTACAAACTCGCCACCAATTTGAGCGCTAACCTCACTCAAAGCGCTTTGCAATCTTTACAATATACCACAACCTCGCCCGCTCTTTCTAGCGTTTCTCCTTCTACAAGCGGTAGCGTTTCTAAAGAAAAGGAAACGCATTCCCCCACATTCAAGGTAGAAACCACTCAATTAGATGTAAAAATCCCAAATTTCAAGCAAAAAAAGGTTAAAAAGGATACAATAAATACAAAAAATGAAATTTAAATAAATGGGAATTTAATGAGAATTTTTTTTGTTATTATGGGACTTGTGTTGTTTGGTTGCACCAGTAAGGTGCATGAGATGAAGAAAAGCCCTTGCACCTTGTATGAAAACAGGTTAAATCTCGCATGAAAGAAAAGCCTTTCAATAGCGAGCAGTTGATCTATTTAGAAGAGCTTTTAAGCCACCAAGAAAAGCATTTAGAGAGCAAGCTTTCTGGTTTTTCGGTGAACGATTTGGACATGCAAAGCGTGTTTCGGCTAGAAAGGAACCGCTTGAAAATCGCTTACAGGCTTTTAGGTTTGATGAGCTTTATCGCGCTTGTCTTAGCGATCGTTTTAATCAGCATTCTGCCCTTACAAAAAACCGAACACCATTTCGTGGATTTTTTAAACCAGGACAAGCATTACGCCATTATCCAAAGAGCGGATAAAAGCATTTCCAGTAATGAAGCGTTGGCTCGTTCGCTCATTGGGGCGTATGTGTTAAACCGAGAGAGTATTAATCGCATTGACGATAAATCCCGCTATGAACTGGTGCGCTTGCAAAGCAGCTCTAAAGTGTGGCAACGCTTTGAAGATTTGATTAAAGCCCAAAACAGCATCTATGCGCAAAGCCATTTAGAAAGAGAAGTCCATATCGTCAATATTGCGATCTATCAGCAAGACAATAACCCCATTGCGAGCGTGTCCATTGCAGCTAAACTTTTGAATGAGAACAAGCTCGTGTATGAAAAGCGTTATAAAATCGTGCTGAGTTATTTGTTTGACACCCCGGATTTTGATTACGCTTCCATGCCTAAAAACCCTACCGGCTTTAAAATCACTCGCTACAGCATCACTGAAATCGCGCCGATTAGTAGGAATGATTGATGCGTAAGGTTTTATACGCTCTCATTGGGTTTTTGTTGGCTTTTAGCGTTTTAAAAGCCGATGATTTTTTAGAAGAAGCGAACGAAACAGCCCCGGCGCATTTAAACCACCCCATGCAGGATTTAAACGCCATTCAAGGGAGCTTTTTTGACAAAAACCGCTCCAAAATGTCCAACACTTTGAATATTAATTATTTTCAAGGGCAAACCTATAAAATCCGCTTGCGTTATGCGATGGCGACCTTATTGTTTTTTTCAAAACCCATTAGCGATTTTGTTTTGGGGGATAAGGTGGGCTTTGATGCGAAAATCTTAGAGAGCAACGATCGCATTTTACTCATCAAGCCTTTACAAATCGGCGTTGATTCCAATATCAGCGTGATTGATAGCGAGGGTAAGATTTTTTCTTTCTATGTGTTTTCTACCACTTTCACCAGCTCCAAACACCCTAATTTACAGGTTTTTATAGAAGATAAAAACTATTACACTAACGCTTTTATCAAGCCCCAAAAAGAAAATCAAGAAAATATGGCTGAAAATGCCCCTAAAGATGCCCAAAAAAATAATAAGCCCCTAAAAGAAGAAAAAGAAGAAACTAAAACCCCAGAAGAAGAGGTGATAATTATTGGCGATAACACTAATGCGATGAAAATTATTAAAAAAGACATCCAAAAAGGCTATAAGGCTTTAAAAAGCTCTCAAAGGAAATGGTATTGTTTATGGGCTTGTTCTAAAAAATCCAAACTCTCCTTAATGCCTGAAGAAATCTTTAACGACAAACAATTCACTTATTTCAAATTTGACAAAAGATTAGCGCTCTCTAAATTCCCGGTGATTTATAAGGTCGTTGATGGCTATGATAATCCGGTGAATACAAGGATTGTGGGCGATTACATTATCGCTGAAGACGTTTCGGCTAAATGGACTTTAAGGCTGGGTAAGGACTATTTGTGTATCCGTTTTGTCAAAAGGAGCAAAGGTGAATAAGTGGCTTAAAGGGGCGATTGTTTTTATAGGGGGTTTTGCAACGATTACAACCATTTCTTTAATCTACCACCAAAAGCCAAAAGCCCCCTTAAATAACCAACCTAGCCTTTTGAATGATGATGAGGTGAAATACCCCTTACAAGACTACACCTTCACTCAAAACCCACAGCCAACTAACACGGAAAGCTCTAAAGACGCCACCATTAAAGCCTTACAAGAACAACTCAAAGCCGCTTTAAAAGCCTTAAATTCCAAAGAAATGAACTATTCCAAAGAAGAAACTTTTACTAGCCCTCCCATGGATCCAAAAATAAACACAACCCCCCCTAAAAAAGACTTTTCTTTAAAGCAATTAGATTTACTAGCCTCTCGCATCACCCCTTTCAAACAAAGCCCTAAAAATTACGAAGAAAACCTGATTTTCCCTGTGGATAACCCTAATGGCATTGATGGTTTCACTAACCTTAAAGAAAAAGACACCGCCACTAATGAAAACAAGCTTTTACGCACCATTACAGCTGACAAAATGATACCCGCCTTTTTGATCACGCCCATTTCTAGCCAGATCGCTGGTAAAGTGATTGCGCAAGTGGAAAGCGATATTTTTGCGAGCATGGGCAAAGCCGTCTTAATCCCTAAAGGCTCTAAAGTCATAGGCTATTACAGCAACAATAACAAAATGGGCGAATACCGCTTGGATATTGTATGGAGTCGAATCATCACTCCCCATGGCATTAATATCATGCTCACTAACGCTAAAGGGGCGGACATTAAAGGCTATAACGGATTAGTGGGGGAATTGATTGAAAGGAATTTCCAACGCTATGGCGTGCCGTTACTGCTTTCTACGCTCACTAACGGCTTATTGATTGGGATCACTTCGGCTTTAAACAATAGAGGCAATAAAGAAGAGGTGACTAATTTCTTTGGGGATTATCTTTTATTGCAATTGATGAGGCAAAGCGGCATGGGGATCAATCAAGTCGTCAATCAAATTTTAAGAGACAAGAGCAAGATCGCCCCCATTGTGGTGATTAGAGAGGGAAGCAGGGTTTTCATTTCGCCCAATACTGATATATTCTTCCCTATACCCAGAGAGAATGAAGTCATCGCAGAGTTTTTGAAGTGACTCAAAAATGCCAGATTAAAAACGCTATAATAACCCTAAAAAACAAAAGAGAGCCTAGCAAGAAAGCCCATGAAAATTAAAAATGTCTTATTGAGTGGGGGGAGCGGCAAACGCCTATGGCCTTTAAGCCGTAGCCTATACCCTAAGCAATTTTTAAAGCTTTTTGATCATAAAAGCTTGTTTGAGTTGAGTTTTAAAAGAAACGCTTCCTTAGTAGATGAAACGCTCATTGTGTGCAATGAAAAGCATTATTTTTTAGCCCTAGAAGAAATAAAAAACGAAATCCAAAACAAGAGCGTGGGTTTTTTACTAGAGAGCTTGAGTAAAAACACCGCTAACGCCATCGCTTTGAGCGCTTTAATGAGCGATAAAGAAGATTTACTCATCGTTGCACCAAGCGATCATTTGATTAAAGACCTTCAAGCGTATGAAAATGCGATAAAAAAAGCGATTGGTTTAGCCCAAGAAGGTTTTTTAGTCACTTTTGGCGTGAGTATTGACAAGCCCAACACGGAGTTTGGGTATATTGAAAGCCCTAACGCTCTAGATGTCAAGCGATTCATTGAAAAGCCAAGCCTAGAAAAAGCGATAGAGTTTCAAAAAAGCGGAGAGTTTTATTTCAATAGCGGCATGTTTGTTTTCCAAGCGGGCGTTTTTTTAGACGAATTAAAAAAGCATGCCCCTACTATTTTAAAGGGGTGTGAAAGAGCGTTTGAAACTTTAGAAAACACGCATTTTTTTGAAAACAAGATCGCGCGTTTGAGCGAAAAGAGCATGCAAGATTTAGAAGACGTGAGCGTGGATATAGCCTTAATGCAACAAAGCCACAAAATCAAAATGGTAGAATTGAACGCCAAGTGGAGCGATTTAGGGAATTTTAACGCCCTTTTTGAAGAAGCGGCTCACGAGTCTAAAGAAAATGTCAGCTTGAATCAAACGCCTGTTTTTGCCAAAGAGAGCGAGAATAATTTAGTGTTTTCTCATAAAGTGAGCGCTCTTTTAGGGGTTGAGGATTTAGCGATCATTGACACTAAAGACGCTCTTTTAGTCGCTCATAAAGATAAGGCTAAGGATTTAAAAGCCCTAGTGAGCGAGATAGAAATAAATAACCAGGAATTGTTGCAAACGCACACTAAAGTCTATCGCCCTTGGGGGAGTTATGAAGTCTTGCATGAGAGCGGTTGCTACAAGGTTAAGATTTTAGAAGTCAAACCAAACGCTAGGCTTTCTTTACAAAAGCATTTCCACAGGAGCGAACACTGGGTGGTGATTAGCGGGATGGCGAGCGTGGAGTTGGATCACCAATCGTTTGAATTGCAAGCTAACCAATCCACTTATATCCCTAAAAACACCTTACACCGCCTGGCTAATTATGGCAAAATCCCTTTAATCATCATAGAGGTCCAAGTGGGCGAGTATGTCGGCGAAGACGATATTGTAAGGGTTGATGACGATTTTAACAGACAGAATCAAAACACCTAATGAAAAGATTTAATAAAGAAAATTCAATAAAGGAAAAATAATGAAAGAAAAAATCGCTTTAATCACTGGGGTTACCGGGCAAGACGGGAGCTATCTGGCCGAATACTTGCTGAATTTGGGTTATGAAGTGCATGGGTTAAAAAGGCGCTCTTCTAGCATCAACACTTCTAGGATCGATCATCTGTATGAGGATTTGCACAGCGAACACAAAAGGCGTTTTTTCTTGCACTATGGGGATATGACCGATAGCTCTAACCTCATCCATTTGATCGCTACCACTAAGCCTACAGAGATTTATAATTTAGCCGCTCAAAGCCATGTGAAAGTCTCTTTTGAAACCCCAGAATACACCGCTAACGCTGATGGTATTGGCACGCTTAGGATTTTAGAGGCCATGCGGATTTTAGGCTTAGAAAAGAAAACGCGCTTTTATCAAGCCAGCACGAGCGAATTGTATGGCGAAGTCTTAGAAACCCCACAAAATGAAAACACCCCCTTTAACCCACGAAGCCCCTATGCGGTCGCTAAAATGTATGCTTTTTATATTACCAAAAATTACAGAGAGGCTTATAATTTGTTTGCGGTTAATGGCATCCTTTTTAACCATGAGAGCAGGGTAAGGGGCGAAACTTTTGTAACCCGTAAAATCACACGAGCCGCTAGCGCGATAGCGTATAACTTAACGGATTGCTTGTATTTAGGGAATTTAGACGCTAAAAGAGATTGGGGGCATGCCAAAGATTACGTGAAAATGATGCATTTAATGCTCCAAGCGCCTACCCCACAAGATTATGTGATCGCTACAGGAAAGACCACGAGCGTGCGCGATTTTGTGAAAATGAGCTTTGAATTTATCGGCATTGGTTTAGAATTTCAAAATACAGGGATTAAAGAAATCGGTTTGATTAAAAGCGTTGATGAAAAAAGAGCGAACGCTTTACAATTAAACTTAAGACATTTAAAAACAGGCAAAATCGTGGTGCGCATAGACGAGTGCTATTTTAGGCCTACTGAAGTGGATTTGCTCTTAGGCGATCCCACTAAGGCTGAGAAAGAGCTAGGCTGGGTTAGGGAATACGATTTAAAAGAGTTGGTTAAGGACATGTTAGAATACGATTTAAAAGAATGCCAGAAAAACCTTTACTTGCAAGATGGGGGCTATATTTTAAGGAATTTTTATGAATGAGATCATTTTAATCACCGGCGCTTATGGCATGGTGGGGCAGAACACGGCGTTGTATTTTAAAAAAAATAAGCCTGATGTTACCTTACTCACCCCTAAAAAGAGCGAATTGTATTTGTTGGATAAGGACAATGTTCAAGCCTATTTGAAAGAATACAAGCCTACAGGCATTATCCATTGCGCCGGGAGAGTGGGGGGCATTGTCGCGAACATGAACGATCTTTCAACTTACATGGTTGAAAACCTGTTGATGGGCTTGTACCTCTTTTCTAGCGCTTTAGATTTGGGCGTGAAAAAAGCCATTAATCTAGCGAGCTCTTGCGCTTATCCTAAATACGCCCCTAACCC
Source organism: Helicobacter pylori (assembly GCF_900120335.1). Classification (NCBI taxonomy): domain Bacteria; kingdom Pseudomonadati; phylum Campylobacterota; class Epsilonproteobacteria; order Campylobacterales; family Helicobacteraceae; genus Helicobacter; species Helicobacter pylori. The sequence continues at coordinate 46,236 of NZ_LT635477.1, forward strand.
CTTAAAAGAGAGCGATTTATTGAACGGCTCTTTAGAACCAACGAATGAGGGCTACGCTTTAGCCAAACTTTCTGTGATGAAGTATTGCGAATACGTGAGCGCTGAAAAGGGCGTTTTTTATAAAACCTTAGTGCCTTGCAACCTTTATGGCGAGTTTGACAAGTTTGAAGAAAAGATAGCGCACATGATACCAGGGCTTATTGCTAGGATGCACACCGCTAAATTAAAAAATGAAAAAAATTTTGCGATGTGGGGCGATGGCACGGCCAGAAGAGAGTATTTAAACGCTAAAGATCTAGCCAGATTCATCGCTCTCGCTTATGAGAATATCGCTCAAATACCTAGCGTGATGAATGTCGGCTCTGGAGTGGATTACAGCATTGAAGAGTATTACGAAAAAGTCGCTCAGGTTTTAGATTATAAGGGCGTGTTTGTGAAAGACTTATCCAAACCAGTGGGCATGCAACAAAAGCTTATGGATATTTCCAAACAAAAGGCTTTAAAATGGGAATTGGAAATCCCTTTAGAGCAAGGCATTAAAGAAGCTTATGAGTATTATTTGAAGCTTTTAGAGGTTTGATCTAAAATCAAGGCTCTTATAGAGCTATAAAAACGCTCCGCTATTAGGCGTTGGGCTAGCGATTTTACGATATTGTGCTTATCAATTCGCTTCAAACAAACTTGAGCCATTAAAAGGGGTTTGGTCGCTTTGCTCTAAATCTCAAGTGCTTTCAAAAAGCAAGGCGTGTTGCTCTGATTTTTCATAAAGAACTAGGGGGTGGGGAATGTAAGGGGCTTTTTCTATGAGATTAACCACCGCTTGCTTTAAATCAAAACTTGTATTTTACAACCAGTAGCTATAATTTGCATGAGATTTATCTTTTATATGAGCGGGCAATTCCCTCTATTAAATTGAATGTCCTAGATTTCTATGCTGTCTGTTTTAGAGATGATTATCAGTTGGTTTTCACTTTCCAAAATTCCAAGTCCCTTTATCAGTCTTTATACTAACTTCCTTTATATGCTGACAACGAAGTATATAAAATTGATAGCTATCGCCAAATTTTAGCGTTTTATTGATCTTGAAATAAGGAAATCCATCGTTATCACAATCCCCACGATTGATTTTTGCGCTCAATATAGTGATACTATCAACATTTGAAATGATGCTTATCCAATAAAGACCGTGACCATACCTACTGAAAGTTACTTCTATGTCTATTGGGGGTTTTTCACTACCACTACACCCCACAAAAAACACAGCAAACCCAAAAATGACCGCTCATATCAAGCCCGCTTTTTTTTGTAACACCCACTATTAAAACGCTCTCTTATTGTAAGTTTTCTCTCAAATAGCTTGAGTATAGTAGACTTAGACTTAGGCGATCTCTAAAAATTTTAGAGGGCAAAGGCGGTAGGGTTTTAAAAAGCGCGTTAGTTTTAACAAATCCTGGGCAATAGTTCGCCCTCTGGCACCTCTAAGATCCTTTCAAAACCCCATGCGTTCTTTAAAACCACGCTAGGATAAGGGTTTTCAAACACTTTGCCAATCACGCAAGCGTTTTTCGCTTTCTCATTACTTTTTAAAATTTCTAAGGCTTTAGGGGCGTCTTTTTGATTGAGCGCTAACACAAACACCCCCTCATTAGCCAGCGCGTAGGGTTCTAGCCCTAAAATCTCACAAATCCCTTTAGTTTCTTCTTTTAAGGGGATTTTTTCTTCTTCTATGACGATTTTCACTCTGGAGCTGTTCGCCCATTCGTTCAATACGCTCGCTAACCCGCCCCTAGTCGCATCTCTTAAAGCATCAATTTTGAGATCGCTTAAAAATAGGGGTTTCAATAAAGGATAGAGCAGTTGGCAATCGCTTTGCAAATTGGTTTTAAGTTTGATTTCATTACGCGTCGCAAACAGGCTTGCCCCATGATTGGCAATCGTGTCGCTTAGGATAATGGCTTGCCCTTGTTGTAAGTGGCGCGAAGAAATCCCTGGCTTGATGATTTTACCCATACAGGTTGTGTTGATAAAAAGCTTATCCACGCTCCCTTTTGGCACGACTTTAGTGTCTAGGGAGAGGAGTTTTAAGTTGGCTTTAAACAATTCTTTTTGTATGGATTGTAAAATTTGCTTTAAAAGAGGGATTTCTAAGCCTTCTTCTAAAATAAAACCCATATTCAAAAACAGAGGTTCGCCCCCTTGTACGCTCACGTCATTCGCGCTCCCGCAAACGCAAAGCTTGCCTATATCGCCCCCATTAAAGATTAAGGGCGTGATGACAAAACTATCCGTGCTTACGCAATATTCCCCACTAGCCTTAAATATAGGGGCGTCTTCATCAAACGCAACAATCCATTCTTTTAAATAAGGCATGAAGACTCGCTCAATCAAAGCGTTTGTTTCTTTCCCTCCGTTCCCGCATGCTAGAGTTACGCTATCCATTTTTATCCTTTTTTGATGATTGTAGGGTTGAAATACGCCATTAAAGCTTGACCGACAGGGATACTGCTGTCATTGGGGGGGAAATGCTTGTGGAAAAAATACTCCCTTTGAAGCTTTTTCAATCGTTTGGCTAATTGTTCGCACAACAATTGGTTGCAAAACACGCCCCCACTGCACACCACGACATGCCCTTTAAAAGGTGCAATCAAAGCGGTAATGATTTCTACTAAGCTGTTAAAAAATTTCTTAGCGATGCGTTTAGGTTCTAAAACGCCCAAATCCTTTTCAAACGCTTGATAAAATTCCTTCAAACGCACCACGCTGTTTTTGATTTCAAAAGGGTAAAAGGCATTCTCATCGCTTTGTAGGGCTAGATTTTCTAAAACCTGCCCGCTCTCTGCTTCAAAACTGATCGTTCCCACTAAATCCAAACTAAACGCCACTATATCAAACAAACGCCCTATGGAATTGGTGGCGACGCTTTGAATTTTTTTGTCATGTATTTGTTTAAAAATTCCTAATTCGTCTTCTTTGAAATGTTTTTGAACGCGTTTTAAAAGCTTGTTGAGCTGGTGCTTTAAAGCGATTTCTAAAACCAATCTTCTAGGCTCTTTGATCGCTTTTTGCCCCCCTAAAAGCCAAAATTCTTCAAACCTGGCGATTTCTTCAATGCGTTCAAAATCCCCCACAAAACACTCCGCCCCATAAATCTTATTTTCATAAGCCCCACTCCCATCCCAAACAATACCTATAAAGGGGTGATTTAAACGCGGATCTTGCAACGATGCGTCTAAGACGCTCGCTAAAAAGTGGGCATGGTGGTGCTGGACTTGCAACAAGGGCGTATTAAAATCAAAAGCCATTTGAGTGGTGGTGTAGTTTTGATGCTTGTCGCAAGCTAAGAGCGTGGGCTTGAAATCATAGGTTTTTAAGAAAAAATTCAGGGTTTCTTTAAAGTGTTTTTCATTTTCTAAAACGCTCAAATCCCCACAAAAAGGCGAGAGCAAGACAACGGAAGTTTCGCTATCTAATAAGCTAAAATGCCCTTTTTGCTCCGCTCCAAGCGCTAAAATCTTTTTGGGTGGATAATTAGAGCGTTTGGGCAAAGTGAGGTAAAGGGGGGCAAACCCCCTAGCCAAACGCATGGGGCGAATGGCATTATCCACGCGCTGTGCGACACTATCATCAATCCTGTGGATGATAGCGCGGTTGTGCGTGAGCTTAAAATCAAAAATAAAATGAAGCGAATCGATCTCTTTTTCATCGCTCGCTAAAGGGAGAGAGCTGAAATTCGCACTCGTGAACACAATAGGGAAATCCAATAAATCCAGTAATAAAGCATGCAAAGGGGTATAGGGCAAGATAACGCCATAAAAGGGGGAGTTTTTGGCGATATTGGGGGCTAATTTTACATTAGGTTTTTTACGGGCTAAAAGAATGGGGGCACTTACAGAATTCAAGCTTTCGCATTCTAATTCATTTAAAAACGCATGCTGTTTGGCTGAGTTTAAGTCTTTAAACATGAGCGCGAAAGGCTTTAAGGGGCGGTTTTTTAAAAGCCGTAACCTTTCTATGGTTTGAAAATTCCTCGCATCGCACAAGAGAGCAAAGCCCCCCAAACCTTTAAGAGCGATGATTTTACCCTTTTGAATGTCTTTAGCGCATTCTAAAAGAGCGTCATCATTTTTGAATCGCTTATAAGTGAGCGCGATACCGCACTTTTTGCAGCTGATGCCTTGAATGTGGAATCGTTTGTTGGTGGCGTCTTTATAAACGGATGCGCAAAATTTGCAGAGCTTGAAAGGTTTTAAGGCGGAATTTTCTCTGTCATAGGGCAGGGCGTTTAAAAGGCTGTATCTCGCCCCGCACTTCGCGCAAGAATTGAAAGCGTAATGAAAATAGGGGGAGTTTTTATCTCTGATTTCGCGCAAGCAATCCTCGCACACGCCTAAATCTTTAGGGATTTGACTGAGTAAATTCAAGGGGTGGTTCTTGCTTTCTAAAATCCTAAAATCATTGAAATGAAGCGCCTTATCATAGGGGCTAATAACGATTTTTTCCACCAACGCTAAAGGGGGTAATCCCTTTTTTAGGGCGTTTAAAAAAGACTCTGTTTTATGAGCGGGTAAGACAATCTCTAAAGCCGCTTGGGTGTTACGCGTAAAGCCTACAAGCCCTAATTTTTGAGCCAGGGTATAAACAAAAGGGCGCATGCCCACGCCTTGAACCACGCCAAAAAGCGTGATTTGATTCAATAAAGCTGCATCGTTACACAATGCAAACTCCCATGCTGTTTGATTAGAGTATTACAATCAACCCCTATCACTTCTAAGGGCGTGTGTTGTCTTAAGGTTTCTAAAATGAGCGCGTCTTTAGGGTCGTTGTAAGTGGGGACGATTAAAGCGTTATTGCACAATAAAAAATTCACATAAGTCGCCGGCAAGCGTTGTTGGTTTTCATCATAAATGGCTTTGGGGATTTCTAGGGGGATGAGTTTATAGGGCGTGCCATCTAGTTTTTTAAAGGTTTTTAATTCTTCTTGCATTTTTTTTAAGGCTGTGTAATGCTCATCGTTTTCATCTTCGCATGCGCTATAAACAATGGTGTCTTTATTTAAAAAACGAGCGAGCGTGTCGGTATGGCTATCGGTATCATCGCCTTTTAAATAGCCATAAGAATACCACAGCACTTGTTTAGCCCCTAATTCCTTTTTAAGCATGGTTTCTATTCCATTTTGATTCAAATGGGGGTTACGATTTTTTTCTAGCAGGCATTGGGTGTTGGTCAAAATGCTCCCGGCCCCATCGCTTTCTATGCTCCCGCCCTCTAAAATATAGGGCATCGTTTTTAAAGGGTGTTTTAAAAACCCTAAATGTTTGAGCTTGAAATTCACTAAATTGTCTAAATTGGACGGGTATTTTAACCCCCAGCCATTAAAACCAAAATCCAAGCACTCTAAAACGCCATGATTTTCAACGCTGATCGCTCCAAAATCCCTAGCCCATGTGTCGTTGGTGTCAATCCTTGCGATCTCTACACCGGGTAAATTTTTAAGCGTCTCATAACCGATAGTGTCGTTAGTATGGACGCACACCAACACTTTAGCGTGTTTGGCTATGGTTTGAATGATGTGTAAAAAGCTCTCCCTGGCCTCTTCAATACAATACGCCCAGTCGCCAAACTCATGGGGGAACGCCATTAAAATCGCTTGGATTTTTTCAAACTCCGCTAACATTCTTTTCATTAAAATATCCTTTTAAGCAACTATAACACAATCTCATTCAAATAGCGTTTTTAAAAGCTAGCTCAAACGCTTTTTAGCGATTTGAAAATATTCTTTTTCTGATTCTATACCGATAAAATTTCGTTTTAAATTTTTGCACGCTAAGCCGGTGGTGCCGCTCCCCATGAAAGGATCTAGCACTGTGTCATTAGGGTTTGTGTGGATGGAAATGATTTTTTCCATTAAGGCTAGGCTTTTTTGCGTGGGGTGTTTCACTCTTTCAATCCCGCTCACCACAGGGCTTTTTAAGATCAAGGGCCGTAAATATTTTTCATTTTCAGGTTTGTTAAACACCCATTTGGCTTTCTTTTTAACCGCCCATAGGGCAAATTCTGTGTCTTGGACATAACGCCGGTGGATGTTTCTTGGCATGGGATTATTTTTAACCCATTGGATAAAGTCTTTGACCACAAAGCCGTTTTCTTCTAAAAAATCAGCGATATAGCTTATAAACCTGTAAGAGCAAAAAATCACCATGCAGCCGTTTGGATTGACTAAGGGGGCGTAGCGTGCGATCCATTCTAAAATCTTGAAATTTTTATCCCATTCCCCAAAGTCTATGCCCTGTCTTTTAGCGCTCTTTAGGGTGGAAAAATTGTTTTTAACCGAAATGTTGTAAGGAGGATCCGTGATGATCGCATCCACTTTTAAATTTTGTTGGTAAAAATCCTTGATGATTTCAAAGGCGTCAGCGTGATGGATTTGTATCATTTCTTGCACTTTTTAAGATCGCTTTGCCTAAGGCTAGGGCTAGAAGAGGAGGCACGGCGTTACCGATTTGCTTACAAACGCTCGTTTTATTGCCGTAAAAGATATAATCATCGCTAAAACTCTGTATCCTAGCGGCTTCCCTGGGCGTGATAGAGCGGTGCAATTCAGGGTGGGAGTTGGTGTCATTGCTAGGAGTTACTAAATGGGAGCGGTTAAAAAAGTCGTTGTCTATAATCAGATTTAAAAGTTTCTTGTAAAAAGCGTTTTCGTCTAAATGCAAGTCGTTTTCTAAAATGAAAACAAAAGTTCCTTTGATTTTTGTAACGCTTTCTTGATTGGATTGCCAAATTTGATGCTTGCTTAAAATATTGAGAGCGTTTAAAACTTGCGCTTTGCTTTCTTCATATCCAGAGATAAATTTTGAAGCCTTATAAGAACACACCCCATAAATACAACCATTTTTAATTTGAAAACGGCTCAACAACACCCCCAAATTAAAGGGATCAATGGCGTTTAAAAAGCGAGAAACAAGCAACAATAACCTTTCATTTTTTAAAAGGATTATAAAATAACGCTCATTAGTTTTTGTTTAAAGGTTTTATCCTGCTACTAACAAGGCATGGTTTAAAAATCTTAATCCAAGCTCTCATCAAAGAGCTTTTAAGTTAAAAGATTACGATATTAAATGAACGCATCATTGGATTTTTAGGACAAAATTAATGGCATTGAACTTTTCAAAATAGTTACAATGCTTGAGCTAGCGAGCTGTATTAGTTTAGCTACCTTAATGAGAGTGTCATTTAAATCTTATAGCACATCATAGGGCTTTAGCATTCACAAATAGATTTGCAAAAGAATACAATCATATCAATTAACATGGTGAGTTTTTTGACTCCATTTAAAAAAGAGCGTGAGTTTAAGCGTAAAAGAAAACTTGTATCAAGTTTTATTGGAGCTATCTTTGACCCAATACAATTTTAAAAAACAAGGAAATCATAAAAATTTTGAGAAACAAACAAGTCTTTTGTTATTGTTTCAAGCTTGTTTTTGCAAGCTTTGATAGCTAAACCGGAATTATCAATGCCTATAAATTTTCGTTGCAATAAAAATGCAGATTTTAAGGTTGTTCCAGAACCACAAAAACAATCTAAAACAATGCTATCTTTATTAGAAGAGGTTTTAATGATTAAATCTAATAATTGAGCGTTTTTTTCTGTGGGGTAGCTTGGATATTGTGGGTCTTTAAATTCCCAGATGTCTTGGACTCTTTTGCCAGCTTGTTCTAAGGCATAAATTTTTTTTCTAGGGTTATTATTGTTAGAATACTCAATCAAACCTTCTTTATCCCAACGCTCAAGTGTGGCAATATCAGTGCGCCAATGCCGCCCTTTTGGAGGTAGCATACCTTTAAATGCTTTAGAGCATTCGCCACTTTCTACTTCTCCTGGAGCATGTATTGGAACGGTAGTGTAACGCCTTTTATCCTTGTCAATTTTAGGGAATCGTTTTTCTAAATCTTGTGGCGTATAAGGAATCTTAGGCTCGTTAAAAATGGGATTTTTTCCTTTAGAATAAAATAAAATCATATCTTTTATGTTACCATAGCCTATCCTTTTAAAATTTTTAGGATTGCACTTTATACGTGTGATTTCATTTCTAAAATTTTGTATGCCAAATATTTCATCTAACATTACCTTAACATAATGTCCTATCTTATAATCTGTATGCACATAGATAGAGCCTTGTTCTGAAAGCAATTCTTTAAGCAATACTAGGCGTTGCTTTAAAAATTCTATAAAATCCATACCCACTACTTTGTCGCTATAAGCAATATCGCCATTCTTAGAATTGCTAATTGTGGTTGCTCTACCATTTGTGATAGTAAAATGATTGTTTGTAGCAAATGGAGGGTCAATATATATCAAATCTATTTTTCCTTTTAGGTTTTTGTCATTTAACAAAAAAAGTAGAGCGATTGAATTTTCTGCTTGTATCAATAAGTTTTGCATTTCTCTTATTTAAATTTGGTATAAAAATTCTCGTAGCACTAACGCGCTCATAATATGATAGTTTCTATAAGTAGTATCTAGCAATTTACGCATTTTATTATTGCTTTCAATATATAATACGCCATCTAAAATAGCTACTTTAATCGCTTTGATGTTGGGCGTTTCAATTGTGCTGATAGTGTCGTTAAATTGAGCGTTTTGGTGTCCTCCAAAATCAGTTAAAAATTTAGCTTCGCCAATAATATATTTTTTGTTAAATCTTGCCACAAAGTCTAGCCCTTTATGATGGTGATAATTTAAATGAGATTTGGCAAATTCTGCCATGACATTATCGCTTGCTTTTAAAATGGCGTCGTTTTCATTCGCTATAAAATCATTTAAATCTACAGGTTCAACACCTAAAGATTTATTATTGAGCCAATCTTTAAATATAGGACCGATTTGGCGGTTTGTTTTTTTTGGCTCACTGCATTTTTCAAAAATTTTATTAAGCCCTATTTCATACAATCTGCCACAAATGCGATTGATTGTTCTTGGATTGCGTTCTAAAGCGCTTTTATCCCGTTTTAAATAGGCCATATAACTATCTTTAATAGGAAATAAATCTAAATTAAGCAACTCAGTTATTAAGGCTAAATTGTCTTTTTGTTTAAAATGATATTCGATATTAGACCAAATTTTTGAATCAATTTCTCTCAAACCTTCTGGAATTGTAGGTATACTTGAAACAAGTCATCTAAATAGGAGCGTTGATTAGCGTATTCTATGCTTAATTTTGTCCAATAATTCACCAATTTAACCTTTTTGAAAATAGTTTCACTGCATGGATTGTAACAAAAATATTGTTTAAATTTCTAAAAACAATTTTAGGATAAGAAGTGTTTTTGATTAAAAAATAAGTTTTTAAAGCTCACTATTTTTTCAAATAAATACAACCATTTTTAATTTGAAAACGGCTCAACAACACCCCTAAATTAAAGGGATCAATGGCGTTTAAAAAGCGAGAAACAAGCAACAATAACCTTTCATTTTTTAAAAATTGATTATCTCATTATAGATCCTATAATCGCCATTCAAATTTTGATCTATCATAGTTCCTATATCCTAAAAACCCATAGCACCCCACTCCTGCCCCAGAAAATAAAGAAATATAGGTTAAGGTTTGATTAAAGAGCATAAGGGGGATTTTAAAGATTGGATCAAACTCATTTGAAGCGCTTCAACGCTTCAAGCTCTCAATTTCTTTAAGCATGGTTTCAAAGGCCTCTTTAGTGCCTGCTCGCACGCTAGAAAACAAACTAAACGCAACAATGGCTATGCTCGCCACAATAAAACCCGGAACGATTTCATAAATATCCAAAAAGCTTTTGCCAAATTTATCGTATAAAATCACCGTGCTAGCCCCAGAGAGCATGCCAGCAATCGTGCCAATGCGCGTCATTCTTGACCAAAAAAGCGAGAATAAAATCACAGAGCCAAAACTCGCGCCAAAGCCAGCCCATGCGTAACTCACAATGCTGAGAATGCTAGCGTTTTTATCCGTTGAAATGAAAAAAGCGATGCAAGCCACCCCTAAAACCGAAAGCCTAGAAATAACCATCACTAATTTTTGGGGGGCGTTTTTATTGAAAATCGTCGCATAGAAATCTTCAGCAATGGTAGAAGAGCTTACAAGCAGTTGCGAACTGGCCGTGCTCATCACCGCCGCTAAAATCGCGCTCAATAAAATGCCTGTGATCCAAGGGTTAAAGAGCAATTGACTCATCACAATGAAAATCTTTTCAGGGTCTTCTAAGCTCAAATCAAATTTATGTACATACGCAACGCCTAAAAGCCCCATAACGCATGCCCCAATCAAAGAAATGACCATCCAAGAAATCCCAATAGTGGTCGCTTTAGGCACATCTTTAATGGAGCGGATAGACATGAAGCGCACTAAAATATGGGGTTGCCCAAAATAGCCCAAGCCCCAAGCGAGGCTTGAAATAATGGCGACTACGCTAGAGCCTTGCAAGAAAGAAAGGTTTTCAGGCTTGATTTCTCTAATGATTTTAATCCCCTCTCCAATCCCGCCAAGATGGATTATCATAACGATCGGCACCACGATTAAAGCGCTCATCATCAAAAGCCCTTGAATCAGATCCGTCCAGCACACCGCCTTATACCCCCCTAAAAAGGTGTAAGAGACAATGATCAGCGTGCCAATGCTTAAAGCGTAGTTGTATTGAATGCCAAAGGTCGCTTCAAAGAGTTTGGCCCCACTCACTAGCCCTGAAGAAATGTAAAAAATAAAAAAGATTAAAATCACAAAAGCCGAAATCAAGCGCAAGATGTGTTTGTCATCGCTAAAGCGCGTTTCAAAATAATCTGAAATGGTGATGGAATTAGCGATCACGCTCGTATAAACGCGTAAGCGTTTAGCCACAAAAACCCAGTTAATCAATGCCCCTAAACTCAGCCCTATGGCGATGTGTGAATTGATAAGCCCCCCCACATATAAAGCTCCAGGTAATCCCATTAAAAGCCACCCGCTCATGTCACTCGCCCCCGCACTCAAAGCGCTAATCACAGGCCCCATGGAGCGATCGCCTAAGAAATAATCCTCAGTCGTTTCGTTTTGTTTGTAAAAATAAAAACCAATATAGAGCATTAATAGCGAATAAACGACAAACATCGTAACAATAGGGGTGCTTAAAACAACATGTCCCATTTTGATCTCCTTATTTAATACAATATTTATTTTTCAGCACAGCATGATTTGTGGCAAGTGGGTTGCCTTAAAACCCTTGAGCCTAAATTCCCGTAACGATGATAAGAAATGCTAACCGATCGCTCTAAGTGGTAATACAGCAATTCAAAACGCCCGTTCAAGCAGGGTCTAGTCGTGGCTAAAACCATCCCTAAAGCGCTTGCTTGCTTGTGCAATAAATCCAAATCGCTTTTTAAATAGCGGATACGATTGAAAGCATGCAATTTTTCGCTAAATTTTTGCAAGTTTTCATAAACGATAGGGGCGTTTGCTTGGAGCGCTTTCAAGCATTCTAAGAAAAATGTTAGATCCTTGTTCGTTCGTTCGTTTTCTGCACTGATTGTTAAAGGGATTTGAGAAATGAGGCATGCTAAAGCCACGCCCAACATGTCGCTTAAAGTGTCCTTTTCGGTGATGCGATAGCCCACGCTTTTAACTTTAGTGTAGGAAAAGAGGTTGTCTTCGCCTCTGATTTTGACATAGTCTTTAGTCTGGCTGAATTCATGCTTGTAATGATAAGCGTAGCTCTTTGCCATAAAAATCGCACGCTTTAATTCATGCGTGTGTTCGTCATAGCCTTTTTGAATCAAGCCCTCTAAAGCTTCGCTTAAGGGGTTTTTTAGGGCGTTTTCATCTTCTTCTTCTTGATGGATATTCACAAATTGCGTGATATAGTTGAAAATGCCTACCTTCCTCCCAAACCCCACAGCGGATTTTTTAATCCCCCCAAAAGGCTGGCGCAAAACGATCGCCCCTGTGGTGGGTTTGTTGATATAGATATTACCGGCTTCAATGCGTTTTAAATAATATTCCCACTCCCTTTCATCTAAAGACTCTAACGCGCTAGTCAGCCCGTAACCGGTAGAATTGACTATCTCTATCGCCTCGTTTAAATCTTGCGCTTTCATGACCGATAAAATGGGCGTAAAAAGCTCAGTTTGGTGCGTGAAATCGCCTTTTTGGGTGCCGTATTTGATGCTTGGCTTCATCAAATAGGGGTTATTATCAACAAAGCTTGCCGGGATTTCGTAATTTTCATAGCTTTTCAATTCATCTATGGCTTTAATGACCTTTTCATTAGGCTTGTCCGCTAGAGCGCCAATTTTATTTTTGAAATCAAAAGGATCGCCCACGCTAAGGCTTAGAGTCGCGTCTATCAAAGTCTTTTTGAAATTCTCATCTTCATAGACTTCTTTTTCCAACACTAAAAGCGAAGTGGCGGAGCATTTTTGCCCCGAATTGCTGAAAGCTGAATGGATAACGTTCTTGATCGCCTGATCCCTGTCTGCCATTTTGCTCACAATGGTGGCGTTTTTACCGCCCGTTTCAGCGCTCAAGGCTAAAGTGGGGTTAGCTTCTAGCATTTTATAAGCGGTGTCTTCGCCCCCGGTTAAAATGGCAAACTGGATGCTTTCATCTTTTAAAAGGTGTTTGCTAATATCGCTCCCTTTAGAGGGCAAGTAAATGAGCGCATCTCTAGGCACGCCCGCATCCCAAAAGCACTCACAAAGCTTATAGCCGGTTACGCTAGACAAACTTGAGGGCTTGTAAATCACCCGATTGCCAGCGGCTAGGGGGGCAGCGATAGTGCCTACAGAAATGCCCACAGGGAAATTCCATGGAGCGATGACCACACCCACGCCTTTGGGGGTGAATTTCGTTTTTGGGTTCTGCTCTTGTAACACCCTTAAACTATAAGGGTAAAACTCCAAAAAGTCAATGGCTTCGCTCACTTCAGCGTCCGTTTCAGCGAAAGTCTTACCCACTTCTAAAGCCGAAATCCCTACTAAATCGCCTCTCCTTTCTCTAAAAAGCTGGGCGGTTTGACTCATTAAGGCATGGATTTCTGTAAAGCTTTTTTGACTGAAACGGCTCTTATCGCTTTTAGCCACTTCTAGGGCTTTTAAAATCGCTTCCTTATCCGCTAAATGCACGCTAGCGATTTTTTTATGATGGATTCTATCAAAGACTTCTAAAGGGGTTAAATTAGGATCTTCAAACCTCCCATCCATCTCTGGGTAAAGCTCTAAAATAGGAGCGTTATGCATTTTCTCGCGCACTTTTTTAGCCCATTCTCGGTTGGCTTTTAAGATAAAATCGGTATCGCTTTCGTTTTTAAAGGGGTGGTTTGGGTAAGTGGTATGCCCGCTTTGTTTGGCGTTTCTATCTTGAGTCCTGTGGGTAGCGTTGTCTAAAGTGGCTATTGCTTTAAGGCTGTTTAAAAAGCGTTGTTCTTGGTCTTTCCATTCGCTCGTGCCTACTTTGAGGTTAAAGAAAGCTTTCATGAAATTATCGCTTGAGGTGTTTTCATCTAACCTCCTCACCAAGTAAGCGATCGCATTGTTAAAATGCGCTTCATCGCACACCGGCGCATAAAGGATGAGTTTGTGCATCTCTTTTAATTCCTGGCTCGCTTGCAAGCTCATGCCCTCTAGCATTTCAAAGCTGAAATGCTCCAACACAACAGGGTCATTAAGGGCATGGATGCGCGTATAGACATAAGCGATTTCAAAAATATTATGGCTCGCTGCACCAATATGAATGTATTTATAATTATCGCCCTCTAAAACAAAATCCAGCATTTTGTTGTAATTAGAATCGGTGTCTTGCTTATTAGAAAATGTGGGTAACGCCCAGTCTTTCATAGAAGCGATAGTCTCTTCGCTCTCCATGTTCGCTCCCTTAACAAAGCGGATTTTAATGGGCTTTAACCCTTTTAAAACCCTTTCTTTAGAAAAAGCGTGCAGTTTTTTCAAATATTCATAAGAATCAGGGATATAAGCTTGCAACACAATACCGGCGTTCAAATCAAATTTAGCGATAGACTCCATAAACGATTCCACTGTAAGCTCTAAATCCCTAAATTCTTCCATATCCAAGTTGATGAATTTAGGCATGCCTTGCTTTTTTTCTTCTTCTAAAGCTAAAGCGTAAAGAGCGTCTAAGCGTTTGACAATCTCTTTTTTAGAGTATTCAAAATCAAGGATATTGATTTGAGAAAAAATCGTCGTGATTTTAATGGAAATGTATTGGATGTAGTTGGATTTTAGGGCTTGAGAGTATTTTTCAAAACGCGCAGACGCTTCTTCTTCGCCTAAAACTTCCTCGCCAATAAAATTCACGTTCAAAATGATTTTTTCATTTTTTCTTTTTAAAATCCGCTCTTTCAATTGGCTCTCTTCTTGATCCAAGACCATTGCTTTCGTGTCGCTTCTGATTTTATTGACAAAGAAAGGAACGCTCATATCAGGGAGCATTTTCCCAAAGCTTAAAAACCCCATTAAAAGCCATTTTTCAAACGAAGAAAAAATCTCACGGCTTTTGTATTTGTCTAAAACATGCTCAATCATTTCAAAGCGGGCTTTATTGTCCAAACACCTAAAACTCCGATCCATAAGCTCTATGAGCATGACTTTGTTTTCAGGGTTATTTAAAAGCTTTTGCATTTTAGAGTGGAACGCTTTTTCTTGCTCGCTCAAATGACTACTGATACTATCTTGCAGTTTTTTAGCTAATTCTAATGAATCCTCAATGATTTTTTGCATGAGCTTACCTTTTATTTAAGAATTTGGCTTGATTGTAGCATGTTTTAAGCGGGTGGCTTTAAGTCTCATTTATTGGTAATGTTTTTTAATTTTAAATTTTGTTCCAGTGGTGATTAATTCTCATTCCAACCTTTTTGAGTTTATCACGCATTTTTACACAATGATAAGAATTTGAGTGATAATTTGTATTGTTTTTAGCTTCATTTACTTTTCGTTTAAAAATAAATTATAACATTCGCATCGTGTAATTTAAAACCATTGAACGAAACGATTTTAAATTAAACGGATTGACAAAAATTTTACAAAACAAAGGATATAAAATGAAAACAATTAAAAATGGTATTATGATCGGCACACTCGGCGCGTTGTTATTGAGCGGCTGTTCTAGCTTTGATGCTCAGCGTTTCGCTTGTCTCCCTAAAGACCATTCTTCAAAAGACGCTTCCACCAAAAAAGAAGCGCAATACATACCTAAGGGCTTTTTTGACCCTTATTCTTCTAACTTAAACCATTGGGATTCTACATTCTAGGGGTTTATGAGAGGGGGCGAAAAAGGGGGGGGGTAATAAAGCTCATTTTAAGTTTTCTCAAATTACAATAACAATCTTTTTAACATTGATATAATATAAAAGGAGATATTCTTATGAGCGACACTCATATTGTAGAAAATGCGAATAATGAGAAAATAGAAAAACCAAATACTTCAAACCCCACCGCTTCCACCCCCCCCCAATAATGAAGAGCTTTTAAAAACTATTACAGATTTCAAAGATCGCCTTAAAAAATTAGATGATAAATTAGAGGATCTCGAACCCTTTATAAAAATCTCTCGTTTTATAGGCCATTGGTTTGGAAATCCCTCTAACGACACCCAAGAAAACCCAAAAGACGCTCAAAAAAAAGAGGAAGCACTTAAAAAATTCCAAGAAGAAAAAACCGCACTAAATAGAGATAAAAATGATCTAGCTAGAGAAAAAGATAAGCTAGCTGACCAAAATAAAACACTAACCACAGACAAAGAAAACCTAATCACAGCACTATCAACAGCAAAAAGCCAAGCCGAACAAACGAGCCAAAAACTAAACGAGCTAGAGCGAAGGCACGCTCCATACCAAAAATTAGAAAAACTCTATGAAGTCTTTTTTGGAAGTCAAAGATCGCTTGAATTTTAATTTTGTAGCAACAACTCACAGCGCAATGGATTTGATCGCATCTGTTCTTAGCGATAGCAAATACTATTTAGAAAGCCTTTATAACAAAGCGAGCCAAGAATTAAGCGATAAGAGGAGCGATAAGGGCGAGAAATTAGCTGAATTGTTTGATTTGCTTTTTGAATACATTAAGGATAGTAAATTTGAGCGTTTGAAAGAGCCAAGCGCTTATGATTATTCATGCAAAAAGCTATACCCAGAACAAAACACTTCTCAAAAGATTCAAAGAGTGGTCTTAAGAGGCTATAAGCACAATGATAAAATGTATCACACTATCGTGGATATGGGATCATAAAATGGGAACGCTCATTGAAAAATGGTTTGGCTTCTCTCAAATCAGAGAAGAATTAGAAGCCCGCATCGGTGAGTTAGAAGATGAAAACACCGAATTATTCACAACAAAAGACAAGCTAACCAAAGAAAACACCGAGCTAGCTTACAAAAACAATAAGCTATTTAAAGAAAACGAAAAAATCAGAGGGTTAGAAAACGCTAACGATCAATTATGGCAAAACAATAACAAGCTGACTAAAGAAAAAGCAGAACTGAAAGCAGAAAAAGACAATCTGGCTAAAGAAAACACACGCTTATTAGCAGCAAGAGATCGGCTGACTGAAGAAAAAAGAGAATTGACAACAGAAAAAGAAAGGCTAGTCAGAAAAACCGCCGAGCTAGAAAACAGAAACACCGCACTGACTGAAAAAAATAAAACGCTAACCACCGAAAACGACAAGCTCAACCACCAAGTTATCGCACTCAATAACGAGCAGGGCAGCCTCAAACAAGAGCGAGTGCGATTGCAAGAAGAGCATGGGTTTTTAGAAAAATCATGCGCTAATTTAGAAAAAGAAAACCAACACCTAACCGACAAGCTCAAACAATTAGAAAGCGCTCAAAAAAATTTGAAAAACTCTAACACCCAATTACGGCAAGCTTTAGAAAACTCTAACGCTCAATTAGCGCAAGCTAAAGAAAAAATAGCCACAGAAAAAAGCGAGCTGGAGCGAGAAATCGCACGCTTAAAGAGCTTAGAGGGTATGGGAGCCAAAAGCGAGCTAGACTTACACAACAGGCGTTTAGCGAGTGCAAACCAGGATTTAAAACGCCAAAACCGAAAGTTAGAAGAAGAGAATATAGCTCTCAAAAAGGAGGCTGGTAATGTCATTTGACGAAGAAACAGAAGACGAAGACTTTGAAGAACTCATAAAGGAAGTAGAAGAGTTAGAGAACTCTTATTATTTTTTAAAAGGTGAAAACGCCGAATTATCAAAAGAAAAAGAAAGGCTAGCCAACAAAAACGACAAATTACAAAAGCAAGTACATGAGCTAGAAAATTCTTATCATCTTTTAAAAAATGAAAAAACCGATTGGCTAAGAGAAAAAGAAATTCTGACTACAAAAAATAAAAAGCTAACCGCAGAAAGAGATTTTCTAAACGATCGGCTTAACGCATCACAAAAGCAAGTGGAAGCGTTAGAACAATCTCAGCAAGTTTTAAAAAATGAAAAAGCCGGGCTGACTAACAAAAACACCATGCTAAAAAGTGAAAAAACAGAGCTAACTGAAAAAATCAAAGCGCTAGCCACAGAAAGAGATAGGCTTATCGCATCGCACCAAGAAAAAAGCGACCTGGACTTACACAACAGGCGTTTAGCGAGCGCAAACCAGGATTTAAAACGTCAAAACCGAAAATTAGAAGAAGAGAACATCGCCCTCAAAGAGAGGGTTGATGGCTTGAAAGAGCAACTCTTCACATTGCAACCACAAAAACCACAATAAAGGAAATATCATGGTAAAACCCTTACAAAGTTTAGAACTGCCTCTTGGCCACCCCTTAGTAGAGAAATTGTGCGATCTGTCTTTAAAGGATGGAGTCAAATTCAATGAAGAAATACCGATCCATTTCAAAGATGAAGTGTCAAAAGAATATCAGACCAAATTCAAACAAGCGCTGCGGGTGCTTCATGCGATTGCCAATAATGAGACTTCTTTAAGGTATCTTTCTGATGACAATCAAAAATTCTTAGAGGATTTAGCGCAGGCTGAAAAGATCACTAATGAGCAAATAGAAAAAGCCTTAGAGATCGTTTCTGATAGCGATGTGGATGTGGGTTTTGAAGCATTTAAAGATTTGATGCTCAAGGTGGATAACACAGCGGTAGGCCTTAAGAGCTATAGCCAAAGCCAATTGCTTGATTTGGACGGAGGGCATTGGGATTTAGAGGCGCCTAGCGCGCCTAAAGAAAGGGTAACCTTTAGGTTTGATAATTTAGACCCTGACGACAAAGAAATGCATTTCTATGCGCGCTCAAGTTTGAAGGATTTAAAAAAGGGCGTTGTCGCTATTGACTTTGGGACTAAAAGCACGACCGCAAGCTATATGGATGAGAACACAAAATACCGCTTGCTCTCTATTGGCGGGCATGTAGATGACGCAAGCCTGACAAAGTTTGAAAACCCCACGATCATGGAGTTTAGGCACAGAAAAAAATTTATTACAGAATACAACGCGCTAGATCACCGCCCTTTCACAGAAAGGAACGATATAGAAGTGGCGCATGAAGCCCAAAAGAACGCTTCAGGCGTTAAGGGGAATGATTTGTATCGGTTCTTTTCTAAATTGAAGCAATGGGCTGGATCGGATGAAAAACAGAATTTTAGGGATTTAGAAGAGGATTTTTCTTTAGAAAGCTTCACTGATTGCACGGATTTTAACCCCATAGAAATCTACGCTTACTACATCGGCCGCTGCATCAACAACATGCACAATGGCGTGTTTTTGAAATACTTTTTATCCTACCCCATCAAGTATGAAAAGCATCAGGCCGAAAAAATCAGAGAGAGTTTTGAAAGAGGCTTGAGGAAATCCTTACCCCGGCATGTTTTTGACGATGAAAAAACGGCTAAAACTTTCAAAGTGGAATTGAGAGCGAGCGAACCTTGCGCGTATGCCATTAGCGCTTTAAAAAGCTATGGGTTTTTCAAATCAGAGAAGTTAGACAAGCCAATTTATTACGGGGTGTTTGATTTTGGGGGCGGGACGACGGATTTTGACTTTGGCAAATGGGAAAAAAGCGCTAGCCCTAAATTCCTTTACAAAATGACGCATTTTAGCAGTGGAGGGGATAAATATTTAGGCGGTGAAAATTTATTGGAATGGTTGGCTTGGGAAGCGTATGCCAAAAATTTCCAAGAGCTGAAAGCAAAAGACGTTGTCATCGCTAAGCCCAACTATGACAGGATCGATACGCAACGCTTTGGATCGTTTATGCAAAACTCCAGTGGAGCGCGCTTGAATTTGCAAACAATCGCTTCTACATTACGCCCTTTTTTAGAAAATTTAGACGCCAATATTATAGAAGCGATAGAAAAAAATGAAAACTTTGAGATAAAGGATTTTGAAAAGGATTTTAAAACCATGCTGTTGGATAGGAATGGGGTAGAAACAGAATGCGAACTCCAAGTTGATTGCAAAGAGCTTTTAAGCCTCTTAAAGGGCAAGATAGACGAAGGCGTTGCCAACTTCTTTGCCGGATTTTCTAAAGTGATGGCTGAAAACATTGACGATCAGTGTCGGGCGTTTCACATTTTCTTAGGAGGGAATGCGAGCCGTTCAGCGCTAGTCAAACAAGCGTTTGAAAACGCCAAAGAAAAGTAGCTCAAAGATTACCAGCAAAAGACTTCTAAAAATGATTTTAAATTCATCATTTATGAGCCGCTAGGCACAGAAGCCTCAGACAAACAGATTTTAGAGCTTACAGGAGAAGACGTTTCTAACACGCCCGCTTATTTGAAGCCCACTTGCAAAACCGGGGTGGCTTTTGGGCTTTTAGAGAGCAGGAACAGGGCTAAAGGGATTGAAATGCCCTCTATAAGCTCCAACCCTGTGTTTAAATACGATTTGGGCATTGAGATAGAGGGGAAATTCCACGCTAAAATCCATAGGGATTCTTTAAAGCCTAATGAATACCAGATTTTCCAAACTAAAGAGGAATGGGGAGGCTTTGATGAGTTAGAGATACGCTACAGCGACAAATCCCTAGCCAATACCAACACTTTAAACATTAAAGATACGCAAATGATTTCCATAGCGCTAGAAGAGATTGAAGAAGTGGACATGAAGGTGTGTTGCGTGGATTCCCAAAGCATTAAAGTGGGGCTGTTTAAAGACGGCCAACTGATCTATGAAAGCGAGGTAGAAAAATCATGATGACTAAGAACGCTTACGCGTTTGTCGTGATTGAAAAAAGCATTATGGTGTTTAAACGCGCCAAAGACAAGGGGCTAATCCCTATCGCTGAAGGTTTTGCGCCTTTAAAAGAGGGCTTTTTGAAAGGTTTTAAAGAGCGTTGCAATCTGGAATTTTTAGAAAATTTAGACCTTTTGTTTTTGTATGACTACCAGTTTTCAAGCGAGGTTTTTTCCTTGTGTAAAGATTTGAAAAATTCCATTTGGGACAGAGAGCTTGTGGTGGAACTGGTGGAGGCTTTGGAGGGTTTTAAGGGTTTGAATTTGTCTCTTAAAGTAGAAGATAGGCATTCTAATAGCTTGGGTAATGGCGTTCAAAAATTGCTCACCAACGCTGATTTAGGGAGCACCCACAAAGCAATCGTGATAGACAGCATGAAAACATACCACCAAAGTCAGCAAGAAAAATACAAAAGAGAAAGAGGCGAAATGCTAGAGGTTCGCCCCACAACACCCTCTAGCTATGGGGGTGGGAGCATTAGAATCAGCGGCGATAAAAAGCCTGATTCTAATGAAGAAAATTTTTAAAAGAAAGGACAACCGATGAGCAAAGTGCAAATGGATACCGAAGAGGTCAGAGGATTTGTAGGACATTTAGAACGCTTTAAAGAGTTGCTAAACGAGGAAGTGAATAGCTTGAATGGCCATTTTCATAATTTAGAATCATGGCAAGACGCTAGGAGGGATAAATTTAGCGAGGTGCTGGATAATTTGAAAAGCACTTTCAATGAACTTGATGAAGCCGCGCAAGAGCAAATCGCATGGCTTAAAGAGAGGATTAGGGTTTTAGAGGAAGACTATTAGGGGTGGTTTATGGCTGAATGGAAAACGGACACAGAAGAAGTCAAAAAGGTTGTTGGAAGATGCAGGGAATTTAAACAAACCCTACAAAAAGACAAGTGTGGTGGTTTTATCAAAGACCTTGATAGTTACGCGCTAAAAATCCTAGTAGAGCGCAGAAAAATTGAAATGCAATTGGAAAAAGCCATAGGAGAATTAAAAAAGCCAGAAAGGAGCGAAGGGGTTTTTGGGGATTTCTTGGGGAGATTGGGAGAGATTTTTGTAATGCGGTAGGGTCGGTTATCCCCCCTCTTAAATTAGGCGCTGAACTTTGTGAAAAGGGCTTAAACCTTATGGAAGACAATATAGAAAAATGGGAACACAATGTAAGGTTATTAGAACGAATGCTTGAAATCTACTCGAATCAAGCCAAAGCGAGCGCGGATCTTGTGAATCAAGCTTGGGAGGGCGTTAAAAAGAGGTTGCATTTTTATACCGATAAGCACCAGGAATTTATCAGGCGTTTGAAACAAGCGAGCGATGCGATAGATAACGGATACAACTTTCCAACCCCAGGCGTTTTATTGGAATACGATTTTGAACGGCCTGCTATCTCTTATACCCCTAAAAAAAGCGTTTTTAATGAGCGCTTGAAGGGTTTGAGGGAAAATTTTAGTGCTTCTTTATACGCTGATTTGAAAGACAAGATCAATGCTTTTTCTAATAAGGATCGCGCTAAAGCCTCTAAAGAGCGAGAGTTGGAAAAGGATTTAGAGGATTTGATGCCAAGCGTTTTAGGCGTGCCTTCTTATAACGAAAGCTTGACTTTAGCCAAAAATCGTTGCGTTAAAAATTGTAAGAAAGCTTTAGAAGGTTTTACAGAAAAAATCAAAAAATCCCCCAACGATTCAAACGCTATCAATGAAGCCTTTGATAACTTGGAAAGAGAGTTAGAAATAGCTACAGGAAATTTGAGTCAAAAAATCGACCCCGTTTTAGAACGCAATGAAAATTATGCGCAAAAAGCGTTGGAGTATAGGGAGTTTTTAGAAAGCCGTAAAGAGAGCTTTATTGTAGATGAAAAAAACCCCTATCCGGAAGAAGTCCGCTTTAATGAGTGGCGTTTAGCGGAATTTGATAGCGTTTTTAGCGCCATTGTGCCTTTAGAAGATTTAAATAAAACCGCATGCGCTCATTATGCCCTAAAGGCTTTACAAGCCGCGCTTAAAGACAACGATTTGGGCTTTGATGCAACAGAGTTGGAACAGATCGCAAAAGGATTCATTCCTAGGGGTTATTTATGGCATTTTGACGCGAATGTTTTAGGGAATTTAGCACTGGTGAGAGAAGAGTTATTATTAGGCGTGAAACACACGAAAGGATATTCACTATGGACAGAATTTCTACAGAAACAGAATTGAATTGGGAATTTGTAGAGCCGCTCAATAAAAATGCGTTGAGCGATCTAGAAGAGCGATTGGAAATAGGCTTTAGCGATGAATTTAAGGACTTTATCAAACGATCAAATTATGGTTTTAGCCAATTGCGTTATTTCATGGTGGGCAATGAATCCTACACGTTCAAACATGTTTTGGATTTCAATTTAGAGAGCTTATTGATTGATTTCATGCAAAGCTTAAAAGAATGGTTAGAACCTGAAGAAATCGTATTCGCTAATGACGGGTATGGGGGGTATTATCTTTGGAATATGACCACTGATGTGGTGCTGTTTTTAGACACCGATAATGGCTCAAAAAAAGCGCTATTAAATCTTAATATGTTTTTAAAAAAACTGGAATCAAGGGGTTAAAATGTTGTTTTCTCATAAAGTTTTTTGGAGGGTTGCACCAATGAGTTAAGAAGGATTTGCGACCATTTCGTAGAAGAGGCCATGCAAGATGATTTGGGGCAGAAACTTAAAAGTGAGGCGCTAGAGGAGATGCTAAAAATCGCGCATGACTTAGAAAATTTAGAGCAGGAAACTCAATACGAAATGAGAAAAATCAACGAGCAACTTGAAGAAGCCAAGCGTTTGGAGAAGCAAATTCATATGAATTTCCATTCACCAAGCGAGATCGATAGGCTTATGCGTGAAGCCAAAGAGCATGAAAGAGAAGCTAAGAGGCGCTATGATGAATATCTTAAGGATAGAGATGATTGATGCGGGTAATTTATTAAAAGAACTAGACGACGCCTTAGATAAAGTTGTCGCTAAAAAAGAGCCAGAGAGCTTTCTCAAGCCGATCGTCTCACAAATAGAGGACTATCAAAAGAGTATCAGGCAAATTCAAGCGCAATTCATAGACGCGCCAAAGTTCAATGAAACGAGTGCTTACCCTAAATTTTTGAGCTGTGGTTTGTTGCATGTTAAGGGCAAGAATGGCACTAACATGGAATTTTTATTGCCTAAAGTTTATCCTTTCCCCCCTAAAAGCTTGTATATAGAGCATGAAAAAGACGGGCAGTTTTTAAGAGAAATGCTCATGCGCTTACTCTCCAGCGCGCCTTTAGTGCAATTAGAGGTCGTCTTGGTTGATGCGTTGAGTTTGGGGGGTATTTTCAATCTAGCCAGAAGGCTTTTACATAAAGACAATGACTTTATTTACCAGCAAAGGATTTTGACCGAAAGCAAGGAAATAGAAGAAGCTTTAAAGCATTTGTATGAATATTTAAAGGTTAATTTGCAAGAAAAATTAGCCGGTTTTAGAGATTTTGCGCATTATAATGAAAACGCCACAGACCCTTTGCCTTTAAAAGCGCTTTTTTTAAGCGGGGTAGATGCTTTGAGTAAAGACGCACTTTATTATTTGGAAAAAATCATGCGTTTTGGCTCTAAAAATGGGGTTTTGAGCTTTGTCAATTTGGAGAGCGAAAAAAACAATCAATCCGCAGAAGACTTGAAAAAACATGCGGAGTTTTTTAGAGATACGACAAGTTTTGAACGCTTGAAATATCTTAACGTGGAAGTTATCAATGATCAAGGTATCCAATCCCAGCACATGAAAGACTTCGCCGATAAAATTAAAGCGTATTACAAGCAAAAAAAAGAAGTTAAAAGGGAATTGAAGGACTTACAAAGGGACAAAGAATTTTGGACTGAAAGCTCTCAGCATGAAGTGGTTGTGCCGGTGGGGTGGGATATTAACCATAAGAAAGTGTGTTTTGAAACCGGTAACGAACAAAACCACACGCTCATTTGCGACCACAGCGGGAGCGGGAAATCCAATTTCTTGCATGTGTTGATCCAAAATCTGGCCTTCTACTACGCGCCCAATGAAATCCAACTCTTTTGTTAGACTATAAAGAGGGGGTGGAATTTAACGCGTATGTAGCAGATCCCACTTTAGAGCATGCGAGGTTGGTGAGCGTGGCGAGTTCAATCTCTTATGGCATCACTTTCTTGAAATGGCTTTGTGATGAAATACAAAAAAGAGCCGATCGGTTCAAGCAATTCAACGTGAAAGATTTAAACAATTACCGCAAGCATAACGAAATGCCCAGACTGATCGTAGTGATTGATGAATTTCAGGTGCTTTTTAGCGATAACTCCACTAAAGGGAAAGAGAGCGTGGAACGATCTTTAAACACCCTGCTTAAAAAGGGCCGTAGCTATGGGGTGCATTTAGTTTTAGCCACTCAAACCATGCGCGGCACTGACATCAATCCAAGCTTTAAGGCTCAAATCGCCAACCGCATCGCTTTGCCTATGGATGCAGAAGACAGCAGTAGTGTTTTGGGCGATGATGCGGCTTGTGAGCTTGTCAGGCCAGAAGGCATTTTCAACAACAACGGAGGGAATAAAAAATACCACACCAAGATGAGTATCCCTAAAGCCCCTGATGATTTCAAATCTTTTCTCACAAAAATACACGCTGAATTTAACCAAAGAAACCTAGCACCCATAGATCGTAAAATCTATAATGGCGAGACACCTTTAAAAATGCCCAACACCCTTAAGGCTAATGAAATGCGTTTGCATCTGGGCAAAAAAGTGGATTATGAGCAAAAGGACTTGATAGTGGAGTTTGAAAGTAACGAATCGCATTTGTTGGTGGTGAGCCAAAATTTACAGGATCGCATCGCTTTAATGAAACTCTTATTCCAAAACATTAAGAGCGTGAACAAAGAATTGGTTTTTTGCAATAAAGGAAAACGCCTGATAAGGTTTTTTGATGCGCAAAAAGAATACGGCATCACGCCTGTAGAAAATATCTTAAGCGTTTTAGACACCGCTATGAACCCTAACAGCGCGCTTGTGATAGACAATCTCAACGAAGCGAAAGAATTGCACGACAAAGTAGGGGCGGAAAAGTTAAAATCGTTTTTAGAAAAAGCCATAGACAACGAGCAGTATTGCGTCATTTTTGCGCATGACTTTAGGCAAATTAAAAGTAATTACCATTTTGACAAGTTAAAAGAATTGTTAAACAACCACTTCAAACAATGCCTGGCCTTTAGGTGCAATGGGGAAAACTTGAGCGCTATCAAAAGCGATTTGCCTCCACCAAGCAAACCCAACGCGCTATTGATAGGGCTTTCCAAAGACAGCCACACTGAATTCAGGCCTTTCAGCTTATAGGGTCAAAAAAGGGGGGTTAAAAAAAGGGGGGTTAAAAAAAGGGGGGTTAAAAAAAGGGGGGTTAAAAAAAGGGGGGTTAAAAAAAGGGGGGTTAAAAAGACTAAAGGGATTTAATCTTTTTAAAGCGTTTTCAAACCTTTTGCGTGGTGGTTTGCGTAACCAAGCGAGCGATTTTTTCTCTTAAATGCAACAAGGGTTCTGAGCCTTTCGCTAAAGCTTTCAGGCATAAATGAGAACTAGCAATCTCGCTCACGGCTCCATCCACTCCTTCGCTCTCTTCAATCAATGCTCGCGCGCCAGACAGCTCTATGGGGCAATTGACAAGCACCAGATTCAAATAATGCGTGTAGCCATCAAACATGCACATGTTTGTCATGTCGGTGGTTTTGGGATCTAAAATCGTATTATCATAATAGATCGGTTGGTTATCTTTTAAAATAGAGATTTTAGTGTGCAAGCGGTTGAATTGGAACAACTCATTACGCGCCACTCGCCCAGCGACAATGATTTCACTATAAAGCAATTGAGAGCCAGAGTGCAAAGAAATCGTGGTATTGCCCTTAAAATGCGCGTTTTCAAAGGGGATTAACGGGAAAGGCGCGAAGTCTAAAAAAGCGTTTTCCCCCACAACAATGTGC
Organism: Helicobacter pylori; assembly: GCF_900120335.1. NCBI lineage: Bacteria > Pseudomonadati > Campylobacterota > Epsilonproteobacteria > Campylobacterales > Helicobacteraceae > Helicobacter > Helicobacter pylori. Next base: position 72,428 of record NZ_LT635477.1, read on the forward strand.
ATGTCTCTGCTGGCAAACCCGTCTTCAGTGTTATGGATTTTTTCAAAGGATTGCGAAGTGATCCTTAACTTGCAATTTTGACCGATATGTAATTGCATGTCTTGCGCATCGCCTTTCATTAAACCAGGGCTTACCGCTAAAAGCATGATTTCAGCTAAATCGTCTTTAGGGTAAAAGGGCGCCATGAGCTTAAAGGGGGGCGTAAAAAAATTGTCTTCAATCACGCACCGCCCATCAGCCCCTATTTTGGTTTTTAACCTGAGCTTGGATTCTTGAGCGTAAGTGTTCATCAATCTTCCAATAAAGCGTTGCGCTTGATCCATGCGATCACATCGTCTAGGCCTTCTTTAGCGCGGATATTCGTAAAAATAAAGGGCTTTTCGCCGCGCATTTTTTTAGAATCCCTTTCCATGACTTTCAAGTCCGCTCCCACATAGGGGGCTAAGTCAATCTTATTGATGACAAGCAAGTCTGAGCGCGTGATTCCTGGGCCGCCTTTTCTGGGGATTTTATCGCCCTCAGCCACATCAATCACAAAAATCGTAAAGTCCGCTAGCTCTGGATTGAAAGTCGCTGAAAGGTTGTCGCCTCCGCTTTCAATCAAAAGCAGTTCCAAATTAGGGAAACGGCCATGCATTTCTTCTACCGCTTCTAAATTCATGGAAGCGTCTTCTCTAATAGCGGTGTGCGGACAGCCCCCTGTTTCTACGCCAATGATCCTCTCTCGTGGCATCACCGAATTTTTACACATAAACTCTGCGTCTTCTTTAGTGTAAATATCGTTAGTGATGACCGCCATGTCATAATCCTTTGACATATGACGCGTTAAAGCTTCAATCAAGGCGGTTTTACCGCTTCCTACAGGACCACAAACTCCAATTTTTACCATAAAATTCCTTTCAATTTGAGATTAAAATTCAAGACATATAAAGGCGCGAGTATAAACTCTCATGCTGCATCGCCTTAATGTCGTTTTGAACGCTTGCCGCACACAGGTGGCTTTCGTCTAATTCTAGGGTTTTTTCTATGAGCTGGTTAAAAGGGCTTTGCAAGCTCAATAAGATTTTTTGCCCATCGTTTTGGGATAAGGGGACGCTTTTAACGCAGTTGATCACCATGTTAGAAGTTTGCGCATAAAGATAATGCCTTAAAGCCTTTCTCAATTCCATATTCAAACTCGCCGCAAAAACGCCATAGCTAGTGGCATGGGTGGGATCTTTGGTCGTTTGAGCGTAAGCGTTAAAAAATGCGCCCATGTCTAATTCGTTCATGGCTTGTAAGGTTTTAATGAAGCGATTGCCTAGCTTTTGATTGGCTAATCGCAATTCCATGGGGCTTGTGGATAGCATGATGATTTCTTCAATCCCTAAGATTTTTTTTAAATCCTGTTGGAGGGCGCTTTCATAGGTTAGTTTTAAGCTCAGCATTTCCGTGTAAAGGAACTGGCTAGAAAGATTGGCTTTTAAATACTCTAAAGCACTTTCTTTATTGGTAACCTTTTTTTGCTGGATGTAAGTTTCTAGCCCAAAAGAATGCGTGTAAGAGCCAATAGGGAACACCGCATCATTGACTTGCAAGATCAGAAATTCATTATCCACATGAGCATTGTTGTCTGTCTTTGGGGTTTTTGGGGGCGTACCCACGCTTTTTTTAGTGCTTTTCACGCTTTTTCCTTTATTATCCATCTGTATTTTTCTATTTCATGACCACTTTAAAATCGCTCGCTAGTGAGACCTTAAAATTAGGCTCACTATGGGGCATGCTCACGGTTAAGCGTTCTTTGGAATCCAATTTTGAACTTAAAACACGATTTTGAACCCCTAGCTTTTCTAATAACGCTAGCGTGGGCTTTTCAAATGGTGTTTTAAATTCAAATTGAGACTCGCCATAGTATAGAGCCGCATGGCGGTTCCCTATTTCGTAGCATATTTTCGCTACTTCTGCCACGCTCTTAGCTTGGATGTGAATGACTTCAGAATCCAAGATATTAACGGCGATAATTTCCTTCTCTTCTTTAAATAAAATATCCCCTTGAGAGAGACCCAACTTGGGAGCGTCTTTAAGGCGTATGGCTATGTCTTTGCCTTGCCTGGTTTTAAAGCGAGCGATTTTTTTCCTCGTTTCAAACCATTCCAAATCCACATGATCCACATTGAAATCCAAGGGGTTTAAATCCCTTAGATTGCCAACTAAACGCTCTATGATCATCTCACACCCAGTGTTGGATAAAGAGTAACCAAGCAGGGATCCAAGCGGTTAAAATACCCTCAATGATAGCAAGCCATGGAGTGAATTTCCCTAAAGGGATTTTCAAGATGTTTTCAATGAAAGCGGTAAGCCACAAAACACCCCAAGCCAACCATATGATTGCCCACCAATCGCCTTCAGTGATGCCTAACACTTTGTGGTCATCAAGCATATCGCTATAATGGGATAAAATCGCAGCAGGAACAGTGTTGATCGCTACGAATAAGCTATACCAAGAATAGGGTCTCCAATCCAAACCAAAAGTGTGGTTGATAGCGGCATACAAGTAGGTAAAACCAAACAATAACCCAGTCGCTGGCCCATAGAAACTGGTCAAATGGTGTGATACTTGAACAATATCTTCTGCACCTTCTACAGGGGCTGTAGGGTGGAGCGCGGAATAAGTGATGACCACCACATTACAAACAATGGAAAGTCCGCCCACAAAAAAGTTCATCACCGCGGTGCTTTTAGGATCGACTTTGGTTAATCCGCAAATCCCATTGCTGATTAAAACAATCCCAACATATAACAATACAAGTCCTAGCATTGCCTTATCCTTCCAAAACAAAATTTTTACAACAAACGCACCTTACGAATAACCTTTGTTGCTTGAGCTAATCATAAAGAAAAATAGTAAATTGACAAAAAATAAAACAAAAAAATAAGCCCCCAACTTTTAATAAATAATAAAAGTCAGAGAGCTTAAAGACTAAGATTTAAGGAGGAACGCTCCAAAAATCCTAGAAAATTAAAAATCCTAGAAAAATCCTAGAAAAATCCTAGAAAAATCCTAGAAAAATCCTAGAAAAATCCTAGAAAAATCCTAGAAAAATCCTAGAAAAATCCTAGAAAAATCCTAGAAAATGCTAAAGAGTTGAGCCAAGCTCACTTTATTAGCTGGTTTAGAAGTGACTTCTTTGCCATCCACGAACACATGGTAAGTTTCAGGATTGACTTCAATGTGAGCGGTAGTGTCGTTGAATTGCATGTCTTTTTTAGTGATGTTTCTGCAATTTTTAACCGGCAACACTTGTCTTTCAAGCCCTAATTCTTCTTTAATGCCTTTGTCATAAGCCGCTTGAGACACAAAAGTGATGTTTGCATCGTATTTAGCTTTACCATGGTGAGCGAACATTTCTCTGTAATAAACCGGTTGTGGGGTAGGGATAGAAGCGTTCGCATCGCCCATTTGGCTTAACGCGATGAATCCGCCTTTGATGATCATGTTGGGTTTCACGCCAAAGAATGCTGGACTCCACAATACCAAGTCAGCCACTTTGCCCACTTCTACTGAACCTACATACTCGCTAATCCCATGAGCGATCGCTGGGTTAATGGTGTATTTAGACAAGTAGCGTTTGATCCTGAAGTTGTCGTTATCGCCTTTTTCTTCTTTCAAGCGGCCAAATTCTTTTTTGTTTTTATCAGCTGTTTGCCAAGTTCTAGTGATAACCTCACCCACACGGCCCATCGCTTGAGAGTCAGAACTAGTGATTGAGAAAATCCCCATGTCATGCAAAGTGTCTTCAGCCGCAATGGTTTGAGGGCGGATCCTTGAATCAGCGAACTGGACATCTTCTTTAATGCTTTTATCCAAGTGGTGGCACACCATGAGCATGTCCATGTGTTCGGCTTCTGTATTCACGGTGAAAGGGATAGTGGGGTTAGTGGAAGCGGGTAGGATGTTGTGTTCACCGGCCACTTTAATAATATCAGGAGCGTGTCCGCCGCCAGCGCCTTCAGTGTGGAAAGTGTGCATAGTGCGTCCGGCAATAGCTGCCATAGTGTCTTCCACGCAACCAGCTTCATTCAAAGTGTCTGTGTGGATAGCGACTTGCACATCGTATTTGTCCGCAACATCTAACGCATGATTGATTGCAGAAGGAGTGGTACCCCAGTCTTCGTGGATTTTAAAGCCAATCGCACCGGCTTCAATTTGATCGGCTAAGCTCGCGTCGTTAGAAGTGTTACCTTTAGCCAAGAAACCTAAGTTCATAGAATATTCTTCAGCCGCCCTGAGCATCCATTTTAAATTTCTTCTACCTGGAGTGATAGTAGTCGCATTAGTGCCATCAGCAGGACCGGTTCCGCCACCAATCATGGTTGTTACACCGCTTGCAAAAGCTGTAGGGATTTGTTGGGGTGAAATGAAGTGGATGTGTGTGTCAATACCACCAGCCGTTACGATCAAGCCTTCACCGGCTAGCGCTTCAGTAGCAGGACCCACGCTAAGATTGTTTTTAACGCCATCTTGCATGTCTTTGTTACCGCCTTTACCAATGCCAGCGATTTTGCCATCTTTAATACCAATATCCGCTTTATAAATACCGGTGTAATCCACGATTAAAGCATTAGTGATGATTAAATCCAGTTCTTCTTTGCTAGGGTTGTTGGATTGGCTCATGCCTTCTCTTAGGGTTTTACCGCCACCGAATTTAAGCTCTTCGCCATAAATGGTGTAGTCATGTTCTACTTCAGCGATCAAATCTGTATCGCCCAATCTCACTTTATCGCCTGTAGTAGGGCCATACATAGAAACATATTCTTTTCTGCTAATCTTTTTCATTTCTTACTCCTTAATTGTTTTTACATAGTTGTCATCGCTTTTAGCGCCATGAAAACCACGCTCTTTAGCTCTGTGTAAAGCGATTTTTTTGCTTTCGTTATCTGCTTGCCTATCAACCAATGCGTTAAATCCAAAGATTCTTCTGTTACCGCCAATGTCAATCAATTCTACGGATTTTTCTTCGCCAGGCTCAAACCTTACCGCTGTCCCGCTCGCAATGTCTAAGCGTTTGCCGAAAGTTTTTTCTCTGTCAAAGTCTAGGCATCTATTCACTTCAAAGAAATGGAAGTGTGAACCGATTTGAACGGGTCTGTCGCCCACATTTTTAACTTTCACGCTAACGGCTTTTTTGCCTTCGTTGATAGTGATGTCTTCATTTTTTAAGAACAACTCACCAGGAACCAATTTACCATTAGCCTCAATAGGGGTATGCACGGTTACGAGTTTGGTCCCATCAGGAAACATCGCTTCAATACCCACTTCATGGATCATGCTTGCCACACCATCCATCACATCATCCGGTTTTAAAAGAGTGCGCCCTTCTTGCATCAATTCAGCCGCAGTCTTTTTACCAGCTCTCGCTTCTTCCATAATATGGGCACTAATCAAAGCTACTGCTTCCACATAGTTAAGCTTAATGCCTTTTTCTTTGCGTTTCCTAGCTAATTCTCCAGCGTAGTGGAGCATCAACTTATCTAACTCTTTTGGGGTGAGTTTCATCTCATTCTCCTATTCTTAAAGTGTTTTTTCCTTGAAGACATAACGCAATCAAGGTTGGAGTAATTGTAGCAATCTTTTGATTTACTAAGATTAACAGAAGCGTTTATTAACTAATTATTATTTAAAATAAATTAGTGTTATAGTTTTGAAGTGCTATAAAAGCGTTATTAGGAGCGCGTTTAATACCCCTTTAGAATTTATAAAAATCAAAAACTCGCAAAAAAATGAGAACTAGAATTGGAGTTATAATGAGTAATTGAGTAATAATGGTGGCCACGACTGGACTTGAACCAGCGGCCACTACCATGTCAAGGTAGTGCTCTACCAACTGAGCTACGCGACCTTTATTTAAAAAGAGTAATTATGCCTTAATTTTGTTTTGTTTTTGCTTAAAAACGAATTGTCTTAACAATAAAACGCCCACACCCACATCTATCATCACATCAGCGAAATTAAAAATGGCAAAATCAAACCCATAATGATAATACACATAATCCACCACGCCCCCATGCACAAACCGATCTAAAACATTAGAAACCCCAGCGCCAAACACCATGCCAAACTCTATCGCATGGTTTTTAAAAAGCTCCTTTTGGCGCATTAAAAAGATAAAAAGCCCTAAAATCAAAAGGATTTGCAAGTATTTCAAACCCCCCTCTAAAAAACTGAGCAAGGAAAACGCCACGCCTTTATTGAACACCAAAACAATATCTATAACCAAACTTTCATAGCGAAACCCCTCTAAAATAGCGTGTTTAATCGCTTGATCCACGCCAAAGATAAGGAAAAAAACCCCTATAAAAACCAACAGGCTTTGTTGGGTGGCGTTTAGCACAACTGCCCTTCAAAAAATTCTTTCAATTCTTGCATTTTGGATTCTAAAAGTTTTTCGTCTTTAGCTTCTAAAAGGATTCGTAATTTGTTTTCAGTGCCGCTATAACGGATCAAATGGCGGATTTCTAGTTGGTCTAATTCTTTTAAAAGAGCGCTATAACCTTTCAGGCTTTCTAAAGGGGGCTTTTTTTGGATATTCAAATTCACTAGGCTTTGGGGGTATAGTTCAAAGGGGTTTAACGCAACAGAGCTTACAAGCTTACTCTCTAACACTAACGCGCTCACTTGCAAAGCGCACACCAAGCCATCGCCCGTTTTAGCGTAATCGCTAAAAATGATATGCCCGCTTTGCTCGCCTCCAAAATTGGCTTTGTTCAATCGCATGCATTCGCTCACAAACTTATCCCCAATCGCGCAATGCTTCAATTCTAAATCTTGGGATTTCAGGTATTCTTTAAGGGCTAGATTGCTCATGCTCGTAGCGACAACCGCTTGAGAAGAAAGGGCGTTTTTAGATTTTTGATAAACCCCTAACACCCCTAAAAGCTTATCCCCATGCACGATATTCCCTAAATTATCCACCACCACTAGCCTGTCGGCATCGCCATCAAAAGCAAAGCCCAGATCCGCGCGGTATTTTTTCACTTCCTGGCTCAATTGGTTAGGGTGTAAAGCCCCGCATTGCTCATTAATATTACACCCATTAGGCTCATCATTAATCACTAACACATCAGCCCCAAGCTCGCTAAAAACGACCGGAGCCACCTTATAAGCCGCGCCATTAGCGGTATCTAGCACGATCCTTAAATTTTGTAAATTCAAATGTTTGGGGAAAGAGTGCTTCAAATGCGCGATATAGCGCCCTATGACATCATCTATCCTTTTAGCGCTACCGACGCTCTCGCCCACTTTATAGCTAGAATGCAGTAATTCTTCATCATGAAAGATTTCTTCAATCGCTCTTTCTTCTTCTTCTTTGAGTTTATAGCCATAAGAATTGAAAAACTTAATACCATTGTCTTCAAAAGGGTTGTGGCTCGCGCTTATCATAATGCCCGCATCGCAGCGCATGTCTTCGGTTAAAAATGCGATCGCAGGGGTAGGCATAGGCCCTATTTGAATGACATTATAGCCTATGGAAGTGAGAGCGCTCACTAAAGCGTTTTCTACCATATAGCCGCTTTTTCTAGTGTCTTTACCGATTAAAATTTTATTCGTTTTGGAATGTTTTTTAAAATACAATCCGGCAGCAATGCCTAAACGCATCACAAACATGGGGGTGAGTTTCACCCCTGCTTTACCCCTCACGCCATCAGTCCCAAAAATTTTCATCGTTATAAAATACCTTTTAAACTATTTTTAATCAATTTTTAGATAGAATTATGCCAAATTTTACATTACAAAGGGATTAAAACAAGGCTATGGCAAATCATAAGTCCGCAGAAAAGCGAATCAGACAGACCATTAAAAGAACCGAACGCAACAGGTTCTATAAAACTAAAATTAAAAATATCATTAAGGCCGTGCGTGAAGCCGTTGCTGTCAATGATGTGGCAAAAGCTCAAGAGCGTTTGAAAATCGCTAACAAAGAATTGCATAAATTTGTCAGCAAAGGGATTTTAAAGAAAAACACCGCTTCTAGGAAGGTCTCAAGGCTTAACGCTTCAGTGAAAAAAATCGCTCTCGCTTAGTTTTAGGGCGTTTTTAACTTCTTTAAGCTCAGTAATGGGTTTTTGTTATTGGGCTTCTTTTTAAGTTTTGCGTTTTTTGAATTGTTGCGTCTTTTTATATATCTTTTTATTGATAGGTAGTCTCGCATGTCCATTCTAGCCGAAAAGCTTTCTTCCATTCTCAAACGATACGATGAACTCACAGCGTTGCTTTCCAGCGTTGAAGTGGTTAGCGACATTAAAAAACTCACCGAATTGAGCAAAGAGCAAAGCTCCATTGAAGAAATTTCTGTAGCGAGCAAAGAGTATTTGAGCGTTTTAGAGGGCATTAAAGAAAATAAAGAGCTTTTAGAAGACAAGGAATTGAGCGAACTGGCTAAGGAAGAGTTAAAAATTTTAGAAATCCAAAAAAGCGAGCTAGAAACTGCCATTAAGCAACTCCTTATTCCTAAAGATCCTAATGACGATAAAAACATTTATTTAGAGTTAAGGGCCGGCACAGGGGGCGATGAAGCGGGCATTTTTGTAGGGGATTTGTTTAAGGCGTATTGCCGTTATGCGGATTTGAAAAAGTGGAAAGTAGAGATAGTAAGCTCTAGCGAAAACAGCGTAGGGGGCTATAAAGAAATCATCGTTTTGATTAAGGGCAAGGGCGTGTATTCAAGGCTCAAATTTGAAGCAGGCACGCATCGAGTCCAAAGAGTCCCTGAGACAGAATCTCAAGGGCGAATCCACACTTCGGCTATCACAGTAGCGATCATGCCTGAAGTGGATGATGTGGAAGTTTCTATCAACCCTAGCGATTTAAAGATTGAAGTGTTTCGCGCTGGCGGGCATGGGGGGCAATGCGTCAATACCACAGACTCCGCCGTTCGCATCACGCACCTTCCTACCAATATTAGCGTGAGCATGCAAGATGAAAAATCCCAGCATAAAAACAAGGATAAAGCCCTAAAAATCTTAAAAGCGCGCCTTTATGAAAAACAAATTGAAGAGCAACAGCTCGCTAACGCCAAAGATCGAAAGGAGCAAGTGGGTAGTGGGGACAGGAGCGAAAGGATCCGCACCTATAATTACCCGCAAAACCGCTTGAGCGAGCATAGAATCAATTTAACTCTGTATAGTTTAGAAGAAATCATGCTTTCAGGGAATTTAGATGAAGTGATTAACCCTTTAATCGCTCACGCTCAAAGCCAGTTTGAATAAAACCCCCATTAAAACGATAAAACAAAGGGATAAAACGCTCAAGCATTTTTTAAGATAGCCACCCACTACCACTAAAAACCCTAACATGTCCCCAATTTTACATGCTTTAAATTTTCGCCCCACCAAAACAGCGTAAGAGTTCCCATAAAAGCTAGTTCTAAATATAATTTTAAATTCTATATATATATCAATGCACTTTTAAAATAAAAATGTTATTCAATCCATTTTGTAACAAAAAATTCACTTTTTTATGATATAACTCCAAAGCTTACATTATAAGAGCGAATTGTATTTTGTAAAAGCGAACATATTAGGGAGAACTCTCAAATTTTGGTGATCCCCTATATTTTTGGCATGCATGAATGCAATAAAAAAAGAAATCCTTAGGATTTCTCACATTAAGGAGTTTTAAATGAAAAAGATTTTTTTAGGTATGGCATTAGCCTTTAGTGTGTCTATGGCGGAAAAAAGCGGCGCGTTTTTAGGAGGGGGGTTTCAATATTCTAATTTAGAAAACCAAAATACCACCCGCACCCCAAGCGCTAACAATAACACCCCGATAAACACTTCAATGTTTGGCAACAATCAAGTGGCTCCAGCCCCTCAAACGCAAGGTGCTTCCAAACCGGACACTAAAGTCAATCCAAGCGCTTGGATGAAAAAATAAGGGGAGGAAACCATGAAAAAGTCATTCAAAAAATTAGGTTTTGTCTCTTTAGCGGCCAGTAGCGTGCTTTTAGGGAGCATGAACGCTACCGATTTAGAAACTTACGCAGCGCTGCAAAAACCATCGCATGTTTTTGGTAATTATGCTGAAAAGAGTAATAAAGGTAGCGAATTGTCAAGCGATTCACCAACGCAACAACAAGCCCAAAACACCGCTCAAAGCGACAGCCAAGAAGCGACAACGCTTGAGAACACCGCTTCAAGCGGCACACCAGACTCATCAACCCCACCAGCTAAAAAAGATGAAACAAGTGGCAGTGGCGATAAGGATCAACACACCGCTAGTGGAACTGGTGGCACACCAAGTTCAAGTGGTGGCACTGGTGGCGAACACCACACCGCTTCGAGCGGCACACCACCAGCTCCAGAAACCCCACCAACCCCAACGCCATCAACTAGTGGTGGGAACACTATAACAAGCCAGCTAACCAAAGATACCACTATGGTTAATGGGTTTAGTAAGGTTAGCGTGGGTTCTATGAACACCACTTTAAGTGGGGTAACGCAACTCTCTCAGCAAACCGCAACGATCAGTGCTCTTTTAAACGGTAGTCCTAATTTAGGCAGTGTGATTACCAACGCTCAAGGGCTAAGCAGCGCGTTTAGTGCATTAGAAAGCGCTCAAAACACTTTAAAGGGTTATTTGGATTCTTCTAGCGCGACGATTGGGCAATTGACAAATGGATCTAATGCGGTCGTGGGTGCGTTAAATAAAGCTATCAATCAAGTGGATATGGCTCTAGCCGATCTTAGTGCAGCTGATACGCAAAAAACACAAGCCGTTGTGCTTGTGGCTGCTAGTAATAGTGCAACGACAACGACAGATGCCATCAATTTCTTAAACGCGCTAAAAAACAATCTAATGGCTCAAAAAGACGCTTTCATGAGCGTGCATAAAAACATTCAAACCGCTGTCGCTCAAACTCAAGCAACCTACACGCCAAGCGTGATTAACACCAATAATTACGGGCAAATGTATGGGGTAGATGCGATGGCAGGGTATAAGTGGTTCTTTGGTAAAACCAAACGCTTTGGCTTTAGGTCTTATGGATACTACAGCTATAACCATGCGAATTTAAGCTTTGTAGGGAGCCAGCTTGGAATCATGGAGGGCGCGTCTCAAGTGAATAACTTCACTTATGGCGTGGGCTTTGATGCACTCTATAACTTCTATGAAAGTAAAGAGGGCTATAACACAGCAGGGTTGTTCGTGGGCTTTGGGTTAGGAGGGGATTCGTTTATCGTTCAAGGAGAGAGCTACTTAAAATCTCAAATGCAAATCTGCAACAACACCGCAGGCTGTTCAGCGAGCATGAACACGAGCTATTTCCAAATGCCTGTTGAATTTGGTTTCAGGAGCAATTTTTCTAAACACAGCGGGATTGAAGTGGGCCTTAAATTGCCTTTATTCACCAACCAATTCTATAAAGAAAGGGGCGTAGATGGATCAGTAGATGTGTTCTATAAAAGGAACTTCTCTATCTATTTTAACTACATGATCAACTTCTAAGCCTTTTTCTTCTTTATCAATAGAGGGTTTTCTCTCTGTTGGTTTCTTTTTTCTTTTTTTGCGATATTTGTTTTGTTGGGGGTTAGGTTTTTGTTTAAGAAAGTTTTTTAAAAACTAAAGAAGCGTTTAAAACAGAACCTTTTGTTTTGGGATTTGATTTTTTACTTTGGCTTGTTTTCAAAAGTCATTTTGATTTCTAAAAATAGTCTATAATGCTCGCAAGAGATATTTTTTAAGGTTATGAATGAAAGCTATAAAAATACTTTTTATAATGACACTCAGTTTGAACGCTATCAGCGTGAATAGGGCGTTGTTTGATTTAAAAGATTCGCAATTAAAAGGGGAATTAACGCCAAAAATAGTGAATTTTGGGGGTTATAGAAGCAGCACCAAAGAGTGGGGGGCTAGCGCTTTAAACTATATCAATGCGGCTAATGGCGATGCGAAAAAATTCAGCGCGTTAGTGGAAAAAATGCGTTTTAACTCTGGCATCTTGGGGAATTTTAGAGCGCATGCGCGTTTGAGGCAAGCCCTAAAATTGCAAAAGAATTTGAAATATTGCCTTAAAATCATCGCTAGGGATTCTTTTTATAGTTACCGCACCGGTATTTATATCCCCTTAGGCATTTCTTTAAAAGATCAAAAAACGGCTCAAAAAATGCTCGCTGATTTGAGCGTGGTAGGGGCGTATCTTAAAAAACAACAAGAGAATGAAAAGGCTCAAAGCCCTTATTACAGAAGCAACAACTATTACAACTCTTACTATAGCCCTTATTACGGCATGTATGGTATGTATGGTATGGGCATGTATGGAATGTATGGCATGGGCATGTATGATTTTTATGACTTTTATGATGGCATGTATGGATTCTACCCTAACATGTTTTTCATGATGCAAGTTCAAGATTACTTGATGTTAGAAAATTATATGTATGCGCTCGATCAAGAAGAGATTTTAGACCATGACGCTTCCATTAACCAACTTGATACGCCCACTGATGATGACAGAGACGATAAGGACGATAAATCCTTACAACAAGCAAATCTTATGAGCTTTTATCGTGATCCCAAATTCAGCAAAGGCATTCAAACCAACCGCTTGAATAGCGCTTTAGTCAATTTAGACAACAGCCGCATGCTCAAAGACAATTCGCTTTTCCACACTAAAGCCATGCCCACTAAAAGCGTGGATGCGATCACTTCTCAAGCTAAAGAGCTTAACCATTTAGTGGGGCAAATCAAAGAAATGAAGCAAGATGGGGCGAGTCCTAGTAAGATTGATTCAGTGGTCAATAAAGCTATGGAAGTGAGGGACAAATTAGACAACAACCTCAACCAATTGGACAATGACTTAAAAGATCAAAAAGGGCTTTCAAGCGAGCAGCAAGCCCAAGTGGATAAAGCCTTAGACAGTGTGCAACAATTAAGCCATAGCAGCGATGTGGTGGGGAATTATTTAGACGGGAGTTTGAAAATTGATGGCGATGACAGAGACGATTTGAATGATGCGATCAATAACCCTATGCAACAACCTGTGCAACAAACGCCTATTAACAACATGGATAGCGCCCATGCGAATGACAGCAAAGATCAAGGGGGTAACGCGCTCATAAACCCTAACAGCGCCACTAACGATGATCACAACGATGATCACATGGACACTAACACCACTGACACCGGCAACGCAAACGACACCCCCACTGATGATAAAGATGCTGGTGGCAACAATACCGGCGATATGAACAACACCGATACCGGCAATACGGACACTGGCAACACCGACACCGGTAACACTGATGATATGAGCAACATGAACAACGGCAACGATGATATGGGTAACGCTAATGACGACATGGGTAATAGCAACGACATGGGCGATGACATGAATAACGCGAACGACATGAACGATGATATGGGTAACAGCAACGATGATATGGGCGATATGGGGGATATGAACGATGATATGGGTGGTGGCGATGATATGGGAGACATGGGCGATATGGGTGGCGATATGGGGAATTGAGATTAAACCCTAGCTCTTTGGTTAAAACTAGCCTTGTTTTTAATCAAAGAGTGATAGCCAAAACTTTAATGGGTGTTTTTTATTTGTAGTGAAAACCATTCTTTTAAGGGGATAGGGGGACACTTTGATACCCCTTTAACCCCCCACAACTAACACTCCCCCTAAGAACGCTTTTAAAAATCCAACCAAAGCTTTTTATCAAACTAGCGCAAAAAACTCCGTCCTTTAGGGCGCAAGATGTAAGCGTATAGCCGTTAGGCTTATATTCAAGCTTAACAAAATACCTCTAATCTTTTTAGGGTAAGAAACGCCCATGCAGACTTTAAAGAGCCTTTCATGTTAGCGTCCGTTAGGGTGCTTTAGTTAAAAAACCCCTTGCTTGAGAAAAAGGGGGCGATTCCACCTTTCAGACGCTCAAAATTAAAAGCAGAAATTAAAATTTCTTCTTGCTCACATCTTCTAAAATGTCTTGGGAGATCCCATCAATTTTAGCGCTGACTTGTAAAGAATGGTCAGCGATAGTCAAATTATCTTGCACATCTTGTTGCAAGGCGTTAATGGAATTGTGGATGTTTTCTACGCCCTTGTTTTGCATTTTGATAGACTCAGCGTTATCGGCGATGCTTTGAACTAAAATATTGATATTGGCTTCAATCTCGCTGAGGGATTTTTGCGTCCTTTCAGCGAGCTTTCTCACTTCATCAGCTACCACCGCAAAACCTCTGCCATGCTCGCCCGCTCTTGCGGCTTCAATAGCGGCGTTTAGGGCTAATAGATTCGTTTGATCGGCAATATCTCTAATCATATCCACCACGCTTTTAATGTCTTCGCCTTGAGAGATCATCTCCTGGCTTTTAGAATCAATCGTTGTAATAACATTAGTGATTTCTTCTAAGGATTGGGTGGTGTTTTTCAGGCTTCTTTCTTGCTTGTGGGCGGTTTTAGTCAAGTTATCCACGCAAGTTTTTAAATCTTTGGATCCATGATTGAGCGCGTTCGCAAACCCTAAAGAAGCTTTAAGCATGCTAGAAATTTCTTGCCCTAAAGTGTTGAGCGCTTTTTCCATGTTGGCTTTAGGGTTTTGGATGTGGTGGGTGAAATCCAGGTTTTTATAATGCTCCAGGGCGTTATTTAGGGCTTCAATATTGGCGCCAATTTGGTTGCGGAAATACTGGATAATGCTATTAATGGTGTTTCTTAAAGCTTGCAAGTCTTTGTTTTTAGGCACGCATGCGATTTCTTGGGTGAAATCCCCATTTTCCACATGATTGGTTACTTCAATGCTGTTTTGAATGGCTTTATTATCGGCTTGAATGTTTTCTTGGGTTTTAAGGATGTTTTCATTGATAGAAGCTTGCATTTGCCCGATTTCATCATAAGCGCTTGGGGGCGTTAGGCTTATGGCATGGTTATTTTTGGGGTTATTGAGCAGGTTGAAAAAATCGTTTAGGGTGTTATTGACCCTACTGATGCGTTTGGTTATGAGACTGGAAATGATGATAAAGACTAAAAGGGCTAACACCAGCACGCCTAAAATCAAAGTGGTGATGATAATGTATCTGGTGTTTGTCGCCTCTTGAAAGACCAAAGATTTATTGACATATTTCCCAATCGCCCAACGCCAATGGTTGCCGTTATTTTCTTTTCCTTCAAAAAAATCAAAGGGTTGTATGGCTAAAAAGGTTTCTGTATCCCCGCTCAATGAATGGTAGCTCAAAGTCCCGGCTTTGTTGTTGTTGTAATATTCCACAGCTTTAGCGACTCGCTTGTCCGGATTGATAGCGCTTAAGATTTTATCTTGAATCCCACGATTAGGGTTGATTAAAAGCCTGCCATTTTTCCCCATTAAAAAGGTGTTGCTCTTTTTCTTGCCCACCACATCGGTATAAAAGGCGTCAATGTTTAAAAAGAAGTTTAAAGCGCCTATAATATTTTGATTTTTATCCTTTAAAGGGAGGGTAATATCCATGCCATAGATTTTATTGCCATCAACCTCTTTATAATAGGGATCTGAACGGGTTATACTTTTGAGCGAATGGATTTGATTGATCATGTTTTCATTGAGCACGATGTTGGGGTAAGCGATTTTTGAATGGATTTTAATAGCGCTGATCGCTCGTTTGTCGTCGTTAGCATAAAGAGCGCTAATCAATAGCACATGGGGGTTTGCTAGCAAAAACTCAGAGAGCATGCGCTTTTTTAGGGTGTCATTGATAGAGCCATTTTCATCGCTTAAGAATTTTTCAAGGGTGTTAGCGCCCATAAAAATACGCTTCATAATGCCTTGAATCTTAAAACTGACTAACTGAGCCTTTTTTTGCAACAATTCTGTGGCTTGGCTTTGCAACACGCTTTCAACCTTGTGATTGATAATAAAGCCCATAATAGCACTAATCGCTATAACGACCGCGCACACCATCACCACAATCTTAAAACCAATTTTTGTAGATTTCATTCCCTTTGCCCTTTTAAAACGAATTGATAGAGAATGATTATTATACATTGATTTTGAAATTTTAATAAAACAAGAGAGGACAAAAAAGCAGAAAATAAAAGAGAGCCAAAGCCCTCCAAAACTCCCCCAAAGGAGAGGCAAAAAGGAATAAAAATTACCTTTTAGAGAATTGCGGGCTTCTTCTGGCCTTTCTTTTACCATATTTTTTGCGTTCAACCACCCTTGAATCTCTGGTGAGCAAGCCTTTAGGTTTTAAAATGGCTCTAAAAGCAATATCATAAGCGTTCAAAGCCTTAGAAATGCCATGCCTTAAGGCTTCCGCTTGCGCCGAATAGCCCCCACCAAAAACCACCGCTTTAATATCCACAGATTGCTCTTGTTTGGTTAAAAGTAAAGGTTGCATGACCTTCATTTTAATGGCTTCATGCCCGCCTAACCATTGATTCAGGCTCTGCTCATTGATACTCAATTCGCCTTTACCCGGAGTGAGCCACACTTTAGCGATAGCGGTTTTTCTTTTACCGGTAGCATAGATTTTTCTCATTTAGCGTCCTTTTTGCTAGTTTGTGCGGTGTGAGGGTGCTTATCATCACGATAAACTTTGAGTTTTTTAATCATCGCTTTCCCTAATTTCGTTTTAGGGAGCATGCCCCTAACGGCTAAGTGGTAGAGCTTTTCAGGGGTTTTTTCTAGCATTTCTTGGAGAGTTTTGCTCTTGGTGCTGCCAAAATAACCTGAATGGGTAAAATACTCTTTATCCTCTAATTTCATGCCTGAAAATTTAACCTTATTGGCGTTGATAACCACCACAAAATCCCCACAATCCACATTGGGGGTGTAAAAAGGGCGGTGTTTGCCTCTTAAAAGCACAGCGATTTCAGTGATCAAGCGGCCAAAAACTTTGTCTTTAGCGTCTAAAACGACCCAATCACGAACGATGTCATTGACTTTAGCAGTCTTTGTCATAAGAATCCTTTGATAAAATTAAAGCACTCATTATAAGGAAATAAACTTAAATATTGCTGAATTTAAGGAAAGTTTAAAGTTTAAAATAGGGTTTTTTAAAAAAATTGCTTGATTGCTTTTGATTTTATGGTCAAACGCATTTCTTAAGTAAAACGCATTTCTTTAAGGGAATAGGGGGACTTTACAATAACTCTCTCCCACAGCCCCCAACTAAAAACCCTCTAACCCCAAAAGACCGCTTTTTAAAGAGGCTATCACTTGCTTACGCAAGCTCTTTTATTGTATTTATTTTAAAAAATGCCTTTAAGCTTTTTTAATTTTGTTACTCATGCTTAATAAGCCAAAGCCTTTATTTTTGCCCTTGGTTAAGCCTTTCTTCTATCTTTTTGATTTGTTGGCTCATTTGAGCGCTCGCGTTGATTTGATTGATGAGCATGTAAAGGTTTATCATCATCAAAAGCACCACCACAATCCCTAAAAAAAACACGATTTGAACGGCTTTTTTAGCGATTTCTCGGGCTTCTTGTTCTTTTGGCATGCGTTTTTAATTTTCCAATTCTTCTGGAGATAAATCTTTATAAAAGCGTTCTAATTCAAAGCTCTCGCCCAAATACGCAGCGATTTCTTGGGAATCCACAAGGGCGTTTTGCAAGCAACTTGTCGCGCCTGGAGAGGGAGTCATGTTGAAAGTGATGCCTTTATGGGTGCAAATCTTTTTTTCGCCTAATTCCAGCTTTCGCTTGGTTCTGTCTAAAACTTGCGGGCGCACTTCGCCAAAACCATGAGCGTATTCTAAATCTTCTAGGCTAAGAGAGGGGATGATTTTTTGAGCGTCTTTTAAAAATTTCCTTTTACCGATAACGGGCAATTCAAAGACCATGTTTTTAAACACATAATTACGGATTTCTTTATCGCTCATCAAATCAAAAGCGATTTTGAACACATCTTTATTCAAATCCATTTTCAGTAATTCCAAGCTAATACCCTTAAGCCAACATTTGTTGCGCTCTAATTTAGGCATCGTTAAAGCGGTAGGCCCGATGCGCGTTTTACCCTTAATGACGGCATCAGGGTCGCCATGCACGGCTGCAAAAGGGAGTTTGGGGTTTTGAACGGTATAAACCTTGCCCCTTAATAAATTAGGCACAAAATAAAAGCTACCTGCCACAGGCAAGCACCCTAAATCCAAGCCATAACCCATACTCTGAGCCAAGGGCAAAGCGTAAGAGCCGGCATTGACTAGCACGAATTTAGCATACACTTCTTCAGCGTCTTCAGAAATTAAGGCGTAAGTGTCGTCTCGTTTTTCAATCTTTTTCACTTTAAAATTCAAAAACACCTGGTTGTTGGGCTTTAATTTTAAAGCTTCTTTTACAAAGTTTTCGCTCAACTTCGCAAAATTCATGGTGCTCCAGTCTTTTTGATAGCCATGACCGATAATGTTTTCATGCCTGTCTATCCCATTAGCCCCTAAAATCACATTAGGCTCTAATTCTTTAATCTTTTGCTTGTCAAATTCTTCCAACCCCACAAAGATTTCTTTAAAGGATTCGTAGCGTTTTTTCATGAACTCGCATTCTTCATCGCCCACGCCTATGGCCATTTTTTGGGTTTCAAAAATCACTTCATTTTGCAAGCCTTTATTGAGCGCGTATTGTCTGGTTTTATAAGCGCTCAAACGCACTTTTTTAGCTTTTTCTGGAGTGTAATTCGTTTCAATAGAGCCATCATGAATGGTTTGTGAATTAGCCTTAGCGCTGGAGCTGATTTGAGCTAATTTAGAGCATTTTTCCACGATAGCCACGCGCTTTAAAGAGCTGTATTCGCTCAAAGTATAAAAGGTCGCGCACCCTGAAACCCCACCTCCAATAATCACGGCATCAAATTCCATACTCATTGTCTTTCTCCAAATGTTTTAAATTGATAAATCGTAATCATAGTATAAGAAAATCAATTCGCATTCAAGGGGCTTGAAGTTTTATGGACAAAATCTTTCAAATCGCTCATTCCAAGCACCCTATCAATCAATAATTTCTTTTTAGAAAACGCCCCATTATGCTCCTCAGCTAACCATAATGAAGTGATCACCACGCCTCCTATTTTATGGCTCAAGGTTTTAAAATGCTTTTGGGTTTGCACCGACCAAATGCTGTGAGCGACTATCGCTTGATGGTTGTATGCGCCCAAATAGAGCATGATATGCCCCTTTAAATAGATGAGCGTGCCAAAAGGCGTGGCGTTTTTAAGGATATAGTCTTCTTTTTCTTTGGCTTTCATGGAGCTTAAATCCACATAATTGTTCGCATAGCGGCTTTGCGCGTAGGAATTTCTGGGGAGCAAAATACCAAAATTAGCGAAACTATCCCTAGTGAAAGCCGAGCAATCCCTATTGCCTAATAGCCCACCCCAGCCGTATTTTTGCCCTAGCATGGTGTCTATAAAATACGCCATGTTCTCGCTAGTAAAAGCCTTAGGGAAAACAAAAAAATCCTTTTCATTCAAGATCACGCTTTGTAAAGTTGCATAGCCCTTAGCGTCTCTCAAAAAGCCATAGGCTTTCAATTCCTTTTTTGGGGGGTTTTGAGGTGTTTTTTGACTTTGGGGGATGAGAGCGAACAATTCGCCCACCCTAGCATCGGTGTAAAAATCCCCATAGTCCGTATAAAGGGGGATCTTGTCTTTTATAGGCATGACATAATTTTTGATCTTGGTTAAAAGCTCTATGTCTTTATCGCGCATGTAAGCTAAATCGCTGACTTTGATCCAGCCATAAACAAAACTGCTTTGAATGTGGGCGTAAGTTTTATCCGTGTTAAAATGCGTGATCAAAACCGGCGTGCCTTGAAAAATCAGCGAATTTTGATACCTATCAAAAGGATAGCCTTTTTGAGAGAGGTAATAAGGCTTGTTAGTAGGCACAGCCCTCACATCGCTATCTCGCACCACCACAGCCTTAATCTTAGCGCTCGGGTAACGCTCAATATCCATGCTTTTAATCAGTTCATCATTGAAAGCTTTTGCGTTGGGTTTTAGATCTTCGCCATAACCGGTGGATTTATTCATTTCCTTAAGGATCCAAAACACTTCTTTTTTATTGCTTTTGACTTTCGCATCTAGCCATGGGGAATACCACGCTTTGAGATAGCTCTCTTTTAGGTTTTCTCTTAACGCTTGGGGGTCAATACTTTGGTTATTATGACTGCCATTTTGAGAGCTTGCAAGATAGCTTGAAGCCTCTTGGGGTAAGGATAAATCTTTGAGCGTGAAATCCTTTTTCATGCAACCCACAAACAAAAACAAGAAAACTACAAGAAAGTAACGCATGTTTTAGAGAACCTTAATGTCAAATGCGCAAATAGTTTCTTAAAATGCGCCCGTATTGCGGGCTTCTCAATTTTTTAATCGCAGAGCTTTCAATCTGGCGCACCCTTTCTCTAGTAACATTCAATTCTTTGCCGATTTCTTCTAAAGTCCGATCGCTTTCATCGTCTAAAAGCCCAAAACGCATGCGGATCACCGCTTTTTCTCGCTCGTTCAACTGATCCAAAACGCTTTCAATCTGGGCTTTTAAATCTTCTCGCATGATGTGATCAATGGAGCTAACGATATTTTTATCTTCCACGAAATCCCCAAATTTGCCATCATCATCATTGCCAACTGGGGTTTCCAAACTGATAGGCTCTTTAGTCACCTTAATCACATTCTTCACTTTATCTAAGGAAAGCCCCACTTCTTCAGCCACCACTTCTAAATCAGGCTCTTTGCCGGTTTCTTGAATGTGTTTGCGCATGACTTTATTGATGCGATTGATCGTGTCAATCATGTGAATAGGGATGCGGATAGTGCGGGCTTGATCGGCTATGGCTCTGCTGATAGCCTGCTTGATCCACCAGGTCGCATAGGTAGAAAACTTGAAGCCCTTTTCATGCTCAAACTTATCCACCGCTTTCATCAAGCCGATATTACCCTCTTGAATCAAATCCAAGAAGGGTAAGCCTCTGCTCGTGAATCGTTTAGCGATGCTCACTACCAACCTTAAATTGGATTTAGCCATTTTGTTTTTAGCGCGATCGGAAATCAATTTCCCTCTTTTGATTTGCTCTAAAATTTCTTTTAGTTTGTTAGGGGCTAAATCAAAGCCTTCTTCGCTCGCTTCTTTAGTCAAAAAGAGTTTTTTGAGATCCATATACACGCTAACCATAGTCGCTTCTGGCACTTGAGCGATAATGTCTTCTTTAGTCATGTTAGTGATATTGGCAAGGATTTTTTTATGGTTAGCGATCAGAGTGTCATTGAATAAGGGCAGTTTGTATTCCAAGCGTTTCAACTCTTTTTCAAACCCATCGCCGCTCTTTAAAGTGGTCTCCATCGTTTTGACTAATTCATTAATCAGTTTGCTGGTAGGCTCTAAATCATAGAGTCTGTCTTTGAGCGTTTGGCGTTTGTAAGCTAGGGTCAATGAACGCACCAATTCGTCTTCTTTTTCATCTATGGGGGCTTCAAGAGCTTTAAGCCATTCTTTTTTAGCCTTGTCTAGGGCTTTAAAACTCTCTTGGACCTTTTCAACGCGCTTCTTGTCTTTTTCGGAAACGACTTTTTTCCTTTCTTCGTTTTCTTCATCTTCTTCGCTGTCATCATCTTTTTTAGGATCGCTCACGCTATTTTCATCGTCATCATCAAAGCTCCTGAAAAGCTCTTTAACCCTTCTTTCACGATTGATTAAAGCGTCTTTATACGCATAGATAAGATCAATCAAATACGGCACCGAGCAAATCGCGTCTAAAATAATGTCTTCACCCAAGCGGATTTGCTTGCTCAATTCAATT
Source organism: Helicobacter pylori (assembly GCF_900120335.1). Classification (NCBI taxonomy): domain Bacteria; kingdom Pseudomonadati; phylum Campylobacterota; class Epsilonproteobacteria; order Campylobacterales; family Helicobacteraceae; genus Helicobacter; species Helicobacter pylori. Next base: position 94,180 of record NZ_LT635477.1, read on the forward strand.
TCTTCATCTTTGCTTAAAAGTTTTATATCCCCCATCTCGCGCAAATACATGCGCACCGGGCTATCGCTCCTGCTCCACTCTAAAAAATCCTTTTCTTTCAAAAAGTCATAGCCATCTTCTAATTCTTCGTCTAAAACTTTTTGCTTTTCTTCAGTGTTTTTAATCTTGTCAATCGCATTGAGTTTTTCAGCGTATTCTGAAGAGCTGACCAATTTCTTTTGGTATTTTTGGCACAATTCTTTGATTTTTTTGATTTGGGCTAGAGTGGGGACTTTTGCGCTGATTTGAATGATGGACTCATAAGAAACGCAATCGCTTAAGGAATTAGCGAACAATTCTTCTAATGCTTCATTAAAACTAAGCTTTTTAACAGGAATAGGCTCTTTCGCTGTTTCTTTGACTTTGCTTTCTTTGGTTTTGGCTTCTTTAATTTTGCTCTCTTTGGCTTTATTGTTTTTGTTTTCCTTATTACTCTCTTTAGCTTTATTTTCCTGTGTGGCTTCTGTTTTGGCTTCCTGTTTAGCTCTTTTGGGGGCTTTTTCTTCGTTAGCTTTCTTTTTCATTGGACACTCCATAAAATAAGAACCCATGCTTTTTGCAAGCTAGGTTCATAAGATAAGATACACCTATTCCTTTTTTATTTTACTAAAAGATAGCTTAAATTCTAATTATATTATTGGAATTTTTCCCCGCTTTATTAAATATTCATCACAAAATGTAAAAAATACTAAAAAGCTTTTTTACATTCCACCCCTCCATCCCGCCACTCTATAAAAACAAACCCTAAAGCTCATCCACCATGCTTTTTAAAAATTTCGCTGAAGTGTGAGCGCTTTTTTCTAAAAATTCATCAAAACTCATACCGGCTTCTTCATCGGCGTTATCGCTAATGCTCCTTAACACGCAGCATGGCACGCCAAATTTTTGGCACACAAACGCCACGCTCGCCCCCTCCATTTCCACCGCGCTCGCCTTAAACTCGCTAACTAAAAATTCTTTCCTTTCTTTGCTATGCACAAACTGATCGCCTGATGCGATGACGCCTTCTTTGAGCGCGATATGTTGCTCATTGGCGATCTTTTTAGCTAAAGCGTTTAAACTTCCGCTCGTTTCAATAAAAATCGCGCTTTCGGGGATAAACCCTAAAGGGTGATCAAACGCGCTCAAATCCACGTCATGCTGGACTAATTGGTTAGCCACTAACAAATCATTGATTTTTAAATCTTTAACTAAGCTTCCAGCCACCCCGCTAAAAAGCACCTTTTGAACGCCAAACGCTAAAATCATGCTCGTTGTGGTTAAAGTGGAATGCACCTTGCCAATCTTGCTATAAGCGACAACGATTTCTTTATTATGATAAACGCCTTTATGGAAAACATTCCCCCCTAAAGGGATCTCTTCAAAACCCACGCCAAACAATTCTAAAATAGGGGTTATTTCTTCTCTCATCGCCCCCAAAATGCCAATTTTTTGCACCATTTTCTCCCAATCACACGTATTCTTCTAAAAATTCAATGGCTTCATCAAGCCCTTTATTGTCCCCCACGCTTATGGTGGGCTTGTTGCTCAAGCGCTTGTTAAGCCCCTTTAACACGCTCCCACAGCCTAATTCAAAAAAAACATCCACTCGGTCGTTATTAGATTTCACGCAGTCTTGATAACGCACCGGCTGAGTGAGTTGCAAGCTCAATAATTCAACGGCTTTGGCTTTATTGTGATACGCTTCGTTAGTCGCATTGGAGATGATTTCAAAATGGAATTTATCTTTCAGGCTTTTTTCTAGCAATTCCTGGAATTTAAAAATCATAGGCTCTAAAAAAGGGCAATGGCTCGCCACGCTCATTTCTAAAAAAACCACTCTTTTAGCTCCCATTTCCTTTAAAGTCGGCTCTAGGGCTTTCAAATCGTCTTTAACCCCGGCTAAAACTACTTGCATGCCGCCATTGAAATTCGCGCACCACACATTTTTGGTTCTTTGACACAAACTCAAAAGGCTTTCTTCAGAAACGCCCAAAACGACCATCATGGACGCGTCTTTATTCGCACACGCTTCTTGCATCATTTTGCCTCTTTGGTGCGTGAGTTTAAGGGCTTTTTCAAAATCTAACGCCCCACTCAAAGACACCGCGCTCACTTCACCGAGCGAATGCCCTAAAGCGAAAACGGGTTTTAACCCCCCATTTGCTTGCTTGTTGAGTAACTGATAAGCGATATAGCTCACTAAATAAATGGCAGGCTGGGTGTAAGCGCTCTCTTTTAAAAGCTCGTTTTCTTCAAAAAGCGTTTTTTTCATATCCACTTTAAGCGCGTTAGAAGCCCTTTCAAACAATTCTTTAGCTAGGGTGTGGCTCTCATAGAACGATTTCCCCATTCCTATACACTGCGAGCCTTGCCCTGGAAATAATAGCGCGTATTGCATGGTTATCCTTTAAATTTTATTAATCCATAATTTAAGATTGTAATATAAAAGCCCTTAGTTTTGTTTAGAAACCATTAAAGTTTAAGGTTTATTTTAACTTATTTTTACTATAATTCTACTTTGTGAATGAGGACAGGTGGGTGAGTTGGCTGAAACCACATCCCTGCTAAGGATGCGTAGCCGTCAAGGTTACCGAGGGTTCGAATCCCTCCCTGTCCGCCAGCCTTTTTGCCTTTAAAAACTTTTTGTTTAGAATGTATTAACGAGAGACATATAGTTTCTAAGCATTCCTTTTACGACACTCCTTTTACAGATTTTACAAACACAAAATTAGGTTGGGTGAAGAGAGACACCCAGCCTAAACCCTATAAGGGTTGTAAAGCACAAGACAATATAGAAAAACATTAAAACGGAGTAAAAATGAAAAACCATCTGCCTTTTGATACTTTTTTAAAAAGCCTTAAGACAAGCAACAGGACTTTAGATTTTTTCACCGATTGGCAAAAGTGTCTCAAAAATAAAAATGAAATAAGTATCGCTTTAAACCACTTGAATTTTTTACTTGGAAAAGATACAAAAGAACTTAAAAATTGCATTAAAACACTTTTTAAAGAATACCACAAAGCTTTTAATGTTTTAAATATTCTCATTGCTGTGAGAGATAAAGGTGATATAGTGCGTGATGCTAATGGCAATTTTTACCCCCTATATTCTTATTTTGAAGATGATGAAAAAGTCTATGAGTTTATTCGTCAAACGGGGTTGGAGCGAATTTTTTGTAACAGAAATATTAAAGATTTAAATGATTTTGTTTTTGGTATAGAAGTGGGGCTTGATAGCAATGCGAGAAAAAATCGCAGCGGAAAAGTTATGGAAAACCATCTTAGCGGTCTTTTTATTCAAGCTCAATTAAATTTTAAAGAACAAGTAGATATTAGAGAATTTGAGGATTTATGCCAAGCTTTTGGAAATGATATTAAAAAATTTGATTTTATTATTTTTGGTAAAAATAAAACTTATTTTATAGAAGCTAATTTTTATACCATTAGTGGGAGTAAGCTTAATGAAGTCGCAAGATCCTATCAAGACTTAGCTTTAAAATTTGAAGCATTCCCTAATTACGAATTTATTTGGATAACTGATGGCACAGGTTGGCTAGACGCTAAAAGCAAACTTCAAGAAGCTTACAAATCTGTGGAGATCTACAATTTGAGCAATGTGGGTGATTTTATATCAAAGGTGCAAAAATGATAATCGCGCATTCTAATGAAATCGCACACCCCATTTTTAAAAGCACAGACCAACTTTTCACCCTTTATCAAGGGGATTGCAATGAGGTTTTGCCCCAATTTGAAAATGCTTTTGATTTGATTTTTGCCGATCCGCCTTATTTCCTTTCTAATGACGGCTTAAGCATACAGAGCGGTAAGATTGTGAGCGTCAATAAAGGCGATTGGGATAAAGAAAATGGGATCAACGATATTGATAAATTTAATTACCAGTGGATCAACAACGCCAAAAAGGCTTTAAAAAACACAGGGAGTCTTTTAATCAGCGGGACTTACCACAACCTTTTTTCTTTGGGGCGTATTTTACAAAAACTGGATTTTAAGATTTTAAACCTCATCACTTGGCAAAAAACCAACCCTCCCCCCAATTTCAGCTGCCGTTATTTGACGCATTCGGCTGAGCAAATCATTTGGGCGAGGAAAAGCCGCAAGCACAAGCATGTTTTTAACTATGAGATCTTAAAAAAGATCAATAACGATAAACAAATGCGCGATGTGTGGAGCTTCCCAGCGATCGCTCCTTGGGAAAAAGCAAACGGCAAGCACCCCACTCAAAAACCCCTTGCGCTGTTAGTGCGATTGCTTTTAATGGCGAGCGATGACAATTCCCTCATTGGCGATCCTTTTAGCGGGAGCTCCACCACAGGCATTGCGGCTAATCTTTTGAAGAGGGAATTTATCGGTATAGAAAAAGAAAGCGAGTTTGTCAAAATATCCATGAATAGAAAATTAGAATTAGACATTCGCTACAAAGAGATACGATCTAAAATCAAAGATTTAAATCTTATAAGCCCTTTTTTTAAGCCGCTTTAAGCGTTATACTTTTGGGATTTCACCTCAAAATGGGATTCTATTTTCACCCATTCCTTACAAAGGATGTTTTCATGCCCAAAAAGCCAGTGTTTGGGGCCAATGATGATTTTTTCTGGATTGTTTATCAAATAAGCCGCCCACCAGCTATAAGTGCTATTAGCGATAATGCCATGCTTGCAAGATTGCATGAGTAGCATGTCCCAATACGCCTCTTCGTCTTTATCCCTAGTGGTCATGTCCATAAAAGGGTAGCCAAGATCAAGATTTTGCGTGAATTTTAAGTCTTCGCAAAACACAAAAAGTTCCATGTTTGGCACGCGCTTTGCCATATACTCAACAGCCTTTTTTTGATAGTCAATACCAAGCTGACAGCCAATCCCCACATAATCCCCTCTTCTTACATGCACAAACACGCTGTTTTTAGCGGCTAAAATCAAAGCAAGTTTGCGGTGGTATTCTTCCTCTTTTTTTTTATTATTTCCATTTTCGGGGGGGGGGGTAGGGTGAAGGTTTGCTTGATTAAAGGGGATATAGCATCAAAATATCGTGGATCTTGAAAATAGCCATAAAAATAAGTCAAGCGGCTTGGCTTTAGTAATTTAGGCTCGTATTCAAACACGATTTCTTGGCTCACCCTATCAAACCCCATGCGTTTGAGCGCGTCTCTTACTAGCTTGGGGAGGTGTTGCATTTTAGCTATAGCGATTTCTTTTTCGCTCGCATAGGGTAAATCAATAGGGAAAAGTTCTAATTGCATTTTCCTATTGCTCCAATCAAAAGAAGTAATATCCAATAGCACGGGCGTATTAAGGTGTTTTTGCAAACTTTTAGCGAAAGCGTATTGGAACATTTGATTCCCAAGCCCTCCGCAAATTTGCACCACCTTAAAAGCCATTCAATCCCTTTGTTTTCTCAAATAAAACGCCTATTTTAACCAACTTTAAAGCCCTTTTTCAATAAAAGCCTAAAAAGCGGAATAACGCTTTCAAATCATTTGAATTTTTTATTTGAAAAAGACGCGTATGAGGGTTCTAGCAAGCGTTCTTGGTATTCTAAAAGAATCCTGTCTTCGCTATTGAGCGAGTAGGCTTCATCGTATTTGCGCTTGATGATGCCCTTTAAAATGGTGTGTTGGACCTGGTATTTATCTTCTTTAAGCATTTCATCGACTAAAGCGTAAAGCTGAATGTCTTGAATGAGTAAATCTGAGATTTTAACGCTCTCTTTATCAAACAATTCTTCATTAGCGCAATATTCATTCACTAAAATAAGCACTCGGTCATACACATCCGATGCGATTTTAGCGTTTAGGGTTCTATAAATGTAGTCTTTGATTTTTTTGAGCTGCTCTTCTAAATCTTCACTGGCCTTGCTCGCTAAGGCTAGAATGCTTAAGATTTGAACTAGAGTCATCATTTTATGGCTTAAAGAGCGGGTGCGCCATTTAATGAGAAGGCGCATGAAATAAGACATTTTGACAGAAAGACTACAGGGGAGGGTGTTTTTCTTGGGTTTTGGCATGCTTAGTTTCTTTTAAAAAAGGATTTTGTGGTTTAATTATATAACTTTAAAATTAAATCTAGGAGTATAGAGATGAAAACATTCAAAAAAGGCGTGATCTTAGACGCTAAAAGCGTGGGGTTAAAAGCGCTAGAAGTTTTAAAAGAAGTGGCGGATTTTGATTTTTATGAGGTTACTTCGCCCAGTCAAATCGTTGAACGCTCCATTGAAGCTGAAATCATGGTATTGAATAAAGTCGTGATTACTGAAGAGGTTTTAAGCCAATTGCCTAAACTCAAACTCATTTGCATCACCGCTACAGGCACGGATAATGTGGATATAAAAAGCGCGAAAGCTTTAGGCATAGAAGTCAAAAATGTGAGCGCTTATTCTACGGAATCTGTAGCCCAGCACACTTTAGCGTGCGCGTTGTCTTTGTTGGGGAGGATCAATGATTACGATCGTTATTGCAAAAGCGGGGAATATAGCCAAAGCGATATTTTTACGCACATTAGCGGTATGAAAATGGGGCTTATTAAAGGGGGTCAATGGGGGGTTATTGGTTTAGGAACTATCGGTAAAAGAGTCGCCAAACTCGCTCAAGCTTTTGGGGCAAAGGTGGTGTATTATTCCCCTAAAGATAAAAAAGAAGAGTATGAGCGCTTGAGTTTAGAGGAATTGCTTAAAACAAGCGGCATTATCAGCATTCATGCTCCCCTAAATGAAAGCACGCACGATTTAATCGCTCTCAAAGAATTGCAAAGCCTAAAAGAAGGGGCGATTTTAATCAATGTGGGGCGTGGGGGCATTGTGAATGAAAAGGATTTGGCTTTAACTTTAGAAACCAAAGATTTGTATTACGCGAGCGATGTGTTTGTGAAAGAGCCTTTTGAAAAAGACCATGCGTTTTTGAACCCAAAGATCCAAAACAAATTGCTTTTAACCCCCCATATCGCATGGGCGTATAGCGACAGCTTGAAAACCTTAGTGGAAAGAACTAAAGAAAACATCCAGGATTTTTTAGCTTCTCAAAAATAAACGCAAAAAAAGGGGTTTAATCGTTTGGTTTTTCCTTTTTGTTTGCCATAAAATAAAATCTAAAAATGGGGTTTAATCGTTTTTAATGGTTATCAGACAATCCATTAAATTCAACCCATTAAGAAAAAAGCCTTTAAGGTGGATTGACCCCCAAAGGCTTTTATTAAAGGGGGTGATTACATCTTAGAAATATCAATTTTAAAGGTGTGGATTTCATCTTCTAAAAAGACTTTAACCACCACCACGCCCGGGGTTTTAAGGTTTTTGGTATCCACCACGACAAACCCTCCTTTAGCCTTATTTTCAACGTTAAGGGTGTTTTTCTTAAGGTAATTGATCGCTAGGATTTTTAAAGCTTGGCGGCTTTCTTGCATGACTTCTTGCTCTTCTACATCATCCATCATCATCATGCCAAAGCCCGGCCCATACATGCCCATTCCCCCATACATCATGCCGTTATAAGCTAAAAAACTCCCTTGCCCGTAATAAAACATGGGCGGGGTGATCATATTGATGTTATCAATAGGGGCGGTCGGCACGCTGATATTAAAGCTTTGTAAAATGCCTTCAAAATCAAAACTAGACTTCATCACCTGTCTCAGGCTTAAGACCGGTAAACTCGTTTGATTGATAGACACCGAAATGGCTTTACGGCTAAACACTACAGGTTTTCCCTCTAAAACTTGCGCCGCCACATACAGCACTAAGGGGGATTCATTCAAGCCTTTCAATTTGCTTTGAGCGATTTCTAACTGGACTTTAGATCTCGCTTGCGTGGAAGTCATCACTTGAATCCCATTATTATAGGAAGTAACATGTTCAGGCGTGATCTTATAGCTCGCGCAACCACTTATCAGTAAGGCTATCGCTACTAAAACGATTTTTCTCATCCAAACTCCTTTCATTCAGTTTAACTTTCGTTTAGAGTTTATTTATTATAGTGTGTTTTAACTTAAAATGTAACTTTTATCAAGGTTAAAAGCTCAAAAAAGCTTTAATGCGTGTTTTCTAACCACAAAAGGATAGAAGATTTGATCTCATTGAGTTTTAAAACTTCTTGGTGCTTGATGCTTTTTTCAAATAAATCATCAAGGCGTTGGCTATCCGGGGTATTATAGCTGTTTTTAAGCGTTTCTAGGGCGGCTTTATCGTTATCGTTTTTCTTTTGCTCATTCAGGGCTAAAAGGGTGGTTTTAGGGAATTTTTCATAAGAGGCGGTGGCAGAAACAAGGGTTTTTTCGTTGGTTTTCAAGCTGGCGTTTAAAGCGGTGGCGGTGTGGGGGTCAATCAGGTATTGGTGCTCTGCATAAACTTCTTGGATTGTTTTCAAACAATCTTCATCGGAGCAGCTCGCGCAAGAAAAATGCTCCTGTAAAAGGGCTAATTCTTTAGGCTTTAAGGCATAAAATTTCTCTTCTTCTAAAGCTTGCATCAATTCTAGCGTGCGTTCAAACCCATAAAGGCTAAAAAGCACTCTTTCCACATTGGAGCTTTTTAAAATATCCATAGCCGGCGAGAAAGTTTGCTTTAAAGAGCGCTTAGTTAAATCGTAACGCCCTGTCTCTATAAACTCCCTTAAAACATCATTGCTGTTGGTTACGACCTTGATTTTAGCGATATTCAAGCCCATTTTTTGAGCGTAAAACGCCCCTAAAGCGTTCCCAAAATTACCGCTGGGTATGGCTAGGGTGATTTTTTCTTTAGAATTGATCGCCCCTTTTTTATACAATTCTAAAAAGCCCCAAATATGATAGACGATTTGAAAAGCGATGCGCCCAAAATTCACGGAATTAGCCACGCTTAATTTTAATTGGCACGTTTTTAGCGCTTCGTTAAAATCATCGTCTTTTAAAAGGTTTTTGAGCGCGTTTTGCGCATCATCAAAATCCCCACTCACCCCAAAGACCTTTAAATTGCTGGCGCTTTGGGTTACCATTTGGAGCTTTTGGACTAAGCTTGTGCCGTCTTTGGGGTATAAACACACCACAAAAACATTAGGCATGCCCGCTAAACCTTCTAAAGTCGCAGGGCCGGTATCCCCGCTTGTGGATACTAACACCAAATACTTTTCGTTTTTCCCCACCGCTAGATTAGAAAACAAGCTCGCTAAAGGCTGTAACGCCATGTCTTTAAACGCCAAACTAGGCCCATGGTAGAGTTCTTGGACAAAAAGCCTTTCATTGAGCGCAAAAATAGGGGCTGGATTTTTAGGGTTATCAAAATTTTCATAGCGTTTTAAAGCGCTTGCTAGTAAATTTTTAGGGATTTCTAAATTTAAAAGCTCAAACACATGTTCTACTAATTCGCTATAGCTCATGCCCAAACAATCTTGCCATTCTAGCGTTTCAAAATGCTCTAAAGTGTAAAGCCCGCCTTTGGGGGCGTTGGGGTTTAATATCGCTTCAATAAAATCAATCTTTCTTTCTTTCAAAGAGCGCGTGGGGACAAAAGGCATTATTCTTCCTTACCATAATTTTTAGCCATAGCATACCCTAAAAGAGCGAATGCAACCTTAAAATAATTTTTTAATGAGAATGATTGATCGCCTTTTTTATTCAGTTTAATTTTGGATTTATGCTTATAATACTATAATGCGGTTTAAAATTTTGCCGCAAATGGGCAAAAAATCCATCATAAGTAAGGTTGTGTTTTGTCTAAAGGTTTGAGTATCGGTAATAAAATCATATTGTGCGTGGCGTTGATTGTGATTGTGTGCGTGAGCATTTTAGGGGTGTCCTTAAACAGCAGGGTGAAAGAGATTTTAAAAGAAAGCGCTCTGCATTCTATGCAAGATAGTTTGCATTTTAAGGTTAAGGAAGTGCAAGGGGTTTTGGAAAACACCTATACGAGCATGGGCATTGTCAAAGAAATGCTCCCTAAAGACACCAAAAGAGAAATCAAAATCCACTTGTTAAAAAACTTCATTTTAGCCAATTCGCATGTCGCTGGGGTGAGCATGTTTTTTAAAAACAGAGAAGATTTAAGATTAACGCTTTTAAGGGATAACGATACGATCAAATTGATGGAAAACCCGTCATTAGGGAATAACCCTTTAGTGCAAAAAGCGATGAAAAATAGAGAAATTTCTAAAAGCTTGCCTTATTACAGGAAAATGCCTAACGGGGCGGAAGTTTATGGGGTGAATATTCTTTTACCACTATTCAAGGAAAACACTCAAGAAGTGGTGGGGGTTCTGATGATTTTCCTTTCCATTGACAGCTTCAGTAATGAAATCACTAAAAACAGGAGCGATTTATTTTTAATTGGCGTTAAAGGTAAAGTGCTTTTGAGCGCGAATAAAAGCTTGCAAGACAAATCCATCACCGAAATTTATAAAAGCGTGCCTAAAGCCACTAATGAAGTGATGGCTATTTTAGAAAACGGCTCTAAAGCGACTTTAGAATACTTGGATCCCTTTAGCCATAAGGAGAATTTTTTAGCCGTTGAAACCTTTAAAATTCTAGGCAAAACAGAAAGTAAAGACAATCTTAATTGGATGATCGCTTTGATCATTGAAAAAGACAAGGTCTATGAGCAAGTGGGATCGGTGCGTTTTGTGGTAATTATAGCGAGCGCTATCATGGTGTTAGCGTTAATCATAGCGATCACTCTTTTAATGCGAGCGATCGTGAGCAATCGTTTGGAATTGGTTTCTAACACCTTGTCTCATTTCTTTAAATTATTGAACAATCAAGCCCATTCTAACGACATTAAATTGATTGAAGCGCGATCTAATGACGAGTTAGGCCGCATGCAAACAGCGATCAATAAAAATATCTTGCAAACCCAAAAAACCATGCAAGAAGACAAGCAAGCCGTCCAAGACACCATTAAAGTGGTTTCAGACGTGAAAGCAGGGAATTTTGCGGTGCGCATCACGGCTGAGCCCGCAAGCCCTGATTTGAAAGAATTGAGAGACGCGCTAAACGGGATCATGGATTATTTGCAAGAAAGCGTAGGGACTCACATGCCAAGCATTTTCAAAATCTTTGAAAGCTATTCTGGCTTGGATTTTAGAGGCCGGATCCAAAACGCTTCGGGTAGGGTGGAATTGGTTACTAACGCTTTAGGGCAAGAAATCCAAAAAATGCTAGAAACTTCGTCTAATTTTGCCAAAGATTTAGCGAACGATAGCGCGAATTTAAAAGAATGCGTGCAAAATTTAGAAAAGGCTTCAAACTCCCAACACAAAAGCCTAATGGAAACTTCCAAAACGATCGAAAATATCACCACTTCCATTCAAGGCGTGAGCTCTCAAAGTGAAGCGATGATTGAGCAAGGGCAAGACATTAAAAGCATTGTAGAAATCATTAGAGATATTGCTGATCAAACGAATCTATTAGCCCTAAACGCCGCTATTGAAGCCGCACGAGCCGGCGAGCATGGCAGAGGTTTTGCGGTGGTGGCTGATGAGGTGAGGAAACTCGCTGAAAGGACGCAAAAATCCCTCAGCGAGATTGAAGCCAATATTAATATTCTCGTTCAAAGCATTTCAGACACGAGCGAAAGCATTAAAAATCAGGTTAAAGAAGTAGAAGAGATCAACGCTTCTATTGAAGCCTTAAGATCGGTTACTGAGGGCAATCTAAAAATCGCTAGCGATTCGTTAGAAATCAGTCAAGAAATTGACAAAGTTTCTAACGATATTTTAGAAGATGTGAATAAAAAGCAGTTTTAATGCTCATTCATATTTGTTGCTCGGTGGATAACCTGTATTTTTTAAAAAAGGCTAAAGAGGCTTTTGTGGGTGAAAAAATTGTAGGGTTTTTTTATAACCCCAATATCCACCCTTATAGCGAATACTTGTTGCGTTTAGAAGACGTGAAACGCACTTGCGAGATGCTAGAAATTGAATTGCTTGAGGGCGAATATGAATTAGAAAAATTTTTAGACAAAGCTAAGGGTAAGGAATTGTTAGGGGAAAAAAGCGAACGCTGTTTTGAATGCTTTGACTTACGCTTAGAAGCGAGCGCGTTGAAAGCCTTTGAATTAGGGGAAGAAAGATTCACCACCACCTTACTCACAAGCCCTAAAAAAGACCCTAACCAGCTCATCGCTAAGGGACAGCACATCGCGCAAAGGCACAATTTGGAATTTGTTGTGTTTAGAAACGATAACTTTGAACATTTTAAGAGCGAGTTGGATTTGAACTTGCAAGCTTTGGCGAGAGAAAACGAGCTTTATAGGCAAAATTATTGCGGTTGCCAATTCGCTTTAAAAATCCAAAAAGAGTCCCAAAACAGAAGCCCCTTTGAGCTTTACTCGCCTTTAAAACGCCAGATTTTACCCGCAAGTATTGAAGAAAGGACGCAAGTTTTTAGAGAACTAGACGCAGCTAAAAAGGACGCTAATAAGCCTTTTTTAGCCCAAAAAACGATCGCAACTTACCGCTTATTAAATGGGGGCGTGTGGCTTTCTAAAAATTCAAACCCTTTGAATTGCTGCATTCTAGCACGCTCTAAAAGCAAGGCTAAGGTTAGGATCAACGATTTAAGGTGGGTTTTTTCTCAGCGTTTGAGCGCGCTAGTGGGCTATAGCCAAAGAGATGAAACCCTGTTTTTAACTTTAGAGGGCCTTAATACCCTTATGGCAAAAAACTACGATACTTTAAAAGAGTTAAACCTTAACCCCTTAAGTTATGAAGAAGAGTTGTCTTTAAGGGCGTTAGTGAGCGGGAGTGAGAGCGTTAACCCTATTATCGTGCTAGAAGAACGCACAGAAAAAACCCTTTTTGTAGAAATTAAAAGCATTTTTCAAGAAGAAAAGGTGTTTTATTTGCTCTAAGCTAAACTTTAATGGAGCGATAAATTCTTGTAATTAAAAATCATTAAAGTTGGTTTTAGTTATCCATGCTTGATGGGAACAAAACCTAAAACAATATATCGTTTTAAAATATAGCGTTGCGTGTAAGTAGGGGTTGTATTCAGTCAAAACATGCAAGCAATTTAAAGTTAATTTAAGATAATTAGGCACAATAGCCGTAAAAAGTTTAAGGCTGTATTTGAAAACTCTGTTTAGTATTTATCTCTTTTTATCGTTGAACCCACTCTTTTTAGAAGCTAAAGAGATCACTTGGTCTCAATTCTTGGAAAATTTTAAAAACAAGAATGAAGACGACAAACCTAAACCCCTAACTATTGATAAAAACAATGAAAAACAGCAAATCCTAGACAAAAACCAGCAAATCCTAAAAAGGGCTTTAGAAAAAAGCCTTAAATTCTTTTTCATTTTTGGATACAACTATTCGCAAGCCACTTTTTCAACTTCCAATCAAACCTTGACTCTTGTAGCTAATAGCATAGGGTTTAATACCGCTACGGGCTTGGAGCATTTTTTAAGAAACCACCCTAAAGTCGGTTTTAGAATCTTTAGCGTCTATAACTATTTCCATTCTGTTTCGCTCTCTCAGCCTCAAATCCTAATGGTGCAAAATTACGGAGGCGCGTTAGATTTTTCTTGGATTTTTGTGGATAAAAAAACCTATCGCTTTAGGAGTTATTTAGGAATCGCTTTAGAGCAAGGGGTGTTATTAGTGGATACGATTAAAACCGGTGCGATCACGACCATCATTCCCAGAACCAAGAAAACCTTTTTCCAAGCCCCTTTCCGTTTTGGTTTTATCGTGGATTTTATCGGCTATTTGTCCTTGCAATTAGGGATTGAAATGCCTTTAGTGAGGAATGTTTCCTACATTTACAACAACCATCAAGAAAGATTCAAGCCACGATTTAACGCTAATCTTTCTTTAATCGTCTCGTTTTAGTCCCCCCTTTTTCCCTTTTAAACAAGCCCATCACTTTCCTAGGGTATTTTAAAAGCATGGAAAAAACATTCGCTTGAATGCCGTTTTCTTGGCATGCTCTTATGTTTTCTTTATTCCTTAATAAAAGGCTTTTAAACCCACTTGCGCTAACCCCCCCGGTGCGCATCACCACTAACACTTCTTTCAAGTAAGAAAAGCTTATTTTTTGCACCACAAACAAGCGGATGATCATCTCAAAATCCGCTGAAATCTTATAATCGGTTTTGTATAAGCCGTAGCGTTCATGAATGGCTTTTTTGACAAAAAGCGTGGGGTGGGCTGGCACCACGCCATAAAGCAAGGTTTTAGGGTTAAACTCCCCGCTTTCATAATAACGGACCACTTTTTCTAAACGATCCGGTTTGACAAAAACCAGATCCGCATACACGCTATCGCAATGCTTTTTTTCAAACTCATGCACCACTTTTTCTATCACAAACTCATCAATATAAAAATCATCGCTATTCAATAAAGCGATAATATCCCCACTCGCGCGCCTTATGCCCTTATTCATGGCGTCATAAATGCCCTTATCCTTTTCACTCACCACGCAAGCGATTTTGTCTCTGTATTTTTGAATGATTCCTAAAGTGCTATCCGCGCTAGCCCCGTCTATAATGATGTATTCAATGTTTTTATAAGTTTGATGAAGCACGGAAAGAATGGTGTCTTCAATGGTTTTTTCGCTATTAAAACACGCCGTGATCACAGAAACTTTTAACAATCCAACCCTTTTTTAATAAACTCCCCTTGATTAAGTTTTAAACAAATTCACTTGTTTGTCTAAATTCATGGTCGTTCCACTCACATGCGTGGCGATATTTAAAATATCTGAAGAATCCGCTAAAGTTTTAGAAGCCACTTTTTCCACTCCTACAAAATCGCTTACCATAGCTTCAATTTGGCGTCCGGATTTGGCGTAATCGTCCATGCTTTGATTACTGTCTGACACGACTGAGCTTAAATTAGAACTCATTTTTTCGTAAGTTTCTTGCACGCTTTTACTCATGTCGCTCAAGCGTTCCATTTTTTGCGAATTGAGATTCATTTGCGAACTCACGGCGTTGATTTCTTGGACAATCACCATGATAGTGGAATTGATTTCGGCTAAGGACTTTTGAGTGCGCCCGGCTAAATTCCTGACTTCATCAGCCACCACCGCAAAGCCTCTGCCATGCTCGCCAGCCCTTGCGGCTTCAATAGCAGCGTTTAGGGCTAAAAGATTGGTTTGATCGGCAATATCATTAATAATATCCAGAATGGATTTGACATCATCAGCGTTACGGCTTAATTGCTCCACTTGGCTAGAGAGTTCCTCTTCAGTGTGCGCGCTCTCTATGATTTGAGAAAATAAATCCCCAATCGCATCCTTGCTCTCTTTGACAAGCCCTTGCGTTTCAATCAAACGCTTCCTTAACCCTTGAGACTGCTCTATGGAAGCATTCATCATGCTCGCTACATCCATGGCTTTATTTTTTACGGAATTTAGGGTGGTTGAGGAATCTTTCATGCTCTTTTGGGTTTCTTGCGCGATTTGGACTAATTTATCCATTGAAGTTTTATTGGAAGTGGAAATCCCTTTAATCTCTTCCATAATCAAGCGGGCGTTTTCCACAAACAAATTGACCCCACGGCCCACTTCCGAGATTTCATCGTTGCGATCACCCACATCAATTTTGGTCCTCAAATCCTTATCCCCGTGGCTAAAAGCGTTGATTTTAAGGACCAGTTCATCAATGCGTTTCACGATCCTCAATTTAGCGTATATGAGCGTCAAAACCACTAACGCTATCATCGCTGTCAGTATCCAAAGGAATAATTTTGCGGTGTTTTCATTAAAAACCTTACCCACGCCTTCTGTGATCGCTTGATTTTCGGTGTTAATGTCAGTGTAGTAAGAAGTCGCTGCGATCACCATTTGAGACACCTCATCATAATGCGAGTAGGCGAATTTTTTCTCCGGCACGCCCCCATCGTATTTGGGCATTTTATAATAAGTGTAGCCTCCCCCTTTTTTAGCCGCTTCCAAATACCCCCTAACATAATACACCCCATCAACGCTTTGTAAGCCAAGCCCTGATTGGCCCACGGTTTTAGGATTGACTGGATCAAATAATACCACCCCGTTTTTATCCACCACCACCATATAAATCATGCCCTTATCGTCGTTGATGCGCTTGAAATAATCCAACACCATTTTTCTTGCAGTAGCATTGTCAAAACTTTTGTAATACCCATGAATGCCCTGTTCAAGAAGCTTAGTTATGTAAGCGAGCGTTTTTTCACGCTTTTTGTATTGCCCGGTTTCTAAATGCTCCATGAGTTGCGCTAACACATCTTTTTGCATAACCTTTACAAAACCAATAAAAAGCCCCCCTAAACCTAAAAGAGCGGCTAGCACGACAAACATAATACGAGTCCCTAGCGAAGCAAATACTGAAGCAAACATCATTTATCTCCTATCAATCATTTTTAAGTAAAACCCTAATTTGAGAGTTCAGCTTCTAAATGCACCCCCCCCCCCCCCGAAAAATGAGTGGCGCTAAATAAAATTAAAATCCGGTGGTTTGAAAACCGCTAACAAAGTGAAAAACCAACAATCTAGAATTATAGAACACCCTTTTTTAAGTTAGGCTTAAAAATAAAATAATAAAAATAAAAAATCTTATTCAACTCCACTTTCCTTAATGGATTTGACGTTCAAAGTCCTCCCGTCTTTTGAAGTGGGGATTTTGATGCTCCCCTCTTTTAATTTTTCTGCCAATTTTTCCAACAACGGGTTTTTGAAATCGTAGTTGATGATTTCCCAGTTATGCTCCAATTCAGGGGTTACTTTTGCGTTTTTTTCTTCAGTGGTTTGAAAACCGCTAACAAAGTGAAAAACCAACAATTTAGGATTATAGAACACCCTTTTTTAAGCTAGGCTTAAAAATAAAATAATAAAAATAAAAAATCTTATTCAACTTCACTTTCCTTAATGGATTTGACGTTCAAAGTCCTCCCGTCTTTTGAAGTGGGGATTTTGATGCTCCCCTCTTTTAATTTTTCTGCCAATTTTTCCAACAACGGGTTTTTGAAATCGTAGTTGATGATTTCCCAGTTATGTTCCAGTTCAGGCGTTACTTTTGAGCCTTTTTTTTCAGTGATGTATTTAATAATCAAATCCCGTATTTGCCCGTTATCTTGCAATGCATCGTAAGAATCATAATACCTATCAGCGTCCGTAACCAATTTTAAAGTCGTGGATAATGTCCCGAATCGGTAATTGTTGATCGCTAATTTATAGACCGCTTTAGGGTCAATGGGTTTTCCGTTAATTGTCGGATTAATGATTCTTTGCCCGGCGGGTTTGGTAACATCAACTTGGTATTTCACGCCAGAAAACATATCAAAATTATAGCCACGAACATTTTCATTAAAACTGATCGTCAAATCGCCCGGTTGCAATTGGTTGTAAAATTTATATGACCATTCCATGTATTTCAACAGATTTTCACCCGTGATACGCACCCCAATGAGCGTATTAGCGAATTTATAAATGTAGGCGACATCTTTCCTTTTGAAAGGCCCTTTTTTCAAATTCGCCCCAAAATTGAATAAGGCTGCCGCTGAAACATCGGCTTTTGCGTAATATTTTTGGACCTTGTTGATCAATTCTATCACCGGTGTTTCTTGCAAGGCGGCGGTTGGCATCGTGGTGATTTTTTCTTCTCCTGTGATAAAATCAGGCCTGTCAATAAAGGTTTTTGTCACTTCGCCGACCACTTCGTTAGCGTATTCTTTTGATTTTTTATCCACATATTCGTATTTTTTCGCCAATTCTTCATCTTCTGGCGCATCTTTTGTGGGTAAATTTTCAGTCGTTATGGTTTTTTTCTTCGTTTGGGTGTCAAACACCACCACGCCTTTTGCCAGATAAGCCCCATACGCTCCAGGCTCAATGGTATGCACCTTTCCCACTTTGGTGTTATAAACCGCATGCTCATGCCCAGCAAAAATGATGTCAAATTGCGGGAATTTTTTCGCCAAATCCGGTATCCCGTCGCCACCTTTCTCATCTTCTCGCCCCAAGTGAAAAGCGCCAATCAAAATGTCATACTTCCCTTTTAACTCTTTCAAGGTCTTTTTTAGCGCTTCTTCAGCGTCCAAAAACTCCAAGCCCGCAAAATGTTCAGGCGTAGAGGCCTCCCAAGTTGGGACATGCGGCACCAAAAACCCCACAACCGCCACCCTCACGCCATCAATTTTTTTAATCACATAAGGTTTTACAAACGGCTTATTGTCCGCAATTTTAATGATATTCGCATTCACGACATCGCCATTAAACCCCTTAATATTCTTTTCTAAAAAATCTTTACTGAAGTTAAACTCATGATTGCCAAGCACACGAACATCAAATTTCAAATCGTTTTCGGCTCTAACTAGCGGGTGAACAGGCTCATTATTAAACAACTCCGCGCTATTGCCTTGCAACAAATCCCCGCTGTCAATCAAAACCACGTTTTTATTTTCAGCCCTCTGCTTTTTGATTAAAGTCGCAATCCTTGTCAAGCCGTTATTGGGTTTTTGCTCCCCCACCGCATAATCATACGAAAAAAGCCGCCCATGAATGTCTGAAGTTTCTAAAAACACGATTTTGACTTCTTTTGCAGATATTGAAAGCACCAGCGTTAAAAAGATGAATAAAATCAATTTTCTCATTGAAATTTTCCTAGTGAAAGATATTCATAGCATTATTTTTACATAATATTAACACTGATACGATGATTTTGATTAAAATGCAACGCCTAAATGGGTAAAATAGATAAGGGGGTAGGGGAGTAAAATCATTCCCCCCCATTCATCAAACCCCCACTTCAGACCACTCAGCGCGTTTGTCCAAAAAAGCGCGCGCTAAATTCTGCGCACCCTCTAAAGTGTGGTTAGCCGCCCAACCGCATTGCTTTTCATTGCTGGCAGGCACTTCTTTAGCCTTTAACACGTCTTGCATCGTCTTTTCTAAAACCTCTAAAATCTCTGTGTAATTGTCATGGTTTAGCACCGTGAGATAAAACCCCGTTTGGCAACCCATAGGCGACCAATCCACGATATAATTGGCATGGTTACGGATGATTTCAGCGACTAAATGCTCTAAAGAGTGCAGGCTAGGCATGTCCATGTGATCTTGGTTGGGCTGCTTGAAGCGCACATCGTATTTGACAATCACATCCCCATTAGCGCCCTTTTTGCGATCAGCGACACGCACATAAGGGGCTTTGACTTTAGTGTGATCCAAATTGAAACTCTCTACATTCATTTTCATGTTTTTAACTCCTTCATTCATAAATTGTAATGAAACTTTAGCTTATTTTAGCGAACGCTTGCTCTAAATCTTCTAACAAATCCTGTTCATGCTCAATCCCCACAGACAAGCGCACCAAACCATCTTTGATTCCGGCAGCTTCTCGTTGCGCTTTAGGGATACACGCATGGGTCATTAACGCTGGAATCCCCACCAAACTTTCCACTCCGCCCAAACTCTCGCCCAAAATGAATAATTTAAGGCTTTCTACAAAAAGAGCCGCCTCGCTGTCATTTTTGAGAGTGAAAGAGAGCATCCCGCTAAAGCCACGCATTTGGGCTTTGGCTAGCTCGTGATTAGGGTGGGTGGGTAGGCCTGGGTAATAAACCCTTTCCACTTTAGGGTGTTTTTCTAAAAATTCAGCCACGCAAAGGGCGTTTTTTTGATGAGCTTCCATGCGCAATCCCAATGTTTTAATCCCTCTTTGCAACAGCCAACTGTCTTGAGGGCCTAAAACCCCACCGATAGCGTTTTGAAAAAAAGCGATCTCTTGGGCTAGCGCTTCATTATTGGTGGTTACAAGCCCGGCAACCACATCGCTATGCCCGCCTAAGTATTTTGTGCCGCTATGCGCCACAATGTCCGCCCCCAAAAGAAGCGGGTTTTGGCAATAGGGGGTGGCAAAGGTGTTATCCACGATAGTGAGCAAACCATGAGCTTTAGCGACACTAGCGCATTGCGCTAAATCCGTGATTTTAAGCAAGGGGTTACTAGGGGTCTCTAAATAAAGGGCTTTGGTGTTGGGCTTGATAGCCTTTTTAATTTGGGATATGTCGCTAGTGTCTATAATGGTGCAAGAAAGCCCGTTTTTGACAAGCACTTTATTAAACAAGCGGAAAGTCCCCCCATAAACATCATCGCCCAATAACACATGATCGCCTGATTGCAAGAGGGAAAAAACGGCGTGGATCCCGGCTAAACCAGAAGCGAAAGCGAACCCCTTAACCCCCCCTTCTAAATCGGCGATGAGCTCTTCTAAAGCAAAGCGCGTGGGGTTGCCTGAGCGAGAGTATTCATAGCCCTTGTGGCGGCCTATGGCGTCTTGGCGGTAGGTGGAAGTTTGATAAATAGGCACGCTCACCGCCCCCGTTGTCGTGTCCTCACTAATGCCCCCATGGATTAATTTGGTTTGCATGCGCATGGTTTTTCCTTTTGATGAATTCATGAATAAATACCTTTAGAAAGATAACGATCGGCAACATCCGGGAAAATGGTTAAAACCTGGCTGCCTTCGGGGAGGCGTTGCACCTCTTTTAAGGCTGCCGCAAAAGCTGCACCGCTAGAGCTCCCCACTAATAAGCCGTTTTTCTTAGCCAATTTCCTAGTATAACTAAAACCCTCTTCATCTGAGATCGTTTCAAAACGATCAATATCCAAGTTTGCGAAAAAAGGGGGGATGAACTCCACGCCAATGCCCTCAATCTCATGAGGTCCAGGCTCTCCCCCATTCAAAATAGAACCCTCCGGCTCCACCCCAATCAAGCGAATGTTAGGGATGCGTTCTTTCAAATACTTAGCCGTGCCTGCAAAAGTGCCACCACTCCCTATCCCAGCTACAAAGCTCGTAAGGTTTGTGCCTAATTTTTGGACAATTTCAGGGGCTAGGGTGTGGTAGTAGGCTGCGGGATTATCAGGGTTTTCAAATTGCAAGGGCAAATAGCTATCAGGGATACTTTCGGCTAGCTCTTTACTTTTTTTAATAGCACCAGAAATCCCCTCACTAGTAGGCGTGTTGATCACTAAAGCCCCCAAAGCTCTCATGATTTGTTGTTTTTCTGTGCTGAATTTTTCCGGGACAACAAAGATGGTTTTAAGATGGTGCTTGATCGCCACTAAAGCTAGAGCGATGCCGGTATTGCCTGCGGTAGGCTCAATGATGGTCGTTGTGGAAGTGATTTTGCGCGTTCTAAACGCTTCTTTTATGAGGTATTGGCCTAAGCGGTCTTTAACGCTCCCTCCTGGGTTTAGATGCTCTAGTTTGGCGTAAATGGCGGACTTTAAGGGAATGGGGTAATCCTTTCTGGTGAATTTAAAAATGGGAGTGCGGCCTATGGCGTCTTGCATTGCGGTAAGGATCATGATTCCTCCTATAATAAAAATAACGATAACTCAATTTTAGCGATTATGCCTAAACTCATTAAATGGAGTAAAATTAAGGATAAAATTTGAGCTTATTAAGATCGATCAAGGAGCTTTCATGAAAACGATAGAATGGAATGAGGAGCAAAGAAAAGCGTTCCAAGACTTGTTAAGAGAGTTTGTAGCGCTAATAGATGCTAAAGCACAAGAGGAAAAGCAAACGGGTAAAAAACCAAAGATACCAAAGTATGTTTCAAGTCAAAGAGGGCTGAACAAGTTTTTAGCGCCATGGGGTTGTGCGTGCAAAATCAGTCTTGGCTCTTGGGACTTATCCCATGAGCCATCCATCGCCTTTTGCCGTCAGGATATTTTAGGGGAAGAGTTTGTCAATGGTAAAAAACCAACCCCCAAAAAAGGTTTTTACCTTTGGTTTGCTTACTGTTGGGAAGATTTGAAAAAGATTTCTCTTTGCATAGGTCGATCCGACGAGGAGGATAAGAAAGAAGAGTGCCAAAAATGCTTGGCGTATGACAAGATCGTTATTGAAAACGCATGCTATCGAAAGCTCTATGACGATTTAGAAGCCGATCTTGAAAGCATTACCAACGATTTTTTACGCCTTATTAATGAATTCAATCAAATCCCCACTGTGCATTTTAAATTAGAGCCATCTAGCGCAAGCCATTAAGAAACAACCCCATACCAAAAAGGAACTCCCTCATAAGGGATTTTCCTAAAATCCCACCAACGCTTTTTAAACTAAACCTTGAAAAACTATCATTTGATTAAAACCAAGCTTTGATATTTGGATTAAAAAACGCTATTTTTTAGATTTTGTAATTGGTATCCCATTGATGAAAATGAGAAAAGCAAGCAAGTTTTGATTAAAACCGCCCGCTTGAAAGAAGTTTTTAAGCGCGTTTAAATTTCACTCCACTTCCGCATCAATCACATCATCGTCTTTTTTCTTGGGCTGCTCGGCGTTGTTTTTATTCGCCATGGCTTCGCCTAGTTTTTGAGCCGCTTGCGCTAACGCTTTGGTTTTGTCTTCAAGCTCCGCTTTAGTAGCGTTATCGTTTTTGATGCAATCTTTAAGGGCGTTAATGGCGTTTTGGATCTCATTAGCGTCGTTTTCATTCAAATTCGCCTTATGCTCATCAAGGCTCTTTTGGGTTTGGTGCGCCAAACTATCGGCATGGTTTCTCGCTTCAATCACTTCTTTCTTCCTGGCGTCTTCTTCTTTGTGCAATTCAGCGTCTTTAACCATTTTTTCAATTTCGCTATCAGACAACCCGCTAGAGCCAGAAATTTTAATCTCTTGGCTTTTGCCGGTATTTTTATCTTGCGCTGACACGGTTAAAATCCCGTTAGCGTCAATATCAAAGGTTACTTCAATTTGCGGCACGCCCCTTGGAGCTGGCGCGATGCCTTGCAAATCAAATTTACCCAAAGATTTATTATCCCTTGCCAATTCCCTTTCGCCTTGTAAAACCATGATAGACACAGCGGGCTGGTTGTCTTCAGCGGTTGAGAACACTTGAGATTTTTTCGCAGGAACAGTCGTGCCTCTATCAATCACTTTAGTCATCACGCCCCCTAAAGTTTCAATCCCAAGGCTTAAGGGCGTAACGTCTAATAAAAGCACATCTTTCACATCGCCTTTTAACACGCCCCCTTGAATGCTCGCTCCCACCGCTACGACCTCATCAGGATTCACGCTTTTATTCAACTCTTTATTAATAAACGCTTTCACCCTTTCTTGGACTTTAGGGATACGAGTAGAGCCTCCCACCATCACCACTTCTGAAATCTCATTTTTGGTTAGCCCCGCGTCTTTAATCACGCTTTCAATTTTAGAAATCGTTTCTTCCATGAGATCTTCTGTCAAGCTTTCAAATTTAGCCCTAGTGAGTTTTTTAACCAAGTGTTTAGGCCCGGTAGCGTCTGCGGTGATAAAGGGCAAATTGATTTCAGTCTCCATCGCAGAGCTTAGTTCTTTTTTAGCGTTTTCAGCCGCTTCTTTCAGGCGTTGCAACGCCATCACATCGTTTTTAATCTCAATGCCCGTTTCACTTTTAAACTCAGCCGCTAAGAAATCGATCACACGATTGTCAAAATCATCGCCCCCCAAAAACGCATCGCCCCCTGTGGCTAAAACTTCCACGACATTATCGCCTGTTTCTAACACGGTAACGTCAAAAGTCCCCCCACCCAAATCATAAACCATGATTTTTTCGCTCTCTTTTTTATCCAAGCCGTAAGCTAACGCCGCGCTGGTAGGCTCATTGATGATCCTTAAAACGTTAAGCCCTGCAATCGTGCCGGCTTCTTTAGTCGCCTTCCTTTGGCTGTCGTTAAAATAAGCAGGAACCGTGATAACCGCTTCCGTAACGCTTTCGCCCAAATAACTTTCAGCGTCTTCTTTGAGCTTCATTAAAATTTTGGCTGAAATTTCTTGAGGGGTATAAATTTTACCTGAAATCTCAATCGCGCAAGCCCCATTCCTATCCACAATCTTATAAGGCAAGCGTTTTTCAGCTTCTTTAGCCTTATCTTCATTAAACATCAAGCCCATGATTCTTTTAATAGAATAAATGGTTTTTTCTGGGTTAGTAACCGCTTGTCTTTTGGCGCTCTCGCCCACTAAAATCTCGCCCTTATCCGTAAAGGCTACAATAGAAGGAGTGGTGTTTTTACCCTCTTTATTCGCAATAATCTTCGCTTCATTGCCTTCATAAACCGCCATTGCGGAGTTGGTTGTCCCTAAATCAATTCCAATAACTTTTCCCATGCGTTATCCTTTCTTATTAAAATAAATGTTTTAATCGTTTTTAGCAATGCTCACCATTGCCGGCCTCAAAACCCTACCCTTATACTTGTAACCCTGTTGCAAAACCTGCACGATTTTCCCGTTTTCTTTTTCTTCGCTTTTGACTTGCATGATCGCATTGTGGAAATTAGGATCAAATTCTTCTAAGCATTCAATCCCCTCAATGCCATGCCTTGCCAAAACTTCATGCAATTTTTCCATCGTAAGCTCCAAGCCTTTGGTTAAAGCGCTCTCTTTATCCACTTCTAAAGCGCTCTTATGAGCCCCAAGAAGCGCATCAATCACCGGCAATAGATCCAATGCGATTTTTTCATACGCATACTCTAACGCCATGCTCTTGTCTCTTTCTAAGCGCTTTTTCACGTTTTCAAAATCCGCATGCGCTCTTAAATATTGTTCATGCATTTCTTTGTATTTAAGCTCAAAATCTTCCTTGATCTCGCGTTCTTTTTCGCTCGCTTCTTGCTTTTCTTCACCTTGTTGTTCTTTGCAAGCGCAAACCTTTTCGCAAAATTCTGGCTCTTTTGGGCTTAAATGATCGTGTTCTTGGTTGTGTTCATCTTTCATTATTCCTCCTCAGAAATCGTTTGAAAAAACCCTTCATAGTCGCATTCCAACTTCCCCACGCAAAGCAGTTGCGCTTGCTCGTTTTGAAATTCTATAGGGCGTGTTACTAGCATGCAATCAGGCTCTATAAAATGCAACCCCTTTTTGAAACGCTCCAAAACCTTACCCTCTAAAATGTCAAAAAATAAAGGGCTGTTTAAAAGCGTTTTTAACCCCATCAGATTAAAGCGTGTCATTTGCGTACTGGAATACTCCAAGCGCTCTAATTGCCTGGCCAAACTCAACGCATTGACAGAAGCAGCGATTAAACGCACTTCTTTAACGCTCCTGCCCACAAGCTCTAATAAAAATTTCTCCATTTTAACGCTGTAACCCACCGCGCAAGAAAACGCTAAAAAATCCAAAATCAAAAAGCGTTTTTCACACTCAATGACCCTTTCCAAACGCTCCAAGCTGGGTTTTTTTAACAGCGCAAAAAGCCCAAAGTTTTCACTCGCGCTTTTTAAGCGTTTTTCATTCACCTTTAAAATTTCAAAGCGCAACGACTTTTGCCAATAGTTTTCAAACGCCTTAAAAGTAGGCAATCTAGCGCCGCTAGAATGGGCTTGATGGAGCATGCCTTCTTTAGAAAGGATTTGAAAATAATTCCTGATCGTCGCGCAAGACACTTTCAAATTCGCCAACTCTTTCAAGCGTTTAGAGCTAATGGGTTCTAAAGTCTGCAGATAGGTTTTAACAAACGCATCTAACAAACTCTCTTTTTTATTCAAATCAGAACCTACTTTAATTCTTTTTAACATCGTTATTTAAAACATCTCGTCAATCACCATTTTGATGAAAGAACGATCGCATTATAGCGCAAAAAGTTAATAATCTATCACTTGTTTTGAAAAAGTGATAAAAATTACCCGATTTTTCTTTAAAGTTTAGTCTGTATCACTAAATTTATTTACTAGCATTAAATTAAGATTTTTTATAGATTTGATTTAATTTAGATCTGTTGGGCAACTAATACCTTTTATTAAAAAAACTTGTTATCATGTTAAACATGAACACACACACAAGAGGCATTGACAGTGGGCTGATTCATTCGCTCCAAAGCATTTCATTATCCATGTTTAGAAAGGGTTTTTTTGGGCTTTATCAAGGCTCCATTTCGGCGCGCATTGGCGCTAATCAGTTTGTGATCAATAAAAGAAACGCTGTTTTTGATCAATTGAATGAAAACACCTTACTGGTCTTGCATGACAAGATAGATTACCGCTGGAAAGAAGCGAGCCTGGATTCGCCCATTCATGCGAGCGTGTATAGGGAGTTTTTGGACGCTAAATTCATCGCTTACGTGCGCCCTCCTTATAGTTTGGCGTATTCTTTGCGCCATAACCGATTGCTCCCTAGGGATTATTTAGGGTATCGTTCTTTGGGCGAAGAAATCACCATTTTTAACCCCAAAGACTATGACAGCTGGCAAGAAAGAGCGGATACAGAAATTTTACGCCAACTGCAAGAGAGCAAAAAATATTTTGTTTTCATTAAGGGGTGTGGGATTTTTGCCTACCATAGGGAGCTTTCTAAACTCATGGAAGTTTTTGATTTGATTGAAAATTCATGCAAGGTTTTACGATTGGGCGATTTAATGGATTATTGCTATAATGACGATCCACGATTGAGCGTGTAAAAAGCTAAAAAGGATAAAACATGACCATCAACACCCATTACACCCCTAATTTCACGCAACTCCAAACCTTGAATAATATCAATAATGACGCAACCATAAAGGACAGGAATCAAGTAGAGCAGGATTTACAACAAAGCAGTATTCAAGATGGTTTCAGTCAAAACAATACGCAAAACGCCCCTGATTTTGACCGGTTACAAGCTTTAAACGCTATCAACAACGACGGCGAAATCAAGGATAAATCCCAAGTTGAAAAAAGCCTTGCTGATAGCGAAAATGCCCCTGAAATTTATTCCAGCCTAGACACATACGCTTAAAAAAAGGGGGGTTTTACCATTCCTTCAAAGCCATTTTAATCGCTTCTATCACGCAATCCATCCCACCCGCTAAACTGAAAAGCCAGTATTTGTGCGCGTAAATGTATTCTAATTGCTTAGCCCTTAATCCGTCTTTATTATTCGTTTTTTTACACACGATTTCAGCGATATGCAATTCCTGGTGGAAGATGTAAGATTGTATCGCATCCATGAAATACGAATTGAATCGCTTGTCATCAAAAAGCTCTTTAACGTTGTCAATTTCAGCACTCAGATTTTCTAATTCTTCAAAATCCAACTCTTCTAATTTGTTTTCTTCATGAAGCTTTTCCACTTTTTCTAAAAACTCTGCCACCTTTAAAAACGCTTCTTCAACTTGCGTTTTTTTCTCATTGGCGTATTTGATGATTTCTTCGCATTTTTGTTTGGCGATTTTTAAATTTTTATCTTGCTCTGATTGGGTAGGATAAATAAGATTGATAGGGGGCTTTGGCTTGGATTTATCTATTCTTTCGCACACTTCTTTAAAGGGCATTTCTTTAGTCCCTTTAATCCTAGCCCCCCCTTCAGTAGCATTAATGACTTCTAGTTTATAGGGCGTGTTAAAAATATCTTTTTCAAAAAATTCTAAGAAAAGTTTCCACACTAAAGTGGTTTCTACTTCCCCATTACCCCCATATTTTTCTATAAAAATCTTATCTTTATCCTTTTTAGGCTTGATCTCTTTATCGCCATAAATCGCCCCACTAGCATGGCTGTTACCGCTTTGTGAAAAGCTCAAATCTTGCCCGATAAACACGCATCTTTTGAAACGAGAATGCACCACTAATTCATACGCCATGTTCGCTGCACTCATGCCTATGCCCACATAACCATACTGGTGCAAATCAAAAAGGTTGGTATAACCAAAGGGGCGGAAGCTGAATTGCTTAACCCCCTTTTTAATCGCTTGAATCAATCGTTTATGCACAATGGAAGTCAAAGCAAAAATAACGCCTTCTTGAAAATCTAAGGGGGTTTCTTCGTAGAATTTCGCCGTTAAATCCACCCTTTCTAAAGACAGCACAATATCAGGCTTGATACCGGCTCTGGCTAGAATAGGGAAAGAAGCATCAATGCAAAAGAGCGTCGCATAAGGAGCGATTTCTTTTAAAAGGGGGAGTTGCTTGTTCAAACTAGGCCCGGTTGAAACAATAATAGCGGTGTCTCTGTTTTTCAAAGCATTCACAAAATCCACCAAACTAGGGCTTTTGACGACTTCAGGCAAATTAGCGGCATGCTGTTTGATGCCTATCAGCGCGTCTTTAGCGTCATTGCCCACGCTAATAGCGCCATGCTCTAAAGCGCGCGTGAAATGCTGGTTGATTCCTATCATTTGATGAGAGTATCGTTCATAATAAGCGTTAAAAAGTTTTAAATCATACATTCTTGCGTATAAACGAGATTTTTTATCCATATCAAATAATGAAGCGATCATGTTGTAATTGCAAAAACTTGCATGCAACAAGATCAAACGATTTTCTAAAATCTCAGTGGAAAAATCCAAGAGATTCAGCACAATGAAAATAATTTCTATTTCAGGCTCAATGACCACCAAGCGTTTTAAATTGCCATTGCCTAAAAGCAAGCGATAAAACACCCCATTACCCAAGCCAAAATAATACAAATAAGGATAAAGCATGTAAATTTCGCTATTTTTGTATAACTCTAAGCTTGAATCTAGCGGGCTTTTTTCAAATAAGGGCGTGTTTGTTTCTTTATCTAAGAGGTTGAAATTCGCGCTATCATTCCCTAAAAACACTTCGTATTTTTTGTTTTCTTTAATGGCTTTGAGCTTTGCGAACAAAAGAGGGTCTTTTTTGAAAAGAGCTTGTAAGTTTTTTTGATAAATATCCATTATTTTAACTTATAAAAAGGGCTAACGCCCCCTTAAATTAAGGGCTGTTATTGTAAAAGCCTTAAGACATTCTGTTGCACCGCATTCGCTTGCGCCATAGCAAAACTCCCGCTTTGCGCCAAAATATTGTATTTAGAAAAGTTCGCACTCTCTTCAGCAAAATCCACATCTCTGATTTGAGACTCAGCCGCTTTAACATTCACTTGGGTTACAGAAATATTATTAATGGTGGTAACCAATTCCATTTGCACCGAACCCATATCCGATCGGATCTTGTCTAATTGCGTGCGTGCTGAATCCGCCATATCCATCACAATCATCGCCCCTTTAAGGCTTGTTACCCCAGCCCCTATACCTTGAGAATTGGTCTCCGCTTGCGCGCCATTAGCGTTCGCTCCGGCTGCTGAAGCCACATTCGCATCAAAAATGCCCCTAACCGCTCTCAAATTCACGGTGTATTCTGCCACCCCTTGAGCAGAATGAAAGCCCACATGGCTAAAATTCACACCGCTCACAATGATGTCTCTAGCGTCGGTTCTGGTCAAGGTTAAGCGCCCAATAACCGCATGCTGTGTCCCAGAAATCCCTGCAAAATTCCCTCCCCCAAAAACCTGACCGCTCGCGCTCGCTGCATGCACTGAAATCGCGCGCCCGTCAATGGAGTGCAAATTAATGCGCCCTTGAATATCCATGCTCGCTTCCACGCCGGTCCTGTCTTTGACGGAGTTAATGGCGTTAGTCAATCTGCCGTCGGCGTCGTTTTTATGCACATCATTCACGGTCCCAATTTCTACGCCATTAATGGTAAGCTCTCTCACGGTTCCTGATTGCACGGGAGTGCCGCCGGTGGCCATGACATTATAAGAAGCCCTAACGCCTAGAGTGTTAGAAAAGCGGTTGATGATTTCGCTTAACGCTCCAATCCCAGTGCCAGCGCTTGTAGAAATGCGCACGGTTTCAATCTTATAATCATTCACGCCATTGACTTGTTTGAAATTCAATCCCACTTCAGTCAAGTTTTGCGCCGCCGCGCTAGCGAGCATGCCTGCACCACTAAAAGAAGAAGTTTCCATGCGCACATGCCCAATCTTATCTGAGCTCGTTGAGCCAATAGACGCCTTAACCGTGGTGTTAGAATACGCGCCAATTTGAAATTCTTTGTTAGAAAAACTTCCTGAAAGCATTTGTTGGCCGTTAAAGCTTGTGGTGTTAGCGATATTGTCTAGTTCTTCTAGCAACCTTTGAATATCGCTCTGGAGCGCTCTTCGGCTTTCTAAAGTTTGCCCATCTTGAGCGGCTTGAACGGCTTTGGTTTTAATGGTGTCTAAGATTTTGATTTGCTCATCCATCGCTTTATCTGCGGTTTGAACCATACCAATAGCGTCATTAGCGTTGCGAATCGCCTGGCCTAAATTCGCGCTTTGACTCCTTAAGCTATCAGCGATCGCCATCCCACTAGAATCGTCAGCGGCTTTATTGATCCTAAGCCCTGAGCTTAACTTTTCAAGCGAGCTTGAAAGGTCTCTGTTGTTTTGAACCCCTACCGCATGAGAAGTTAAAGCGGCGATATTGGTATTTATCCTAAAACTCATGTTTGCATCCTTTGCATAGATATTTGCTGTTAGTCAAGCAAAGGGTGTTCCAACTATTTGATTTTTAGCGCCGTTATAGAATTTTATGGTTTAATGAATCGTTTAGTCAAAATTCTATGCTACAATCATTCATTAATAGGTATAAACATTCCATTAAAGGCGTTCAATGAAGCACCTTATTATCGTAGAATCTCCCGCAAAAGCCAAAACCATTAAAAATTTTTTGGATAAAAATTATGAAGTTGTTGCCTCTAAAGGGCATGTCAGGGATTTATCCAAATTCGCTTTAGGCATTAAGATTGATGAAGCCGGCTTCACTCCTAATTATGTCGTGGATAAAGACCACAAAGAGCTTGTCAAACAGATCATAGAGCTTTCTAAAAAGGCATCTATTACTTATATCGCTACCGATGAAGACAGAGAAGGGGAAGCGATAGGCTATCATGTGGCATGTTTGATTGGGGGGAAATTAGAGAGCTATCCTAGGATTGTTTTTCATGAGATCACGCAAAATGCGATTTTAAACGCTCTAAAAACCCCACGACAAATTGACATGTCTAAGGTCAATGCCCAACAAGCCAGGCGTTTTTTAGATCGGATCGTGGGTTTCAAGCTCAGCTCGTTGATTGCATCAAAGATCACTAAAGGTTTGAGCGCTGGGCGGGTGCAAAGCGCGGCCTTAAAGCTTGTGGTTGATAAAGAGAGGGAAATCAAAGCCTTTAAGCCTTTAACCTACTTCACGCTAGACGCTTTGTTTGAGCCAAATTTAGAAGCGCAACTCATCAGCTATAAGGGTAACAAACTCAAAGCCCAAGAGCTGATTGATGGGAAAAAAGCCCAAGAGATTAAAAACGAATTGGAAAAAGGAAGCTACACTATCTCTAGTATCGTTAAAAAATCCAAAAAATCCCCCACACCGCCCCCTTTCATGACTTCCACTTTACAGCAAAGCGCTTCCAGTCTTTTAGGCTTTTCGCCCACAAAAACCATGAGCATCGCTCAAAAATTATATGAGGGTGTAGCCACCCCGCAAGGCGTTATGGGGGTGATCACTTACATGAGGACTGATAGCTTGAATATCGCTAAAGAGGCTTTAGAAGAAGCGAGGGCTAAGATTTTAAAAGACTATGGCAAAGACTACCTACCCCCTAAAGCCAAAGTCTATTCCAGCAAGAATAAAAACGCCCAAGAAGCCCATGAAGCGATCAGACCCACTTCCATTATTTTAGAGCCAAACGCCTTAAAAGACTACCTTAAACCTGAAGAATTAAAGCTCTATACTTTAATTTATAAACGCTTTTTAGCTTCTCAAATGCAAGACGCTCTTTTTGAAAGCCAAAGCGTGGTTGTGGCTTGTGAAAAAGGCGAGTTTAAAGCGAGTGGGAGAAAACTCCTTTTTGGTGGCTATTATAAAATCTTAGGCAATGACGATAAGGACAAATTGCTCCCTAATTTGAAAGAAAATGACCCCATTAAATTAGAAAAACTAGAGAGCAACGCTCATGTTACAGAGCCTCCGGCGCGCTATTCAGAAGCGAGTTTGATTAAAGTTTTAGAAAGTTTAGGCATAGGCAGGCCCAGCACCTACGCCCCAACGATTTCTCTTTTACAAAACAGAGACTACATCAAGGTAGAAAAAAAGCAGATTAGCGCTTTAGAGAGCGCTTTTAAAGTGATGGAAATTTTAGAAAAGCATTTTGAAGAAATCGTGGATTCCAAGTTCAGCGCTTCTTTAGAAGAGGAACTAGACAATATCGCTCAAAATAAAGCCGACTACCAGCAAGTTTTAAAGGACTTTTACTACCCCTTTATGGATAAAATTGAAGCCGGGAAAAAGAATATCATCTCTCAAAAAGTGCATGAAAAAACCGGCCAATCATGCCCTAAATGCGGGGGGGAATTAGTCAAAAAGAATAGCCGTTATGGGGAGTTTATCGCTTGTAACAATTACCCTAAATGCAAATATGTCAAACAAACTGAAACCGCTGATAATGAAGCCACGCAAGAATTGTGCGAAAAATGCGGAGGGGAAATGGTGCAAAAGTTCAGCAGAAATGGGGCGTTTTTAGCTTGTAATAACTACCCTGAATGCAAAAACACCAAATCGTTAAAAAACACCCCTAATGCAAAAGAAACAATAGAAGGCGTGAAATGCCCAGAATGCGGGGGGGATATTGCCTTAAAAAGGAGCAGAAAAGGCTCGTTTTATGGCTGTAACAACTACCCTAAATGCAATTTTTTATCCAACCATAAGCCCATCAACAAGCGTTGCGAGAAATGCCATTATTTGATGAGTGAAAGAATCTATCGCAAAAAAAAGGCGCATGAATGCATTCAATGCAAAGAACGCGTGTTTTTAGAGGAAGATAATGGCTAAAGAAAATCCGCCTGTCGTTTTTGGGCCTATTTTATCCAGGCGTTTTGGGAAGTCTTTGGGCGTGGATTTATCGCCCTCTAAAAAACAATGCAATTACAATTGCATTTATTGCGAGTTGGGTAAAGCCAAGCCCATTGAACGCATGGAAGAAGTGATCAAAGTGGAAACCTTGATTAACGCTATTCAAAACGCCCTAAACAACCTCACCACCCCCATTGATGTTTTAACCATTACCGCTAATGGCGAACCCACGCTATACCCTCATTTATTAGAGCTTATCCAAAGCATCAAGCCTTTTTTAAAGGGCGTTAAAACTTTGATTTTAAGCAACGGCTCACTCTTTTATGATCCAAAAGTCCAACAAGCCTTGAAGGAATTTGACATCGTTAAATTTTCTTTAGACGCTATTGATTTGAAAGCCTTTGAAAGAGTGGATAAACCCTATTCTAAAGACATTAACAAGATTTTAGAGGGGATTTTGCGCTTTTCTCAAATCTATCAGGGGCAACTGGTGGCTGAAGTGCTTTTAATTAAGGGCGTGAATGATAGCGCGAATAATTTAAAACTCATCGCTGCATTTTTAAAACAAATCAATATAGCCAGAGTGGATTTAAGCACCATAGACAGGCCCTCAAGCTTTAAAGCCCCTAAATTAAGCGAAGATGAATTATTAAAATGCTCTTTATTTTTTGAAGGGCTTTGCGTGAGTTTGCCTAAACGATCCATTACTCAAGCTAAAAAATTGGTTTCTTGCGGTATAGATGAATTACTCGCTTTAATTTCCAGGCGCCCTTTAAGCGCAGAAGAAGCTCCTCTAATCTTAGAGCCTAGCGCCTTTAAACATTTAGAAACTTTATTAAACCATAAGCAAATCACGATTAAAAAAGTCGGCTCTTTGGAGTTTTATTGCGCGTTTTAACCTCCATAGGTAACCCATAGTTTTACCTTACTTTAGGGATAGCTCAAGCTTTTAAATAAGGATCTCTTTTACCAAATAACGCCATACCATAAAAAATCAAAAGCCGACAGATCATTAAAAACTTGGTGTAATGTTTTTAATCGCTACATCCTTTTACTATAACCATAACCCGCTTTTTCTACTTTTTTCTCGGTATTAGCAACTGCTTCTATTTCTTTACTAACATCAGCAAATATTTTTTGAACGAACAAAAGGCTTTGAGAGGTTGAAAGGTGGGCTTGTGGGTCTGGTTTTAAACTCCTCATTTCAAGCATTTTAGCTTGAGCTTTAGAGCGTATTTTTAGATTTTCTTTTTGCCATTCTTCTGTAGCTTTAAAATCTCTAGGATCTAGCTCTAAATAAGCGATAGAACTTGGTTTATAAAAATCCACTTGTTTAGCGATAGCTTTTTGTGAATAGGGCAGAGATTCCAGCTCTTTTTGCAAATAAGCTATAAGCTCTTGCGCTTTTGATCCTCTTTGAGAGCGGGGTTGTTTAGAGTTTGGGAGGTGTTTTGGCTGGATAGGGGTTTGATTGGTTTTTGTGGGTTTAGGGGTTTTGCATTCAGCTTCTATTTCTATAGCAATACCAGTAGTAATACCGGTCTTAATTCTTGCTTTTTTAATAAACAATTGACCATGTTTTTCTTGGCAATTTTGTTCTGTTTCTTTAATGAAATCTTTCTGTTCTTTAATTAAATCTCTTTGTGTATTAATTGTCTTTTGTTTTTGCTGTTCTAACTCTATCCCACTCTTATTTGCCTTCTGTTTTTCTTGTTCTGTCTTTTGTCTTTCTTGTTCTGCTTTTATTTGACTATTAGCGAGTTCTATCCCACTCTTGTTTGTTTTCTGTCTTTCTTGTTCTAACTCTATTTCACTCTTATTTGTTTTCTGTTTTTCTTGTTCTAACTCTATCTGTTTATCAGTATCACCAACGCTACAAGCGGCTAATAATAAACTTGCCGCTATTGTGAGTCCTGAATACTTCCACCAATTGATTCGATTTTCTTTTTCAGCTTGTTTGGATTTATCCTGGACTTTATCGTCCAATTCTTTCGCTTTCCTACACGCAACATGGGTCAATACTACTAATGCCGCCCTGCTTTTCTTGGGGTGTTTTTTTACAAGTTCTCTAACTCTCTTTGCGATCTTTGTAAAAAACCCACTAATTGATCTGATTATATTTGTAATGGCACTCGCTTGTTTAAAATGAGTCTCTTTATTTGCCTTTGTGTCAGCTGTCTCTGTGTTTTTGCCAACTTTATTTGTTTTTCCTGTTTTTACTGATTCCATTACCAACCTTTTTTCAAAAAACAATCCCACTTTTCAAAATTATACCATGGAAACTAATACGAAAAACCCACTCAAGTTAGATCAACCCATTTATTATCAATGTGCAGTTAAGCCATGGTCTTTCAATTCTTTTTCTAACTTGGCTACGGCGTTCCAAGTGGGGATCACGCTGTCAGGGTTTAAAGAAATGGAAGTGATGCCCTCTTTGACTAAAAACTCTGTCACTTCAGGGTAATCGCTTGGGGCTTGCCCGCAAATCCCGCAATATTTGTTGTGCCTTTTACAAGCTTCAATCGCTTTTTTAAACATTTTTAGCATCGCTTCATTCCTTTCATCAAAGACATGGCTGACTAACTCGCTGTCTCTATCCACGCCTAAAGTGAGTTGGGTTAAATCGTTTGATCCAATAGAAAAGCCATCAAACAAGCTTAAGAAATCATCAGCCAAAATGACATTCACCGGTAATTCGCACATGATATAAATTTCAAGCCCGTTTTTACCGGATTCTAAATTGTTTTTCCTTAAGATTTCTAGGACTTTTTTACCCTCTTCAATGGTGCGCAAAAAAGGGATCATCACTTTCATGTTCGTTAAGCCCATTTCTTCCCTTACTAGCGCTAAGGCTTCACATTCCCACGAAAACGCTTCATTATAGCTTTCTGAATAATACCGACTAGCCCCCCTATAGCCAAGCATGGGGTTTTCTTCATTGGGTTCATAGCTAGAGCCGCCAAGCATGCGCATGTATTCATTGGATTTGAAATCGCTAGTCCTTACAATCACAGGTTTAGGGTAAAACGCCGCGCTGATCATGCCAATGCCTTCAGCGATTTTTTTCACAAAAAAATCTTTAGGGTTAGCATAGCCTGCCATGAGGTTTTCAATTTCATTTTTTTCTTTCACGCTTTTTTTGTGGTGCAAATCCACTAAAGCTAAAGGGTGGGCTTTGATTTGATTTAAAATAATCATTTCCATTCTGGCTAACCCTACGCCGTGATTAGGGAGTTGAGAAAAGCTGAAAGCTTTTTCAGGGTTTCCAATGTTAATGTAAATTTTTGTTTGAGTTTCTTGCATATTAGAAAGCTCCACCCTTTCAATTTCATGCTCATAAATGCCTGCATACACATAGCCCTCTTCACCTTCAGCGCAAGAAACCGTGATTTCCATGCCGGTATAAAGGCTATCAGTCGCCCCGCTCACCCCAACAATGGCCGGCACGCCAATTTCTCTAGCCACAATAGCGGCATGGCAAGTGCGCCCCCCACGATTAGTGATAACCGCGCTCGCTTTTTTCATGCAAGGCTCCCAGTCTGGGTCGGTGTTATCCGTAACTAAAATTTCGCCTTCTTTAAAAGAATTCATATGCTCCAAATCATTGATGATGCGCACTTTCCCTGATCCGATTTTACTCCCAATCGCTCTGCCTTGCAAGATAATCTCTTTCTTTTCGTTAGGGTTTTTGAATTTGAATTTTTCAAAGACTTGATTTTCTTCTTTACTTTTTTGGCTTTGAACGGTTTCTGGACGCGCTTGAACGATAAAGATTTCCCCGCTATCGCCATCTTTAGCCCATTCTATATCCATGGGGCGGTATTGTTTGGCTTCTTTAGAGTAATGTTTTTCAATTTCAATGGCGTATTTGGCTAAAATCAGCACGTCTTCATCGCTCAATGAAAAGGATTGCCATTCTTTTTTGGTGGTTTTAATGTTTCTAGTAGGGTGTTCGCTACCCCTTGGGGCATAGACCATTTTTTGCGTTTTATTGCCGAGCTGCCGTTTGATAATGGGGCGTTTGTTTTGCTCTAAAGTGGGCTTAAACACATAAAATTCATCAGGGTTTATCGTGCCGCCCACCACATTTTCGCCTAACCCCCACGCTGAAGTGACAAACACCGCGTCTTTAAAACCGGTTTCAGTGTCAATAGAAAACATCACGCCCGCGCTGCCTTTATCCGCTCGCACCATTTTTTGCACCCCCACGCTCAGCGCGACTTTTAAATGATCAAACCCACGACTCGCCCTATAACTAATCGCTCTGTCGGTAAAAAGCGACGCTAAACAGGATTTGATATAGTGGATCAATTCTGTTTTACCCTTAATGTTTAAGTAAGTGTCTTGCTGCCCGGCAAAAGAAGCGTCTGGCAAATCTTCTGCAGTAGCGGAGCTCCTTACAGCCACATCGGCTTCTTTCATGTGGTATTGCTGGCTTAAAATCTCATAAGCTTGAAAAATCTCATCTCTCAAATCGCTAGGAAAAGGCGTGCCAAAAATAAGCTCTCTGATTTGTTTGGAGCGGATTTTTAACACATCAATTTCCGTGGCATCAACATTTTCTAAAAGCTCTATGATCTTTTGTTTAGCCCCCCCTTGCTCCAAAAGATACCAATACGCTTCGCTGGTGATCGCAAAGCCATCAGGCACTTTAATCCCAATTGGCACTAATTCTTGAAACATCTCGCCAATGCTAGCGTTCTTGCCCCCAACCAGATTCACGTTCTTATTGTTCAACTCTTTGAAAAACTTGATATATCGCACAAAACTCCCTTAAAATTATCATTAAGTCTTTTAAAACAAAAATCCAATTAATGAATGATAGCATGATAGAGCTTTAGTTTAAGCTAGTTTGTATTCTAAGCTTTGTTAATAAGGGGTGTATTCTTTTTGGTTTATGATTTTATTGTATAATAGGCGGTTAGTTAGGTATTTTTGAATAGAAAGGGTGGTTTTGTATAGGCGGTTGTTATTGAATTTGTTTTGTATGGTATTTTTACAAGCGTGTTTAAAGCCTATGAGCGACCCTAAAGCTGAGAAAGTGGATTCGCAAGTGCAATGCGGGTTTGGCTCAAAAGATTGTTGAATTTTAAGGTTTAAAGAAAGGAAACATAAGTTTTAAAGAATGAGTGCGGAACTGATTGCCGTTTATAAAGACGAGCAAATAATAGATTTAGAGAGCGCGAAAGTCTTAGGGCTGAGCGATGGGATCAAAGCGTTAAAAGGGAGCGAGCCGATATTTTTTGATGATTCGCCTTTGGCTTTAGAAGTGATCAGGCATTCATGTGCACATTTGCTCGCGCAAAGCTTGAAAGCCCTTTATCCGGACGCGAAATTCTTTGTAGGCCCTGTGGTAGAAGAGGGATTTTATTACGATTTTAAGACTTCTTCAAAGATCAGCGAAGAGGATTTGCCTAAAATTGAAGCGAAAATGAAAGAGTTTGCGAAGTTGAAACTCGCTATCACTAAAGAGACTTTAACCAGAGAGCAAGCTTTGGAGCGTTTTAAGGGCGATGAATTAAAGCATGCGGTGATGAGTAAAATCAGTGGCGATGCGTTTGGCGTGTACCAACAAGGCGAGTTTGAAGATTTGTGTAAGGGGCCACACCTCCCAAACACTCGTTTTTTAAACCATTTCAAGCTCACTAAATTGGCTGGGGCTTATTTGGGTGGCGATGAAAACAATGAAATGCTCATTAGGATCTATGGCATCGCTTTTGCCACTAAAGAGGGCTTAAAAGACTATCTTTTCCAAATAGAAGAAGCGAAAAAACGAGATCACAGAAAGCTAGGCGTGGAGCTAGGGCTTTTTAGCTTTGATGATGAGATAGGGGCAGGCTTACCTTTATGGCTGCCTAAAGGGGCAAGGCTCAGGAAACGCATTGAAGATTTATTGAGCAAGGCGTTACTTTTAAGAGGCTATGAGCCGGTTAAAGGCCCTGAGATTTTAAAAAGCGATGTGTGGAAAATCAGCGGGCATTATGACAACTATAAAGAAAACATGTATTTCACCACGATTGATGAGCAAGAATACGGCATAAAGCCCATGAATTGCGTGGGGCATATTAAAGTCTATCAAAGCGCTTTACACAGCTACAGGGATTTGCCTTTAAGGTTTTATGAATACGGCGTGGTGCATCGGCATGAAAAAAGCGGCGTGTTGCATGGGCTTTTAAGGGTTAGGGAATTTACCCAAGACGATGCGCATATTTTTTGCTCTTTTGAACAGATCCAAAGCGAAGTGAGCGCGATTTTAGATTTCACGCATAAGATCATGAAAGCGTTTGACTTTAGCTATGAAATGGAATT
Source organism: Helicobacter pylori (assembly GCF_900120335.1). Taxonomy (NCBI): domain Bacteria; kingdom Pseudomonadati; phylum Campylobacterota; class Epsilonproteobacteria; order Campylobacterales; family Helicobacteraceae; genus Helicobacter; species Helicobacter pylori. The sequence goes on from NZ_LT635477.1 coordinate 133,049, forward strand.
ATCCACAAGGCCGGCTAAATCCATAGGCGATGATGAAGTTTGGGAAAAGGCCACTAGCGCTTTAAAAGAAGCCCTAAAAGAACACCGCATTGATTATAAGATTGATGAGGGGGGAGGGGCTTTCTATGGGCCTAAGATTGACATTAAAATCACCGACGCTTTGAAGCGTAAATGGCAGTGCGGCACGATCCAAGTGGATATGAATTTGCCTGAACGCTTCAAGCTCGCTTTCACTAATGAACACAATCACGCTGAACAGCCGGTGATGATCCACAGAGCGATTTTAGGCTCGTTTGAAAGGTTTATTGCGATTTTGAGCGAACATTTTGGGGGGAATTTCCCTTTCTTTGTCGCGCCCACTCAAATCGCTCTCATTCCTATTAATGAAGAGCATCATGTTTTTGCTTTGAAATTAAAAGAGGAATTAAAAAAGCGCGATATTTTTGTAGAAGCGCTGGATAAAAACGACAGCTTGAATAAAAAGGTGCGCTTAGCCGAAAAGCAAAAAATCCCTATGATTTTAGTTTTAGGGAATGAGGAAATGGAGACCGAAATTTTATCCATTAGAGACAGAGAAAAACAAGCTCAGTATAAAATGCCCTTAAAGGAGTTTTTAAACATGGTTGAATCTAAGATGCAAGAGGTTAGTTTTTGAGTAGAAGCGAAGTGTTGTTAAACGGAGACATTAATTTTAAAGAAGTGCGTTGCGTGGGCGATGATGGCGAAGTGTATGGGATTATTTCCTCTAAAGAAGCGCTAAAAATCGCTCAAAATTTAGGCTTGGATTTGGTATTGATTTCAGCGAGCGCGAAACCCCCTGTGTGTAAGGTGATGGATTATAATAAATTCCGCTACCAAAATGAAAAGAAAATCAAGGAAGCCAAGAAAAAGCAAAAGCAAATTGAAATCAAAGAGATCAAGCTTTCCACTCAAATCGCGCAAAACGATATTAACTATAAAGTCAAGCATGCGAGAGAATTTATTGAAGCCAATAAGCATGTTAAATTCAAAGTGGTTTTAAAGGGTAGGGAGAGCCAAAACTCAAAAGCCGGGCTTGATGTGCTTTTTAGAGTGCAAACAATGATGCAAGATTTAGCCAACCCTGAAAAAGAGCCAAAAACCGAGGGGCGTTTCGTTTCGTGGATGTTTGTGCCTAAGGCTAAAGAAACCCCCAAAAACGAAAAGAAACCTAAAGAAAATAACCCACCTTTTAATCGTATTAACCTTATGAAAGGAGAAAATCATGCCAAAAATGAAGACTAATCGCGGCGCGTCTAAGCGTTTCAAAGTCAAAAAAAACTTGATTAAGCGTGGCAGCGCTTTTAAAAGCCATATTTTGACTAAAAAAAGCCCTAAGCGTAAAGCCAATTTAAACGCGCCAAAACATGTGCATCACACTAACGCGCATTCTGTCATGTCGTTGCTTTGCAGGGCTTAGGAATGCTCATTAGAAAGTGGAGTTAATCCCCTTGTTTAAGGGAAAGTCGTTTGAAAAACGCACCTAAAAATATTTTAAAAGAAAGGTAAAGAAATGAGAGTTAAAACAGGCGTTGTACGCAGAAGACGCCATAAAAAAGTCTTAAAACTCGCTAGAGGGTTTTATAGTGGCAGAAGAAAGCATTTTAGAAAGGCTAAAGAACAGCTTGAAAGGAGCATGTATTACGCCTTTAGGGATCGCAAACAAAAGAAAAGAGAGTTCAGGAGTTTGTGGGTGGTAAGGATTAATGCGGCTTGCAGAATGCACGATACAAGTTATTCGCGCTTCATGCATGCCTTAAAAGTGGCTAATATTGAATTGGACCGCAAGGTTTTAGCAGACATGGCGATGAATGACATGCAAGCCTTTAAGAGCGTGTTAGAGAGCGTGAAAGAGCATCTTTAATCTCTATTAGCTGTTAAGGTTTTAGTTTTAGCCTAAAAAAGGTGAGAGGATTTAGGAATTTTTACTAAAAAGTTCCTAAAATTGATTTTTGTTTCAATTTATTTTCATTCAATCGCTATATTTAATCAAAAAGAAAGTAATTTTATAGTAGAATGTAGCATTTAGAACTCAAATAGAGAAAATGTAGAAGGAAGGAATACATGAAGAAATCTGTTATAGTAGGTGCTATCTCTCTAGCAATGACGAGCTTGTTGTCAGCAGAGACCCCCAAGCAAGAAAAAGCTATTAAGACTAGCCCTACCAAAAAAGGTGAAAGAAATGCTGCTTTTATAGGGATTGATTACCAGTTGGGTATGCTTAGCACTACCGCTCAAAATTGTTCCAATGGCAATTGTAATGGTAATCAAAGTGGGGCTTATGGCTCTAACACGCCCAACATGCCCACAGCGTCAAACCCCACAGGAGGGCTTACCCATGGTGCTCTAGGGACTCGTGGGTATAAGGGCTTGAGCAACCAACAATACGCTATCAATGGTTTTGGGTTTGTTGTAGGGTATAAGCATTTTTTTAAGAAATCCCCACAATTTGGAATGCGTTATTACGGGTTCTTTGATTTTGCAAGCTCTTATTATAAGTATTACACTTATAACGATTATGGCATGAGAGACGCTCGCAAGGGTTCTCAAAGTTTCATGTTTGGCTATGGGGCTGGCACAGATGTGTTGTTTAACCCAGCTATTTTCAATCGTGAGAACTTGCATTTTGGGTTTTTTCTTGGCGTTGCGATCGGCGGTACCTCTTGGGGTCCAACAAACTATTATTTTAAGGACTTAGCTGAAGAGTATAGAGGGAGTTTCCACCCATCAAATTTCCAGGTCTTAGTTAATGGCGGGATCCGCTTAGGCACTAAACACCAAGGTTTTGAAATTGGCTTGAAAATCCAAACCATTCGCAACAATTACTACACCGCTAGTGCGGATAATGTGCCTGAAGGGACTACCTATAGATTCACCTTCCACCGCCCCTATGCCTTTTATTGGCGTTACATTGTAAGCTTTTAAGGTGTTTTAGGGTTAATCTTATGGGGGCATAGAAAAGGGCTTTTGCTCTTTGTGGTCTTTTATGACTTTCTTTTCTTATGCTAAAGCCGTTATCAAGCGTTATCATAAACTCACTAAACAATAGCGTGGCATCAGTCATTGCAAGCAGCCTATCTAATCAAAAAATAGCACAGATTATTGATTGTAAAAATTTTTTAAAAGATTAAACAATGAAAGAGCTTGCGTCAAGCAAACGATATTCTCTTAAAAAGGCGATCTTCTTGGGTTAGGGGATTTAGGTTGTAGGGGGGAATTATTTCAAAATACCCCTATCCCCTTAGTTTTGCGTTAAAACAAAGTAACCAAAATCCCATTTTTTAAAAAAATGAAAGAGTGTTAATAAATAAGGTTTATCATTTGATGAGAATAAGGAATATAAGTTATTTTTAATGGAGTAGGTGGTAAAATCCTTGCGATTTCATTTTATTTTTGAATTGGGAGCATTTGATGAAAAAATTAGCGTTTTCTTTATTGTTTACGGGGACTTTTTTGGGGCTTTTTTTGAATGCGAGTGATTTTAAGAGCATGGATAATAAGCAGCTATTAGAGCAAGCAGGAAAAGTCGCTCCTAGCGAAGTCCCTGAGTTTCGTGCGGAAGTCAATAAACGATTACAAGCGATGAAAGAAGAAGATCGTCAAAAATATAAAGCGGATTTCAAGAAAGCTATGGATAAGAATTTGGCTTCTTTAAGTCAAGAAGATCGCAACAAGCGTAAAAAAGAAATTCTTGAAGTGATTGCTAACAAAAAGAAAACAATGACCATGAAAGAATACCGTGAAGAGGGGTTGGATTTGCATGATTGCGCATGCGAAGGCCCTTTTCATGATCATGAAAAAAAGGGCAAAAAAGGGAAAAAATCAGGCCATCATAAGCATTAGCGCTTAGGGTGTGCTAACTTTTTTTGATTTTTGTAAAACCACGCCGTAAGTCTCTAGCTTTTGGCTGTGGGGATATAAGGCGTTTTTGCGTTATAATTGTCATGGCGTTTGGGCGTTGACTCTTAAAATAGAGGCTATCTATCTGGTGGGTGAGTCTTGCTACTCTTAAAATCCCTTAGCTGTGGAGAGCATGCCAATTTTTTAGGGTTAAAGTTTTTGGAGTGTTTGTATTTTTTGGATATTTATAGTATCATACCCAAATGATAAATACCCTTTGAAAGTCTGTATTTTAAGATGATCAAAATAGCTTGAATTCTAGGTGGGTTTTTATAAATAGAAGAAGATTTTAAAAGAGGGCTTAATGAAGAATAGCATCTGTTTTTGTTGCGGTTATGGATACAGGAGTTTGGTGTGAAGCGAATTTTATTTTTTTTAGCGGCTACGACTTTTTTGTTGAGAGCAGAAACAGCTTCTGCTACTATTAACACTACAGTTGATCCCAATGTTATGTTTTCTGAAAGCTCCACAGGGAATGTGAAAAAAGACCGCAAGAGGGTTTTAAAGAGCATGGTTAATTTAGAAAAAGAGCGCGTGAAGAATTTTAACCAGTATTCTGAAACCAAGATGAGTAAGGGCGATTTATCCGCTTTTGGAGCTTTCTTTAAGGGGAGTTTGGAAGATTGCGTGGAGCAAAAGATTTGTTACTATGAGCATAGGAATGGCAAGGTTTCTTTTGTGGTGAATGACAGAGAAAAGTTTTATAAGCATGTGCTTAAAGACTTAGGGACAGAGCTTTCACTCCCCTTATTTAATTGGCTTTACAAAGGTTCAGATTTTGGGGCTTTGCATGAGCAGTTTGGGGACATGTATGATGGGTATATCAAATACTTGATCAGCATGGTTAGGGTAAGCCAAAAAGAAAAGGCTAGAAAAGTGGATGCAATCGTTCTTAAAAAAATGGAAGAACAGGCTGAGAAAGACACTAAGGCAGCATTCCAAAAGAGGAGCAGTGGGGAGCTTGAAAGCCATACTGATAGCCCTGAATTTATAAGCTCTTCTAAGACACAGAATTCTTCTAACCCGGATCTAGACCCTATGACTAACGCTAACACGCTCAAAGAAACAGCTTCAAAAGAGCCAGAGACTTCTTCAAAAAAGGAAAAAAAGCCCAAGAAAAAACGACGCCTTTCAAAGAAAGAAAAGCAACAACAGGCCTTACAACAAGAGTTTGAAAAGCAAGTTAGTGGCTCTAGTGAGTCTGAAAAATAGTAAGGAAAAATAGCTAGCTTACCTTTTTGAGTAGGGGGCTTTAAATAAGTCTCTTAAGTGCTTCTTTTCTAGGCTTTATGGCTCTCTATCGCTAAGCTCTGTGTCCTATTGATTAGGACTATCTCTTTTAAAAACCACCGCTTTTTTGAAGTTTTTAAACTTTTCAGCTCTTTTTACGCTTAATGATTGGCTCTTTTGTTACGCAAAAATCTTTAAAATATAATGACGGATAGAGCCATGATAAAATAACTTTAAGACATTCCAACGCATTTTACATAAAAGCATGTGAAAATTTTTGGTTTTATTTTAGTGGGGTATTGGTAATCAAATTGATGCTTTTGAGTATTTTTCACATTTAAAAAAACTTGCGAAAAGCGAGTGATTTTCTCATAACGCGTTCTTATGGGGTTAGGGGATTTAGTTTTGGGTTTGAAGAGGGCGTTAAAACGCAAAATACCCCCTTATTTTCTTATGAGTTTAAACAAACTTAATGAGTTTTACTACAAAATGAAATCTAAAACAATAAAATAACGCTTTAAAACCCTATTTTAATTTTCTAAGAATATTAAAGTTGGACAAGGCTATTGGTATTTGATAAAAAACAAAGCCTTTTATTTTGAATTTAAAGCCCCTAAAGGTTTATTTTAACCCTTAGCATTTTAAGGTTTTGGCTAACCCTCCTAACGAAGTCTCTTTGTATTTTTCATTCATGTCTTTTCCGGTCGCATACATCGTAGCGATCACTTCATCCAGGCTCACTTTAGGCTTGTATTCATCTTCTAAGGCTAGTTTAGAAGCGCTGATCGCTTTAATCGCTCCTAAAACATTGCGTTCAATGCAAGGGATTTGCACCAAGCCCCCCACCGGATCGCATGTTAATCCTAAATGGTGCTCCATAGCGATTTCACTAGCGATCAAAACCTGTTGCGTGGTCGCTTGGCACAAATGGGCTAACCCTCCTGCAGCCATAGAGCTTGCCACGCCAATTTCAGCCTGACACCCGGCTTCTGCGCCGCTCAAGGAAGCGTTTTTCTTGTAAAGATAGCCAATCGCCGCGCTGGTGAGTAAAAAATCATTGATAGATTTTTGCGATAAATTTTCAAACAAATGGTTTTTGGCGTATAAAAGCACGCTTGGCACTACCGCGCACGCCCCATTAGTAGGGGCGGTTACCACCTTGCCTCCGCTAGCGTTTTCTTCGGCAATGGAACGAGCGTAAAGCGAAATGTAATCAATCAAGGCTAAGGGGTCTTTCCCGCTTGTGGGGTGCTTTTCTAGGCGCGTTTTAACGCTTGGGGCTAATCGTGTTACTTTCAAAGAACCAGGCAGATACCTTTCTTTAGAATTAGCCCCATTATGATAACACTCAAGCATCGCATGATAGATTTTAGTCATCGTTGCATCAGGGTGGTTTTTGAGGGCGTTTTCTCTCAAACGCACGATTTCAGCGATGCTTTTTTGGTGTTTTTGGCATAATTCTAGCAACTCTTTAGCGCTTGAAAAATCATAAGCAACGCTTTCATTTCCACCCTCTTTAGATAAGTTGTCTAATTCTTTTTCAGTATAGACAAACCCTCCACCAACAGAATAATAAGTCTCTTCTTTTAAAACCTCATTTTTAGCGTTAAAAGCTTTTAGAATGAGAGCGTTTTGGTGTCTGGCTAAAGGTTTGTTGTCAAAAATCAAATCTTTAGCATAATCAAAAGGGATATGATGCTGGTTAGCGAGTTTTAAAACCTTGTTTTCAAACACCTCATGCAATAAGGCTTTTTTGGTTGTTGCTTCTAATTCGTTAGCATAAATGCCATGCAAGCCAATCAAAACCGCCTCATCGCTCAAATGCCCTTTACCGGTCAAGGCTAATGAGCCATGCAAGGTGATTTGAACGCGTTCAACCTGCTCTAAAATGCCTTTTAACAACCCGCAAAATCTCGCTCCCGCTTCCATAGGCCCTATGGTGTGTGAAGAGCTAGGCCCCACGCCGATCTTAAAAATGGATAAAATGGAAAAACTAGCCATTAAAATAGTCCTAAAAACACGCTCAAAGCCGTCAAGCTCCCAAAGACAAACACAAAAATATCCACTTTGAAGTTTCTAAAACGCTTCAAACTAGAAACGCTATAAAAAGCTATCATGGGCATCACAAAAAGAATGAGCGCGATAATGGGGCCGCCTAAATTTTCAATAAAATCCAAGATATTGGGGTTAATATAAGCCACCAGCGTGATAGTCAGCCATAAAAAAATCGTTACGCTCACGCTCAAGGTTTTAGAAGCTTGTTTCAACTTTAAACTTTGAATGATAATGCCTTCTAAACCCTCCTTAGCCCCATAATAATGCCCAAAAAAAGATGAAAAAATCGCTAAAAAAGCCACCACAGGCCCCGCATAGTTGATTAAAGGGTTGTTTAGGGTGTTAGCCAAATAGCTTAAAATGGGGATGTTTTGTTCCCTTGCTTTCACAAAATCATCAGCATTCAAGCACATGACGCACGAAAACACAAAAAACATCACAAACCCTAAAAGCATCAGCGATGTCCCTAATTCAATTTGATTGAGTTTATACTCTTTGAAAGCGCCGTATTCTTTTCCCACGTTTTGGGTGAAGGTTGAAATAATGGGGCTATGGTCGAATGAAAACACAAGCACCGGTAAGGTTAGCCAAATCGCTAACACAAATTCTTTGAAACTCGGCACCACAAAAAGATTAGCGCCTTGCCAATAAGGGATAAGATACAAAGAAAAAAGCAATAAAATCAAGCATAAAGGATACACTAAAGCGTTACAAATGCGCGTAACAATCGTAGCGTTAAAAACCATTACCAACATCATTAAAGAGACTAATACCACAGCCAGTAAGCCCCGATGAAAAGGCGCTAAATGCAACTGGTTAGTGAAAAAATGATCAAACACGTTAGTGATACCCACCCCATAAACCAAGCAAATAGGATAAATCGCCAAGAAATAAAGCAAAGTGATAAGAAAACCCCATTGAGCGCCAAAATGAGAGCGAACGACCATGGTAATGTCTTCTTGATCTTTAGATCCTATGAAATAAGCTAAGGCTCTATGCCCTAGATAAGTTAAAGGGAAGATGATCGCGCTCATCACCACAATAGCCCATATCCCATGCCCACCGGCTCTAATAGGCAAAAATAAAATCCCAGCCCCCACCGCCGTGCCAAATAAGGACACCATCCAACGCAAATCAAACAAATTGAGTTTTTTAGGATCTCTTAGAACCGCTTTTTCTTGTGCCATGCTATTAAACCGCCCTTTTAATCGTGTTAAAGAGTTTTCATTGTAGCATAAAGCTTTTTATGATTGGGGTTTTTTGAGATTAAGGGGTGGTTTTGGGCGCGCATTTATTCCCTAAAATCCACGATTTAACCCGCACAAGCTATAATAACGCTTAAAAAAAGATTAATAAAGGATTATAGAAATGTCAAACACAACCTGGTCGCCAACTTCATGGCATTCTTTTAAAATAGAGCAACACCCCACTTACAAAGATAAGCAAGAATTAGAAAGAGTCAAAAAAGAATTGCGCTCCTACCCTCCTTTAGTGTTTGCTGGCGAAGCGAGGAACTTGCAAGAGCGCTTAGCCCAAGTCATTGACAATAAAGCGTTTTTGTTGCAAGGGGGCGATTGCGCGGAGTCGTTTTCCCAATTTAGCGCTAACCGGATTAGGGACATGTTTAAAGTGATGATGCAAATGGCGATTGTCTTAACTTTTGCTGGCTCTATACCGATTGTGAAAGTGGGGCGCATTGCCGGACAATTTGCCAAGCCTCGCTCTAATGCGACTGAAATACTGGATGATGAAGAAGTGTTGAGTTACAGAGGGGATATTATCAATGGGATTTCCAAAAAAGAAAGAGAGCCAAAGCCGGAAAGAATGCTTAAAGCTTACCATCAAAGCGTAGCGACTTTAAACCTTATCAGAGCCTTTGCCCAAGGCGGGTTAGCCAATTTGGAGCAAGTGCATCGTTTCAATTTGGATTTTGTCAAAAACAACGACTTTGGGCAAAAATACCAGCAAATCGCTGATCGGATCACGCAAGCTTTAGGGTTCATGCGAGCATGCGGGGTGGAGATAGAGCGAACGCCTATTCTTAGGGAAGTGGAGTTTTACACGAGCCACGAAGCGTTACTGCTCCATTATGAAGAGCCTTTGGTGCGTAAGGATAGTTTGACTAACCAGTTTTATGATTGCTCCGCGCACATGCTATGGATTGGCGAAAGGACAAGAGATCCTAATGGTGCGCATGTGGAGTTTTTAAGGGGGGTTTGTAACCCTATTGGCGTGAAAATTGGGCCTAATGCGAGTGTGAGCGAAGTGTTAGAATTGTGCGATGTTTTAAACCCGCACAACATTAAGGGGCGTTTGAATTTGATCGTGCGCATGGGTTCTAAAATCATTAAAGAGCGCTTGCCTAAGCTTTTACAAGGGGTGTTGAAAGAAAAACGCCACATTTTATGGAGCATTGATCCCATGCATGGCAACACGGTCAAAACCAACTTGGGGGTTAAAACAAGGGCTTTTGATAGCGTGTTAGATGAAGTGAAAAGCTTTTTTGAAATCCATAGGGCTGAAGGGAGCTTGGCTTCAGGGGTTCATTTGGAAATGACAGGAGAAAATGTTACAGAATGTATCGGTGGCTCGCAAGCGATCACCGAAGAGGGTTTGAGTTGCCATTACTATACGCAATGCGATCCAAGACTAAACGCCACTCAAGCCCTAGAACTCGCTTTTTTAATCGCTGACATGCTTAAAAAACAACGCGCTTGATTGAAATCAAAATAATAAGAGGCTTTAGTCAAGCGATCGTTTCTTCTAATGCGTTCTATAGAGGGATTTAGTTGGGGGTTGTAGGGGGAGAGTTATTTCAAAATACCCCAGTTATCCCCTTAAGAGAATGAGTTTTATGTGAAATAAAGTTTTAAAAATTAAAGAATAATAAGGTTAAATAAGGTTTTGAGTGCCGACATTTGATGAAAACAGAGCCAAATATTAATCTATCTTTAACTCTTTTTCTTTATAATTATCGTAAGCATTTTAATATTTAAAGGAGCTTGAAATGAGAATTTCTCTTTTAGCTGTAATTTTAGCGTTATTGTTTGTGGCTTGCCATGAAACTAAAAAACAAATTTTGCAAAACGAAGCCGATAGCACCCCCTCAGAAAAGACCATTTGGCAACCTGAACAAAAATAAAAATTTAAAAAAGCTAAAAAGCGTTTTTACCATCAAATTAAAAGGGCTTGATTTTTAGTTAAATAGTGTTTAAAAAGCGTTTTTGTGGGGCTATTATCGCAAAATAACCCTATTTTTTATGAGTTTTAGCGTAAAAAATAAAAGTTTTTGTTAAATAAGACTCACCGGTGTTTGAAAAGAATAGAGCCTTAGAGTTTGAAGATTAAAAGGCTTGAGAGCGAAACTACAAACTCTCTAAAACTTTTTGAGCATGCCCTTTCGCTTTGACATTATAGAAGCATTTTTCTAAAACACCTTGCGTGTTGATAATGAAAGTGGAGCGGATAATCCCCAAATGCTCTTTCCCATAAAGCATGCGTTTGCCATAAGCTTTGTAAAGATTGGCCACTTTTTTATCTTCATCGCAGAGCAAGATCACATTCAAAGAGCATTGGCTGATAAATTTTTGATGCGATTGAGAATTATCAGGGCTTACGCCCACGACAACAGCGTTTTTCTTTTCAAATTCGCTAAACAGAGCGCTAAAATCTTTGGCTTCTAAGGTGCATCCGGGGGTGTTGTCTTTAGGGTAGAAATACAGCACCACTTTTTTATGGAGCAAATCTTTTAAAGAAATTTCTACGCCATCGCTGTTTTTCAATCTAAAATCAGGGGCTAATTGCCCTACTTCTAATTTTTCCATTCTTATCCTTTAATAGAGAATGACAGCGACTTTTTGAGGCCCATGCACCCCAAAAACGGTTTTCAATTCAATGTCAGCTGTCCGGCTAGGCCCGCCAATAAGGAGCATGTTTGTGGGCAATACGCCGTTTTGGCTTTGGTTTTTTAAAGCTTGCATGCCTTCACTCAAATTGCGCACAATGGATTCTTTTTTCAATAAGATGATGCAATTAAGGGTGATGAGCGAAAGCAATCGCGGGCTTGCATGCGAAGAAACCGCCCCAATCATGCCCAAGCTTGAAATCCCACAAACCCCATGCAATAAAGCTGTATCAATCTCAAACAACTCTTCACGCATCGCTTCAATTTCTTTGTCATAGGGCTGTAAAGTGAAATCCTTAAACGCTTCAAAATTCAAATTTAAATCCGTAGAGTGTAAGACTTTTTTGCTTTGAAAATTTTCTAAAGCCTTTAAAATGGCTTGCTCTAAATTTTCTTTAGCGCTTTCAATGACTTCGGCCTTATTCAATATTTGGAAATGCTTGTATTCTTCCACCAAGTCTTCAAACTCCACTTTAATGATATTTCTATAAGCAGGGTTTGCTCCCTGAATGGCATGCTTGGCTTTGGCTTCTTTAATGCGCTTTAAAATAGGCTCTTTACTCATAAATCACCCCTTCTAAGTGCTGGACTTTGGCATGCAAACTCGTGTCCATATTGGGTAAGGTTCTCACGCTCGCCCACTCTTTGACTAAAGGCAGTATAGGCGCTAAAAGCTTGCCTAAAGGCGAGAAAAATTGAGCCATTTTCAATTGGAAACGCCACTTAGCCCCATCGCTTGCCATTTTGGCAAACATTTTCATAGAGAATTTTTCCATCCCGCTGTGTTGGGTGCTTTTAGCCCCCTTGACCACACCCCTGCCCTCGCCCACTTTATCGGCTCGTAAATCCCTGATGAGTTCCGCTAAAGGGATTTCTACGGGGCATACTTCAGTGCAACGCCCGCAAAGACTGCACAAATTAGGGATATGCCCGTAATTATTCAAGCCAAAGAGTTGGGGGGATACCACCACGCCTATGGGGCCAGGATAAGTGGAAAGATAGGCATGCCCACCGATTTTATCATACACAGGGCAGTGGTTCAAACAAGTCCCGCAACGAATGCATGAAAGAGCGCGGTAATACTTTTCATCAGCCAAGATATTAGAGCGGTTGTTGTCTAATAAAATGATGTGGGCTTCTTTAGGGCCGTCTAAATCGTCGTTTTTTCTAGGGCCTGTGATGATGTTTTGATAGCAAGTGATAGGCACGCCCACCGCGCTTGGGGCGAGTAAATTGTTTAAAATCGCCGCATCATCAAAGCTTTCTACTAATTTTTCAATCCCGCAAATAGCGACATGCACATCGCATGCGGTGGTGCTCATTCTGCCATTACCCTCATTTTCCACTAACCAGATCGCCCCCTCATTAGCGATAGCGAAATTAACCCCACTAATCCCCATTTTAAAGCTTTCAAATTCTTTGCGCATGTGCTTTCTGGCGATCGCGTTAAGCTTCTCAGGCTCTTCTTCATAAGCGGCGTTGAGTTTTTCTTCAAAAATCTTACCGATTTGCTTGCGGTTTTTATGGATGGCTGGCACGACAATATGCACAGGGTGTTCATTGATGAGCTGGATAATCAATTCGCCCAAATCCGTTTCTTGCGCTTGAATGCCCTTTTCTTTGAGATAATGGTTCAAACCAATTTCTTCGCTCGCCATGGATTTTTGCTTTAAAATGCGATTGATATTCTTTTCTTTAGCGAGGTTGTAAATGATTTCATTAGCTTCATCGCCGTCTTTAGCGTAATGGATTTTAAAGCCGTTTTGAGTGGCGTTTTTTTCAAACAATTCCAAATATTCATCAAGCCTGGATAAAATCTTAAGCTTGACTTCCTTGCCTAATTCCCTTAAATTTTCCCACTCGCTGTAACGATTTTTAAGGAGATTCTTACGATTAGCCCTTAAGGTGTCCATTGCAGAACGCAAATTTTCCCTTAATTGCGTATCGCCTAATTGGTCGGTGATGATTTCTTCGTATTCTTGGTCGCTGTGATATTTTTCCATGATTATTCCTTAAAACAATTCTTTAATGTTAAAGCCCAAGCCTTGAGGCTAAAAAGTCATAAAAATGCATGGGTTTTGTCAAAGAACCCATTTTCTGCATGGCGGTGCTGATATTCATCAAACACCCCGCATCCGCTGAAACAATCACATCCACATGACGGCTCTCTATGTCTTTAATCTTTTCTTTAACCATAACCGCTGAAATTTCAGGCTCTTTGACTGAAAAAGTCCCCCCAAACCCGCAGCATTCTTCTTCTTTTTCCAATTCAATGAGTTCCACATTTTTAAGCTGTCTGATGAGATTTTTCGCCGAGTCAATCACTTTAGCCACCCTTAAGGCATGGCAATTAGAATGCCATGTGATTTTAAGGGGTTCGCCCTTATCTTCGTATTTGACTTGCAATTTTTTATCCAAAAACTCGCTCAATTCATACACCCTAGAGCAAAAATCTTTAACCATGTTAAATTCCGCATGCCCTTCAAACAATTCCAAATAATCATGCCGCATCATCCCTGTGCATGAACCGCTGGGCAAGATAATAGGGTAGTCGTTATTGGAATAAAGCTTGATATTGTATAAAACGATTTTTTTTGTTTCTTCATAGTATCCTGAGTTGTAGCTTGGCTGGCCGCAACATGTCTGGTCTTTTTTAAAAACCACTTCCAAATTTTCCTTACGGAGTAATTTGATAGCGTTAAGCGATGCGTTGCTATAAATGGCTGCTCCTAGACAAGTAGCAAAGAAATTGACTTTCAAAGAATGCTCCTTAAAATTCCAAATTAAGAGTTTCAAACACAATATAATACTCAAAATTAGTAAGATTGTAATCACAAGTTGATAAACCCACTCGCTCAAACATTGTTACTAAAATAAACCACAAACCCATTAAATTTGACTTAATATTAAATGCTACTTAAAATTAGTTTTCTCTTTTAAGTAAGATAAAAAATACTTTTAATTATTCAAGGAAAATTTATGGAATTTTATCAAGTCTATGACCCATTAGGCCATATTTGGCTGAGCGCTTTAGTGGCGCTATCGCCTATTGCGCTTTTTTTTATCTCTCTTATTGTTTTTAAACTTAAAGGGTATAGCGCTGGGTTTTTAAGCTTAGCGCTTTCAATCCTTATTGCGTTATTTGTGTATAAAATGCCTGTTCAAATGGTGAGTGCGAGTTTTTTCTATGGCTTTCTTTATGGCTTGTGGCCGATCGCATGGATTGTGATCGCTGCGATTTTTCTTTACAACCTTTCAGTGAAATCCGGGTATTTTGAGATTTTAAAAGAAAGCATTTTAAGTTTGACGCCGGATCACCGCATTTTAGTGATTTTGATCGGGTTTTGTTTTGGCTCGTTCTTAGAAGGCGCGATTGGTTTTGGAGGCCCGGTAGCGATCACAGCGGCGATTTTAGTCGGTCTTGGGCTAAACCCCTTATACGCTGCCGGGTTGTGCCTGATCGCTAACACCGCTCCTGTAGCCTTTGGCGCGGTGGGTATCCCTATTACGGCAATGGCTAGCGTGGTGGGTATCCCTGAATTAGAGATTTCTCAAATGGTGGGTAGGGTGTTACCCATTTTTTCCATTGGCATTCCTTTTTTCATCGTGTTTTTAATGGATGGCTTTAGAGGGATTAGAGAAACCTTTCCTGCAGTGGCCGTTACTGGGTTTAGTTTCGCTATCGCGCAATTTTTAAGCTCTAATTATCTAGGGCCGCAGCTTCCGGATATTATTTCAGCTTTAGTGTCATTGATTGCTACCACTTTATTTTTAAAATTCTGGCAGCCCAAACACATTTTCACCAGCAATGGCAAAGAGCCCACAATCAGCACAGAAAAACACCATATTTGTAAGGTGGTTGTGGCGTGGATGCCTTTTGTGTTGCTCACGATTACGATTATTATATGGACGCAACCCTGGTTTAAAGCGCTCTTTAAAGAAGGTGGGGCTTTGGCGTTTTCTAGCTTTGCGTTTGAATTCAATTCTATCAGTCAAAAGATTTTCAAAACCGTTCCCATTGTTACTGAAGCGACTAATTTTCCTGTGGTGTTCAAACTCCCTTTGATTTTAACGACAGGCACTTCCATTTTTTTAGCCGCTCTTTTAAGCGTGTTTTTGTTGCGCGTGAAAATCAGCGATGCGATAGGGGTGTTTGGGGCCACTTTAAAAGAAATGCGTTTGCCGATTTTAACCATTGGCGTGGTTTTAGCGTTTGCGTATGTGGCTAATTATAGCGGCATGAGCGCCACGCTCGCTTTAGCGCTAGCAGATACCGGGCATGTTTTCACTTTCTTTTCGCCTGTGGTAGGCTGGCTTGGGGTGTTTTTAACCGGAAGCGATACGAGTTCTAATCTTTTATTTGGATCTTTACAAATGCTCATCGCTACACAGCTTGGCTTGCCTGAAGTGCTTTTCTTAGCGGCCAACACTTCCGGGGGCGTTGTGGGCAAAATGATAAGCCCTCAAAGTATCGCTATCGCTTGTGCGGCGGTGGGGTTAGTGGGGAAAGAGAGCGAATTGTTCAGATTTACAGTAAAATACTCTATCGCTTTGGCAATCATTATGGGGATTATTTTCACTCTTATTGCTTATGTCTTCCCCTTTATTATCCCCATCATTCCTAAATAAGGGGGTTTTTTAAAGAGATCTAGCGCTAAGAGAATATTTTTAAAAGGGATTTTTTAGTGTCAGAATTTCATCAAGTTTATGACCCTTTGGGTAATATTTGGCTGAGCGCTCTTGTGGCCTTATTGCCGATTTTATTATTTTTCTTATCTTTAATGGTTTTTAAGCTCAAAGGTTATGTAGCGGCCTTTTTGAGCGTGGCCTTATCAGCTATTATTGCGGTTTTAGTGTATAAAATGCCTGTTAGCATGGTGGGTTCAAGTTTTCTTTATGGCTTTCTTTATGGTTTGTGGCCGATCGCTTGGATCATCATTGCGGCGATTTTTTTATACAAACTCAGCGTTAAATCCGGCTATTTTGAAATCTTAAAAGAAAGCGTTCAGTCCATCACTTTAGATCACCGCATTTTAGTGATTTTGATCGGATTTTGTTTTGGCTCATTTTTAGAAGGGGCGATCGGCTTTGGAGGGCCTATTGCCATTACAGCAGCGATTTTAGTGGGCTTGGGGTTAAGCCCTTTATACGCTGCCGGGTTATGTTTAATCGCTAACACCGCTCCTGTGGCCTTTGGTGCGGTGGGTATCCCTATAAGCGCGATGGCGAGCGCGGTAGGGGTGCCAGCGATCTTAATTTCAGCCATGACGGGTAAAATCCTCTTTTTTGTGAGCTTGTTAGTGCCGTTTTTTATTGTGTTTTTAATGGATGGCTTTAAGGGGATTAAAGAGACTTTTCCGGCCGTTTTTATCGCGGCTTTTTCTTTCGCTGGCGCGCAATTTTTAAGCTCTAATTATTTAGGGCCAGAATTGCCCGGCATTATTTCAGCCCTTGTCTCACTCGTTGCGACAGCGCTCTTTTTGAAATTTTGGCAGCCTAAAGCGATTTTTAGAAGCGACGGCAAAGCGATCTCATTCACTAAAAGTAACCATCATATTTGTAAGGTTTATGTCGCTTGGTCTCCTTTTGTGATTTTGGTTTTAGTGATTGTGTTATGGATACAGCCTTTTTTTAAAGCCTTATTTGAAAAAGACGGCTTGTTAGCTTTTTCTAATTTTTATTTTGAATTCAATAACATCAGTAACCACATCTTTAAAAGCCCGCCTTTTGTAGAAGCCAATCAAAGCGTGAGTTTTCCTGTGGTGTTTAAACTCCTCTTAATCAACACGGTTGGCACTTCCATTTTTTTAGCCGCTCTTGTTAGCATGCTCGTTTTAAGGGTGCGAGTGAGCGATGCAGTGAGCGTCTTTGGCGAGACTTTGAAAGAAATGCGCTACCCCATTCTCACCATTGGTTTAGTCTTAAGCTTTGCTTATGTGTCTAATTACAGCGGGATTTCTTCCACTCTAGCCTTAGCGCTCACGCATACCGGTTTGGCTTTCACTTTTTTCTCGCCCTTGATTGGGTGGGTAGGCGTGTTTTTAACCGGAAGCGATACGAGTTCTAATCTTTTGTTTGGCTCTTTACAGCAACTCACCGCCCAACGATTGCAACTCCCTGAGATTTTAACCTTAACGGCTAATACCGTGGGTGGCACTTTGGGCAAAATGATAAGCCCTCAAAGCATCGCTATCGCTTGCGCGGCGGTAGGGTTAGCCGGGAAAGAGAGCGATTTATTCAAATTCACGGCTAAATACTCGCTTGTTTTTGTGGTGCTTATGGGGGTAGTGATTAGCGCGATCGCGTATTGGATCCCTGAAGTCGTGCCTAAAATAAAGTAGAATTGTTTTGGATTTGGCAGGGTTTAACCCCCAAATAAATTTTTTTGTTTTAAAAAATTCAGGATTTTAAGCGTCATAGAGCTTATGGGTAGGGTCTCTAAATCTTTAAGGCTATAAAAACGAACGGAGTTTTTTAAATCCTTTGTGGTGGCAAGGTAGAGGTTTAAATTGAGCTTGAATTTAGTGTGGCTGTGCTTGATAGCGCCTAAAAAGGGGAGTTTGAATTCTAAATTTTCTTTTAGATTGGGGAAATGGTGCATCCCCAAATAGAGTTTTTGCTCTATTTTTTCTAAAGCGATTTGGTTATTTTGGATCACAACGCCTAAGTAACGCTCTTCTTGAATGATCTCTTGTTTTTTCTTAAGCGTGTGTTTTTCTAGGTGGTTTTTACCCAAACAATAAGGATTGAAAGGGCAAATCGCGCATTTGGGTTTAGGGGAGCAGATTAAAGCCCCTAGATCAATTAAGGCTTGGTTGTGATTAAAGCTTTCATTAGGATTGAGAAAGTCATTCGCTTTAATTTGTAAGTCTTTAGCTTGGATATTAGGATCCAAACCAAAAAGCCTTAAAAGTACGCGCTTGACATTAGCGTCCACGCATGCGGTTTTTTCTCTAAAGCCAAAACATAAAATCGCATTAGCCGTGTATGCGCCAATACCGGGGAGTTTTAACAGGCTTTGATAGTCATTAGGTAGCTGTGAGTGGTGTTCTTTAACGCAAATTTCAGCGCTTTTTTTTAAATTTTTAGCCCTTGAATAATAGCCAAGCCCTCGCCATAACAATAAAACCTTCTCTAATTGAGCGTTCGCTAAGTCTTTTAAAGTGGGGAAAGCTTCTAAAAAAGGGGAATAAAAACGCTCAACCACCGTGTTGATTTGGGTTTGTTGGCTCATCACTTCGCTGATATAGACTTCATAAGGGGCGTTAATGCCCTTTAAATTCCTAAAAGGTAAATCCTTTCGCCCACATTCTTCATACCATTTTAAAAGGGCGTTGTGTAAAGTTTCCAACTACAACCACCTAAAAGCGATGAATTTGACCCAAGGCGTGCACACGCTTAAAAACACGATTAAATACAAAAAGCCAAAAATAAACCCCCATTTCCAAAAATCCTTGCTTTGAATATACCCGCTCCCATAATAAATGGTGGATGGGCCTGTGCCATAGGGCGTTAAAATCCCCATAATCCCTAAAGAAAGCATTAAAAACAAGCTCAATTCTTGCAAATTGACCCCTTGAATGTGCGAACCAATCCCTACAAAAAGAGCGAACAACGCGCTCACATGAGCGGTGATGCTAGCGAAAAAATAATGCGACAGATAAAAAAGAGCGACGATAAACAATACCGCTATTAACGGATCCAAGTGAGCATGCTCTAAAAAATTTTGAGCCGCATTGCCGATAAAATTTAAAAAACCCACATTTTTAAGCCCGCCAGCCATTGTGAGCAGCGATCCCAACAATAAAAAAATATTGAACGCGCTCTTGTTTTTAATGATATCTTCATAGCTTACAATCTTACAAAACGCCATTAACACCATGACAATCAAAGCCGTCGCGCTCGCATGCAAGCCTAAAGATTTGCCAAAAATCCAACCCAATAAAGCCAATAAAGTGAGACTGAGCATTGAAATTTCTTTTAAAGAAAACCTCCCCATGCTTTCTAATTCTTTTTTAGCCCACAAACTCACTTCTTTTGAGCCTTTTAAGGTGGGTTTGCAGGTTTTATACGCCAATAAAGGCACCAATAAGATTAAAACCACCCCACAAGGCAAGAACGCTAAAAACCACGAAAACCATGAGATTTCATTCACGCCCATTTTGGTAGCGATCTCCATTGCTAGGGGGTTAGGGGCGAGCGCGGTTAAAAACATGGACGAAGTGATGCAAGTTGAAGCCAAAGCGACCCACATCAAATACGCGCCGATTTTGTTAGGGTTATTACTAGGAGTAGAACCCATTAAGGGCGGGATAGAAGAAACGATCGGATAGAGTATGCCCCCACTTCTAGCCGAATTGCTAGGGATAAAGGGGGCTAGACACAATTCGCTCAAACTGATCGCATAGCCTAAACCTAAAGGGGTTTGCCCTAAAAATCTAATCAGTAAAAGAGCGATCCGTTTCCCTAACAAGCTTTTTTCATACCCTAAACCCAAAATGAAAGCGACAAACACAAGCCACACCGTTTTATTCGCATACCCGCTCAAACCCCACGAAATGGCCTTATTAGCGCTCGCTACTTCATTACTTGCTCCAATTTTTAACGCTATACACAACACTAACGCGCTCAACGCTATCAAACCTGATGGCACCGGCTCTAAAATTAGCCCTATAATCATGCCCATGAAAATACAAAAATAAAGCCATGCGTTAGGGTTTAACCCATCCGGTGCGCCTAAAAAATACAATAATGCTGCGATGAGAAAAGGGGCAAAGATTGAGAGGGTTTGTTTAATCATGTTTAACCTTTAGCCAAAGATAGTAATAATTTGGCTTAAAAATATCATTCAAATGGGATTGAGTTATTACAATGTTACAGAAAAAGATTAAAAATTAAGCTTTTTGAAAAAGATAAAATTTTATAATTATGTTTGTCTTTGTTGAATTTACTACAAATAGGAGTATTGCATGCAAGAAAATGTGCCTTTGAGTTATGATTATTCCATTAGCAAATTGTTTCTTTATGCGATGATCGCTTTTGGGATAATAGGCATGTTAATAGGGATCGTGTTAGCCTTTGAGTTATCCTTCCCTAGTTTGAACTACATTGCAGGGGAGTATGGCGTTTTTGGCCGCTTACGCCCTTTACACACGAATGCGGTGATCTATGGTTTCACTCTTGGAGGGATTTGGGCGAGTTGGTATTATATCGGTCAAAGGGTACTTAAAATCACTTATTACCAACACCCCTTTTTGAAAATTGTAGGGTTATTGCATTTTTGGCTCTGGATTCTTCTTTTAGTCCTAGGGGTTATTAGCTTGTTTGCTGGTCTTACTCAATCTAAAGAATACGCCGAATTGATGTGGCCTTTAGATATTATTGTGGTTGTGGCATGGGTGTTATGGGGGGTTAATATGTTTGGGAGCATGAGCGTTAGGAGGGAAAATACCATTTACGTGTCTTTGTGGTATTACATCGCTACTTATGTGGGTATAGCGGTGATGTATATCTTCAATAACCTTTCTATCCCCACCTATTTTGTCGCTGATATGGGGAGCGTTTGGCATTCTATTTCTATGTATTCAGGCAGTAATGATGCGCTCATTCAATGGTGGTGGGGGCATAATGCGGTCGCTTTTGTCTTTACGAGTGGGGTGATTGGCACGATTTATTATTTCTTGCCTAAAGAGAGCGGCCAGCCTATCTTTTCTTACAAACTCACTTTGTTTTCTTTTTGGAGTTTGATGTTTGTTTATATTTGGGCGGGCGGGCACCATTTGATTTATTCCACCGTGCCTGATTGGGTGCAAACCCTTTCTAGCGTGTTTTCAGTGGTGTTGATCTTGCCTTCGTGGGGGACAGCGATTAACATGCTTTTAACGATGAGAGGCCAATGGCACCAGCTCAAAGAAAGCCCTTTGATCAAGTTTTTAGTTTTAGCCTCAACTTTCTACATGCTTTCCACGCTAGAAGGATCCATTCAAGCCATTAAAAGCGTGAACGCCTTAGCCCACTTCACCGATTGGATCATAGGGCATGTGCATGACGGCGTGCTTGGTTGGGTAGGCTTCACTTTGATTGCGAGCATGTATCACATGACCCCTAGGCTTTTCAAAAGAGAGATTTATTCAGGGAGGCTTGTGGATTTCCAATTCTGGATCATGACTTTAGGGATTGTGCTTTACTTTTCGTCCATGTGGATTGCAGGGATCACGCAAGGGATGATGTGGAGGGATGTGGATCAATACGGGAATCTCACTTACCAATTCATTGACACGGTTAAGGCGCTAATCCCTTATTACAATATTAGAGGCGTTGGGGGTCTTATGTATTTTATTGGATTTATTATTTTTGCTTACAATATCTTTATGACAATCACGGCAGGCAAAAAATTAGAGCGTGAGCCCAATTACGCCACGCCTATGGCCAGATAAGGGAGGTTGAAGATGTTTAGTTTTTTAGAAAAAAACCCATTCTTTTTCACTCTTGCGTTTATTTTCGTGTTTTCTATTGCAGGCTTAGTGGAGATTTTGCCTAACTTTTTCAAATCCGCTCGCCCGATTGAAGGCTTACGGCCTTATACGGTTTTAGAGACAGCGGGGAGGCAAGTTTATATCCAAGAAGGTTGCTATCATTGCCATTCCCAACTCATTCGCCCTTTCCAAGCTGAGGTGGATCGATATGGCGCGTATAGTTTGAGTGGGGAATATGCGTATGACAGGCCATTTTTGTGGGGCTCTAAAAGGATTGGCCCTGATTTGCACAGGGTGGGGGATTATCGCACAACCGATTGGCATGAAAAGCACATGCTGGATCCTAAAAGCGTTGTGCCGCACAGCATCATGCCCGCCTATAAGCATTTATTCATAAAAAAGAGCGATTTTGACACCGCTTACGCAGAAGCTTTGACGCAAAAAAAGGTTTTTGGCGTGCCTTATGACACCGAAAACGGCGTGAAATTAGGGAATGTGGAAGAAGCGAAAAAGGCCTATCTAGAAGAAGCTAAAAAAATCACAGCCGACATGAAAGACAAGAGGGTGCTAGAAGCGATTGAGAGAGGTGAGGTCTTAGAAATCGTGGCTTTGATCGCTTATTTGAACAGCTTGGGTAATTCCAGGATTAACGCTAATCAAAACGCTAAATAAGGGGTGAATGATGGATTTGGAAAGTTTGAGAGGTTTTGCGTATGCGTTTTTTACCATTCTTTTTACGCTCTTTTTGTATGCCTATATTTTTAGCATGTATAGAAAGCAAAAAAAGGGCATTGTGGATTATGAGCGATACGGGTATTTAGCGTTAAATGATGCTTTAGAAGATGAGTTGATTGAACCACGCCATAAAGAAGTTCATGATAAAGGCATAAAGGAAAGTTGAAATGGATTTTTTAAACGACCATATAAATGTTTTTGGCTTGATTGCAGCGCTTGTGATTTTAGTTTTAACCATCTATGAATCCAGTTCGCTCATTAAAGAAATGCGCGATAGCAAATCTCAAGGTGAGCTCATGGAAAATGGGCATTTGTTTGATGGGATAGGGGAGTTTGCCAACAATGTGCCAGTAGGTTGGATCGCAAGCTTTATGTGTGTGATTGTGTGGGCTTTTTGGTATTTTTTCTTTGGGTACCCGCTGAGCAGTTTTTCTCAAATCGGGCAATACAATGAAGAGGTTAAAGCGCACAACCAAAAATTTGAAGCCAAGTGGAAGCATTTGGGTCAAAAGGAATTGGTGGATATGGGTCAAGGCATCTTTTTAGTCCATTGTTCGCAATGCCATGGCATCACCGCTGAAGGCTTGCATGGGAGCGCTCAAAATCTGGTGCGTTGGGATAAAGAAGAGGGCATTATAGATACCATTAAGCATGGCTCTAAGGGCATGGATTATCCCGCTGGGGAAATGCCCGCTATGGAAATGGACGAAAAAGACGCTAAAGCGATTGCAAGCTATGTGATGGCAGAACTTTCTAGCGTTAAAAAGACGAAAAACCCTCAACTCATTGATAAAGGTAAGGAGCTGTTTGAAAGCATGGGTTGCACAGGTTGTCATGGCAATGATGGTAAGGGCTTGCAAGAAAATCAAGTGTTTGCGGCCGATTTGACCACTTACGGCACAGAGAGTTTTTTAAGAAACATCTTAACGCATGGCAAAAAGGGCAATATAGGGCATATGCCATCATTCAAGTATAAAAACTTTAGCGACTTGCAAGTTAAAGCGTTGCTCGAATTTATCCAATCGCTAAAACCCTTAGAAGATTAAAGGAAAAGAGATGAAATTTTTAAACGGATTAGCAGGGAATTTACTGATTGTGGTTATCTTATTGTGTGTGGTCGTTTTTTTCGCGCTCAAAGCGATCCATATCCAAAAAGAGCAAGCCACCAATTATTACCGCTATAAGGATATTAACGCTTTAGAGACAAAAAGCACCCAAAACCACGCTAATTATGAATTAGTCAATCAAGGGAGTAAAAAATGAAATTCACCACTTTAGAAAAAATCTTAGCCTTAATGGTAGTAGTGACCATTTTAATGACCATTGTTATTTCTTTTGTGCCTA
The DNA here is from genome assembly GCF_900120335.1 of Helicobacter pylori. NCBI lineage: Bacteria > Pseudomonadati > Campylobacterota > Epsilonproteobacteria > Campylobacterales > Helicobacteraceae > Helicobacter > Helicobacter pylori. Next base: position 156,710 of record NZ_LT635477.1, read on the forward strand.
ACTTGTTTTTGTTTAGCACATGAAGGGCTTATGGCTTGTAATCTCTTTAGCTTTTGTTGGTTTTTTGTGGGCTAATGAATCTTATGTTTTTAACAATTCTAAGGGGCGTTTAACGGAAAAAAGCGTTTGGTTTATAGAGGGCGTTTCTAAAGAGCTTTATCTTAAAACCGGCGTGCGTTTTGCGATTGATATGACGGATTTTGAAAAAAATCCTATCGCTCTAGCGAATAAAAAAGAGCGCCAAAGCTATCAAGAGGGCTTTTTAAAGCAGCTCAAACCCCCTTTTGTGGTATTCTTTTTCTATCATGACGCTCAAAAAATAGAATTGGTGGCTAACCCTAAAGATTTGCTAGACACTGATAAAATCTTTTTTGAAAAAATCGCTCCCTTACTCCCCACAAACGCCAAAGAATACACGCCTCAAAGGATTTCAGCCATGCTCATTAACGGCTATTCGGTCGCAGTAGACGCTTTAGCGGAAAAATATCGTGTGAATATCGTGCAAAATTTTAACGCTCCTAAGGGAGCGACTTTTGTAAAAGTCATCATCTATATTTTATTATTGACGCTTTTAGGGGCGTTTTTGGGGCTTTATTTTTTTAAAAAATCTTAAGAGGGAAAATCAATGAAAGAAAAAAACTTTTGGCCTTTAGGGATCATGAGCGTGCTTATTTTTGGGCTTGGGATCGTGGTGTTTTTGGTGGTGTTTGCCCTAAAAAATTCGCCTAAAAACGATTTAGTGTATTTTAAAGGGCATAACGAAGTGGATTTAAACTTTAACGCCATGCTTAAAACCTATGAAGATTTTAAAGCTAATTATCGTTTTTCAGTGGGTTTAAAACCCCTTACAGAAAGCCCTAAAACCCCTATTTTGCCCTATTTTTCTAAAGGCACGCATGGGGATAAAAAAATCCAAGAAAACCTTTTAAACAACGCTTTGATTTTAGAAAAGTCCAACACGCTTTATGCGCGATTGCAACCGCTCAAACCCGCTTTAGATTCGCCAAATATTCAAGTGTATTTAGCTTTCTATCCCAGCCAATCACAGCCCAGATTATTAGGAACGCTTGATTGCGCAAACGCATGCGAGCCTTTAAAATTTGATTTGTTAGAGGGCGATAAAGTGGGGCGCTATAAGATCCTTTTTAAATTCACTTTTAAAAACAAAGAAGAATTGATTTTGGAGCAACTGGCTTTTTTTAAGTAGCATGGCTTGTATGGGTATATCAATTTTAAAAAACGCTAAAGCATTTTTTAAATACAAAAAATAAAAGAGCTTGCGAAAAAACAAGCGATAATTTTTAAAAAGCGGTCTTTGCGGGTTAGGGGGATTAGGGGTTGTAGGGGGGATTTCAAAATACCCCCTATTTCCTTAAAAAAATGAGCTTATAATAAAGGGATCAAAATCCCATTTTTAAAAATTAAAGAGTGATCCAAAACAAACAAAAAACCCCCATAAACTCGCATCAATTTATTCTAAAAATTTAAAAAACCTTTCTTGTTGTAACGCTCTTTTTAAGGAGGTTACAAAAATTAAAATGGCGCTAGCTTTTAAAAAAGTTTGTTAAATTGTGAGACAATTAAGAGAGCATGGGTTTTGGGGATTTGAAACCTTGAAAACGCTCGGATTTTTCAAATTAACTCGCTTTGCGCAGTCGTTTAGAAATCGGTTTTTATTGTTGCCTTGAGTGGATTTTTTGGCTAATTAAGTTTTTTGTTTTGTGAGATAAAGAGCGATTAAAGTAAGACTTTTAGTTATCAGTATTTGATGATAAAAAGCCTGAATTTTCTATCCAAATGGGTATAATAATCGCATGGGTTTTTTAAAAGTTTTTAAACATGACGCCTTGGGGCAAATAGGGAATATTGTTATAGGGAATTTTTTAATCACGCTCACTGTTTTAGCGGTTTGTTTTTCCTCTCAAAGTGCTGAAGAAACGACCATGCTCACCCTAAGCTACACGCTCTTTTTTATCTTGGGGGCGTTTTTACTGATTGCAATCAGCGTGGGAGCGATCAAAAATCTCAACGCGCTTTTTTCTAAAAGAGGGGTTTTAAGCTTTTCCTTACCCATTAGTTTGGAGTCTTTATTGCTCCCTAAAATCTTGCTCCCTATGGTGTTTTTTATATTCAGTTTGTTCTGGTTTGTGGCGAGCGTTCGTTTGGGCTATTACCTTTTTAACGCGCAATCCAGTGTGTTGTTTATCTTGCACACCGCTTTAAAAACCTTTGCGTTAAAACCCACTAAAACTATAGGCGTTGCCCTGTTTTTAGGGCTTGTTTTAATGAAATTCTTATTTGTTTTGAGCGTTTTAAACGCTGCTAGGATCAAAAAAGCGCGTTTTTTACTCGGGGGGTTGTTGTTCATTCTGGTGGGGGTTGTTTTGGAATTGGCGTTCAATTCGTTACTGCCCTTAATGAGCTCTAGTTTGAGCATCAATGAGGGATTTTATTATTTCTTGCAACAACAAGAATTGCAAGAAAATAAATACTATCTTTTATGGGGGGTAGATTTTTTAAAAATCCTTTTATTGTATGGGGTGATCCGTTACTTGCTCACGCATAAATTAGAATTGGATTAAGAAAAGCGGTATTTTAAATATTCATCAGTGAGCAAGCAATCTTTAGTCTTTAACGAGTTAGCATAAAACCCATGCTGATAGCCCAATTCAAAAAGCTTGTCTATGGCGAGAATTTGAGTCTCGCTTAAGTGCGTTGAAGTTTCATTCGCATACAAGCTTAAATAAGTTTGTAACCGCTCTTTATTCACACGAATGAGCGAGCGCTCTAACAGCATGCTAGAGAGCAAATTTTGGTGTTTTAAAGCGATTTCAACCGCTTTAATCAAAGCCTTTTTAATCAAAATCGCGCGATACAAAGGGATGGATCGCCTAATCGCCATGCCCCCTAAAGGCAAGGGTAAATCCACTTCAATGAGTTCTTTCCAAATATCCCACAATTCTTTTTCCACTTCTAATTCATCATGGAAATCCAAAATATTTTCATGGATTAGCACGCCTGCATGTGCTTTTCCTTCCAAAACCGCTTTTTCAATGTCTAAAAAATTCATGTAAGCGATGCGCGCGTGTTTGTAATAGATCTTAAACAAGAGGGCGTTTGTGGTGTGTTCCCCACTGAGTGCGACTCTAAAATCTTTTTTCAATTTCACGCCCTTTTTTTTCACTAATTTAGGCCCATAGCCATTCCCAAAGCTTGTCGCTGTGGGGAGTAAGGCGTAATCGTTCGCAATTTTAGGGTATAGCCCGAAACTAATCGCGCTCACATCATAAGTGTTTTTTAGGGCTTCTTGGTTTAGGGTTTCAATATCCAGGGCAATGTTGTGGAATGTTTTATTTTTAATGGGGCAATCTATCCAACCAAACTTAATCGCATAATACATGAAAATATCATCAGCATCAGGGCTATGAGCGACACTAATCAAAGTAAAATCCTTTTGTGATAGGGTAAGTCCTTTTATTATAATAGATTTTAGGCTAGGATTTGATAGAATAAACAAATCAAATTCAATAAGGTGATTTAATGGCAATAGATGAAGACAAACAAAAAGCGATTTCTTTAGCGATCAAACAAATTGATAAGGTTTTTGGTAAGGGGGCGTTGGTGCGCCTTGGGGATAAGCAAGTAGAAAAGATTGACGCTATTTCTACAGGCTCGTTAGGATTGGATTTGGCTTTAGGGATTGGGGGCGTTCCAAAGGGTAGGATCATTGAAATTTATGGGCCAGAGTCAAGCGGGAAGACCACTTTAAGCTTGCATATTATTGCAGAATGCCAAAAAAATGGCGGCGTGTGCGCGTTCATTGACGCTGAGCATGCCCTAGACGTGTATTATGCTAAGAGATTGGGCGTGGATACAGAAAATTTACTCGTTTCCCAACCAAGCACGGGCGAAGAAGCCTTAGAGATTTTAGAAACGATCACCAGAAGCGGAGGGATTGATTTAGTGGTGGTGGATTCGGTGGCGGCCCTTACGCCTAAAGCGGAGATTGATGGGGATATGGGCGATCAGCATGTGGGCTTGCAAGCAAGGCTTATGAGCCATGCGTTAAGGAAAATCACCGGTGTTTTGCATAAGATGAACACTACTCTCATTTTTATCAATCAAATAAGAATGAAGATCGGCATGACGGGTTATGGGAGTCCAGAGACCACAACCGGGGGTAATGCCTTAAAATTCTATGCGAGCGTTAGGATTGATATTAGAAGAATCGCCGCTTTAAAACAAAACGAACAGCATATCGGTAACAGGGCTAAAGCCAAAGTCGTTAAAAATAAAGTCGCTCCGCCCTTTAGAGAAGCGGAATTTGACATCATGTTTGGGGAAGGGATTTCTAAAGAGGGCGAAATTATTGATTACGGCGTGAAATTAGACATCGTGGATAAGAGTGGGGCATGGCTTAGTTACCAGGATAAAAAGCTAGGGCAAGGTAGGGAAAACGCTAAAGCCTTACTGAAAGAAGATAAAGTGCTAGCGGATGAAATCACTCTTAAGATTAAAGAGAGTATCGGCTCTAATGAAGAGATCATGCCCTTACCCGATGAGCCTTTAGAAGAAATGGAATAAAAAGGATTTTGATGCTAACCATTAAAGATATTCATGCTTTAGAAGTGATGGATAGTAGGGGCAATCCTACCATTCAAGCCAGCGTGATTTTGAGCGATAACACTAAGGCGAGCGCGATTGTGCCTAGCGGGGCGAGCACCGGTAAAAGAGAGGCGTTAGAATTAAGGGATAATGACAAAACCCGTTTTTTGGGTAAAGGGGTTTTAAGGGCATGCGAAAATGTCAATAGCGTGATCAAACACCATTTAATAGGGCTTGAAGCGATCAATCAAGCCTTTGTGGATGAGAGGTTAAGGGCTTTAGACGGCACGCCTAATTACGCTAATTTAGGGGCGAACGCTGTTTTGGGCGTTTCTATGGCGTTAGCAAGGGCTAGCGCGAAGGCTTTAAATCTGCCATTATACCGCTATTTAGGGGGGGCTAACGCTCTGACTTTGCCGGTGCCGATGCTCAATATCATCAACGGCGGAACGCATGCGAACAATTCCATAGACTTTCAAGAATACATGATCATGCCTTTAGGGTTTGAGAGTTTTAAAGAAGCCTTAAGAGCGAGCGCAGAAGTCTATCACACGCTTAAAAAACTCCTAGATGAAAAGAATCAACTCACAAGCGTGGGCGATGAGGGGGGCTTTGCGCCTAATTTTAACAACAATGTAGAACCTCTTGAAGTCATTTCTCAAGCCATTGAAAAAGCCGGCTATAAATTAGGCGAAGAGATAGCACTCGCTTTAGATGTGGCGAGCAGTGAGTTAGTGGATGAACATTTCAATTACCATTTAAAGGGTGAAAATAAGATTCTAGATTCGCATGAATTAGTGGCTTATTATAAAAAGTTGGTGGCAAAATATCCGATTGTGTCCATTGAAGATGGTTTGAGCGAAGACGATTGGGAGGGTTGGGCGTTTTTGAGCAAGGAATTAGGGCGTCAAATCCAGTTAGTGGGCGATGATTTGTTTGTAACGAACGCAAGCATCTTGCAAAAAGGCATTGAAAAAAACATTGCGAACGCCATTTTGATCAAACCCAATCAAATCGGCACCATTAGTGAAACTTTAGAAACCATAAGATTGGCCAAACACCATGCCTATCAATGCGTGATGAGCCATAGAAGCGGGGAGAGTGAAGACAGCTTTATCGCTGATTTTGCCGTTGCGCTCAATACTGGGGAAATCAAAACCGGATCCACCGCAAGGAGTGAAAGGATCGCCAAATACAACCGCCTTTTGGAGATTGAGCATGAATTAAAAGGGGGGATTTATATCGGTAAAGAGTTGTTTAAGCATGGCTGAAAGCCTTTTTGAAAACGATGGAATCAAAGACAACAAAGCACGAGACTTTTTTTATAGCCATAGCTCCCTTATTGTCTTTTTTCTCTTACTGCTTGGGTTTGGGTATTATTTAGGGAAGTTGCTTTTTGGGGGTTCTTCTTTAGAAGTCTATTTGGATTTAAGAGACAAGCATGAACGATTGCAACAAGAAATCACCGAATTGCAAAGCAAGAATGTGCGTTTGCAAAAGCGTTTGTTTGAATTGAGAGAATTACGGCCTAGAGATTAGATTTAAGGAAATGGTAGTGTTAAAAAAGATGATAGGTTTGGTGGCGGTTTTAAGCGTTTTATTAGCCAGAGACAACCCTTTTGAGCCTGAAATCAATTCCAAGAATTTGCAAGGGGGCTTTAGCGGGATCTATGATGACTACCTCAAAGAAATCCATGTGGATTTGCCCACGAGCGCTAGGATCTTAAAAAAAATCACGCTCACTTACCAGGATATTGATGGCTCTATCCATTCTAAAGTCGTTGGTATTGATAAAAGCATTGATTGGCACTACCCCTTAAAACTTTCCCAGCACACCCTTAATCAAACCCCCTTTGAAAAACGCTACCAGATCCAAGATTTTGATTTTTTAATGGCAAACAACACGATGATTTTGCACTCCCCTTATAAAATTTTACGCTCTTTTGTGCTAGTCAATCCTTATAGAATCGTGTTAGACACGCAAAAAGGCCCTTTGGATATTTATCAAAACATGGATTTAAACCAGAAGTTTTTTTCTCAAATTAAAGTCGGCACGCACAAAGATTATTACCGCATCACGCTCATTTTAGACGGGAAATACCGCTATCTTTTGGAAGAAAAAAACGGGGCGTATGAATTACAATTGAAATAAAAGCATGCAGCATTTAGTCTTAATCGGTTTTATGGGGAGCGGTAAAAGCTCTTTGGCGCAAGAATTGGGGCTGGCTTTGAAACTAGAAGTGCTGGATACGGATATGATCATTAGCGAGAGGGTGGGCTTGAGCGTGAGAGGGATTTTTGAAGAGCTTGGCGAAGACAATTTCAGGATGTTTGAAAAAAATTTGATTGATGAATTGAAAACGCTCAAAACCCCCCATATCATTTCTACCGGTGGGGGCATTGTGATGCATGATAATCTTAAGGGTTTAGGCACAACTTTTTACCTCAAAATGGATTTTGAGACCTTGATTAAGCGTTTGAATCAAAAAGAAAGGGAAAAACGCCCCCTTTTGAATAACCTCACTCAAGCCAAAGAGCTTTTTGAAAAACGCCAAGCCCTCTATGAAAAAAACGCCTCCTTTATCATTGACGCAAGGGGTGGTTTAAATAATTCTTTAAAACAAGTGCTACAATTCATCGCATAAATTTTTTTAAAGGCCTTGTGATGTTAAGTAGAGACATTGTCCAATATTCCAAGATCCGCACTGAGTTATACGCTTATCTCACTTATTTGTTTTCGCACAATATCCGCAACCACCTTCCTGAAATCACTTTGGATTATTTAAACAGGCAAATCAGTAAAATGCACGCTGAAATCAAAATGGCAAAAAGTTTTTTTGTGTTAGACGCTAAGGGCATGCTCATGCTTAAGCCAAGCCAATTTAAAGAGCATGGGCATAAGGAAGGGCTATTAGAGCATGATTTAACAGAAGGGATTGAATTAGAATCGCATGCCAGTTTTAGCGATAAGTATTATTTTTATCAAGCCGTGAATGAAAAGCGTTGCATTTTAACGGATCCCTATCCTTCTAAAAAAGGAAACCATTTGGTAGTGAGCGCGTCTTACCCGGTGTATGATCAAAATAACGATCTAGCGTTTGTGGTGTGCTTGCAAATCCCTTTGAGAGTGGCGATTGAAATCAGCTCGCCTTCAAAGTATTTCAGGACCTTTAGCGAAGGGAGCATGGTCATGTATTTTATGATTTCTATCATGCTCACTTTAGTGTCGCTGCTTTTATTTGTGAAATGCATTTCTAGCTTTTGGACAGCGATCGTGCATTTTAGCAGTTTTGACATTAAAGAAGTGTTCCACCCTATCGTGCTTTTAACCCTAGCCTTAGCCACCTTTGATCTAGTCAAGGCGATTTTTGAAGAGGAAGTGTTGGGTAAAAATAGCGGGGACAACCACCATGCGATCCACCGCACGATGATCAGGTTTTTAGGCTCTATCATTATCGCATTAGCCATTGAAGCGTTAATGCTGGTGTTTAAATTCAGCGTGAGCGAACCGGATAAAATCACTTATGCGGTGTATTTGGCTATTGGCGTGGCGGTGCTTTTAATCAGTTTGGCGATTTACGTTAAATTCGCTTATAGCGTGTTGCCCAAACGAGAACGCTAAGAGTTTAAAAACCTTTCTTTTAAGCGTTTGAAAATCTTACTCAATCTAAAAAAAACATATTCTAAAAGGGTTTTTGGATTGAGTAGGGGGGCAAGAAATTCAAAGGTTTTTTGTTTGTCTTTAAGGCTTAAACATTCTGTCATTTGCTTAAGGAATTTCACGGAATATTCAGCGTAAAAAGGGGTTTTTAAAAGAATCTCATGCCATTCTTTAGAATATAAAGCAGTGGGTGAAATCCAAGGTTTTCCTACAAAATAAAAATGCAGCATGACGATTTCTTGTTGGTTGGGGATGAAGCGTTTTTGATTGGCCATGAAAGGGTGGGTGTTATAAATATAAGGTAATTGTAAAACTTTTTGATAGCATGCGAGCGTTAAAAGATCCTGTTCAGGGCAAAACACGCACTGGCCTTTTTGATGGGTTAAATCCAATAAGCGTTCTTCTAATTTATCAGCCCGCCATAGCTTTAAATTCACGATTAAAAACCCAACGTTATAGTGGTTTTCACAAATGATTTGCATGTCGCTTTCATTCAAGTAATGCTCATAGAGAGAAAATTTTTGGCGAGGCTCTCTCTCTCTTTCTGTTTGAAAATGTTTAAGGTTTTTAGGAGAAGAAAAATCTTTAGCCGCTCCAAAATAATAAGAATCTAGCGGGATAAAAAAACTCTCGCTCACATCGTTTAAAAACAAAGTGTCCGCATCAAACATGATGATTTTGTCGTATTGCGGGAATAAAGAAGCCAAAAACAAGCGGCACATGACCATTTTAGAAAAGCGAGTCTTAGCGTAAATATTGAGTTGCAAAAAAGCTTCATGGATTTTATCAATGACAGAAGGTTCTGCTAGGGTAGTAGTAGGGTTATTGGGATCTGAAATGTCTAAAAAATCCACGCTCGCAAAAGCGCTAAAGAGGGCTAGAGTCTCTTTTAATTTTTGTTGGTTTTCAAGGCTTAAGTTATCCACCAGGCAGTGGATTTTATAAAAAAGTTTTTTGTTATCACTTTGTAATTGGGGATTTTGCGATTTAGGATTTTCTGATTTAGCGCAAGCCAGCATGGAATACAGGCTCACGCCAGCCGGAATGGCGTAATGATTGTCAAAAGCGATAACGATAGGAATAGTAATACTCATTTTAAGTGGTTTCCCTAAAATAGGTTTTTTAAATCAATTTAATCCAAAAGTTGAATTTATTTTTTTAATAATTATACTATAATAACCAATTAAATTGGGGTTTTACTGATTTGTCTTTGTGTGAGCTTTGGCTTAGTTTTGTAAGGAATGAGATGATAAAGAGTTGGACTAAAAAGTGGGTTTTGATTTTATTTTTAATGGCAAGCTGTTTTGGTCATTTGGTGGCTACAACCGGTGAGAAATATTTTAAGATGGCTAATCAAGCCCTTAAGAGAGGGGATTACCATAGAGCGGTGGCTTTTTATAAGAGGAGCTGTAATTTGAGGATGGGGGTTGGTTGCACGAGTTTAGGCTCTATGTATGAATATGGCGATGGCGTGGATCAGAATATTTCAAAAGCCGTTTTTTATTACAGAAGAGGGTGTAATTTAAGGAATCATCTCGCTTGCGCGAGTCTAGGCTCTATGTATGAAGATGGCGATGGCGTTCAAAAAGACCTTCCAAAGGCTATCTATTATTACAGGAGAGGGTGCCACTTAAAAGGTGGGGTGAGCTGCGGTAGTTTGGGTTTTATGTATTTTAATGGTACGGGCGTTAAACAAAATTATGCCAAAGCCCTTTCTTTTTCTAAATACGCTTGCAGTTTGAATTATGGCATTAGTTGTAACTTTGTAGGGTATATGTATAGGAGTGCCAAAGGCGTGGAGCAGGATTTGAAAAAAGCCTTTGCGAATTTTAAAAGAGGGTGCCATTTAAAAGACGGGGCGAGCTGTGTGAGCTTGGGATACTTGTATGAAGCCGGTATGAATGTCAAACAAAATGAAGAGCAGGCTTTGAATCTTTATAAAAAGGGTTGCTCTTTAAAAGAAGGGAGCGGTTGTCATAATGTGGCGGTGATGTATTACACGGGTAGGGGAGTTCCAAAAGATTTGGAGAAAGCCACTTCATATTATAAGAAAGGGTGCGCTTTAGGCTTTAGTGGTAGTTGTAAGGTGTTAGAAGTGATTGGCAAGGAGTCTGATAATTTGCAAGATGACGCGCAAAACGACACGCAAGATAGCGTGCAATAAGCCAAAGCTTAAAGGCTAGAAACAATCCTTAAAACTCATCTTATAGAATCTTTCTGTATTCTCTCTTGCTATCAAATAGGGATTGAAGCGTCTCTATTGATGGATATTGAGACGCAATAAAATTTAAACGCTCAGAATTTGGATCCGCTCTCATCTGCTAATAACTAAAGCCTTATTGATTCTTTAATTTTTTAAAAAATGGGGTTTTGATCACTCTATTTTCAAACTCATTTCCTTAAGGGGATAGGGGGTATTTTGAAATAATCCCCTTACAACCCTCCCTTAACCCCAAGACCGCTTCTAAAAAGCTATCGTTTGACTAGGAATCAAGCTCTTTACTATTTTTGTTTTTAAAAATACTTTGAGTATTTTTAAACGCCTTAGCAGAAAGCCCAAATACCTTTAGCGTTTGAATTGAACGCTACTCATTCACAATTATAATATCCCCATGCATTCGCATCTATGGTAGGAAGCGTTGGGAGTTACGCCTTTTAAAGGTATGATGCATAAAAGATCGAATGCACTTTGGACGCTCAAACTCTGTAAAATCCCTATGATAGAAACACAGAGTGAAAGCCAAACTCTCCCCCCAACATCAGCCTAAAAAAGCCTAAATGCCTTTAGCGTTTCACTTTCACTATGGATTATAAAATGCCTTTGAGCCTTTTAGCCTTTCACTCAATATTCGTATAAAGCGCGACCACATCATCATCGTCTTCAATCCTATCCAATAATTTTTCGGTAAGCTCCATCTGTTCGTCATTCAATTCAATGGGCGTTGTGGCGATGCGTTGCAAACCCGCTTTTAAAATGGGTAATCTCAAGCTTTCAAACCCCTCATTTAAAAGCTTGAAGCTGTTATAATCCCCCCTAATAATAATTTTATCCTCCACTTCTTCTAATGCTTCCAAACCATAATCAATGAGGGCGAACTCTAAATCTTCTAGGCTGAGTTTTAAATTTTCCACTTCACTTTTCAAGCATTCAAACACGCTTTTTCTATTAAACATAAACTCTAAAGAGCCATTAGGCACGATGCTCGCTCCTTGCGTTTTATTGAAATAGCTTTTAAGGTTGGCGATCGTTCTAGTGGGGTTATCAGTCATGCATTCCATGATGATTAGCACGCCAAAATTCGCCTTACCCTCATAAGTGATTTCACTCAAATTCCCCTCTTTGCTGCTCGCTCTTTTAATCGCTGCATCAATATTGTCTTTAGGCATGTTTTGCGCTTTAGCGTTTAAAATCGCTGTTCGCAGTTTGGCGTTCGTGTCCGGCTCGCTCCCGCCATCTTTTGCCGCTAGAGTGATCGCTTTGGCGAGCTTGGGGAAAACCTTACTCATCTTATCCCATCGTTTTTCTTTGGCCGCTCTTCTGTATTCAAACGCTCGTCCCATTCAATTCCTTTGTAATAAGTTAGCCACTTCTTTAGCATGATAGCTGATAATCATATCCGCTCCCGCTCTTTTAAAACAAGTCATCGTTTCTAACAAAACGCTTTCATAGTTGATCAGGTTGTGTTTTTGCGCGAGTTTGAGCATAGCGTATTCCCCACTCACGTTATAGAGCGCTAAAGGGAGCAAAGTGTGATTTCTAATCTCTTTAACAATATCCAGATACGCCAAAGCCGGCTTCACCATTAAAATATCCGCGCCCTGCTTTTCATCTTCCAAGCTTTCTAAAAGCGCTTCTTTTTGGTTAGCGTAATCCATTTGATAGCTTTTGCGATCGCCAAAACTCGGCGCAGAATTGGCCACATCTCTAAAAGGCCCATAATAACTGCTCGCAAATTTAGTGGAATAGCTCATGATGGGCGTGTGAAAATACCCGGCCTTATCTAGTGCTTTTCTCAAGCTTAAAACATTGCCATCCATCATGTTGCTTGGGGCTAGAATATCCACGCCGCTTTCGGCTAAAATAAGCCCTTGAAGATTTAAAATCTCTAGCGTTTTATCGTTAGACACAGAATCGTTTTCTAAAATCCCGCAATGCCCATGGTCGGTGTATTCGCAAAAACACAAATCCGCTATAACGATTAAATCCTTAAATCGTTTTTTAATTTCTCTCGTGGCTTTTGCGACAATGTGATCCTTATTTAACGCATGGCTTCCTGTTGCGTCCTTATGTTTAGGAATGCCAAACAATAAAACGGCTTTTATGCCTAAACCCACTAATTCTTCGCATTCTTTTAAAAGAGGCTCTATACTCATTTGATACACGCCAGGCATGGAGCTGATTTCGTTTTTAATATAACTATCGCTTTCTATGACAAATAAAGGAGCGATGAAATCATTGATATTTAAACGCGTTTCTCTTAACATCGCTCTTAAATTTTCGCTGCTTCGTAATCTTCTCAATCGTTTGAACATGTTCTCTCTTTTTGTTTTTCTTTAACCCCACAATTGGCTTTTTCTGTTCCTTTCATTCCCTTCATCTCTCTCAAATTTTCGGGGGGGGGGGGGTAGCTCTTCATTATCCGCTTCTAAATCGTAAAAACTATTAAAAACGCAATCATGGATAGTGAAACAGATTCTTCCATTGCTATAATGATAGCTCAAATTCAATCCCATAGCCTCTAAAGCGTTTTTAATGATATACATGCCTAACCCAAAACCATGGGCTTGGCTGGGGTTAGAAGATTTAAAGTAGGGTTGCAAATACTTTTCAAAATCTTCTTTTAAAGGTTTGCTTTTATTGGACACCACTAAATTATTGCCTATGAAATCCAAAAACACTTGTTTGTCATCGCTGTATTTGATCGCATTATCTACCATGTTTTTTAACGCTATAGCAAACAATTCAAAATCCGCTTCAATGATGTAATTGGAAGAGGATACATGGATAGGGCTTTTTTTATCCTCATCAATTAAAAGCATTTTTTCAATCTTGTCTATCAAATCGCTCATTAAAAATTTTTCTTTATTGCTCCCATAGTTTTTGGAAGCGAGCTGCTCAATGCGGGCAAATTGCTCAATCAGCGTGTTTAGGTGATCAAAAATGGAAATGAAGCGTTTTTGCGACAATTCTTCTTTGAGCATAGAGCTTAGTATTTTGCCCTTAGTGATAGGGGTGCGTAGTTCATGCATGATAGAGCGCAAAAATAAAACCCGAGATTCATTCATCGCATTGATTTTTAGAATGCAATTGTCAAATTCGTTAGCCAGATCCCCTATTTCATCTTTTTGCTTGCTTTTACAACTCACGCTTTTATCCCCTTGAGCGAAGCGTTTCACTTGAGATCTTAACTCTCTTAAGGGCAATAAACTCTGCAAAACAAATAAAAAGAGGAATAAAATCAATAACAAACCCACCGTAATAGCTAAGAAATAATTCCTATAAGAAACCGAATGCAAATCTTTATAAAGCACAAAATGCTCATCCTTTTTTAAAAGGATAAAAACCATATCGCTGAATTTAAACACTTCAGCATACCCAATATTTCTGTGGTGCAACTGGTGGCGTCTTTTGGCTAAAACCTTTTCTAAATTTTCTATTGTGGTTTCTCTAAAGCCAATTTTATAGAGGTAATCTTCTATAGCTCTATAATCAGAGTAGTTATTTAAAATTTCATTGATGGTGGTAACAAACTGGTAATGGCGCATTTCGTTTTGATATTTTTCATGGTTGATTTGAGAAGACACGAAATAGTAAGCGAACGCTCCAAAACTAAAGAGCGTTATCATAAACAAAGCGACAACTTTAAAAAAGATAGAGAAACGCAAAATCCCTTAACTCCTTATTAGAATATCAATATTCTAATTTATAACCAATCCCTCTAACAGAGATGATGTATTGCGGTTGTTTAGGATTTTTTTCAATCTTAGATCGCAAACGGCCAATGATCACATCAATGCTTTTATTAGAGCTTTCAGGGTTGATGCTCTCGCTCTCAATCGCAATGCTTTCACGGCTAAACACATAACCTTTTTTGCTAATGAGAAGCGAAAGGATTTCATATTCAGCCCTAGTTAAGTCTAGCTTTTTTTCATGCATATACACTTCTCGGTTATCCTTATTCACCCTAAAGATATTCGCATCGCCTGGCTCACTCACTTCTTCTTTTTTATGAGAACGCCTGAGTAAGGATTGGATGCGAGCTAATAATTCTTTAGGATCATAGGGTTTAGGGAGATAATCATCAGCCCCATAATCTAGCGCTTTAATCTTATCTTCCACATCGCTTCTTGCTGAAGAAATAATAATAGGGATATGTTTTTGTTTGGAGATGCGCCTACACACTTCAAGCCCGTCTAAATTAGGCAAAGTTAAATCCAACAACAACAAATCATAATTTTGTGTGTTAGCCGCACTAAGACCGGTATATGGCTCATCGTAATTGGTTACATGAATGCCATGTTGGAGCAAAAACTCGCTCAAAAACTTGGCTAATTCTATATCATCTTCTATCATTAAAACTTCTATCATACTTCAATTAACTCCTTCAATGATTTCTACAACTTTAAAAACGATTAACTCTGTTAATGTTTTAAGGGCTTGATTTTAGCATTTTATTGCTAAAGATACCTTAAAGATGTCTTAAAAATAAAAATTCAAAACATTATCATAGTTATTAATGGGAATTTAAGGCTTTGTTTTCATGGAATATTAAAAATTAAAAAGCGCTTTGAGTGTTTTTTACTCTCAAAAGAGCCTGCATAAGCAAGCGACAATTTCTTATTTTAGGGGGGTTAAAAGGGGGAGAATGATTTCAAAATACCCCTATCCCCTTAAGGAAATGAGCTTAAAATAAAGTAACTAAACCCCCATTTTTTAAAATTAAAATAAAATTTCAGCGTCAGTATTTAATTAAAACAAAACTTTATTTTTGCATGCTACTTTGTGTTTTCTCGCTCCAAAGATTCCAATCGTTTTTCAAGCACGCTCAATTGGTATTGCAAGAAACGCGCCACTAAATCCAAACGCTTCAGCGCTTCTTTTTCTTCTAAAGCCTGCATGCCCTTCAATAACACTAAAGTTCTTTCTAGTAAGTTTCTTAAAAAAACCCGCTCGCTTGAAATTGGCGCTTGCGTGGGGGTTTCTGGCGTGATTTCTTCTATAGTGATTCCTTTTGCTTCTTCTTCTTTTTCTTCTGTATTTTCTTCTGTGATTTTTTCTTGGGTTTCTATTTTAGCAGCGTTTTTTGGCTCTAAAGGGGTGTTTTGCAAATAGGGAGGCGTTTTAAAAAAAGAGGGCGTTTTTTGCGCCGCATCAAAGCCATCATCAATCGTTTTAGCCATTTTTTCAATTTCATTAAGGGTTTCTGAAATAATGTTTTTCAATTCCATTCTACCAGCCATTGTTCTAAATTTTCAACGCTCAAAAAATCCCCTTTGATAAAATTCAAATAATGTTGCTTTAATAACGCATCGTGTTTGAAAGGAGCGCAATTTTTTTGGATTTTTTCCAAGCGTTTTATTTGTTTTAACGCCTCTGTATGGTCAGGGGTTTTGTTTAAAATATGAGTATAAATTTGCAACGCTTCTTCAAAAAACCCTTGTTCTTCGTAAATATGAGCGAGCGTGATAGTTTCTAAGGGCATGCGTTTCTCTTAATCGTTTGTAATACCTAATCTCTAAACGCCATTTTTAGACTCTACTTGGGTGCGTAAAAAACTAAAAGCCGGCAAAGGCGCGGGCAGTCGCACTAAATTCACATTCCCGCTATGGATAGTTTCTAACTCGGTGTTATTTTCTAAAAGGATTTTATACAGCACTAAATAAGAGCGTTTTTCAAAGGTATAAATCTTGCCAATTTCATTGACTACGGGCGTGATAGCCGCATTTTTGGGGGCGATGATTTCATAAGCTATGTTAGTGGTGGTGGTGAATTTGCATGCAAAAAAACGCCCGTCTTCTGTTATTTCGCCATTGACTTGAAAATCCCCTTCGCTAATGGCTGTTTGGTGGTTTTGAGTGTCCAGCCTTTCAAAAGGCCTTCGCATCAAATAGCCGTCCGTAAAACCCCTGTTTTTAAGCGTGTTCAATTCACTAGCATAAAAACTCGGCTTTAAGGTGTTATGGTAAAAATCATCAACCGCTAAACGATAGATTCGCGTGGTTTGCGCGGCGTAGTAACTGGACTTGGTGCGCCCTTCAATCTTGAGCGCGCTAATGGCGTTGGAATTTAAAATTTCAGCGATATGGCCAGAGAGATTCAAATCTTTAGCGTTAAAAATATGCGTGCCTACGCCTTCTTCTTCAACCAACCTCATCATCACGCCGTTATCAGGGTTTTTCACATAATATTCATAATCAAACCGGCAATCATTCGCGCAACTCCCTCTATTAGGCACGCGCCCCTTTTGTAAAGCCGAAATCAAGCAACGCCCTGAAAAGGCAAAGCACATGCTCCCATGCACAAAGATTTCTAATTCCAAATTAGGTAGGGCTTTTTTAATTTCAATCGCATCATTCAGGCTCAATTCCCTAGCGCACACGATGCGTTTAACCCCTAAATCATAAAACACTTGCGCATCTAGCGTGTTTAAAACATTCGCTTGCGTGGATAAATGGACAGGAATATGCGGGGCGATTTTTGAAGCGAGCTTGATGACACCAGGCGCAGCGATAATGAAAGCGTCTGGCTCTAGCTCTGCCATTTTATAAAGATGCTCTTCTAAAAGTTTGAGCTGTGAATTGAAAGGGAAACCATTGATCGTGGCATAGACTTTTTTATCCAACGCATGGGCGTAGTCAATCCCTTCTTTAAAAGTCTCTAAAGTGAATTCTTTACTGGCGCGATTGCGTAAAGAAAAATGGCTCACTCCCCCATAAACCGCATCAGCCCCATAGTTGAGAGCGATTTTAAGTTTCTTTAAATTACCAGCTGGAGAGAGTAATTCAACTTGATTCAAAATCACTTGGCTCCAAAAGAAGCGATCAAAGCTTCAATATCATCAGCGCTGGCTAAATCTTTATCGTCATCACCGGTGATAAAAGTCGCTGAACTCACGCGCTTAGAATCATCAATTTTGCCTTCAAAAAGCGAATTCATGTATTGGCTGAGCGCTCGCATGACATTGACCACGCGCTCAATTTTTTGGCGGTGAATATCTTGAAACTGCATAATATCCATCGCTTGCATGGAGCTATCAGAGCAATTGGTGGCTTCTTCTTCAATGCTTTTAAGGGCGTTTAGGATTTCTTGTTGCTCATTGAGTGCGGTTTTAAAAGATTCAACATGGGGGAAATGACCATGCAAATTGTCAAAAATTTCTTGGTGTTTTTGCAAAGGTTCTTGGATTTTTTTAACCATTTTAGCGATTTTCTCAGCGCTAGATCCGATCAGATCCAATTGATCAAAAATCTGCGTGGCTTTCACTTCAGAATCTCTTGTAACATCGTCTAATTGATGCACGACTTTATGCTCTTCAGTGGGGGGAGGGGGTGGCCATTCATTGGGGCTAATCTTGCCGTATTTTTCAGCGTCCTCTTTTTTGACGGTCATTTTTTCACTATAATTGGAATTTTCTTTACCCTCTTTAGGCTCTTCTTTAGTTTCTTCTTTCTCTTTAGTGGGTTCTTTAGCCTCCTCTTTGGTTTCTAAGGCTTCCAAGTTTTCTAAATCGCCACCACTCATCAAAGCGTCTAATTCTTCTTGTGTCATTGTTGTTCCTTATGCGTTTAAAAAGCGTTTTATAGTAACCATAATTTATCGGCTATCATTTTAGCGCACTTAAGCTTTAGCGATCAAAACGCCCTCTAAAATCGCATCAATATCGCCGTCTAAAATCGCTTCCACATTGCTATAAGCAATATTGGAGCGCGCGTCTTTGACTTGCTGGTAGGGGGCTAAAACATAGCTTCTTATTTGATGCCCCCAACCGATCTCGCTTTTTTCTTCATTTTTGGCGCTACTTTGCTGTTTTTCTAATTCCAATTCATAAAGCTTGGATTTAAGCATTTTTAACGCGCTCGCCTTGTTTTTATGCTGGCTCCTGTCGTTTTGGCATTGCACCACAATACCGGTAGGGAAATGCGTGATTCTAACCGCGCTTTCTGTTTTATTGACATGCTGACCGCCTGCCCCACTGGCTCTGTAATAATCATAACGGACATCTTTTTCATCAATTTCTATATCAATATCATCGTCTAATTCAGGGCTAATTTGCACGCTCGCAAAACTCGTGTGCCGTTTGGCGTTCGCATCAAAGGGCGAAATCCTTACAAGCCTATGCACCCCGTTTTCATTCTTTAAATAGCCATAAGCGTTTTCGCCCTTAATGATAAAGGCGACCCCTTTAATGCCCGCTTCTTCGCCATCTTGATAGTCTAAAATCTCGCTTTTAAAGCCCCTTCTTTCCGCCCACCTCAAATACATGCGATACAAAATGCTCGCCCAATCCTGGCTTTCAGTCCCCCCCGCTCCAGGCTGAATGGTGATAATAGCGTTTGAGGCGTCATTCTCACCGCTTAACATGATTTCAATTTCCACTTTTTGCACGCTGTGTTCTAAAACAGGAGCCTCTTCATAGAGTAAGGATAAAGTAACCTCATCGTTATCGTTTTGAGCGAGTTCAAACAATTCCACGCTTTCATCTAAAGAATTTTTCGTTTTTTGATAGGTTTCTAGCAAGCGGTTCAAGCGCACTTTTTCTTTATTGGTGTCTCTGGCTTTTAAAACATCTTGCCAAAAATTAGGGTATTCTTGCTCTTTTTCAATGCGTTCTAATTCCTGTTTGATCTTTTCAGGCTTGATGATTAAGGCGATATTATCGCATTTGTTTTGCAAGCTTTTTAACAATTCGCTATAGGTGTAATTATCCACAAACAGAACCTTTATGAGTGGGGTTTTGAACTTGTCATTATAGCATTGTTAGCGGCCATTTTAATTTTCAAACCTTAAAATTTCAATTTCGCCCTGAACCAATCCCACTCCTTCATCAATTAAAGCGATAGAATCCACTTGCGCAAGGGCTTGAATCGCTCCTGATTCATAGCGGTTGTTGTTGTAAGGAATGAATTGGTGGTTTGAATAGTTGCCTAAGATTAAATGCGTCCGTTTGTTATTAAGCTTTAAAGGGGCATTGATTTGAGCCTTAAAGGGTTTTAATTTAAAATCTTTATTTAAGGATAAGCGCTCCAATAAGGGTAGAATCAAAACTCGTAAAACGACTAAGCAACTTAAAGGATTACCCGGTAAGCCTATGATAAGACTTTGATTGAGTTGGGCTAAAGTTACCGGTCTTCCAGGTTTGAGATTGATTTTTTCGTAATAAAAAAGGGCGTTTTTTTCTTTCAAGGCGTCTTTAAAAAAGTCTTTATCCCCCACGCTCACCCCCGCGCTTGAAAGGATGACATCATAGCCTTGCAATTCAAGTATTTTAAGCTGTAAATTTTTATCATCTTTTAAAACCCCTAGAAAATGCGTGTTGTAGTTTTTAAGCATGTTAAAAACACCCACTGAATTAACATCATAAACTTGGCATTCTAGGGCGTTTTGCCCTAAAGGCACTAATTCATCGCCGCTGCTAAAGAGAGCGATTTTTAATTTCCTAAACGCTTTGATTTCTTTGAACCCTTGAGAGGCAATGAGCGCGATATGCCCATAATTCAAACGGGTATTTTTAGGGACCAAAACGCTGTTTAAAGAAGCGTTCTCGCCCTTTTGACGGATATTAGCGTGAATTTTAAAATCTTTAGGAGCTAGGGCGAAATCTTTATGACTCTCTAGCATGCATTCTATGGGAACGATCGTTTCTATTCCCTTTGGCACCATCGCTCCAGTCATGATTTTAACGCATTCATTTTCTCTAACTTCTAAAGTGCTCACATCATCTCCGGCAAAAATGTGCTGGATGATTTGAGTTTTTTGGCCTAAATCTTGCATTTTAAACCCATAGCCGTCCATAGCGCTTTGATTGAATTTAGGCAAGGCGTGAACGCAAATAATATCCTCTGCTAAAATGCGCCCTGCGCTTTCAAACAAAGAGACAACCTCTACTTCTAAGGGTTTTAGGGGAATGTTAGAATGGATTTTTAGGGCTTCTTTAAAACTAATCATGTTTATCCTTTAAAAGATTTTACTAATAACGCTAAAGGCCAGGCTGATTTCATCTTTAAAACGCCCCATGATAGCCGAAGCGATTAAAATAATGCCCACAAATCCGATCGCAATTTTAACCGGAAACCCGATAGCGAGCAGGTTGAACTGAGGGTGGGTTTTCATGATCATGCCAAAAATAATATCGCTCAATAACACCAAGCATAAAATAGGGAACGCCATAGAAAACCCTATGACAAACAAGTGTGAAAAGGCTTTGACAATGTTTTTAGCCAACGCTGGCTCAAAGACAAATCGCCCTAAAGGGACGGCTTTTAAGCTGTGATCCACAAATAAAATGATTTGATGGTGGAACGATAAATCCAATAAAATTAAAATCGCTAACAATAAAAGGGCTTGCCCCACGATGGGTTTTTGTGATCCTGAAATGGGATCATACGCGCTCGCCATGGTAAGCCCCATAGAAAAGCTGATGCTGTCAGTGGCAAACACTAAGCTCGCAAAAACGATTTGTAAAAAGATGGACGCGCACACCCCTAAAAACAGCTCGCATAAACAAGCAATAATAAAACCTTCTGGCGTGTAAGCGGCGTTTGAAAACTCTAAAGTGGGGTAAAAAATCGCGCTCACATACAAGCTCAAAGCCCCACGCACCGACAATGGCACCAAATGGTTTTCAAAAAAAGGGAAAAAAGATAACACCCCACTAACCCTTAAAAACAACAAGAAAAAATCCCTAACATGGGGGGTGCTAAGCTCTTGGAGGAAATCTAGCATTCTTTTTCTTTAAGGATAAAAAAGTAGTGCGTTAGCATTAGGGTTTGTAATAAAGTAGCAAAAAAATTAAAAAAAGGGATCAAGGAAAAAAGATAGCAAAAAAACGAGAAACGATAGTGCTTTAATCGGTGTTGTTTGAGTAGGTTTTGATAGCTTTGATGATTAAAAATCATGCTAGCTATATCCAAACTCATGGTGTTTTTGAAAAAAAGAAAATGCGCGATTATAGAAAAAAAGACCCCAAAGACTCCTATAAAGGGAATGAAATAAAAGGGCATTAAAAGCACTAACAATACAAGCATAAGAATGAGCGCTTTTAAAAAATATTTAATAGAAAAAAGGATAGAGCCAAATTCTTCTAAAACGACATGGGGATAATATTTTTGGTGCAAATAAGAGACCACTAAAGGGGTGTAAAAAATAGACGCAAAAACATTGATGACTAAACTCAAAAGAATCGCAATCCAAAAAATAAGAAAATACACCAACGCTTTAAAAACCCAAACAAACACACCAGCAAAAAAGCCTTGAGAATGAGCGTAATCATTCAAAGATTGCGGCAATAAAGCTTGGCAATAATTCACAACATTTTCGCCATTGTAATAAAAGATAGCTCCAAAAAACGCCAAACTCAAAAGGATAGGACCAAGATTGATTAAAAGCATTCTAGCGCTTAAGAAATCATTAAAACTTTTTTTAAAAATGGATAGAAACAAAACCATAAGCCTTTTTTAAACTCACTTTTTAAGGGGTATTTAAGCACAAAGTCCCTTAATCTTATATAGTAAGCTTATAAACATGAGATTGACTAAAGGTATAGAAATTACTTAATATGGAATAACATGCAATGCTAAAAAACCAAATATATAGAATAACAGCATAAACACCCAAGGGAAGAAGATAGCTATGACAGTAATGAAAATTATTATATTCATTATTATGTCTAGGATTTTTGAATCCTTTTTAACATTCTTTTCCTTTCCAAAAAGAATAAAACTAACACCAAAAAAGATAATCAATATTATTACGACATCTGAGGCGAACATTTTTACCCACTTTGAATGGAATGAATAACTTTAAGCATTTCTTACCCCTCAATGTGAGTTTTCTATAATCATGATAGCTTTTTGCTTTAAATTTGCTATAATGCGAATTTAATGATGAAAATTAGTTTAGAGTGGAGAACACACAATGAAAAAAAATATCTTAAATTTAGCGTTAGTGGGTGCGTTGAGCGCGTCGTTTTTGATGGCTAAGCCGGCTCATAATGCGAATAATGCTACGCATAACACGAAAGAAACGACCGATGCTTCAGCAGGCGTGTTAGCGACAGTGGATGGCAGACCCATCACCAAAAGCGATTTTGATATGATTAAGCAACGAAATCCTAATTTTGATTTTGACAAGCTTAAAGAGAAAGAAAAAGAAGCCTTGATTGAGCAAGCTATCCGCACCGTGCTTGTAGAAAATGAGGCTAAGGCAGAAAAGCTTAATCAGACTCCAGAATTTAAAGCGATGATGGAAGCGGTTAAAAAACAGGCTTTAGTGGAATTTTGGGCTAAAAAACAGGCTGAAGAAGTGAAAAAAATCCAAATCCCAGAAAAAGAAATGCAGGATTTTTACAACGCTAATAAAGATCAGCTTTTTGTCAAGCAAGAAGCCCATGCTAGGCATATTTTAGTGAAAACCGAAGATGAGGCTAAACGGATTATTTCTGAGATCGACAAACAGCCAAAGACTAAAAAAGAAGCCAAATTCATTGAGTTAGCCAATCGTGATACGATTGATCCTAACAGTAAGAACGCGCAAAATGGCGGTGATTTAGGGAAATTCCAGAAAAACCAAATGGCTCCGGATTTTTCTAAAGCCGCTTTCGCTCTAACTCCTGGGAATTACACTAAAACCCCTGTTAAAACAGAGTTTGGTTATCATATTATTTATTTGATTTCTAAAGATAGCCCTGTAACTTATACTTATGAGCAAGCCAAACCCACCATTAAGGGGATGTTACAAGAAAAGCTTTTCCAAGAACGCATGAATCAACGAATCGAGGAATTAAGGAAGCACGCTAAAATTGTTATCAACAAGTAATGGATGAGGTGTTATCATGTTAGTTAAAGGCAATGAAATCTTATTGAAAGCCCATAAAGAAGGTTATGGGGTAGGGGCGTTTAATTTCGTGAATTTTGAAATGCTAAACGCTATTTTTGAAGCAGGAAACGAAGAAAATTCCCCGCTTTTCATTCAAGCGAGTGAAGGGGCGATCAAATACATGGGGATTGATATGGCGGTGGGCATGGTGAAAATCATGTGCGAACGCTATCCGCACATTCCTGTAGCCTTACACCTAGATCATGGAACGACTTTTGAAAGTTGCGAAAAAGCCGTGAAAGCGGGTTTCACTTCTGTGATGATTGACGCGTCTCATCATGCTTTTGAAGAAAATTTGGAATTGACTTCTAAAGTGGTCAAAATGGCGCATAACGCTGGAGTGAGCGTGGAAGCGGAGTTGGGGCGTTTAATGGGGATTGAAGACAATATTTCAGTAGATGAAAAGGACGCGGTGTTAGTGAATCCTAAAGAAGCGGAGCGGTTTGTCAAAGAATCTCAAGTGGATTACTTAGCCCCAGCCATTGGGACAAGCCATGGAGCGTTTAAGTTTAAGGGCGAGCCAAAATTGGATTTTGAACGCTTGCAAGAAGTCAAAAGGCTCACTAATATCCCTCTAGTTTTGCATGGAGCGAGCGCGATACCAGATGATGTGAGGAAATCTTATTTGGACGCTGGAGGCGATTTGAAAGGCTCTAAAGGTGTGCCTTTTGAGTTTTTACAAGAATCTATAAAAGGGGGGATCAATAAGGTCAATACCGATACGGATTTAAGGATCGCTTTCATCGCAGAAGTGCGCAAGGTGGCTAATGAAGATAAGAGCCAATTTGATTTGAGGAAGTTTTTTTCTCCGGCCCAATTAGCGCTTAAAAATGTGGTCAAAGAGCGCATGAAACTTTTGGGTAGCGCTAATAAAATTTAATCAACAAGGGAAGAGTGTAACATGGCAATTGGGATGAGCGAGCTCAAAAAGGGCTTGAAAATTGAATTGGGCGGTGTGCCTTATAGAATTGTAGAATACCAGCATGTCAAGCCCGGCAAGGGTGCGGCTTTCGTGCGTGCGAAAATCAAGTCGTTTTTGGATGGTAAGGTGATTGAAAAGACTTTCCATGCGGGGGATAAGTGCGAAGAACCTAACCTGGTTGAAAAAACGATGCAGTACCTTTATCATGATGGCGATACATACCAATTCATGGATATAGAGAGCTATGAGCAAATCGCTTTAAACGACTCTCAAGTGGGCGAGGCCTCTAAATGGATGCTAGACGGCATGCAAGTGCAGGTTTTATTGCATAATGACAAGGCGATTTCAGTGGATGTGCCGCAAGTTGTGGCTTTAAAGATTGTGGAAACGGCTCCTAATTTTAAGGGCGATACTTCAAGCGCGAGCAAAAAGCCAGCGACTTTAGAAACCGGTGCGGTCGTGCAAGTGCCTTTCCATGTTTTAGAGGGTGAGACGATTAAGGTGAATACGGAAACAGAAGAGTATCTTGAAAAGGTGAAATAGGTAAAATGGTCTTTTATCTAGGTTGTGCACAAAAACTCTGCCTTTTAGGGTAAAGGTGTGATACTTTGTAGTTTTAGAATTAACGCATTCGCTGTTTAGGAAATGATCTTGTGAATGCAAAACTTTAGCGTGCTTTGGGACACTAAAAAGCCTTAAGTTTTCAGTAGGGGTGTTTCACTGATTGGCGATTGTATGCCTTTTTTTAGGGGGTTTTACTCTCTTGTTTAAGTTGTGGTAGTTTGAGTTTCGTTTGAAGCGTGTGTAAAATGGGCGGTTGCTATATTTTATCAGTCATTCTTTACAATTAAAAATCATTTTAAAATTTCTTTTCTCTGTTCTCGTTTGGCATTGATTATAAAATATAAAAAATGCTTTAGTATTTTTTACAATCTAAAAAGAGATTGGTTTCAATCAAGCGGATAATTTCTTAAAAAACATTCTTGGGGGGTTAGGGTGGATTTGATTGGGGGTTAAGGGGGTAAAAGCGCAAAATATTCCCTTAAAAAATGGGTTTTATGATAAAGTTTAAAACGATAAAACAAAGTAATCCTATTTTTATTAAAAATTAAAGTTGATTGAAATTCAAACAAGGTTCTAGTTGCAATATTTGATGAGAGCGATACTCCCTATCTTCTCAAGAGTTTTAAAGAAAACTTAATAAAAGAAGTTTCACAAACGATCAAATCTAAAACGATAGCAACAAAGCTTAAAATCCCCATTTTTCAATGAAAACAAACTACAATAAGCGTTCTATATCATCAGCGCTTAAAGGGGTGTTGGCTTTTAAAAATTTTGATGCCTTTTGACCTAAAATTTCTTTATAAAATTTAGGGTGTAAGCCAAGGTTGGGGCGTAAGGCTTTGATATTATCGCTAGTCAATGCTTCGCCTTTTTGAATGTCCTTAATGACGAATAAAGAGCGCGCAAAGAATCTTCGCTCCTCTAAAGTCTTTGGATTGATTTTTGGCTCTTCTTCGCCTAAGGCTAAAACGCTTTGCTTGATGGCTCCAACCATGCTTTTAAATTCGTTAAAATCCATGCTAAAAGCGCTGTCTGGGGTTTGTAAGGATTTGTTTAAAATGAAATGCTTTTCTATCATGCTCGCCCCTAAAGTGGTGGCTAGAATGGGGCAAAGAGAGCCAATCGTGTGATCGCTCAAGCCAAATTTAACGCCAAAGGTTTCGCCTAATTTAACCATGCTCAATAAATTAGCGTCTTCTAGTTTGCTAGGATAAGCGCTCACGCATTTTAAAAGGGTGATGTCAAAATTATTCACTCCTCTGCACAATGAGATGGCGTCTTGTAATTCGGCGTGTGTGGCGATACCGCTAGAAAGGATAATGGGTTTTTGTGTGCGAGCGGCCTTTTCAATCAAGTCCAAATCAACGATTTCAAAACTAGCGATTTTATACATGGGGCAATCTAGACTCTCTAAAAGCTCTAAAGCTTTTGAGCTAAAGGGCGAGCTAAAAATGCCTAAATCAAGCTTTTTAGCCAACTCAAACAATTCAGCATGCCACTCTAGGGGGGTAGAAGCCTTTTGATACAATCCATACAGATTTTCTTTATCCCATAAAGTGCCTTGAATGATGAAAGGATCTTCTTTAGAGTTTAAAGTCATGCAGCTTGGCGTGTAGGTTTGGAGCTTGGCAAAATCCGCACCGCTTTCCTTAATGGCATGAAGGCTTTCTTTGGCTAGGTTTAAATCCTGGTTATGGTTAGCGCTCAATTCAGCGACAATTTTAGGGCGTTGCAACATTTCTTATTTTTCCTTAATCAAAACTTCTTTTTCTAAGCGATAGACTTGAGAGCAAGTGAAGGCTAAATGCTCATCATGCGTGGCTAAGACTAACGCCCCTTCGTTTTCTGTAATGTAATTTTGCAGCATGCTGATGACCTGATTAGCGCTAGTGGTGTCTAAATTCCCGGTGGGTTCATCAGCGATAATGATTTGGGGTTTTTTAGAAAGCACTCTGGCGATGCTTAAGCGTTGTTGCTGGCCGCCACTCAATTCGCCCACGCCTTGTTTTAGAGTGTGGGCTATGCCTAATTGCTCTAAAAGGGAATGATTTATTTCTTGCTTGGCTAGGATTGAAGCGACTTGCAAGTTTTCTAAAGCGCTAAAACCCTTAAAAAGGTAATGCGATTGAAAAACGATGCCCACTTTTAAGCGCCGTAATTCCAAAAGCTTTTTGGAGTTTAAGGCATAAATATCCTGGTGTTCTAACAAACTGACTGTTCCGCTATCCGGTTTTAGCATGGTGGCCAAATGGCTTAAAAGCGTGCTTTTACCGCTCCCGCTCACGCCTAAAATCGCTAGGCTTTCTTTGGGTTTAATACGCAAATTCACGCCATTATAAAGAGGTTTTTCAAAAGCATGAGAAATATCAATCGCTTTAATCATGATTGTTTCCTAAAAAGAATATCGCCCAATAAGCTAGGGCTTAAGATGTAAGAAGTTGAAAAATTCGTGCTGTGCAAGATGATTTTATCATAACGCCTTGCATAGTATTTTAAAAGCGTTCTTTGTAAGGCGGGTTCAATGCTTGGGCTAAACCATGCGTTATTGCTCATTAGGATAAAAATTTTTGAAGGGCTGTTTGAATAAGCGGCTTTGGAAGTGCCTTCATAGCAAATCAGGGGGCGAAAAGTAAAATCGTCTAATGTAAAATCGCTGAAATGGGAAGCGTTGCGGTATAAATAAGCGCTCTCGCCAAAAAAGAGTTTTTCAAGGGGTTTTTGAAGAAACTTGGGTAAAGGCATGGTCTCGCCAAAGGGGGCTAAGATCACTTTATCAGCGATCTGAACGCTTTTTTTAGAAAATAAAAACGAGCTGTTATAAAGGCTATAGCCTTGGGTGCGCAATGTCCCTATTAAAATAGCAATATTATCGCTCAAATCTTCTAACTTCGCTTTAAAGGGGGAGTTTTCTAAAGCGATGGGGTAGGCGGTCTCTGGAAAAACAATCAAGGTTTTTTGCTTGCTTTGAGCGAGTTTGATTTCTTTAAGAATGTTGTTTTCAATGTTGTTAAGGTAGTTTGAATCAAATTTCAAATCTTGGGGCGTTCTTGTAGAGACTAATTCAACATTTCCAACCTCTTTTAAATCGCTTGTTTTAAAGAAATGAAAATCCAACGCGCCAAGTAGCAATAAAACCCCTATCATTCTGTATTTTTTAAGATTTTGAGCGTTCAAAAAAACGCAAGCCAAAAAAACAAGCCCTAAAGATAATTTATCCACCCTAAACACGCTATAAGAAAAAAAGCTATCCGGGACTAACCAATCAAATCCAAAAGGGTGGATAAAACTAGAGCCTAAAAAACTCAAAAGCCTGAAGTAGGGGTTTTCAAAATAGAGCAACAAATAAAATAAAACCCCATAAACTAACGCTATTAAAACAATGATTAAGGGCAATAAATAAGTGAAATCCGAATAGCGAAAGCTTAAAGCGCACCAGTAAAACAATAACGCCCCCACGAAAAAACCCAAAGCAAAAGCGCTATTTCTAGGGGTTTTTAAAAACGCTAGCATGCTTAAAGGGGCTAATAGGCTTGTGAGTATGATAGAAATATAAGGGTTTTCAACCGCATAAGCGTCTAAAACAGCGTTCACATACACGCTTGAAACAAACATGCACGCTAATAAAAAAGCGTTTTGATTGAATAGGAGAAGACGCATGGCTAAATTTTGAAACCTTGAGATTGTTTTAGTGTATTATAGCTATATTTTAATTTAAGAATTTTAGATTGATTTTTTTAAGGGTAGTTTTTTTTAAGTTGTGTTATTATTTTCAAATTTCAAGCCTAAAGAGCGTGAATTGGCATGATTTAAGAATGATGGGTGTTTGTTTTAAAACGCTACGACTATCCTTATATGAGATAGAGATAATGAGAGAAAGGTTTGGGTTTAGGGTTTGAACTATATTGATTTGGCGTTACTTGTGGTAGTGGTAGCCTTTGGGATTAGGGGGTTTTATCATGGCTTCGTGAGTGAAATAGCAGCGACTTTGGGGATTGTGCTTGGCGTTTATTTGGCGTCTCGCTATTCTGTGGCTGTTGGGAATTTATTTTCAGAGCATTTGTATGATTTAAGAAATGAAACCATGACCAATCTCATTGGTTTTTTACTGGTGTTGGCGTCCATTTGGGTGTTTTTTTTAGCTCTTGGAGTGTTGCTAGGCAAGATGTTAGTCTTTAGCGGTCTAGGCATTATAGACAAGGCGTTAGGGTTTATTTTTTCATGTTTGAAAACTTTTTTAGTGCTTTCTTTCATCCTTTATGCGCTCTCTAAAATGGATTTAATGAAAGACGCTAACGCCTATTTGCAAGAAAAGAGCGCTATTTTCCCCACCATGAAAAGCATCGCTAGTAAGATCATGCGCCTTGATGGCGTCAAACATGTGGAGAAAAACCTTAAAGACAACCTTGAAGAAATGAGCGATGGAGTTAAAAATAAAGGATCTATTGATAACGCCAAAGAATCTTTTAATAAGGCTACGGATAAGGGCGTAGAAGCTTTAAAAGAAAAGGCTAAAGATTTGCCTAAAAACATGCTAGAGCCAAAACACAATAAACCCAACCAAACCCCACCAATCCCAACCCCATCTAATAAAGAACCCCTATAAAGGCACAACATGTTTTCTAACCAATACATCCAACAACGCATCCATAAAGCCAATAGCTTGAGAGAAGAAGGCAAAAACCCTTATAAAAATGGCTTGAAACGAAGCCTCACCAACGCCGCTTTTTTAGAAAAATACGTTTATGTTAAGGATTTAGAAGAGCCTAAAGACAAAGAAAAATGCGAGAGCGTTGTAGGGAGGGTCAAGCTTTTGCGTTTAATGGGTAAGGCATGTTTTATTAAAATTGAAGATGAAAGCGCGATTTTACAAGCTTATGTTTCGCAAAATGAATTGAACGATGAGTTTAAAAGCTTGAAAAAGCATTTAGAAGTGGGCGATATTGTGTTGGTGAAAGGTTTCCCTTTTGCTACCAAAACCGGTGAATTAAGCATTCATGCCCTAGAATTTCACATTTTAAGCAAAACCATCGTGCCTTTGCCTGAAAAATTTCATGGACTGAGCGATATAGAATTGCGTTACCGCCAACGCTACTTGGATTTGATCGTCAATCCTAGCGTTAAAGATGTGTTTAAAAAGCGCAGTTTGATTGTCTCTAGCGTGCGGAAATTTTTTGAAATGGAAGGGTTTTTAGAAGTGGAAACCCCTATGATGCACCCCATTCCTGGCGGGGCGAACGCAAGGCCTTTCATCACTTATCATAACGCCTTAGAAATTGAAAGGTATTTGAGAATCGCCCCAGAATTATACCTTAAACGCTTGATTGTAGGGGGGTTTGAGGCGGTGTTTGAAATCAATCGTAATTTCAGGAATGAGGGCATGGATCACAGCCATAACCCCGAATTCACGATGATTGAGTTTTACTGGGCGTATCACACTTATGAAGATTTGATTGAACTCAGTAAGAGGTTATTTGACTACTTGCTAAAGACTTTAAATTTAGATTCAAAAATCATTTATAACGATATGGAAGTGGATTTCAACCAAACGAGCGTGATTTCCTATTTGGACGCTTTAGAAACAATAGGGGGCATCAGTAAGGATATTTTAGAAAAAGAAGACGGGCTTTTGGCTTATTTGTTAGAGCGAGGCGTTAAAGTAGAGCCAAACCTCACTCATGGCAAGTTACTCGCTGAAGCGTTTGATCATTTTGTAGAGCATAAGCTTATTAACCCCACTTTTGTAACCGAATATCCCATTGAGATTAGCCCTTTAGCCAGACGCAACGATAGTAACCCTAATATTGCTGACAGGTTTGAATTGTTTATTGCAGGTAAAGAAATCGCTAATGGTTTTAGCGAGTTGAATGACCCATTAGATCAACTAGAGCGCTTTAAAAATCAAGTGGCTGAAAAAGAAAAAGGCGATGAAGAAGCCCAATACATGGATGAAGATTATGTGTGGGCCCTAGCCCATGGAATGCCCCCCACTGCAGGGCAAGGCATAGGCATTGACCGATTAGTGATGCTGCTCACTGGAGCTAAAAGCATTAAAGATGTGATTTTATTCCCAGCGATGCGTCCTGTTAAAAACGATTTTAATGTTGAGGGTGAAGAATAATGGCTTATTTTTTAGAACAAACGGATAGTGAAATCTTTGAGTTTATTGTTGAGGAATTTAAACGCCAAAATGAGCATTTAGAAATGATAGCGAGCGAGAATTACACTTTTCCTAGTGTCATGGAGGCTATGGGGAGTATTTTAACGAATAAATACGCTGAAGGCTATCCTAACAAACGCTACTATGGAGGCTGTGAAGTGGTGGATAAAATAGAAAGCCTAGCCATAGAAAGGGCTAAAAAGCTTTTCAATTGCCAGTTCGCTAACGTGCAAGCGCATTCAGGCTCACAAGCCAATAACGCTGTCTATCACGCCCTTCTAAAGCCTTATGATAAGATTTTAGGCATGGATTTAAGCTGTGGAGGGCATTTAACGCATGGCGCTAAAGTGAGTTTAACCGGCAAGCATTACCAGAGCTTTTCTTATGGCGTGGGTTTGGATGGCTATATTGATTATGAAGAGGCGCTAAAAATCGCTCAAAGCGTTAAGCCACAAATCATTGTGTGCGGGTTTTCAGCCTATCCAAGGGAGATTGATTTTAAGAAATTTAGAGAAATCGCTGATGCAGTGGGGGCGTTACTACTAGGCGATATAGCCCATGTGGCAGGGCTTGTGGTCGCTGATGAGCATGCCCATCCTTTCCCGCATTGCCATGTGGTTTCAAGCACCACTCATAAGACCTTAAGAGGGCCTAGAGGAGGGCTTATTTTAACCAATGACGAAGAAATAGCGGCTAAGATTGACAAAGCGATTTTTCCAGGAACTCAAGGCGGGCCTTTGATGCATGTAATTGCTGCTAAAGCGGTGGGGTTTAAAGAGAATCTAAAACCAGAATTTAAAGCTTATGCAAAATTAGTGAAATCTAACATGCAAGTTCTCGCTAAAGCGTTAAAAGAAAAAAACCACAAATTAGTGAGCGGTGGCACTTCTAACCATTTGCTTTTAATGGATTTCTTAGATAAGCCTTATAGCGGGAAAGACGCTGACATTGCCTTAGGGAATGCTGGGATCACCGTGAATAAAAACACCATTCCTGGCGAAACGCGCAGCCCTTTTGTAACGAGCGGGATAAGGATTGGCTCAGCGGCATTGAGCGCAAGAGGTATGGGAGCTAAAGAATTTGAAATCATAGGGAATAAAATATCAGATATTTTGAATGATATTAATAATGTTAGTTTGCAATTGCATGTGAAAGAAGAATTGAAGGCCATGGCCAATCAATTCTCTGTGTACCACCAACCCATTTTTTAAGGGAGTCAAGATGACAGAAATGGAATTAAAGCTCATTAAAATAGACACAAGCCATTATTTTGAAAAAAAACCAGGCTTGGGGGAGAGAATGGATTATGCGGGTCGTTGTTATTATAATAAATTCCAAAGAGTGAATGCCATGCTCACAAGCTCGCTCATTCAAAAGCATTTGAAAAGGGAAATAGAAATCGCGCACAACCTCATCTTGCGTAACGATAAGGTGGAAAACATTGTGTTTGATTATAACGGGAGGAATCCAGAGCGTTTTTATCATAAGGCGCAGTTATTGCTTCGTGAAGAGGGTTTTATGAATTTTACCGCTTATAACACGAAAACGCCAGGGCATTTGCATTTGTATGTGCATAAGGGGCATACGGAATTGGGCGAGGGCGAGAGGTTGATTAAAACTTTGTCCATGAAATTAGTGCAAGGGTTGCCTAAAGAATGGAGGATATTCCCCAGCAACGAATGGCCTAAGGAATTTAATATTTTAGCTTTACCTTATGAAGTGTTTGCAAAAGAGCGAGGAAGCTCTTGGGCGAAGCATTTATAACCATTTTTGAAAGGATTTTTAATGTCAGAAAAAGAAAGACTGAATGAAGTGATTTTAGAAGAAGAGAATAATGGGAGCGGCACTAAAAAGGTGTTTTTGATCGTGGCTATAGCCATTATCATTTTGGCGGTGCTTTTGATGGTGTTTTGGAAAAGCACGAGAGTCGCTCCTAAAGAGACTTTTTTACAAACCGATAGCGGCATGCAAAAAATAGGCAACACTAAAGATGAGAAAAAAGACGATGAGTTTGAAAGCTTGAATATGGATTCTCCCAAACAAGAAGACAAGTTAGACAAAGTGGTGGATAATATTAAAAAACAAGAGAGTGAAAATTCTATGCCCATTCAAACCGATCAAGCTCAAATGGAGATGAAAACAACAGGAGAAAAACAAGAATCTCAAAAAGAATTAAAAGCTGTTGAGCCTATTCCCATGAGCGCTCAAAAAGAATCTCAGGCTGTGGCTAAAAAAGAAACCCCCCACAAAAAGCCTAAAGTAGTGCCAAAAGATAAAGAAGCGCATAAAGATAAAGAAGCACATAAAGATAAAGCTACGCATGCGGCTAAAAAAGAGCCTAAAGTTAAAAAAGAAGCCCATAAAGAAGTTTCTAAGAAAGCTAATTCTAAAACCAATCTTACTAAAGGGCATTATTTGCAAGTGGGGGTTTTTGCGCACACGCCCAACAAAGCCTTTTTACAAGAGTTTAATCAATTCCCCCATAAAATTGAAGATAGGGGGGCTACTAAACGCTACCTCATAGGCCCTTATAAGAGCAAGCAAGAAGCCTTAATGCATGCCGATGAAGTCAGTAAGAAGATGACTAAACCGGTTGTCATAGAAGCGCGTTAAGGGCTTTGCGAACTTAAAAGAGTTACTACCTCTCTTTTAAGTTTATTTTTTAAAAACCCCCTAGCTTTTTAATAAAGAATGCACCCACCACCGCTACAAACTCCCTAAAATTCGCATTTTAAGGAATCTTATGCTACAAGACAGATTTAGATATGGTTACGAGTGGGAAATTGACGGCGTAAAACTTAGAGTAGTTGTAGATAGGACAAAAGATAAGCATTTAATTTTTGATTATTACTCAAACAGAAATCTAGTAGAAAATAAACCCACATGCCGAACACGCAGAGAATAAATTAGACTTATATGAACTAGACATTAGCGAAAATGATTTAATAACGCAAGAATTAACGAACAAAGAATTAGCAGATGAATTGTTTGAAAAAAGGCACTAACCCCCTTTAAGCCCCTTATAACCGATGCAAGTATCAAAATGAGTTGGTGCTGAAAACAATGCAAAAAATGACTAGAATGAAACGATAAGGGTAGTCTAATCCATAGAAAAACAGCAAAATCTCAAAATAGCGATAAAACATCAATCATGAGCTTGAGCGCTAGACATGCTTAATAAAACCAGTGTGTGGTGGGATTGCTATAAAAACAAATACAAGAAGCAAAAATAAAACAAGCAAAAAACATTCAAGCTATCCTACAAGCCAAAGAGCGCTATCTCAATAGGTTTTTTAAAATTAGCTATAATCAAGGGTTTAAAAATAATCCTTAAAAAAGAGTTTTAACATGTTGGAAAAACTGATTGAAAGAGTGTTGTTTGCTACTCGTTGGTTGCTAGCCCCTTTGTGTATTGCCATGTCGTTAGTGTTAGTGGTTTTAGGCTATGTGTTCATGAAAGAGTTGTGGCACATGCTCAGCCATTTAGACACCATTAGTGAAACGGATTTAGTCTTATCGGCCTTAGGCTTGGTGGATTTGTTGTTCATGGCCGGGCTTGTTTTAATGGTGTTGCTCGCCAGTTATGAAAGCTTTGTTTCCAAATTAGACAAGGTGGATGCTAGCGAAATCACTTGGCTAAAACACACGGATTTTAACGCCTTAAAGTTAAAGGTTTCCCTTTCCATTGTAGCCATTTCGGCGATTTTTTTGCTCAAACGCTACATGAGTTTAGAAGACGTTCTATCTAGCATTCCTAAAGACACGCCTTTATCGCATAACCCTATTTTTTGGCAAGTGGTGATCCATTTGGTGTTTGTGTGTTCAGCGCTTTTAACCGCTGTTACCAATAACATCGCTTTTTCGCAGAAAGAAAGGCATTGAAAGCGTTTAAAGTTCTCTTTCAGGAAGGACTTTAGACCATTCTTTAATCAAACGCAAAAAGAAAGAGGTATCAGGCGAGTTTTTTTCATGGATTAAGATGCCTTCTTCTGTAGCTTCCCAAATAACTCTATGCCGATACAAGACTAAATGCCATGCTTGTTGGGCATGATCTTTAAGCGACAAGCGCACCCTTTTAGCAAAAGACGGGTTGTCAAACAAGACTGCGCTTTCAGTGTTAATATATGCAGAGCGCGGATCAATATTAAAACTCCCTAGAAGCGTTAGGGCATCATCAAAAACAATTGTCTTGCCGTGTAAGGAATGTTTGGTGCTAAAGCGCCCTTTAATCTGGCGGTTGAAAAAATCGTTTCGTATTTCATAGACATTTGCGCCCATTCGCACTAATTGGTTGCGATACCTTTCCCACGCCCCATAGACCACTATCGCATCAGTAGATGAAAGGGAATTGGTAAGGATGTTCAATTCAATCCCCTTAGAAATTTGATTTTTAAAGATTTTCATCATCTTTTTGCCTGGAATAAAATACGATGAAGCGATAAAAACGGAGTCTTTGGCGTTTTTAAGGGCTTTCTCAAAAGCGATTTTGATAGGCGAATACAAGGGCGTGTCAATTTTTTTGGGTGAATCGGCTAAAAAAATGGCATTCCCATAATAAATGGGGTATTGGTATTTTTGGAAGCGTTCTATAAAATCATTGACTTTTTTTTCAAACTGGTTTTTGTCTTCAGCGCTGATAGGGATTTTTTCATGGAGCTTGGCGATTTCTTTAACGTTGTTTTTGAGTCTTTTATGGGTTCTTAACAATGAAACAGGGATAGAGCGGTGGAATCGCCAATAATTTTCAAAGCTTTCTTTGGCTTTTGAAGCAACCCCCCCAAAAAACAAAGCGTCTAAATCTAAAAAATTCGTGTCTAAATCGTTATCAAAATAATTGTCCCCAATGTTGCGCCCCCCTATAATGACAGCGAAATTATCCACGATGAAAAGCTTGTTGTGCATGCGTTTTTTAATGCGTTCATAATCCGCAAGCATTTCAAAATAACGCAAGCCTTTATTGCGGATATAGTAGGGGTTAAAGATTTTCACTTCAATGTTTTTATGGAAATTTAAAAGCATGATGTCTGAAAAATCTGAATCTAACCCGTTGTCATCTAAAAGGATGCGCACTTTTACCCCACGATTGGCCGCGTTTAAAAGTTCTTTAGCGATCACTTGAGAAGAAAGGTCGTTTTTATAGATATAAGTTTGCATGTCAATGCTTTTTTGGCTCATTCTAATAAGACCCACTCTGTGCAACAAGGCATCAAAGCCGTCTTCTAAAAGAATGGCCGCGCTATGGTTAGGGTTTTCTTTTAAATTTTTGGTGTACAAACTCCCAATGGTGGTAGTGCAGGGATCATAAGAGATAGGGGGGTTTGAAATGGGAGTCTTATAGACTAACCCAAAACACCCATTAAAAAAAAAGACGCTTAAAAAAACTAAAAAGATTTTCAAAAACGACCCACTAAAAAGAAATTAGCGGCTTTTACCCACTTTCAACATTCGGTTACGCAAAGTAGCGATACTGCTTTGCAAGGGTAATTCTTTAGGGCAAGTGTCATGGCAAGCGATCAAGCTCATGCACCCAAAAACGCCATCATCATCGCCAACTAATTCATAAAAATCGTCATCGCTTCTTTCATCGTGGCTGTCAATCATGAAACGCATGGCTCTGTTCATGCCAGCAGCCCCAATGAAATTAGGGCGCATGAGTTTGGTCCCGCAAGAAGCGATACAGCACCCGCATTCAATACACCTGTCTAATTCAAAGACTTCTTGGGCTTCATCAGGCTCAACCCTTTTTTCTGGCCTAGTAATATCCACTTCTTCTTTAGAATGCGCCCAACTCTCCACCCTTTTAGTCATATCGCTAAACCAATCGCCGGTATTCACGCTCAAATCTTTAATGAGCGTAAAACTGGGCATGGGCATCAGCGTGATCACCCCGCTTTCAAAACTAGAAGTTAGGGTTTTACAAGCTAGCCTTGGTCTCCCATTAACCATCATCGCGCAAGAGCCGCAAATCCCAGCACGACACACAAAATCAAAGCTCAAATCCGGATCTTGATGCTCTCTAATGAGGTTTAAAGCGATAAAGAGCGTCATGGAAGGCGTTTCTTTCAATTGATACTCTTTAAAATGCGGCTTACTCACCGCGCTTTGAGGGTCAAATTTTAACACTCTAACTACAATCGTTCGTTCATTATCACTCATGGTGTTCTCCTTTTAGATTAGCGTTGTGTTGGTCTAATAAATCATGGACATTGAAGGAATACAAATGTTCCCCCCTAGCCCTCACTTCTTCATCTTCTAAACGCATGTTCCTGGCTTTGTATTTTTCTTGCAGTTCAAAAGGCATGAGCGCGTGTTGGACTTCTATCCTGTCTTTTCCAAGCTTTTCTAATTCTAAAATCGTTTTCAAAATCTCAGCGTCGCGCTCTTCTTTTTTGGGGTGGGGGATGAAATTACCCTTTTTGCCATAGCCCCTAAAATCAGGGCTGATTTCCATTTTCATCACATCTAATTCTTCGTATTCAATCGTGGGCATGTCTTGCTCAGCGCTAGGCCAGCTCGCTAAAGTCCGATTAAGCCATTTTTCATCGTCTCTTTTAGGGTAATCAATCCTTGTGTGAGCCCCTCTGCTTTCGGTGCGCAG
Source organism: Helicobacter pylori (assembly GCF_900120335.1). NCBI lineage: Bacteria > Pseudomonadati > Campylobacterota > Epsilonproteobacteria > Campylobacterales > Helicobacteraceae > Helicobacter > Helicobacter pylori. Next base: position 194,311 of record NZ_LT635477.1, read on the forward strand.
TAACGCCCCTTGAGTGATACAAAGCGCGAGTTTGAGCATTTTTTTGGTGCGGTAAGCGTCTTCTAATTCAGGGTTATTGTGCAAAACCTTGTTTTTCACGCAAATGTTTTTGGAGCGCGCATAAAGCTCTTGCAATTCTTTAAGGGCTTCTTCTAATTTTTTGCCTTCTCTAAAAACGCCCACTTTTTCATCCATGACTTCTTTCATGCGTTCTCTGATTTCATACACGTCTTCCTTGCCTTCATTATGCAATAAAAAATGCATGTAATCCTGGCTTTCTTTAATGAAAGCTTCAACCTTTTGCGTGTTGATTTCAATTTGCGCTTCTAAACAATGCGAGGCGAAATAATCCCCTATGATCATGCCAGCGACCACCGCTTCACTCACGGAATTACCCCCCAAGCGGTTAAACCCATGCAAATCCCAGCATGCCGCTTCACCCGCGCAAAACAAGCCTTTTAAATGGGTTTCGCCTTTAGGGTTTGTCCTAACCCCACCCATAGAATAGTGTTGCATGGGCTTTATGGGGATCCAGCCTTTTTGCTTAGCCATCGCTTGGCCGTATTCTGGCTCATTAGCGGGCGCTCCTTGCATGTTGTCTTTGGTTTGCTCTTCGCTATCCGCCGGATCAATGCCCGCAAAAGTCATGGCAATATCGCGCACATCTCTCAAGTTTTTTTCCACATGGTTACGCCCTAAAATAGCAATATCCAGCCACACATGATCCCCATAAGGCGATTTGGCTCCATAGCCTTTTTGGATATGCTCTAAAATCCGCCTTGAGACCACATCCCTACTCGCAAGCTCTTTTTTCTCCGGCTCATAAGCGGGCATGAAGCGTCTGCCAAACTTGTCTCTTAAAACCCCTCCATCGCCCCTACAACCTTCAGTCATTAAAATCCCGCTTGGCACTAAAGCGGTAGGGTGGAATTGCACCGCTTCCATGTTGCCTAATTTAGCCACGCCGGTTTCTAACGCGCTTGCAGCCCCGGCTCCATCGCAAATCACGGCGTTAGTGGTGTGTTTATACACGCGCCCATAACCTCCGGTAGCTAAAAGCGTGCCTTTAGAAACATACGCTGAAATTTCGCCCGTGATCAAATCCCTTACCACCGCCCCATAGCATTTATTATCATGATGAATGAAAGCGAGCATGTCCTTTCTGTCTTGAATATCCACTTTGTGGTGTAAGGCTTCATTAGCGACCGCATAAAGCATGGTATGCCCTGTGGCATCAGCCGTAAAGCATGTGCGCCATTTTTTAGTGCCGCCAAAATCACGGCTTAAGATATAACCATGCCTATCGTCTCTTTCAGTGATAGTTACATGCTCACCATTGACGACCGCAGGCCTATCGCCCTTTTTGATCCTAGTCCAAGGCACCCCCCAACTGGCCAATTCCCTAATGGCTTTAGGGGCAGTGGTTACAAACATTCTAGCCACTTGCTGATCGCACCCCCAATCGCTCCCCTTAACCGTGTCTAAAAAGTGCAAATCTTCATTATCGCCCTCGCTTTTTTTAGCGTTCGCAAGGCTCGCTTGCATGCCCCCTTGAGCGGCCGCAGAGTGCGAACGCCTGACAGGCACTAGGCTTAAAACGATGGTGTTTAAACCCTTTTGTTTGCATGCGATACTAGCCCTTAACCCGGCCAATCCGCCTCCAATAATCAACGCATCACAATATGTTATTTTCATTTTCTACCCTTATTCTTTGTGGAATTTCCCATCAGCTTCTATGGCTTCTTGCATGGTTTTAATGCCATTGTCTTTATTTTCTAAACCTTTTTTAATGTAAGCCCCATAGGTGCAAAGCCCTAAAACAATAAAAAACACGCTCATCGCCCATTTGACTTTTCTCAAGCCTTGAATGCTCACGTTCTTAAACCACCCCCATTTGATCGCTAAGCGATACAACCCGATAGAGCCATGCAATTCTACGGCAAACAATAAGAAGATATACAAAAGCCAAAAGTTTTGCGTTACAAAACGATAGCTTGAGCCATGAGGCCCAATACTTTCAGGCTCTGTGAGCATGACAAATAGGTGGATACTCGCTAAGAAAAACATCGCAAACCCGGTTAAGGCTTGGATAAACCACAAACTCGTATCGCCATGCTTCATCAAATGCTTATGGGTTTTAAAAACCTTGTATTGCCTATAATTGATAGGGAATTTTCTCAAGGCTAAAAAAGCATGCGCAACCAAAATAAGAATAACCCCTGCTGCAACCACGCTCACAATAGCCGGCTCGCCCGCTTTCAAAAACAGGCTCCCTTCAAAAAATTTCGCCACTTTATACATGGCTTCATCGCTAATCAAGATGCTTGAGACCAAAAACATGTGCGCTATCATAAAGAGTGCTAAAATCAAGCCTGTAGCGCTCTGTAAAAAGTCTAGCTTAGCGTAAATACCGCTCTTTTTAAGCCCTTTACTGGCGCCATAATAACCCTCTATAATCTCTTCTTGTTGCATAAAAACTGCTCCTAAAAACTCAAATTTAACCTGAATCGCTTGACGCAAAAACACTGCCCTAATTTTACTACATTTGAAATAATTTTTCTTAATAAACCGATCTTAAATTGGGAAAAAAATTCAATTCAAGGGGGCTATTGTTTAAAATTTACATTTTTTAAACGCTATATAGGTATAATAAGGGATAGTTACCACCTAATAAAATAAGGATCATTCAATGACAAAAATTGCCATGGCTAATTTCAAATCCGCTATGCCTGTTTTTAAAAGCCATGCGTATTTAAAAGAATTAGAAAAAACTTTAAAGCCGCAGCATTTTGATAGGGTGTTTGTGTTCCCTGATTTTTTGGGGTTATTGCCTAACGCGTTTTTGCATTTCACTTTAGGAGTGCAAAACGCTTACCCTAAAGATTTGGGGGCTTTTACCGGTGAAATCACTTCCAAGCATTTAGAAGAATTAAAAATCCACACGCTTTTAATAGGGCATAGCGAGAGGCGAGCGCTTTTAAAGGAAAGCCCTAGCTTTTTGAAAGAAAAGTTTGATTTTTTTAAAGATAAAAATTTTAAAATTGTCTATTGTATTGGCGAAGATTTAACGACCAGAGAAAAGGGCTTTAAGGCTGTAAAGGAATTTTTAAGCGAGCAATTAGAAACTATCGATCTCAATTATTCCAATTTGATTGTGGCTTATGAGCCTATTTGGGCGATTGGCACTAAAAAAAGTGCGTCTTTAGAAGATATTTACCTCACGCATGGTTTTTTAAAACAAATCTTAAATCAAAAAACGCCTTTATTGTATGGGGGGAGCGTGAATATACAAAACGCTAAAGAAATTTTAGGGATTGATAGCGTGGATGGTTTATTGATCGGGAGCGCGTCTTTGGAATTAGAAAATTTTAAAACAATCATTTCATTTTTATAAAGGAAAATCATGGGATTTTTAAAAGGTAAAAAAGGGCTTATTGTAGGGGTGGCAAACAATAAATCCATCGCTTATGGGATCGCTCAATCTTGCTTCAATCAAGGGGCTACTTTGGCTTTCACTTATTTGAATGAGAGCTTAGAAAAGCGCGTGAGGCCTATCGCGCAGGAATTGAATAGCCCCTATGTGTATGAATTGGATGTGAGCAAAGAAGAGCATTTCAAGTCGCTATACAATAATATTAAGCAGGATTTAGGCTCATTGGACTTTATCGTTCATAGCGTGGCCTTTGCCCCTAAAGAGGCTTTAGAGGGGAGCTTATTGGAAACTTCTAAAAGCGCGTTTAATACCGCTATGGAAATTTCTGTTTATTCTTTAATAGAGCTGACAAACACCCTAAAACCTTTATTGAATAACGGGGCGTCTGTTTTGACTTTAAGCTATTTGGGTAGCACCAAATACATGGCGCATTACAACGTGATGGGGTTGGCTAAAGCGGCCCTAGAGAGCGCGGTGCGTTATTTAGCGGTGGATTTAGGCAAACATAATATTAGAGTGAATGCCCTATCGGCCGGGCCTATCAGGACGCTCGCTTCTAGTGGGATCGCTGATTTTAGGATGATTTTAAAATGGAATGAAATCAACGCCCCTTTAAGAAAAAATGTGAGTTTAGAGGAAGTGGGCAATGCCGGGATGTATTTGCTCTCTAGCTTGTCTAATGGGGTGAGTGGGGAAGTGCATTTTGTGGATGCTGGCTATCATGTGATGGGCATGGGGGCTGTGGAAGAAAAAGATAATAAAGCTACGCTATTGTGGGATTTGCAGAACAATAAGGGGTATTGATGAAATTAAGCGAATTGTTGAGCGCCTATTCTATTGAAACGGAATTTTCAAACGATTTTGAAGTGCATGCATTAGCGGAATTGGATAAGGCCACGCCTAATGATATTAGCTATATTGACCAAGCGCGTTACCTTAAACTTTTAAAAGATTCAAAAGCCGGGGCGGTATTTATCCGCAAAAAAGAATCTTCTAAAGTGCCTAAAAGCATGCAAGCTTTAGTCGTGGATAACCCGCATTTAGCTTTCGCTAAAGTTTCGCATGCCTTTAAAATCCCTTTTTTTAAAAACCCACAAAGCGTGAATGAGCCTAAACATTTTGAAAAAGTAACGATCATGCCTAATGTTGTGATTGGAGAGGGCGTAGAAATTGGCGAAAATTCTTTGATTTATCCGGGCGTGGTGATCGCTGATGGGGTGAAAATCGGTAAAAATTGTATTTTGTATCCTCGTGTGATCTTGTATCAAAACACGATTTTAGAAGACAATGTCATCATCCATGCGGGCAGTGTGATCGGAGGCGATGGCTTTGGTTATGCGCACACCGCTTTAGGAGAGCATGTCAAAATTGAACATGTGGGGATTGTTAGGATTCAAAAAAATGTGGAAATTGGTGCTAACACGGCGATTGATAGGGCGGTGTTTGGCGAGACTTTGATTAAAGAGGGCGTTAAGATTGATAATCTGGTTCAAATCGGGCATAATTGCGTTTTAGGCGAACACAGCATCGTTGTCTCTCAAGTGGGCTTGAGCGGATCTACAACCACAGGCCGTAATGTGGTTTTTGGCGGGCAAGTGGGCATTGGGGGGCATTTGCATGTGGGTGAATTCACTCAAATTGGGGGTAAAAGCGCGGTGGGTAAAGACTTGCCCCCTAATACCAATTTTGCCGGAGCGATCCCTGCTATGGAAATCCATGAATGGCACCATTTTTTAGCCCATTTAAGAACGAATTTTAGGAAACAGCAAAAAACGAGTTTGTTGCAAAAAGCTAAAGGGTTTTTTAAGTCTTAAAGAATGAAATAAGCTATAATAAGCCCATTTTGAACACCAACGATTATTTTAATAAGGACAATACGATGAAAGATAGTTTTCTTTTCACTTCCGAATCAGTAACCGAAGGGCATCCTGACAAAATGGCTGATCAAATCAGCGATGCGGTTTTAGATTACATTATTGAGCGGGATAAAAAAGCCAAAGTCGCATGCGAGACTTTAGTTTCTAATGGCTTTTGCATGATCACTGGCGAGTTAAAAACTTCTGTTTATGCCCCTATGCAAGAGATTGCAAGAGAAGTGGTTAAAAAAATTGGCTATACAGACGCCCTTTATGGCTTTGATTACAGGAGCGCGGCGGTTTTGAATGGCATTGGCGAGCAAAGCCCTGATATTAATCAAGGCGTGGATAGAGAAGATGGCGAGATTGGGGCAGGGGATCAAGGGCTTATGTTTGGTTATGCGTGCAAAGAGACTGAAACGCTCATGCCTTTACCCATTCATTTAGCGCACCAACTCGCTTTCGCTTTGGCTCAAAAAAGAAAAGACAACACCTTGCCTTTTTTAAGGCCTGATGGCAAGTCTCAGGTGAGCGTGCGTTATGAAAACAACAAGCCTGTAAGCGTTGATACGATTGTCATTTCCACCCAACACTCCCCAGAAGTTTCACAAAAGCATTTAAAAGAAGCCGTGATTGAAGAGATCGTGTATAAGGTTTTACCCAAAGAATATTTGCATGACAATATCAAGTTTTTTATAAACCCTACAGGAAAATTCGTCATCGGTGGGCCTCAAGGCGATGCGGGCTTGACGGGCAGAAAAATCATTGTGGATACTTATGGAGGGTTTTGCCCGCATGGAGGAGGAGCGTTTAGCGGGAAAGACCCTAGCAAGGTGGATAGGAGCGCGGCTTATGCGGCCCGCTATGTGGCTAAAAATTTGGTAGCAAGTGGGGTTTGCGATAAAGCGACCGTGCAGCTTGCTTACGCGATTGGGGTGATAGAGCCGGTTTCTATTTATGTGAACACGCATAACACGAGCAAGTATTCAAGCGCGGAGTTGGAAAAATGCGTGAAATCGGTTTTCAAACTCACGCCAAAAGGCATCATTGAAAGCCTGGATTTGTTAAGGCCCATTTATTCGCTCACTTCAGCTTATGGGCATTTTGGGCGCGAATTAGAGGAATTCACTTGGGAAAAGACTAACAAGGTTGAAGAGATTAAAGCGTTCTTTAAGCGTTAAAAAAATATTTTAAGGGTAATATTTTAGAAAATTTTTGTATAATCAACAATTCACAAGGAGTTTAAATTGAAACAAAGAACGCTGTCTATTATTAAACCGGATGCGCTTAAGAAAAGAGTGGTAGGCAAAATCATTGATCGCTTTGAGAGTAACGGCTTGGAAGTGGTGGCCATGAAACGCTTGCATTTGAGCGTTAAAGACGCTGAAAACTTTTATGCGATCCACAGAGAGAGACCCTTTTTTAAAGATTTGATAGAGTTTATGGTGAGTGGTCCGGTGGTGGTTATGGTTTTAGAAGGTAAAGACGCGGTGGCTAAAAACAGAGAGCTTATGGGAGCGACTGATCCCAAACTCGCTCAAAAAGGCACTATCAGAGCGGATTTTGCTGAGAGCATTGACGCTAATGCGGTGCATGGGAGCGATAGCTTGGAAAACGCACACAATGAAATCGCTTTCTTTTTCGCCGCTAGAGAGTTTTAAGATTTAAGAGCGTTTTAATTGAGCACGCAATTTGAAATGCGTAAAATCGCTTTTAATACGCCTAAAGTCTTTTCTTTAGAGCATGAGGGAGTGGTTTTAGAGGGTGAAATCGTGCGGGTGGGGGCGAAATTGTTCCGCTTGAAAGCGCACCTTAAGGGTGAATTGATGCTTATTTGCGATACAAGCGGTAAAGAGTTTAAAAAAAGCCTTGATGAGTCGTTGGTTTTGCATATTTCAGACGGGTTGTGGGATACGCAAAGCCAAAGTTTGGATTTTGATAATTTAGACGTTATTGAATCTTTCAATGGTTTTATTGATTTGAGCGAAATTTTACGCTCTGAAGTGGAGTCTATTAAATTAGACTACCATTATGCAGATTGAAATAAAGGAGAATTTATGGCAGTACCTGATAGAAGAGTGAGTAAAACAAGAGCGGCAAAAAGACGCACGCATTATAGCGTTAAGTTGGCTAAACCTGTGAAAGCCAAAGATGGCACTTGGAAGCTCCCCCATCATATTAACAAATTTACTAAAGAATACTAATATAAAAGCTATCTTTAGTGATAGAAAGTATTTTAAAGGATTGCAACGGATTGCAACAAGCCTTTTAAGGACGCATGATGAAAATTGTAATAGACTTAATGGGGGCTGACCATGGGGTTTTACCCATTATTGAGGGAGTCTCAAGGGCTTTAGAGAATAAGAGTTTTAGCGTGGTTTTAGTGGGGGATAAAGACAAAGCGACCCCTTTTATTTCTAAAGAGTTAGCCAGCAAAGTGGAAATGATCCACACGCAAGATTACATTAAAATGGAAGAAGCCGCCACGGAGGCGATTAAGCGTAAGGAATCTTCCATTTACTTGGGTATGGATATTTTAAAAAATGGGGCTGACGCTTTGATTTCAGCGGGGCATAGCGGAGCGACTATGGGTTTAGCGACCTTGCGTTTAGGGCGTATCAAGGGGGTTGAAAGGCCCGCTATTTGCACTTTAATGCCTAGCGTTGGCAAACGCCCTAGCGTGCTGTTAGACGCAGGAGCGAACACGGATTGCAAGCCTGAATATTTGATTGATTTTGCTCTCATGGGGTATGAATACGCTAAAAGCGTGTTGCATTATGACAGCCCTAAGGTGGGTCTTTTGAGTAATGGCGAAGAAGATATTAAAGGGAATACGCTCGTTAAAGAAACGCATAAGATGCTGAAAGCTTATGACTTCTTTTATGGCAATGTGGAGGGGAGCGATATTTTCAAAGGGCTTGTGGATGTAGTGGTTTGCGATGGCTTTATGGGGAATGTGGTCTTAAAGACAACAGAAGGGGTCGCTAGCGCGATAGGCTCTATTTTTAAAGATGAAATTAAAAGCTCTTTTAAATCTAAAATGGGGGCTTTGATGCTTAAGAACGCGTTTGGTATTTTAAAACAAAAAACCGACTACGCTGAGTATGGGGGAGCGCCGCTTTTGGGCGTGAATAAAAGCGTGATCATCAGCCATGGCAAGAGCAACGCTAGAGCGATTGAATGCGCGATTTATCAGGCTATTAGCGCTGTTGAAAGTCAGGTTTGTTTGAGGATTACTCAAGCGTTTGAGAGTTTGAAATCTCAATCTTTTGAGAGCCAAAGCGATCAACAAGACGCCTAAAAATAACTATGTAAAGGGATTGAATGGAATTTTACGCCTCTCTTAAATCCATTGCGATGCATGTTCCAAGCGAGCGTGTGAAAAATGCAGAGTTCCAACAATTTTTGGATACCAGCGATGAATGGATAGAAAAAAGGACCGGTATCAAAGAACGCCGTTTCGCTAACGATGAAGAAAAAAGCAGCGATTTAGGGGTAATAGCGGCTAAACAGGCCATAGAGAGAGCGCATTTAACCCCACAAGACATTGATTTGGTGGTTGTGGCGACTTTAAGCCCTGATTTTTTGGCCATGCCTTCAACCGCTTGCGTGTTGAGCACGAAATTAGGCATTGAAAACAAGCCAGCGTTTGATATTTCAGCCGCTTGCACGGGTTTTATTTACCTCTTATCGGTGGCTAAGGCTTATGTTGAGAGCGGGATGTATGAAAATGTGCTGATTGTGGGGGCAGAAAAAACGAGTAGCGTGTTGGATTTTAAGGATAGGGGGACTTGTATTTTATTTGGCGATGGGGCTGGGGCGTGCGTGATAGGCAGGACCAAGCGTTTAAAAGAAAGCGTTTTAGACGTGCAGATTTCAGCGAATGGGAATTTTTCTAATTATCTCTATACGCCAAGGACTCTAAAACCCACGCCCTTTAATTCTAAAGAAGAAACTTTAGAGCCTTTTTTGCGCATGAAAGGCAATGAAGTGTTCAAACTAGCGGTAAAAACGCTTTTAAAAGATGTGGAAACGATCTTAGAAAAAAACGCTCTCAAACCTGAAGATGTGCGTTTGTTTATCCCGCATCAAGCTAATTTTAGGATCATTCAAGCGGTGCGAGAGCATTTGGATTTTAAAGATGAGCAAGTGGTTTTAACCGTACATAAATACGGCAACACTTCAGCAGCCAGTATCCCTATGGCCATGTGTGAAGCTTATGAAGAAGGGCGTTTGAAAAAGGGCGATTTAATGCTTTTAGACGCTTTTGGTGGGGGATTGACTTGGGGTTCAGCGTTGGTGTATTTTGGAGGAAGTTAAGAAAAGATTGAAGGAATATTTTGATGAAAAAGGTTGTTTTTTTATTGTTAGTCATGCTAGGGGGTTTAGAAGCGCAAAGTGATTATTGTAGTGATCATTGTGAAGGCACGCCAGATAGCCGTATCCCTCCTATGGGGTTTCATTTCAGTTTTGTGCATTCAGTGAAATATTATTTGCAAGATCCGCAAGAGCGCGATCACAAGCTTAAAAAATGCCACAAAGCCTTTGATTCGACGCTTAAGGTTAATTTTATCACGAAGTCTTTTAAAAAGGATTGCAAGCATGCGCAAATGGCTTTAGAGCAAGCTCAAAAAGAAACTCCATGAAGGGGTTTCTTTAGGAATGTTATTTCCTATAGCAGAAATTATTTTTAAAGTAAAAGATGAATAATGTCTAAAGGTGGCATTCTAGTTTTTTTAATACCTATTGTTCTTATTGGGTTAGTATTAACAGTTATTAGAGCTACTATAATGGCATTTAGAGGCGATACTGATGACGATGAAGTTGAGAGTGATGGGTTTTTAGTAGAATATAATTCGTTGAATATCTCGGCTCTATTCTAGTTACTATAATAATATTTTTTCCTTATATAATTGGACCAATTATTGTCATAATATTTATACTTATCTGAGTTAGGTTATATAAGCTTCTTTAACTTTATAAGATGAATAACTGACTATTATTTTTTATATTTTTTTGAACCCAATTCTTCCAATGATTAGTAGCGTCTCAACTAAAAACGCAGAAACTCAACCAACAACCCATTGAGAACCCAATATAGAAATTAATATTTTTTAGTCTGTTTTTTTAAAAATAGGGCTTTGGTTGCTTGGTTTGATAGCAAAACTCTTAAGGGGATAGGGGGATATTTTGCACTTTAATACCCCTTTAATCCCCAACTAAATCCCCCCTAACCCTCTAAGACCGCATTACAAGAAGCTATCGTTTGCTACGAAAACTTTTATATTAAAAAATGTTTTTAGCATTTTTAAATTTTATCCCCAACACCCCATTAGAACAAAGACCAAATTTCTATTTGGAAAATTTATGGTAATACTCGCCCTTGTCCGTGATGATTTTAACTTCTAACAATTGGTTAGGCTTGCAATCCAGGCGGTAAAATATTTGTTGCGAATACTTTAACTCATGATCAAAGAGTTTTTCTTTTTTAAACTTATCGCCAAATTTGGGTTCTACTTTTTTAGTCGCTTCGCATGAATTTCCCCTATTGACAATAAGGTTTTTAATCACCACCGGTTCATCGTTCATAGAAGTGATACTTAAAAGACTAGAGTCCGTCATTTTCCCCATGAATTTCCCCCCAGTCGCGCGATAATCCAGCTTGAAATCCAAATCCTTTGCCCCCACACAAACACCGCTTATCATTAGCAGGCTTAAACACATTTTTTTAAACATCAAAATCCTTTCAATAATAGTATTTGTGGGGTATTATAATCAAATTTGATATACCCTTTTTTAATCGTTTGTTGCGTTTAGTTTTTGATCAAGTTTGTAGCCCATGCAATCCATTTGAATAATTTTAAAAAATTTCTTTTTGTTTGTTTTTCTATCGCATCTTCTCCGCCATACAAAAGCCTTGTTTTAAAAGCCATGCTCAATTCCATTCGCTTATTTTTAGCGTATTTTTTTCTATCGTTTGCGCTGAAACAATCTTCAATTTGTTTGAAATGCCTGTCGCAGTCTGAGAGTTGTAGGATGGTGATGGGATCATGCATTTCTTCATTAGCCCTTTTAAATCGTTCACTCGTTGCTTGTTGGTTAAAAACGCATTTTCTGTCATCATCTATCAAAACAATGGGGTTGTTGTCTAACTCGCAAAGTTTTTTAATGGTTTCTTTCATAGCGTTTGGATTGTTTTTAAGCCCTGAAATGGGTAAGAAAGTGAAAGGAATGGGGTTGTCCTTGTATTCTTTGTAACGCTCATTAAAATACAATTTAAAAGCGCTCAAATAACAATAATCCGTGATGCCTTCTACAAAGATGATTCGGTGTTTTTGGGGGTTATGAAAAACATGCTGACCCACCCCTAAAGAGCGTTTGATTTTATCCAAGGCGTCAGAGTCTTTGCCCGCATTATTTAGGGGATAGTTAAAGTGATTCTTAATCGCAGAGCCTTCTGTTTCTTTTTCTACAATCCTTATTTCATCTAAATGATCCGTATCCACTAAAAAGGGGTCATGGGTGGCTAAAACAAAGGTAACATGATTTTTATGAGCGTATTCTTTTAAAAACTTCCTGAATTCCTTTCTGGCTGGCACGCTCAAATGAGTGGCTGGCTCGTCCATGACATAGATAATATTCTTGTTAAGGCTAAAATGTGATCCCACATTATAAAGAAAACCAAACATGAAATTAAACGCCCATTGGAAGCCGGTGCTTTGCTGGCTTAAGATGATTGGCTCATTTTGATTATCAGATTTTCTGCAATCATGAATTTCAAGTTTTATTTCATATGCCGTAGATTCCTTTGAATAATCATAAAATTTATTGTTGTGCCGGACACGAATTTTTAATTGGTAACTATCTTGAGAACTATCTTCAGCGATCGCTAAAAGCCTGTTAAATTCTTTTGTAATTAAAGAATCTATTTTTAATTGCATGTTGTATTCCAAGATTTCTGCAAGATTTTCTAAGATTTCTGTAAAACTTACTTTAAATAAAAGGTGGCTTGTGTCTTTTTTAAAAAATTCAAATTGACATACATTGTTATTGCATTCGCCTTTTACTTCAGTTGAAAGATATTTTGATTGTTTGATCTCTTTTTGATCTCTTTCTTGTAAGTATTTTTCAGGGATATTGAACGATTTTTCAGAATCATAAATTTCTAAATCATTATTCTTATCAAACATTATTATTTGTAACGCTTGACCATCTTTTAAAATGCTCAAAAAAAATTCCAAATTGTATTAGGGTGAAAGTCCATTTTCCTAAATAATGAATTTCTAAAGAACCAATCCGATTGGTTAAATTCAGAAGGGGAAGAATAACCAAAGAGAGTGAATAATGCAGTCTTAAGGTTATTATCTGTGATTTTTGGCTCTTTGTATTCTTTCATGATTGGCACGAATTTTTCAAATTGATGAGATAAACCATTATTTAGATGAAAGTTAAACGCTGTATAGGGGTTACACTCTCGGCAATATTCTGCGAACTCAGAAACATTTTTGCTTTGTTTGAATTTTTCCTTGTTTGCTTCAAATTTATCCTTGATTTCACCAATATTTTTAGGGAACAAATAAATGCCACTTTCATTATCTAAAATTTTTATACTCTCCCATAAAGATCTTTGTATTGGTTCAAAAAGATTGCTGTATCTGTATCGCACAATTTCTGAATTGACTAATAAATCTATCTGTTTCAAATAAAACTGACACATCATGTATTTAATATCTTTAGACACATCATTAACGGCATGACTTTCTATATAATTTTTGCATATTTGTTGGATATTATCCAACAAAACATCATAATTAAACTCTAGCACTTTTTGATTTTTGCAGTCATTTCCAATTTCTTTTATCCATGATTCTTTTTTTCGCTCAAAATCCTTTTTTATTTCATCATGTTTTTTAATATTTGATTCAAACTCATTAAATTGCCGTTTAAAATTTTCATTGATAGGGTATTTTTCGTCTATTTCTTTAATAATATCCTTAATTTCAGTTTTTGGTGTGAATTTTGTAAAGTCGGTAGTCTTAAAAATTTCATCTAAACTTTTTAGCTTTTTTAAGATGTCTTCATTTTGTGGTTTGATTTCACCTTCACTAAATCCTTTAAAATGAGCATAAATTTTTGCTAATTGATTTTGTTTGTGTTGCCCCATGACGAAAAATTCATCTGTGTTGTATTTTTTATTAGGCGTATTGCACTTTATGATTTCTTTAATGCACTGACAAAAATTTTTAACCAATTGATTGTTGCCACTTAAATGTTTGATTAATTTTTTGAAAAGCAGATTATTGGTTGCGTTGGCATATTCAGTTACAAGCTCGCTCAATTTTAATTTATCTTTATAAAAATCTAAAAATGATTCTAATAAATTGTAAGAAGCTATAAGATTTATAAAATCACTCACAAAAGTGCAAATATTTGAATAGTCGTCATTGTTAATGGGAATAGAAACGAAGTTACTGCATTGTTCCCCTAAAGCTTCTACATGTTTTTCAAAAGGATAGCTGATTAGCGTTTTTGATAATTCCTTTAAATTATGACTGACTTCTTTAGATTGGATCCTCAAATCCACGCAAGAAAAACCTGTGATTTTGTGATCAAGGCTTGTTTCTTCTTCTAAACTTAAAAGGGTGTCTTTTTCATGGTCTTTGAAATAATCTTCCTCACTGCAAAGTTTGACATCCGCATCATTAAAGATTTTCAAAGCTTCTAAAACATTGCTTTTACCGACATTATTTTCCCCCACTAAAACCACCAACCCCCCATGTTTTTCATCAAAACTTGAATTTAAAAGCAATTCTGTAGGCGAGTTTTTACCCAAATTCCTAAAATGGTGCAATTTCAAAACACGCTTATAAAATTCCATGCTCTATCCTTTAAAAACGCAAACTTAATTTATAATGCAAAATTAAACAAAACATGCTATAAAGAAATTTCAAATACTATCATTTTAAGGATTAAAATGCTCACCCAAGAAGATGTCTTAAACGCGTTAAAAACGATCATCTACCCTAATTTTGAAAAGGATATTGTCAGCTTTGGTTTTGTTAAAAACATCACCTTGCATGACGATCAATTAGGGCTTTTAATAGAAATCCCCTCAAGCTCTGAAGAAACGAGCGCGATTTTAAGGGAAAATATCTCCAAAGCGATGCAAGAAAAAGGCGTGAAAGCTTTGAATTTGGATATTAAAACCCCACCTAAACCGCAAGCCCCAAAGCCCGCCACTAAAAATCTGGCTAAAAACATCAAGCATGTGGTCATGATAAGCTCAGGCAAGGGCGGTGTGGGTAAAAGCACCACCAGTGTGAATTTAAGCATCGCTTTAGCGAATTTAAACCAAAAAGTGGGGCTACTAGACGCTGATGTGTATGGCCCTAATATCCCCAGAATGATGGGCTTGCAAAACGCTGATGTGATCATGGATCCTAGCGGTAAAAAACTCATTCCTTTAAAGGCTTTTGGCGTTTCTGTGATGAGCATGGGGCTTTTGTATGATGAGGGGCAGAGTCTCATTTGGAGAGGGCCCATGCTCATGCGAGCGATTGAGCAGATGCTAAGCGATATTATTTGGGGGGATTTAGATGTGCTGGTGGTGGATATGCCCCCAGGAACAGGCGATGCACAGCTCACGCTAGCCCAAGCCGTGCCTTTGAGCGCAGGAATCACCGTTACCACGCCTCAAATAGTGAGTTTAGATGACGCTAAACGGAGTTTGGACATGTTTAAGAAACTACACATTCCTATTGCGGGCATTGTAGAAAATATGGGGAGTTTTGTGTGCGAGCATTGCAAGAAAGAGAGCGAGATTTTTGGCTCAAATTCCATGAGTGGATTATTAGAGGCTTATAACACGCAGATTTTAGCCAAGCTCCCTTTAGAGCCTAAAGTGCGTTTAGGGGGGGATAAGGGTGAACCGATTGTGATCTCTCACCCTGATAGCGTGAGTGCTAAGATTTTTGAAAAAATGGCAAAGGATTTGAGCGCTTTTTTAGACAAGGTGGAAAGGGAAAAACTAGCCGATAACAAGGACATCCAGCCCACGCAAACGCATGCTTATTCGCATTAGTTTTGAAAGACCGCTTTTTTAAGAAAATACCGCTTGACTTAGCGTCAAGCCCTTTTGTGTTAAATTTTAAAAAATACTTTTAGCATTTTTTTAACCAATCGCTTCACTTTTCGTTTAACTTTAAAAAGCAAAAATCCTGCAAGGAGTTTAGAAGAAAGCCTGGGCAGAAGGAATTCAAAAGAATACCGCTTGTCTGAAAAAGATAAGGCTTTCTTAAGAGCGTGGATTTCTTGGGTTTCTTTGTCTTTGTTTTGAAGGGATTCAAAGAGGCGAACTAAAAAGGGAGCGTTAAAATAGGCGTCTTTAAAAGGCGTTTGGATCAAAATTTCATGCCATTTTTTCGCGCCAATGACGCTTAAGAGTTTCCAGGGTTTATCGCCCCAAAAATGCAGCATGCGCGCTTCTTTAATGCTAGGGAATAGGGGCGTATCAAGGAAGCTAGGGTGGGCGTTGTAAGAATAAGGCAGTTCTAAAATCCTACCACGGCACACAAAACACAAAGCGTCTTGATCGCTAAATAAAAGTTTTTCGTTTTTCAAAATGAAAAAGGCAATCAATTGGTTTTCCAGATTTTCTTCACGCCACAATTTTAAATTTAAGGCTAAAAACCCTGCGTTAAAGTAGTTGTCAAAAAGGATTTGCGCTTCTTCTAAATTAGGGAAAGCGTCAGCAACGCCGATAGTTTTTGCGTGCATTTGGCGTAATTCGTATAAATCCTTAGCCGAATTCCTGTTCATAGCGATCAAATCTTTTTCCCTCACAGCCCCAAAATAATGCGCTTCAAGGGGGATAAAAAAGCTCTCGCTAATATCATCCACAAACAAAGTGTCCACATCAAACATGATCATCTTATCGTATTGGGGGAAAAGGGAAGCGAAAAAGAAACGGCACATGATCATTTTAGAAAAGCGTTTTTGCGAAAAAGAATTGAGTTTTAAATACAATTTTTTAATCTCATTAGCTATTGAAGCATCAAGCTTGTAATGATTGTGGCGTGGTTCTAATTTCTCACTAGAAAGGGTAATATCCAAAAACTCTATACTGGAAAAAGCGCTAAGAGGAGCGATCGTTTCTTCTAATTTGGCTATATTTTCAGCGCTTAAATCCTCCACTAAACAATGGATTTGATAAAAGAGTTTTACTCTCTCTCTCTCTCTCGTTTGGCGTGCGCTAGCATGGAATACAAACTCACGCCAGCAGGGATACAATAATTATTATCAAAAGCCACCACAATAGGGATAATCTCTTGCATGCGCAGTCCTTAAATCTTGAAATTGAACCCGCTTTTTGTAAAAAAGAGTGGGTGGTTTGTCATTTTATCGTTTTTTTTTTTTTTCAAAACAACAATGAGCAAGCGGTTTGCGAGTTTGTTTATGGCATAATATTAAACTACAATAAAAAAGGTGTTTGGTAAAAGGGTGCTTAATCAAAAAGTTTGGTTAGGGTTTTTGGCTTTGCATGGGGTTTTCCTCAATGCTTTTGAGTATCAAATCAGCGCGAGAGTGGGATCGTTTTCGCGCATCGCTTTGAACCAATCGGTTATCAATTCCAAAAAAGGGATTTACCCTACAGGGAGTTATGTAACCACTACCGGGGCCTTACAAGTTGATGTCAGTTTGCTCCCTAAAGGGATTGAAAACCATAAATTGGGTTTTGGGGTGGGGGGCGAGATCGGGGCGTTAGCGTATGATTCCACGAAGTTTTTGATTGATGAAGCCAACCCTAAGGCAGGGTTTCAGCCGGCGAACTGGTATTACATGGGGCGATGGGAGGGCTATTTGATGCAACACAGCCAAAATTGGACCAGAGAGCAAAAGGCTCAAAACGCCAGGCTTTATGTGTTATATAACTTGTATTTAGATTATCAATATAAGGACATTTTTGGGATTAAACTAGGGCGTTACCCTTCTAAAGCTTTGTTTTTGAGCGGGTTTAATCAAGGGTTTGAGCTTTTTTACCGGTGGAAAAAGTTTAGAATAGAGTGGTTTAGCACCTTTGGAAGGGCTTTAGCCAATGAGCAATACATTAGGGATTTTTACGCTCCTGTCAATTACAAGCAAAAAACCAACTACGGCATGCACAATTTCAACCTTATTTACGAAAATAAATACATTAGGGTTGCGCCTTTTATTTGGTTTTACCCTAAGAATTTTAACGCTCCTGGATTTGAAATCACCCATGACACAAAGTCTTATTGGAAATCTCTTTGGCGCATCCAAACGACTTTTTACGCATGGTTTCCTCTCTATAGCGATTATCTGTCTAAAGATTATTATAGGGCCGCTTTAGTGGGTAAAAAAAGCGCGGCTTTGTTTGTGTTTCAAAGAGTGAATTTCCGCTCTTATCGTTTTGGCTGGAGCGCGTATAAGAATTTTGGGAACGCGAGCGTTCAATTAGGCTGGAATGGCTCACCCATTGATCCTTTTTATGACACGAAAGATGACACCCCTTATGAAGACGCTTATTCCAATTTTTACAACGCTAATTCCATAACGATTAACGCTTTTGTAGGGAAAAGTATTAAGAATCTTTTGGTGCAATTGTATGGGAAATTGACCTATTCCCCAAGGGCTGATTCGCAAAGCTTAGGGGTTACTCTCAAATATAATATTAAAAAACATATCTATTTCATGCTAATGGTTAATGGCTATCAAATCATGATGCATAAGGGTTATAAGGTAGGGTTTTTTACAAGCGGTTATAACCCTGATTTCGCTCAAACCATTCAAAATAGAAGCTATTTGATGAGTTATATGAGTTATCATTTTTAAGAAATTAAACATCCTTTCATGCGATTTTTTAAGCCATAGCATACCCCTTTAAAGCGCGCTTTTATTGTATAATCTTAAAAATTTTATTAAAGGAAAAGTTCAATGTCTAATCAAGAATACACCTTCCAAACTGAAATCAACCAGCTTTTGGATTTGATGATCCATTCTTTGTATTCTAATAAAGAGATTTTTTTAAGGGAGTTGATTTCTAATGCGAGCGACGCTTTGGATAAGCTGAATTATTTGATGCTAACCGATGAGAAATTAAAAGGGCTGAATACCACGCCTAGCATTCATTTGAGTTTTGATAGCCAGAAAAAGACCTTAACGATTAAAGACAATGGTATAGGCATGGATAAAAACGATCTCATCGAGCATTTAGGCACGATCGCTAAATCAGGCACGAAGAGTTTTTTGAGCACTTTGAGTGGGGATAAGAAAAAGGATAGCGCCTTAATTGGCCAATTTGGCGTGGGCTTTTATTCGGCGTTCATGGTAGCGAGTAAGATTGTCGTTCAAACCAAAAAAGTTATCAGTCATCAAGCTTATGCATGGGTGAGCGATGGTAAGGGCAAGTTTGAAATCAGCGAATGCGTCAAAGAGGAGCAAGGCACAGAAATCACCCTCTTTTTAAAAGATGAAGATTCTCATTTTGCGAGCCGTTGGGAGATTGATAGCATTGTTAAAAAGTATTCTGAGCATATCCCTTTCCCTATTTTTTTAACTTACACCGATACGAAATTTGAGGGCGAAGGGGATAATAAAAAAGAAGTTAAAGAAGAAAAATGCGATCAGATCAATCA
Organism: Helicobacter pylori; assembly: GCF_900120335.1. Lineage (NCBI taxonomy): Bacteria > Pseudomonadati > Campylobacterota > Epsilonproteobacteria > Campylobacterales > Helicobacteraceae > Helicobacter > Helicobacter pylori. The sequence goes on from NZ_LT635477.1 coordinate 213,255, forward strand.
AGCGAGCGCTTTATGGAAAATGAATAAGAACGAATTGAAAGACAAGGATTACAAAGACTTTTACCAATCGTTTGCGCATGATAACAGCGAGCCTTTGAGCTATATCCATAATAAAGTGGAAGGCTCTTTAGAATACACGACGCTTTTTTATATCCCTAGCAAAGCGCCCTTTGATTTGTTTAGGGTGGATTATAAAAGCGGGGTCAAACTCTATGTTAAAAGGGTGTTTATCACTGATGATGACAAAGAATTGTTGCCGTCTTATTTGAGGTTTGTTAAAGGCGTGATTGACAGCGAAGATTTGCCCTTGAACGTGAGCCGTGAAATCTTACAGCAGAATAAGATTTTAGCCAATATCCGTTCGGCTTCAGTGAAAAAGATTTTAAGCGAGATTGAAAGGCTGAGCAAGGATAAGGAGAATTACCATAAATTCTATGAGCCTTTCGGGAAAGTGTTAAAAGAAGGCTTGTATGGGGATTTTGAAAACAAAGAAAAACTTTTAGAATTGTTGAGATTCTATTCTAAAAACAAAGGAGAATGGATTTCTTTAAAAGAATACAAAGAAAATTTAAAAGAAAATCAAAAAAGCATTTACTACCTTTTAGGCGAAAATTTAGACTTACTAAAAGCGTCCCCCATTTTGGAAAAATACGCTCAAAAAGGCTATGATGTTTTGTTATTGAGCGATGAAATTGATGCGTTTGTGATGCCAGGCGTGAATGAATACGATAAAACGCCCTTTAGAGACGCTAGCCATAGCGAGAGCTTGAAAGAGCTTGGTTTGGAAGAAATCCATGATGAGGTAAAAGATCAGTTTAAAGATTTAATCAAAGCGTTTGAAGAAAATCTTAAAGATGAGATTAAGGGCGTAGAGCTTTCTGGTCATCTCACTTCAGCGGTGGCTTTAATAGGCGATGAACCAAATGCGATGATGGCTAATTGGATGCGTCAAATGGGGCAAAGCGTGCCTGAAAGCAAGAAAACTTTAGAATTAAACCCTAACCATGCGATTTTGCAAAAACTCTTAAAATGCGAAGATAAAGAGCAGTTGAGTGCTTTTATCTGGTTGCTTTATGATGGGGCGAAGCTTTTAGAAAAAGGGGTTTTAAAAGACGCTAAAAGCTTTAATGAGCGTTTAAATAGCGTGCTATTGAAGGCGTTGTAGGAAAAAACCCTTTTTAAGGGTTTGAAAACTGCTTAAACCCTTCAAACACCAATCTCAAAACGGCACTTGGAATGAACGGGTTCGATAAAAGCTTCTTTATAATTAAAAAGATTGGTTCGTAGGGTTTATGTTTTCCTTAAAATATAAAAAGCGTAAAAGCCAGCTAAACGCAGCGTTTAGCTTAACTTTATTGAAACTAAAGCTCTATTTTTAATTCCTTGAGAGCGTCGCATGCTTCTTTAACGCTTGATTTGCAGCCTTTTTTAAAGTTTTCTACCGCTTGCTTTTCGTCCTTTGCTGTACCTTGAGCGTTGTATTGCATAACCCCTAAATTATAACACCCCCTACCATCTTTTAATTCGCATGCTTTAGAATAACGAACGATAGCCTCCTTAAAATTCTTTGCCACACCATACATGTATCCTGCATTAATACACCCGGGGCTGTCTTTTAAATCGCAAGCTTTTTCATACAAATCAAGAGCCTTTCTTAAATCCTTAGGCGTGCCTACGCCATAATGGTGTAGGCTTCCCAATACCGTGCACCCTTCAGCATGGTTCAATTCACAAGATTTAGAGTAATATTGTGAGGCTTTTTTGGCGTCTTTAGAAACGCCTTGTCCGTTATAGTATAAATTTCCTAGTAGGCGACACCCATAACCATCATTTAATTCACAACCTTTAGTGTAAAATTGAATGGCTTTTTTCAAGTCTTTTCCCACTCCTTTCCCTTCTTCATAAAACGCCCCTAAAAAAACACACCCAAAACCTTCTTTTAACTCACACGCTTTTTCAAAATGCGCTTTAGCTTGAGCGAAATCTTGTTTCTTCACGCTTTCTATACCTAAATTAACAAGTTCTTTAGCGTCTGGCTCTGCCATTAACCCTCTTAAACACAACGCGCCCAAACACAAGACCCCAAAAAGGGTTTTTTTAACACTCCCTAGCATGATATATCTCTTATTAAAAAAATGTAATCCTTTATAATTATAATCAAATATTGACGATTAAAGCCTTATTAAATGCCATTTTATTGGTGAAATAAAAAAATAATTGAGAATTGCTTCTCTTTTAAGCGCGTTCCAACGCTTGATCTGGATTGCCATGCGATAGGGGATACTAGTGAGAAGCTGTATTAAAAGAGTTTGTTTTAAAAAGTTGATTGAGCCACCCCTTTAAGAGTGGCTTGGTAAAAACCTCTTAAGAAATTCACCAAAGGTTGCAAAATGGGGAGAGATTATAGCAAGCTTTGGTTATTTTGTCAAGCATTGCCCCACTCTTATAACAAGGTTGCAACAAATGGGTTGCAAGCGTGCTTAAAGCTTGAGCTGGTATCGGCTAAAAAGGCGTTGGCGTTAAAAACAAAAACCCACTTAAAACGATTACTTTATTTCATTTATTTTTCGCTCAAATCCTCCAAAACCCCCAAAAACACTTTTTCTAAAAGCTCTAATTCCTTCAAGCTCACCCTTTCATCAATGGCATGGATCCTGTCATTAATGGTGCCAAATTCCACCACTTCTATGCCATGAGCGCTAAAAAATCGCGCATCGCTCGTGCCGCCTTTGGTGTTTAAAAGGGGGGTGGTGCGACATGTTTTTAAAATATTTTCTTGTAAAACGCTGGTAAGCTTTGAATGAGAAGCCGTGATGAAAGGCGAACTGCTTGATTCTAATTCTAAAGTATAAGGCAAATCTTTCAAAACCTTTTCTAAATATTCTTTCAAACTCTCTTGGGTGGTTTTTAAAGAATGGCGCGTATTAAAGGTAATTTCTACGCTCGCTGGAGTCACATTATTAGCCCCTAACCCTGCATGCAAGTTGGTGATGACTAATTTTGAAGGGTCAAAACACTCATCGCCATTGTCTAAATGAACTCCTGAAATTAAGGGCAAAACCGAAGCGAGCGTATCAATAGGGTTTTGGCATTTTTGCGGGTAAGCCACATGCCCTTGAACGCCTTTTAAAATGAGTTTGCCATTAATGGAGCCTCTTCGGCCAATTTTGATGCTATCGCCTAAGACTTTTTCGCAAGTGGGTTCAGCCACAATCGCCATATGGGGCAGCAAATCCTTTTCTTTGAGTTTTTCTAGCATGAGCTTAGTGCCAAAAATCCCTGGTCCTTCTTCATCGCTCGTGAGTAAAATAGAAAGCAAAAAAGGGGTTTTAGGGTTAAAATTTAAACTCGTGCTCAAAAACGCCCCCACGCCCCCTTTCATGTCTTGCGCCCCACGGCCGTATAAAAACCCTTCTTTAATGATGGGCTTAAAGGGATCGCTTTGCCAGTTGTTCCCAGGAGGCACGACATCAATATGCCCTGCAAAGCAAAAATGCAAGGGCTTAACATTTTCTTTTACATGCTTTTCTTTTGCATGTTCTTTTTCTGCATGTTTTTTGAGGGGGTTAAAAATGCGGTATAAAAAAAGGTTTTTCACGCCATTTTCCCCACACTCTAGGGTTTTAAAAGTAGGAAAAAGCGATTTAATGTATTCAAAAATACCGCATTCTTTGGGCGTAATGGTGGGGTAGCTGATGAGCTTTTGGGTGATTTCTAAAGCGTCCATTAAAAATCCTTTAAGAGTTTTTCCGCAAATGGATATACAAATGCAAAACGTCTAAATTCGCCGGGGTGATCCCACTGATTTCTGAAGCTTCAAAAAGGCTTTTGGGGCGGAATTTTTCTAATTTTTCTACCGCTTCTAAGCTAAGGCCTGGAATGCCTTTAAACACAAAATGTTTAGGGATAGACACCTTGAGCATGCTATCCATTTTAGCGATATTTTCGTGTTGTTTTTCAATATAAATATTATACTTGCATTCAATTTTAATCTGCTCTAAAACCCGCTCATTCAAGGGGGCTAAAAAGCTAAAAAAGGAGTGCATTTTTTCTAAATTAAAACTATCGCGCGCTAAAAGGCTGACGCCATCAACCTTGTCATTGATAGGGTTTTCATCTAATTCATTCAAGCGTTTTAATACTTCTTTGCTAGGGGTAAGGACGCATTCTTTAAGGCGTTTCAAGTTTTCTTGTATTGCTTGTTTGTCTTTTTTCAATTCCTTATAAAAATCCTGTTCCATAAGCCCTAAACGATAGGCATGCTCGCCTAACCTAAAAAGCGTGTTGTCTTCTCTTAAAAGCAAGCGGTATTCGGCCCGGCTAGTAAACATTCTGTAAGGCTCATTCGTGCCTTTAGTAACCAGATCATCAATCAAAACGCCGATATAGGCTTCATTGCGCTTTAAAATAAAGGGGGCTTGATTCTTTAAGGCTAACACCGCATTAATCCCAGCCATAAGCCCTTGAGCCGCCGCTTCTTCATAGCCGGTAGTCCCATTGATTTGCCCGGCCAAATAAAGCCCTTTGATTTTTTTGGTTTCTAAAGCGTGGGTCAATTCTGTGGGCTGGATGAAATCATACTCTATCGCATAGCCATAACGCGTGATGAGCGCGTTTTCTAAGCCTTTGATAGAATGAATGACCTTTTCTTGCACGTCTAGGGGTAAAGAGGTGCTTAAGCCGTTGATATAATATTCGCTTTTATGAATGGTTTGAGGCTCTAAAAACAGCTGGTGGCGTTCTTTTTCGCTAAAGCGGTTGATTTTATCTTCAATGCTAGGGCAATACCTAGGGCCTATGCCTTCAATTTGACCGCTAAAAAGGGGGGCTCGGTGGAAATTATCCCTAATGATTTGGTGGGTGATAGGGTTAGTGTAAGTGATGAAACAAGAGAGTTGGGTGGGGTTAAAATCTTTGGTTTTATAGCTGAAATAGGGAGGGTTTGCATCCCCAAAATGCTCTTCTAAGCCTTCAAAATCAATGCTATTGCCGGCCACTCTTGGGCAAGTGCCGGTTTTTAACCTCTCCACCTTAAAGCCAAGCTCCCTTAAATTCAAGGCTAAAGAATTGGAAGCGTTTTCCCCAAAGCGCCCGTTTTGGTTTTGGTGTTCGCCAATATGCACCACCCCTTTTAAAAAAGTGCCTGTGGTGATGATCACTTTTTTAGCTCTGTAAGTGTTATTAATGTTCGTGGTTACGCCCACTACCTCATCGTTTTCAAGGATTAAACTTTCGGTCATTTCTTGAGAGACGCTCAAATTAGGGGTGTTTAAAACGAGATTTCTTGCAAAAATGCGGTAAGTATCCATATCAATTTGCGCTCTAGTCCCCCTAACCGCTGGCCCTTTAGAAGCGTTTAACACACGATATTGCAAACCGCTATGATCTGTAATAATCCCCATAGCCCCTCCTAACACATCCACTTCTTTAGTCAAATGCCCTTTACCCAAGCCTCCAATAGCTGGATTACAGCTCGCTAAACCGATCGTGTCTATGAGCATGGTGATTAAATGCACTCTAGCCCCCATTTTAGCCGCAATCAAGCTCGCTTCAATACCCGCATGCCCCCCACCAACCACTAAAATATCACTTTCTTTTACCACTCTTTTTCCTGTTTTGATTTTATTTTTCTAAAACCCTAGTTTTAAAAAGGTTTTATTGTAGCATGTAGGTTAGTAATTTTAAAGGGTAAAATAAAATGGAAAATCATTCGCATGCCGATACGAACGCTGATGACAAAAGCACCAAGATCGTTCGTTTGTTTGGTCTCATAGGGGGAGCGTTAATCGCGCTTATTATCTATTACGCTTTAGACGCTCAAATGCCTCATATTGTAGAAGAAATCCCCAAGCTCAGTTCTTTGAATTATAAGGCGATGCCTGTTGTGGCTGGGGTGGCTGTTTTAATGGGGATATGGTGGATGACTGAAGCCATTGACTTGCCCGCAACCGCACTTTTACCTTTGGTGCTTTTTAGCGTCTTTAGCGTGGATCAATTCTCTAGCGTTAGCGCTTCTTACGCATCGCCCATTATCTTTCTTTTTATGGGAGGGTTTATTTTAGCTTTAAGCATGCAAAAATGGAATTTGCACACGCGCATCGCTTTAAGCATTATTTTATTAGTAGGCACAAGCCCAAGGAGGTTGATTTTAGGTTTCATGATAGCCACAGGATTTCTGTCTATGTGGGTGAGCAATACCGCAACGGCGGTGATGATGTTTCCTGTTGGCATGAGCGTTTTGCAATTAGTCGCTAAACTTGTGGGTAAAGAAAACGCCTCTCATGCATTCTACAAAAAAGAAGAAATCACCAAAGCGCATGGGGGTATTATGGGCAATATCGTGCATAAGGGTAAGGACATCGCTCAAGTGATTCAAGAAAAGACCACCATTTATCGCACGAATTTCAGCATTTGCTTGATGCTTGGCATCGCTTATTCGGCTTCTATTGGCTCTTTAGGCACTCTGATTGGCACGCCCCCTAACGCTTTATTAGCCGGCTATATGAAAACCGCTTTCAATATTGAAATTGATTTCGCTCAGTGGATGGTGTTTGGGACGCCGTTAGCCTTTATCATGCTCATTTTATCGTGGCTCTTGCTCACTTATGTGATTTTCCCTTTAAAGATTAAAGAAATCCCAGGGGGTAAGGAAGTCGTTAGATTAGAGTTAAACAAACTAGGCCGTTTGAGTCAGGCGGAAATCTCGGTGGGCGTTATTTTTATCCTAGCGTCTTTAGGGTGGATTTTTTTAGATACGATTTTAAAATCTTGGGGCATTAAGATAGATAAGATTGATTCAGTGATCGCTATGGGGGTTTCTGCGCTTTTATTCATTTTGCCCGCTAACAATCAAGGCGATAGGCTCATTGATTGGGGTGTTGCTAAAAAACTCCCTTGGGATGTGTTGCTTTTATTTGGCGGTGGGTTAGCTTTGAGCGCGCAATTTTCTAAAACCGGGTTGAGCTTGTGGATCGGGCATTTGGTTTCTGGCTTTTCGCATTTACCGATTTTATTCATCATTGTCATGGTAACTTTAATGGTCATTTTCTTAACCGAAATCACTTCTAACACCGCCACCGCTGCGGCGTTTTTGCCGGTGATTGGGGGAGTGGCGATGGGCATGGGTTATGAAAACCACCAAAGCTTGTTATTGACCATTCCTGTAGCTTTGAGCACGACTTGCGCGTTCATGCTCCCTGTGGCCACCCCACCGAATGCGATAGCTTATGGCTCTGGGTATGTTAAAATAACGGATATGATTAAAGCCGGCTTGTGGCTTAATTTAGTGGGCGTTGTTTTGATTAGCGCGTTTAGCTATTTTTTAGTTTCGCTGATATTTAATTGATTAAGGAAAAAAGTGAAAGAAGAGTTATTTAAAGAAAAGTCTCGTTACATTACAGGGGTTGTTTTAATCGTTGTGGCGGGCTTGATTTTGTATGCGGACAATTTGTTGTTGTTTTGGGCTGTTTTGGGGGGATTTATGCGGTAGGGTTTTTTGAAGCGTTAAGGTTGTTCCAGGTCAAAGCGAGCTTTAGCTTGTATCTCATTTTAGTGTTGTCATGGGTAGCGGCGTATTTTAACGGGCATCCTGTAGAATGCGCTCTTATTAGCGCCATGGTCATGGCTAGCGTCATCGCTTATCAAAAAGCGCACCACAGCGAAGCCATTTTACCCTTTTTGTATCCGGGCGTTGGGTTTTTTGCGCTTTTTGGGATTTATAAGGATTTTGGCGCAGTGGCGATCATCTGGCTTTTAGTGGTGGTGGTCGCAAGCGATGTGGGGGCGTTTTTTGGAGGCAAGCTTTTAGGCAAAACCCCTTTCACAGCCACTTCGCCGAATAAAACCTTAGAGGGCGCGTTGATTGGCGTTGTTTTGGCGAGCGTTTTTGGATCGTTTGTGGGCATGGGGAAATTGAGCGGAGGCTTTCTTATGGCGCTTTTATTCAGTTTCTTAATCGCGCTTATGGCGGTATTTGGGGATTTGTATGAAAGCTATTTGAAAAGAAAAGTCGGGATCAAGGATAGCGGTAAGATTTTACCCGGGCATGGGGGCGTTTTAGACCGATTGGATTCCATGCTTTTTGGGGCTTTAAGCTTGCATGCGTTGTTGTATTTTTTGGAAATTTGGAAAGAGACGGCGGTGTTTTTAGGGGATTGAATGGTTGTTTTAGGAAGCACCGGCTCTATTGGGAAAAACGCCCTTAAAATCGCAAAAAAATTTGGCGTAGAAATAGAAGCCTTAAGCTGTGGGAAAAATATCGCTTTAATCAATGAGCAAATCCAAATTTTCAAACCCAAGAAAGTGGCGATCTTAGATCCTAGCGATTTGAATAATTTAGAGCCTTTGGGTGCGGAAGTGTTTGTAGGGCTAGACGGCATTGATGCGATGATAGAGGAGTGCGTTTCCAATTTAGTCCTTAACGCCATTGTGGGCGTAGCCGGATTGAAAGCGAGCTTTAAAAGCTTACAAAGGAACAAAAAACTAGCCCTAGCGAATAAAGAAAGTTTAGTGAGCGCGGGGCATTTGTTAGACATTTCCAAAATCACGCCCATTGATAGCGAGCATTTTGGTTTGTGGGCGTTGTTGCAAAACAAGACTTTAAAGCCTAAATCCTTAATCATTAGCGCGAGTGGGGGGGCTTTTAGGGACACGCCCTTAGATCTTATCGCTATTCAAAACGCGCAAAGCGCGCTCAAGCACCCTAATTGGAGCATGGGGGATAAAATCACCATTGATTCAGCGAGCATGGTCAATAAGCTTTTTGAAATTTTAGAAACTTATTGGCTTTTTGGCGCGTCTTTAAAGATTGACGCGCTGATTGAAAGAAGTTCTATCGTGCATGCTTTGGTGGAATTTGAAGACAACTCTGTCATCGCGCATTTAGCGAGCGCGGACATGAAACTACCCATAAGCTACGCCATTAACCCTAAACTAGCTTCTTTGAACGCTTCCATTAAACCCTTAGATTTATACGCTTTAAGCGCGATTAAATTCGAACCCATTAGCATGGAGCGCTACACTTTGTGGCGTTATAAAGATTTGTTGTTAGAAAACCCAAAGCTTGGCGTGGTGCTGAATGCGAGTAATGAAGTGGCGATGGAGAAGTTTTTAAATCAAGAAATCGCCTTTGGAGGCTTTATCCAAATCATTTCTCAAGCTTTAGAATTGTATGCTAAAAAATCTTTCAAGCTCTCTACTTTAGATGAAGTGCTAGCGTTAGATAAAGAAGTTAGGGAGCGTTTTGGAAGTGTGGCGAGAGTGTAGTATAATAAGGTTTTGCTTGCGGTAGCGTTTTATATTTTTAAATTGGGAGTTTTTATGGGGTTAAAAAATAAAATCAAGGGTTTTGTTAAAGAGAGAATGCCTTTTATAATGAGGTGCGTTCGTGGTTTTAAGGGGGCAAAAAACGCCCATGAAAGTGCTCATGATAGGGACGCTCATTGTGGAATCAATCATGAAATTAAGGAAATGTTAGAGGCTAAAAAACTTCATTCTCTTCAAGAAAAAGCTTTATTCAACCATGATTATCAAGAAAGCGTGTTTTTAGCTATCGCTTCTTTAAATAATGAAAGTTTCATTGAATACAATAAGAGTATTTATAAAAATAGTTCTCTTAATTATAATTATGGGGGGGGGGGCATTTAGAAGATAGGGTTATCCATCCCACTTTAACTTTACCCAATCCCACGCATTCGGGTTATTTTGACTATGATAAAAGAAGTCAAAACCCTAAAAGCCCTTTAAACCCATGGGCTTTTATCAGGGTCAAAAACGAAATCGTTACTTTAGAAGAGAGTTTGTTTTCTATGCTTCCTGCCGTTCAAAGGGGGGTCATTGGTTTTAATGATTGCGATGATGGCTCTAAAGAAGTGGTTTTAGAGTTTTGTAAAAAGTTCCCCTCATTCATCCCTATTAGCTATCCTTATGAAGTCATTCTAAAGGATTGCCCGAGTTTGTGGCACCAACTTTATCACTATTATAATTATACGCTTTCTTTTATCCCTAAAAATGAATGGGTAGTAAAAATTGATTGCGATCATATCTATGACGCTAAAAAGCTTTATGAAAGTTTTTATATCCCTAAGAGCATTAAAGAGGTTGTGATGTATTCGCGCATTAATTTTGTGGTGCGAGATTTTGAAGTGTTTGTTCGTAATGATGGGGATTTTGGGTTTTTAGACGCATGGGGGGATCATTGGTTATTGTATAACGATTGCGAGCCTTTTGAAATTTGGCGCTACAATGATGAAAGTTATGAAGTCCTAAAGCTTAAAGATAAACACCACATTAAAGATAAGGAAATGGTGCAATGGCACTTCCCTTTAGCTAAAAAGAGGCGAAACGCTATCGTTTATGACGATTTGATCCCTTTAAAAGAATTTAAAAAACGCCATGCCGATTTGATAGGCACAAGGATTGAAGAAAGCATGTTAGATGAAAAGAGGATTTTAGAGGTATATCAAAAATTCCGCTTGCCTTAAATCAATCATCGTTTTTGCTTCCATGCTCTATTTGTAGGTTCATTGAATTAAACCTACAAACAAGCAGTTTATTTCCTTACAAACTGTTTGTATAAAAATTCCTTTCTCCCTATGGCGATGATATGGTTGCGCATTTTGTCATGCAAATCGCCTAAGAAAAAAGGGGCTTTTAATTCCAGTTTAGGAATGTCTAGGGCATACACTTGAATTAAGTAATGGTGATCACCATTAGGGGGCATGGGGCCGATATAGACGCTATTGTTGAGATTGGAGCGTTGTTTTTCGCTTTCATTAAGAGGGGAACGGATAAAGCCTTGAGTGAGCGAATTGACCCCTTGAACAATCCTTTTATCCATCATGGAAGCGTTTTCTTCTAAGACATTGTAAGAAATATTGCCCACGACCCAATGGACAAACGGCATGCCGCACACTTTTTGCGCGTCATGATCTATTAATTCTAAAGCGTAGCTTTTAGCGCCTTCCACTTTTTGCCATGAGATTTTAGGCGAATAAGTGGGTAAGCCGTTTGAATTGAGAAACGCTTTAGGAGCGTTACCGCCAAATTTAGCGTCCAAATACCCTTGCGAATCGGTTTGAATCATCACTTCAAAAGTTTTCATTTTAAGACCTTTTTCTTTGAAATCGTTTTGTGTTTTCTTATTGTAGCATGATCATAAAAATACATCTTACTTTGGAGCATGATATTAGAATAATCATTTTTAATGATTAAATAGTTATTTATTTTTACTAGTTACCATTGAACGCATGGAAAGTAAAATAAATCGTTTGAGTGCCAAAATAGACGCACTATTGGAACAGCAAAAAAGAGTGATTTCTTTACTAGAAACTTATTTGAGCGTTTATCCCGCCCAAGAGGCTTCAAATAAGTTTTTTAAAGGCGTTAGTCAAGGGATGGAGTTAGCCCCAGAAATCGCGCAAGAAGATGAAGAAAAACGCCTTTATGTGTTGCAATATTTAAGCCATGTGGATATTACTAAAAACAAGCAAGACTCCCAGCTCAAAAAAGATTGTTTGGAATTTATCCAAAGGTTTAATGTCCCAAAGCCCATTATCGTTACCGCTCTTTATAATCTTAAGGGCATTAAGCCCACGAAAAAAGAAGTCGCGAAACAATTGCAAAAACTCTATGTGTGGGAGAAGCGTTACCAACAAGGGGGGATAGACGCTTTGAAAGACAGGCGTGGGAGACCCCTTAAAAAACCTTAAGCGACAATAGCGTTTCTCAAAATGTTTTTTAAAATTCATCTTATTTTTAAGTTAAAATTAAGAAAATATCTTGTATTTAATCATAATTTAGACCTAGATAAGAAATCTATGTAAAATTTTTAAGGAGAACACTCATTTGTTACAACGAATTTATTTAGACAATAACGCTACAACTAGGATTGACCCTAAAGTCAAAGAGATCATGGATCCTTTTTTAAGGGATCATTACGGGAATCCTAGCTCGTTACACCAGTTTGGTACAGAAACCCATCCGGCCATTGCAGAAGCGCTAGATAAGCTTTATAAGGGCATTAACGCTAGGGATATAGATGATGTGATCATCACTTCTTGCGCGACAGAAAGCAATAATTGGGTTTTAAAGGGCGTGTATTTTGATGAATGCTTGAAAAAAGGCAAAAACCATATTGTAACCACGGTTGCAGAGCATCCGGCGGTGCGATCCACTTGCAATTTTTTAGAAAGCTTGGGGGTGGAGGTTACTTACTTGCCCATTAATGAGCATGGGAGCATCACCGCAGAGCAAGTCAAAGAAGCGATCACAGAAAAAACCGCTCTAGTGAGCGTGATGTGGGCGAATAATGAAACCGGTCTCATTTTCCCTATTGAAGAAATTGGGGCTATTTGTAAAGAAAAGGGCGTGTTGTTCCATACCGATGCCGTGCAAGCGATTGGTAAAATCCCTGTAGATGTGTTGAAAGCGAATGTGGATTTCCTTTCTTTTAGCGCGCACAAATTCCATGGGCCTAAAGGCATTGGGGGGTTGTATATTAGAAGTGGGGTGGGATTGACCCCTCTTTTTCATGGCGGGGAGCATATGAATGGCAGGCGCAGCGGGACTTTGAATGTGCCTTATATCGTGGGCATGGGCGAAGCGATGAAATTAGCCGTAGAGCATTTAGATTATGAAAAAGAAGTGGTAGGGAAATTGCGCGACAAATTAGAAGAAGCGCTTTTGAAAATCCCTGATGTGATGGTGGTGGGCGATAGAGTTCATCGTGTGCCTAACACGACTTTAATCAGCGTGAGAGGGATTGAAGGAGAGGCCATGCTGTGGGATTTGAATCGCTCTAATATCGCCGCTTCCACAGGGAGCGCGTGCGCGAGTGAGGATTTAGAGGCTAATCCTGTAATGGTAGCGATTGGAGCGAGTAAGGAATTGGCTCATACCGCTATCAGGCTTTCATTGAGCCGTTTTAACACGGAAGCTGAAATTGACAAAACGATTGAAGTTTTCTCTCAAGCGGCTGTAAGATTGAGAAACATTTCAAGCTCTTATTAAAAAGAACATAAAGGAATCAAAATGGCAAAACATGATTTAGTGGGATCGGCTCTTTGGGACGCGTATTCTAAAGAAGTTCAAAGGCGCATGGATAACCCTACGCATTTAGGGGTCATCACAGAAGAGCAGGCTAAAGCCAAAAACGCTAAGCTCATTGTGGCGGATTACGGTGCAGAAGCATGCGGAGATGCGGTGAGGTTGTATTGGCTTGTAGATGAAAGCACGGATACGATTATTGACGCGAAGTTTAAAAGCTTTGGTTGCGGGACAGCGATCGCAAGCTCAGACATGATGGTAGAATTGTGTTTGAATAAAAGAGTCCAAGATGCGGTAAAAATCACGAATTTAGATGTGGAAAGAGGCTTAAGAGACGACCCAGACACGCCGGCGGTGCCTGGGCAAAAAATGCACTGCTCCGTGATGGCGTATGACGTGATCAAAAAAGCTGCCGGCATGTATTTAGGGAAAAACGCTGAAGATTTTGAAGAAGAAATCATCGTGTGCGAGTGCGCTAGGGTGAGTTTAGGCACGATTAAGGAAGTGATTAGGCTTAATGATTTAAAAAGCGTTGAAGAAATCACTAATTACACCAAAGCCGGTGCGTTTTGTAAAAGCTGCGTGAGACCGGGAGGGCATGAAAAAAGGGATTATTACCTGGTGGATATTCTTAAAGAAGTGCGCGAAGAAATGGAAGCTGAAAAACTTAAAGCCACCGCTAACAAATCCCAAAATGGGGAATTGGCTTTCAGGGAAATGACTATGGTTCAAAAGATTAAAGCGGTGGATAAAGTCATTGATGAAAATATCCGCGCTATGCTTATGATGGACGGAGGGGATTTAGAGATTTTAGACATTAAAGAAAGCGATGATTACATTGATGTGTATATCCGCTACATGGGGGCATGCGATGGGTGCATGAGCGCGACTACCGGGACATTATTTGCCATTGAAAACGCTTTGCAGGAATTATTGGATCGCAGTATCAGGGTGTTACCGATTTGATTTGTTCTTTTTAGGGGGTGAAAGCCTTTTTGAGCGAGCGCTAATAAACTTAAAATGAGGAACGATTAGCGCTTGCAACATTATTCATTATACGCTACTTTTATGCTAACATGCTATTTTGAAGCGATTTGCGATGATGATTGAAGGAACTTGATGGAAAAGACAGAAAACACAGATGAAACTCGCTTAAGGGGAACTAAAAATAAACTAGGACGCAAACCAAAAGCAGACGCTAATAAAAAAACTCGCGCGGTAAGCTTGTATTTTTCTGATGAGCAATACCAAAAACTAGAGAAAATGGCTAACGAAGAAGAAGAAAGCGTGGGATCTTATATCAAACGCTATATTTTGAAGGCTTTAAGAAAAATAGAACAAGGTGGTGCTTTATAGCTTTTAACTTGTTTTTAGTTTAACTCCACGAGTTCCACTATAAAGCAAAATGATTAAAAACCCCATTTTTATCTGGTCTTTAGCTGTGTGATTTTAAAAAAGAGTGGTATTTTGGCTAAAAAAACTTCTTTATTTGAGTGTCAGCATTGTGGTTTTACAAGCCCTAAGTGGCTAGGAAAGTGCGTTCAGTGCAACGCATGGGAGAGTTTTGTAGAATTGAACCAAACCCAAAAGGAAGTTTTACATGCGCTTAAAAAACCGCTCCCACAAGCGCAAAAAAGCGTTTCTATCGCTGAAATTGAGCATGAAGAAGTCATTAAGTTTTCTTCCACTCAAAGCGAGTTGGATATTGTTTTAGGTGGGGGGATCGCTAAAGGGGGGCTGTATTTAGTGGGGGGGAGTCCTGGGGTGGGGAAATCCACTCTGCTTTTAAAAGTGGCTTCTGGCTTAGCCAAAAACCAGCAAAAGGTTTTGTATGTGAGCGGGGAAGAGAGCTTGAGCCAGATTAAAATGCGCGCCACTAGATTAGATTGCATAGAAAAAGAATTGTATCTGCTCAATGAAATCAATTGGCCTGTGATTAAGGCTAATATGGAGAGCGAAAATTATTTTGCTTGCGTGATTGATTCCATCCAAACGCTTTATTCGCCAGAGATTTCTTCAGCGCCCGGCTCTATTTCGCAAGTGCGAGAGATCACTTTTGAGCTCATGCGTTTGGCGAAAACAAGAGATATTGCTATTTTTATCATCGGCCATATCACTAAAGAAGGGAGCATCGCAGGGCCTAGAGTGCTAGAGCATATGGTGGATAGCGTGCTGTATTTTGAAGGCGATCCCAGTAGGGAATTAAGGATTTTAAGGAGTTTTAAAAACCGCTTTGGCCCTACGAGTGAAATCGGCTTGTTTGAAATGAAAGAGCAGGGTTTGGTGAGCGCCAAAGAAGCTTCAAGCTTGTTTTTTTCTAAAGAAGAGCCTATGGAAGGGAGCGCGATTACCATCACTTTAGAAGGCTCAAGGGCGTTGATTTTAGAGATTCAGGCGTTGGTGAGCGAGTGCAGTTTTGGAGCGCCCAAACGATTAGCGAACGGGTTTGACACTAACCGCCTTAACATGCTTATTGCTTTATTGGAAAAAAAGCTAGAAATCCCCTTAAACCGCCATGATGTGTTCATTAATGTGAGCGGAGGCATTAAGATTAGCGAGCCGGCTTGCGATTTAGCGGTCATTGCCAGTATCCTTTCAAGCTTTAAAAACAGAAAAATTGACAATAAAACGGCGTTTTTGGGCGAAGTGAGTTTGAATGGCAGGATTTTAGAAGCCCCTAATTTGAACGCTAGATTGAAAGAAATGGAAAATTACGGCTTTTTAAAAGCCATTTTGCCCAAAAAACCCAGTCAAAAAACCTCTATCAAATGCTATGAAGCCAATGTGGTGGGTAAGATTGTTGAGTGGATGTGATTGGAACTTTTGTTACCTAATAAAACAAAGCCTTATTAAAATTTAAACTCAATTTAAAGAACAATTATCATCTTTTTTAGTTATAATGGCGGACACCATTAAAATTAAAACAAAGGTTATTTAATGAAGGTATTATCTTACTTGAAAATTTTTTATCTTTTTCTACTAATAGGAGCGATCATGCAAGCGAATGAAAACATGGGGGCTAAACACCCTAAAACCGATGAAAGAGTGATTTACTTGGCTGGGGGGTGCTTTTGGGGGCTAGAGGCGTATATGGAGAGGATTTATGGCGTTATAGACGCAAGCTCTGGTTACGCTAATGGCAAGACTTCAAGCACGAATTATGAAAAGTTGCATGAGAGCGATCATGCTGAAAGCGTGAAAGTGATCTATGATCCTAAAAAGATCAGTTTGGACAAGTTGCTGCGCTATTATTTTAAGGTGATTGATCCGGTGAGCGTGAACAAGCAGGGTAATGATGTGGGCAGGCAGTATCGCACAGGGATTTATTATGTCAATAGCACGGATAAAGAAGTGATAGACAACGCCTTAAAAGCGTTACAAAAAGAAGTGAAAGGCAAGATCGCCATTGAGGTAGAGCCGTTAAAAAATTATGTGAGGGCTGAAGAGTATCACCAGGATTATTTGAAAAAACACCCCGGTGGTTATTGTCATATTGATTTGAAAAAGGCGGATGAAGTGATTGTGGATGACGATAAATACACCAAACCAAGCGATGAAGTTTTAAAGAAAAAACTCACCAAACTCCAGTATGAGGTGACTCAAAACAAACACACTGAGAAACCTTTTGAAAATGAGTATTACAACAAAGACGAAGAGGGCATTTATGTGGATATTACCACCGGCGAGCCATTATTTTCTTCAGCGGATAAATACGACTCCGGTTGCGGGTGGCCAAGCTTTTCTAAGCCTATCAATAAAGATGTGGTGAAATACGAAGACGATGAGAGCCTTAACAGGAAACGTATTGAAGTGTTGAGTCGCATTGGTAAGGCGCATTTAGGGCATGTGTTTAACGATGGGCCTAAAGAATTGGGAGGCTTAAGGTATTGTATCAATAGCGCGGCTTTAAGGTTTATCCCTTTAAAAGACATGGAAAAAGAGGGTTATGGCGAGTTTATCCCTTATATCAAAAAGGGTGAATTGAAAAAATACATCCAAGATAAAAAAACGCATTAAGGGGTGATGACTAAGCCCCCTAATGGGGGGTTAAAATGAGGGGGGGGTTAAGCGTTTGGGTTATCCTAAGGACCGCTAAAAACCACTAGAAACCGCCTTAAGTGATTTATTTTTAATACCCTTACTTTAAAAACACTCTCTTTTAAGCTTTATGGCTTTGTTCTTAAAATATCAATAACTAAAGCTTTTTAACTTTTTTAAAAAATGGGATTTTGGTTGCTTTGTTTTCATTGTTTTATGGTAAAAACTTATTTCCTTAATGAGAATAGGGGGGTATTTTGAAATCATTCTCTCTATAATCTCCTTAACCCCCTAAGAACGCATTACAAGAAACTATCGCTTGTTAAAATCAAGCTCTTTGCTATTTGATCTTTAAAAAAAATGCTTTTGATTTATTTTTAAATTTTTAACCCATAATGAGCTTGTGTAAGGTCGCTAAAATGCTTAAAGCATAAATGAGGAGCAATAAGATTTTATGCACCTTTTCATTAGCCAAAGCAATGAGCTTAATGCCAATGCCCACCCCTAAAAACGCTCCAACACCGGTGATCACCCCGGCTTGAACGCTTATATCATCAAGAACCTTCCCATTATAAAGAGAAATAACCCCAGATAAAGAAGCGAATACCACAAAAAATAGCCCCAAAGGCACGATTTTTTTAGAATCGTATTTCAAAAAATAGCCTAAAAACGGCACCATTAAAATCCCCCCACCCATGCCTAGCGGGATAGAAAAGATGCCAGTAACAAAACCGGCGAGCATCAAAACCCCATGCGTTCTATCCATAGACACAAAAGGGATTGCGCGCTTTTTTTCGGGCGTTTTGCTATTCGCATGCAAATCAAAATGCATTTCTTCAAAATGCTCTGGTTTCTTGTTGCTAGAAAAAGCGTATTTGATAAAGGTGTAGCACACCACCACCACAAACACGCTCATTAAAATTTTATCGTTAATGATTTTTAAGATAAAGCTCCCTAAAATCGCCCCCATTAGCCCTCCAAGCGCAGCAAAGGAGCCTTCTTTCAAATCCAATAAGCCCTTTTTGTAATTGATGATAGAGCCGACCACTGAAGAAAAAAGCATTTGCATGAGCGAAATACCCACCGCATGGCTATAACTAAAATGGGCAAAAATCGCACTAGGGACGACAATCTCCCCCCCACCAATGCCAAAAAACCCAGCAGTAATGCCGGTGAATAGCCCCACAAGAGCTAAAATAAACGCTGTTGATTCTTCCATGAAAAACTCCCTAAATTCTAAATTATTACTTTATCAAAAAAGAGTGATAATCTTTAAAAAATTTTCTTTAATGGTTACAAAAATAGGGTTTTGATTACTTTAATTTTATCGCTTGGGAGCGGTTGCAAGAAATTATCTAGGCTCTTTACTGCTTAATTTTAAAAATGCCTTTGAGCGTTTTTTAAACAAGCCCCCTTTTTTAAAGAGGGTTTTTAGTAAGCAAACACATAATTGAGGAAAAGGCTATACATCCTTCTGTATTCTAGTTTCGCGCCCATGAAAGAATAGTAGTTGGTGTTGATTGTGGGGATTTTAAAACCTAGTTCAATGCCATGCTGAGCGGCATGATCGCTGTCTTTTTTCTTAGGCCTAGCGAGGTTCATTCTCAAGCCTAAATCAAACAAAAATTGGAAATTAGAAGTGCTGACATTAGCGTTATAAATGCCATTCATCATGGTCAAATTCACTTGTTGGGAATTAAGCCACGAAGTCCCAGCTAACGCAAAGCCACCAAAAAGCCCCACGGAAAGCTTGTTGTTCTTGCCTAAGAAATTGGTGTTTTTATCGTTGATGAAGTTATAAAGTGCATCCATACCCACTCCATAAGTCCACACGTCAGAAGCCGAGTTGAAAAAGCTAGATTTAATGAACGCATGGTTGTAATCAAAGAAACCATAATACCTTAACCCCCAATTCCTTTTTTTGCCAAAGAATTGCTTATAACCCGCTTGCACGCCGATCCCATTCATCGCCCCGTTATTGGTTTGAGAACTGATCATGCCAAAGCGCCTGAAAGGGTTTTTGCCTAATTCTTGCACGGTGGTTTGGAGTTGGCTGTATTTGTCTGCATTTAAAGAATAAGTGAGCAAACCTTCTGGGGAATTAGGGTTTTGAGTGGAGTGCGTCATGTTTTGAAGAGATTTAGCGTTAGGCAAATTAGAAATACCGCTATTGATTGCTGTAGAATCTTTCCCTAAAGTGTTAAGGGCTTCTTTAAAATTCAAAATGGTTTGAGATAAAGCCCTATCCTGATTGACCTGGTTGCCATAATAAGCGGTGTGTTGCTCCAAAGAGTTTAAAGTTTCTTTCACAAACGCGCAACCTGAACCATAAGTGTTGTCGTTAATCACGCCAGCTGATCCTGCGGTGCATTCTTCTAGATCTTGTTGGATAGGCCCTTGAATGCTATGGAAATTGTCCGCAACTTGCTTAGCTAAATTTAAAATCTCTGCTTGAGCGTTAGCTCTATTGAGCATTTCTTGAGCGAACCCTTTGTCTTTAGAAGTGTAGGGGTTGAAATTGTCTGGTTGCGTGATTTGGGTATTTTCATTAGCGTTGAGCTGTTTGGTTTTTTCTAAAACGGCTTGAGCGTTTTTGATCATCTCGTTAATAGCGTTAAAAGAAGGGCCAAAAATATCCATCACATTCCCGGTCTTGCCGCCAAAACCCCATGCCCCACCGCCACCATTCACATGCGGGTTTTGGGTGGTAAGGACATTGATGATAGTAGCGGCTTGCTGTAAAAGGTTTTCAGCGTCATTGACGCTGCTAATCTTTAGCTGGATTGGGAGTGGAGTCCCGCCTGAATAATAATTGCCATTCCCATCGGGGTAAGTGTATTCTGTTGTAGGGTTTCTTGTGAAAGTCTGATTGATATTGACTACCATATTTTTAGAGCCGTTCAAGGCAGGCATTCCGCCCCCTTGGTTTTGGTTTAAAGCGGTTTGAATGGTTTGATAAGCGGTATTGAGAACCTGGTATTCACTGCTAGATAGAATACCATTGGGCCCTACATTACTAGCCCCATTACAAGTGGTGGTGGTCGTTCCGCTACCGGTGTTGTAGCTGTAGTTTGGCGTGTTGTCAAACGATCGAACGCCCCCATTTTCTAAATGTTCTGGGCCAAGATTGGGGCCAGGGCCGCAGCTGATCCCAAAGGCTATGACTTGCCACATGCCCACAGCGGCGTTGAGCGCTAAAGCCACAGCTTGATAGGCGGGGGAAGTGGTGGTAGCGCTAGTGAGGTTGATCGCGCTTGAGCTTAAATTGTCAATCGCGCTTGTGATCGCACTGGGTGTGCTGGCTAGATTGACTAAGGAGTTAAGGTAATTGTATTGGTTTAAAAGGTTGCTCAAGTTATCGTATCTGTCCGCAAGATTTTGTAGTGCTCCCGTGTTTTTCACTTGTTGAACCGCTTCACCGATCTGATAGCCCACGCTCATGTAAAATCCGTCGTCTTCAGCCCTTGATAATGAAGCCATGAGAGAAAGAGAGAGTAAGAGGGATTTTTTGGTTTTCATGTTTTCTCCTTTTATTAGATTTTTGTTGGTTTCACATTCCCATGATAGTCATAGTTTATGAAATTTCGCCATTTTACCATAAAATGCTTATTCTTAACTTAAAATTTATATTTTGAAAAAAAAAAAAAACAATTTTAAGTATTTTTTACAATAAAATATCATAGATCTTGATTTAAGAAAAGGGATTTTATCCGGTTTGAAATTGGTTTTTAAATCTTTGGTTACAATCAAGCCATTCTAATGAGAAAGAAAAGCATGTTGGAAAAGATACAAAAAGAATGGTTGAGCAACATTCAAAAAGATTTGCTGTCTGGTTTTGTGGTGGGGCTTTCTGTGATCCCAGAGACGGCCGGTTTTGCGATCATGGTGGGTTTAGATGTGGGCGTGGCGTTTTATACGACCTTTTATATGGCTTTTGTGTTGTCTCTTTTTGGGGCTAGAAAGGCGATGATTAGCGCAGCGGCCGGCTCAGTGGCGCTCATTTTGGTGGGCGTGGTTAAAAACTATGGGCTTGAATACGCGGGCGTGGCGACTCTTATGGCAGGAATGTTGCAAATTCTTTTAGGCTATTTGAAAATAGGGAATCTTTTGAGGTTTATCCCCCAATCGGTGATGTATGGCTTTGTGAACGCGCTAGGCATTTTGCTTTTAACAGAGCAATTCAAATTCCTTGAAAACCAAAATTTAGGGGTGTTTGTCTTGCTCGCTATTGGGATATTGATTATTTACCTCTTCCCTTTAATCACTAAAAAAATCCCCTCTAATCTGATTTGTATCCTTGCAGTGAGCGCGATCGCTTTAATTTTTGATACGCATGCGCCGAATTTGGGGAGCATTGAGCAAGGGGTTTCAGGCTTTCATTTCATCATTATCCCCAAAAATTTGGATTTTAAAATGGTGGCAGGATTGTTGCCTTACGCTCTTTCTTTAGCGCTAGTAGGCACGATAGAAAGCTTATTGACGGCTAAAACTTTAGATGTTATTTTAAAAGACGGCGTGAGCGATAAAAATAAAGAAACTAAAGCGCAAGGCTTGGGGAATATCATTTCAGGGCTTTTGGGGGGAATGACAGGTTGCGCTTTAGTGGGGCAGTCTATCATTAACGCAAAATCCGGGGCTAAAACAAGGCTTTCTACTTTTTTTGCTGGCTTTTCTTTAATGGTGCTAATATTAGTGTTTAATGAATACGTGGTTAAGATCCCCATCGTGGCGGTGGTGGCGGTGATGGTGATGATTTCTTTCACCACTTTTAATTTCCAATCCGTTATTAATGTTAAAACAATCAAGCTCTATGACACGCTGAACATGCTTTTAGTCGTGGCGGTGGTTTTATACACGCATAATTTAGCGATAGGGGTTGTGGTGGGGGTTTTAGTCAATGCGTTATGGATCAAATCTAAAGGGATTGCATGAAGTTTTATTTTAAAAAGTTGGGTAGCTAGAG
Organism: Helicobacter pylori; assembly: GCF_900120335.1. NCBI lineage: Bacteria > Pseudomonadati > Campylobacterota > Epsilonproteobacteria > Campylobacterales > Helicobacteraceae > Helicobacter > Helicobacter pylori. Next base: position 235,300 of record NZ_LT635477.1, read on the forward strand.
ATATGGCTCCAGATGTAGGATTCGAACCTACGACCAAGCGGTTAACAGCCGCCTACTCTACCGCTGAGCTAATCTGGAATTTCGCTCAAAAACAAAAAGAAATTTTAGTGTGTTTTTTGTAAAAAGTCAAGTAAAATGATGCCATTATTCATTTGAGAGCCAAAAAGTTGGCTTTGTTCTCATTAATTTAGTCAATGAGAACCGATTTAATATCAATAGGCCAAAACATAATTGAGATACAAGCTATAAAGTCTTCTATAGGCTAATTTAGCGCCCATGAAAGAATAGTAATTCGTGTTGATCGTAGGGATTTTCACGCCTAATTCAATGCCATGATGGATCCCTTGAAGCCTTAAGCCGGTATTGAACAAGAATTGGAAATTGGTGTTGTTGATCTTAGCGCTGTAGGCGCTATTGGTGATTTTTAAATTCGCAGATTGGTTATTAAGCCATGTCGTTCCCGCTAATGCGATGCCCCCAAAAATACCAAAAGAGACTTTGCGGTTTCGATCGGATCCGCCATTGATGAAGTTCAATAAAAGATCACTGCCCGCGCCATAAGTGAAAACATTGGAAGCGGAGTTAAAAAAGTTGGATTTGATATACGCATAGTTGTAATCAAAAAAGCCATAATACCGGATCCCAAAAAATTTATTTTTCCCAAAGAATTGCTTATAGCCTAATTGCACGCCCACGCCATTCATCGCCCCGTTATTGCTTTGAGAGTTGATTAATCCCACGCTTCTAAAGGGGTTATGACCAAACTCTTTGGTGGTGGTTTGGAATTGAGAATATTGGGTTTCGTTGAGAGAATAACTATAGCTAGACCGGCTCACCAAACTTTGAAACCCTTTGGAATTAGGCGTTTTTTGAATGGTGTTATAGATGGTTTCTAAATTGTCCCCTTTGAGATAAGAGATAGTGTCATTGATAACGCTTGAGACTTGATTGAGGTTTTTATTGAAATCAGCGTTGTTAAACGCGCTTTGCTGGTTTTGGGGATGGCTTGGGTCGGTTCTTCTGAATTGCTCGGCGGCTTTTTTAGCGCTATCAATCATGCTAGTGATAGCGTTAAAGGTGTTGCCAAAAATATTGCATGCGTTCCCGCTTGCATTAATGCCCCATGGTTTGCCATTGCCTCCATCTATTCCTGGGCATTGGCTTTGAAGGGTGCTAATAATGGTTTTAGCGTCATCTAAAAGTTTTGAGGCATCATTATCAATGGTGGTATTATTGTTGGCTGTATTTTTATTTTCTAGGGTGTTTTGGAGCAATTGAGAAGTCGCTTTGAGTTTTTCGTATTCGCTAGAAGATAGCGAGTTGTTGGCTAAATTAGAGGCTATCACTTGCCACATGCCCACCGCAGAGCTGAGCGCTGAGGACACGGCTTGATTAGCGGTATTGGGGGTCGTTTTCAATCGGCTAGCGGTCTCTTTTAGATTGTCAATCGCTTGAGCGGTGCTTGAATCAGTGTTAGAGGCCGTTTGTTTGAGCTCGTTATAGCGGGTTAAAAGGTTGTTCAAATTTTCGTAAGCGTTGGAGACTTTTTGGATTTCGCCGGTGTTTTTCACCATTTGCGCGGCTTCACCGATCTGATAGCCCACGCTCATATAAGCGCCGTCATCTTCAGCGAAGAGCGATGATGCCATGAGAGAAAGTAAAATCGTTTTTTTCATAAAATGTTCCTTAAAGTAATGTTTTATTTGTAAAATCGTATCAAATTGAAACTTTATTTACAATGCATTTAAATTGTGCCATAAATTTATTGAATTTTTAATAAAATTGAGCAAAAATTAAGAAATTTTGCTTTTTTTTTGGATTTAAAAAAAGATTTTTGATAGTGAAAAATGTTTTGAGTGTTTTTAAATTTCACCGCTTAAGGGGATTAGGGCTAAAAATTTTCAAAGCGTTTTGCAAATCTTCTTTGGTGTCAATGCCCATGCTTTCACTTTGAACGATTTTCACTGCAATCTTTTTTTGGTAATACAAAGCCCTTAATTGCTCTAATTTTTCTGTATCCTCTAAAACGCAAGGCTTTAAAGCGCATAATTCTTCTAAGATTTCTTTATTGTGGAAGCCATAGATACCGATATGCCCTAAAAGAGGGGTTTGGCGTTTCACATCAAAATCTCGTAAAAAGGGGATAAGGGAGCGCGAAAAATACAAGGCGTTATTTTGATTGTCTAAAACCACCTTGACTAAATTAGGGCTTTTGGCTTGTTCTTCATCAATGACTTTAGCGCAAGTCGCCATGAAAGGGGCGTTTTGGGTGGCTTCTAGTAACGCTAAAATGACTTCTTTTTCTAAAAAAGGCTCATCGCCCTGCAAATTTAAAACCCTTTCATCATTTTTTAACCCTAAAATTTGCGCCGCTTCCAAACAGCGTTCCGTGCCGCTATTGTAGTGTTTGGAGGTTAGCACCGCTTTAATGCGGAATTTTTGGCACGCTTTCATGATGCTTTCATCATCGCAAGCGACTACGCATTCATCTACTAGATTCGCATTTTTAGCGCAACGGACTACCATAGGCAAGCCAAAAATGTCTTCTAGCACTTTATTCTCAAAACGACTGGATTTTAATCTAGCAGGAATGATGATCATCTTTAAACCTTTTTAAGCCTTATGAAAATAGGGGATTTTTATGGTATTATACCCATTTGAAACGCTTATTCCTTTTATTGTAAGGATTTAGGCTATTGAACTTTAGGAGTTTTAATGATATTAAGAGCGAGCGTGTTGAGCGCGTTACTTCTTGTAGGCTTAGGGGCAGCCCCTAAACATTCAGTTTCAGCTAATGACAAACGGATGCAGGACAATTTGATTAAAGTGATTGAAAAACAAACCAATAAAAAGGTGCGTATTTTAGAGACTAAACCCTTGAAATCCAATCAGGATTTAAAAATCGTGGTGGTAGAAGATCCGGACACTAAATACCAAATCCCGCTTGTGGTGAGTAAGGATGGTAATTTAGTGATAGGGCTTGGCGGTATCTTTTTTAGCAATAATAGCGAAGACGTGAAGTTGCTCATAGAGACCAATCAAAAAATCCAAGCCCTTAACGCTACGCAACAAAATAGCGCGAAGTTGAACGCTCTTTTTGATGAAGTGCCGGCTGATTATGTGATAGAGTTGCCCTCTACTAACGCTGAAAATAAGGATAAAATCCTTTATATTGTTTCTGATCCCATGTGCCCGCATTGCCAAAAAGAGCTCACTAAACTCAGGGATCACTTGAAAGAAAACACCGTGAGAATGGTTGTAGTAGGGTGGCTTGGGGTCAATTCGGCTAAAAAGGCGGCTTTGATCCAAGAAGAAATGGCGAAGGCTAGGGCTAGGGGAGCGAGCGTGGAAGATAAAATCTCTATTCTTGAAAAGATTTATTCCACCCAATACGATATTAACGCCCAAAAAGAGCCTGAAGATTTACGCACTAAAGTGGAAAATACCACTAAAAAGATTTTTGAATCTGGCGTGATTAAGGGCGTGCCTTTCTTATACCATTATAAGGCATAATATAAGGCTACTCTCATGAAAAAACCCTACAGAAAGATTTCTGATTATGCGATCGTGGGTGGTTTGAGCGCGTTGGTGATGGTGAGCATTGTGGGGTGTAAGAGCAATGCTGATGACAAACAAAAAGAGCAAAGCTCTTTAAGTCAAAGCGTTCAAAAAGGCGCGTTTGTGATTTTAGAAGAGCAAAAGGATAAATCTTACAAGGTTGTTGAAGAATACCCCAGCTCAAGAACCCACATTATAGTGCGCGATTTGCAAGGCAATGAACGAGTGCTTAGTAATGAAGAGATTCAAAAGCTCATCAAAGAAGAAGAGGCCAAAATTGACAACGGCACGAGCAAGCTTATCCAGCCTAATAATGGAGGTGGGGGGAGTGAAAGCTCAGGCTTTGGCTTGGGGAGCGCGATTTTAGGGAGCGCGGCGGGGGCGATTTTAGGGAGTTATATTGGCAACAAGCTTTTCAATAACCCTAATTACCAGCAAAACGCCCAACGGACTTATAAATCCCCACAAGCTTACCAACGCTCTCAAAATTCCTTTTCTAAAAGCGCGCCTAGCGCTTCAAGCATGGGTGGGGCGAGTAAGGGACAGAGCGGGTTTTTTGGCTCTAGTAGGCCTACTAGCTCGCCGGCGGTAAGCTCTGGGACAAGGGGCTTTAACGCATAAAATCTATTTAATTTAAGGCTAAAAAATGCAAGTGATTCCTTTAAAACCTTTAGACAATAAGACCTTAGAAGAAATCGGCTTAGATTGGCACACTAATGATGACATGTCATCTTATATCGCTGATGAAATGGTGGTTGTTTCTCAAAAAGAAGCGGACGCTTATTATGACGCTTGTAATGAGCTTTATGACATGTTTGTAGAGACGGCTGAAGAGGCCATTAAAAACGATCGCTTTTTTGAATTGGATATTCCTAACGCGCTCATTCCTATGATCAAACAGAGTTTTGAAGAGGAAGTGCATTGGCATATTTACGGGCGTTTTGATTTAGCCGGGGGGCTTGATGGCAAGCCCATTAAATTATTGGAATTTAACGCTGATACCCCCACCATGCTTTATGAAACTGCGCTGATCCAATGGGCGTTACTCAAAGCCAATGGCTATGATGAAAACAAGCAATTCAATAACCTTTATGAAGCGCTTGGCGAGAATTTTAAACGCCTGGTTACTTTGGGTGAAGACACGAGCCGTTTTGAAGAGTTGTATGAGGGGTGGAAAATCCTTTTTTCAAGCGTTAGGGGGAATATTGAAGAAGAGCGCACCATGCGTTTTTTGCAAGACGTTGCTCAAAGCGTGGGGTTTGAAACGGATTTTTCTTACATTGATGAGGTGGAGTTTAATGTAGAAGAGGGCGTGTTTAAAAACGGCTTGAATTATGAGTTTTTATTCAAATTAATCCCATGGGAAAACATCGCTATTGATGAGCCAGAATTAGCCCTTTTAATGCAAGGCATGATGGAAAATAAAAACACGATTTTTTTAAACCCGGCTTATACGATCCTTTTCCAATCCAAGCGTTTTTTAAAACTTTTGTGGGACAGATACCCCAACCACCCCTTATTGTTAGAAACGAGCTATGAGCCTTTAACCCATAAAAAGCAAATTAAAAAAGTGGCTTTTGGCAGGGAAGGGGCGAATAGTGAAATCTTTGAAGCTTCCATGCAATCGCTTTTAAAAACGGATGGCGTTTATTCTAACCACAAGCCCATTTATCAAGAGTTTTACGAACTCAATTCGCATAACGGGTTGTATTACCAGCCTAATGTGTTTTTTGCTTATGAATCTTGCGCGTTAGGGTTTAGAAAAGGGGGGTTGATCTTGGATAATTTTTCTAAATTCGTGAGCCACAGGTTGCAATGATGACGGCAATGATGCGTTATTTTCACATCTATGCGACCACTTTTTTCTTCCCTTTGGCGCTTCTTTTTGCGGTTAGCGGGCTTTCATTGCTCTTTAAAGCGCGCCAAGACACTGGCGCTAAGATCAAAGAGTGGGTTTTAGAAAAATCCTTAAAAAAAGAAGAACGATTGGATTTTTTAAAAGACTTTATAAAAGAAAACCATATCGCTATGCCTAAAAAGATAGAGCCTAGAGAGCATAGGGGAGCGTTAGTCATTGGCACGCCTTTGTATGAAATCAACCTTGAAACTAAAGACGCTCAAACAAAAATCAAAACCATTGAAAGGGGCTTTTTAGGCGCGCTCATCATGCTGCATAAGGCTAAGGTGGGCATCGTGTTTCAAGCGCTTTTGGGGATTTTTTGCGTGTTTTTATTGTTGTTTTACTTGAGCGCGTTTTTAATGGTGGCTTTTAAGGACACTAAACGCATGTTTGTAAGCGTTTTAATAGGGAGTGTGGTGTTCTTTGGAGCGATCTATTGGTCTTTGTAGGGTTTAAAAATATCAGCTCTGTTTTGGATATTGGTCATGAAATCTAAAAAAGACCTTTGGGTGTTTTGATAACCAAAATAAAAAAGCTTGCGAAAAGCGAGTGATAGTTTCTCATAACGCGATCTTAAGGGATTAGGAGGATTTAGTTTTGGGTTTGAAGAGGGCGTTAAAGCGCAAAATGCCCCCTTATGAGTTCTAAAAGTCCTATTTTTTAAAAATTAAAGAATAACTAAACCAACACAAAAAACCTCTAAAACTCGCATCTATCTTTAAACTGAAAGCGTTTTTATCTGTCTCATCTGACAACAATTTTTAAAAGAACGCCTGAAATTTAACTATTTTTCGTTATTTTTGTCAAGTCTTTTTATAGCGTGCGCATACCGCTCTGTTATCGTGTGATTCGTATTTATAGCGTGCTTATAATAATAACCACGCCAAAAAGCCATAAATTAAAGCCATTGGAAAAACACAACCAAACGCATATCTATCCCATAGCGCAAAAACACGCTAAAACGTTTTTATTTCACAGGAGTTTTAAATCTAAAACCCACTTCAAGCTAACCTAACAAAAATTTACACCATAAAAATACACTATAAACACAACCAAACAACCGCAAAAAACATTCAAAAAGTTTTCTTTTTGAAAATAGACAAAGCCCTAAAAACACTAAAGATTGAAAAATTAATAGGGTGGGTTTCTGCTTTAGCTCTTAAAACAGAGCCAAATTTTTGAAAAGTTTTGAGTTAAATAACAGATGATTTAGGGGGGATTGATTAAGATTTTCAATACCCTCTAAGTTTGGTAAGGTTTTCGCATGCCTGTTTCATGCCCAATTTACAGCCCTTGTCATAAATCATTATGGCGTTTTCTTTATCTTTCATGTTGTAATACATGCCCGCTAGAGCGAAGCAACCCACTTCATCGCCCATATCGCAACCTCTTTCATAATTATCAAGGGCTTTCCTCAAGTCTTTTGGAACAGTGTCCCCTTGCGAATACATAAAGCCCATCCTAGAACAACTCACCGCGCTCCCCATATCGCATTCTTGTTTGAAATAATTGAAAGCCTTTTGAGGGTCTTTTTTGACATACCTGCCCAACATATACATAGAGCCTAAACTCGCGCAACCACCAGAATTGTTTAAAGCACAAGCTTTTTGCAAATAATCAAACGCCACTTCAAAATCTTCATCAAGCCCTGCATCGCCATTTTCAAACAAACTCCCTAACGCTCGGCAAGCCTGCCCCTCATTCAATCGGCACGCTTTCAAATAATAGATGACGGCTTTATGGTTGCTCTGTTTGACTTCTAAAAAGCCTTTTTCATAGGCAGTGCCTAAAACATAACACCCCTTAGCCATATCAAAATTACAGCTTTTTTGATAGTAAGTAACCGCTTGAGCGGCATTGCCTTTGATTTTTCTATCATAAATAATGCCTAAATTGTAGCAACTCTCAGGGTGTTTTAAAACGCACGCCTTAGCGTAAGCGTCAATGGCCTCTTGATAATTTTGAGCCGTTCCTAAACCCTCATCATAAAGCCCCCCTAAGCCAAAACACCCTTCCCTATCATCAGCTTGGCATGCGGTTTTATAATATTCTAGGGCTTTTTTATAATCTATTCTAGTGCCTTGCCCGTTTTCATAAATGATTCCTAATTGCGTGCAGCCTTCACTCACCCCATCGTTGCATGCTTTTTTAAAATAAGACGCCGCTTTAGAATAATTCCCTCTTTTATAGGCTCTTTCACCAATCCCTAAAAAGCTATTGTCTTGTTTCCCCCATAAATGGGCGTTCAAGCCCCAAAAAAGCAACCCCCCAACTAATATTTTTAAAATTTTGACACTCATTCTTACCTTCTTTTATAATTTTAATCCTTGAAAGCGTTCAATCAGACTTTTTTAAATAACAAAAAAAACAAAAACACAACGCCTTATTTTAACATAAATCAAGCGCTTTGATTAAGGCTTGGAAGGATCCTTACGCTCGTCTTTATGTCCTAAAGAGGTGATATAAAGGTAAATCGCTTGGATTTCTTCTAAATTCAAGTTGTATTTAGGCATCATGCCTTTGCCCAAACTCAAGGCGTCTTTAAAGGTTTTAAAATCCAAATGGTTGATTTTAGGGGCGTAGAGGATTTTTTTTTCGCCTTTTTCATAATAAAAAGTGATTTCTTGTTGTTCGCCTTTAATGCCATGGCATTTCGCGCACGCAACACCCCTAGGGTTTTTATAAAGAGCCAGCCCGTATTCCCAATCAGAGATGAAATCCGCTTCTTTAGCATTCAAGCTTAACCACCACAAGAACAAAATTGGCGCAATCAATAAACGCATTAAAACAACTGCACCTTTTCTAAAATCTCTTTCGCCCCGCTTTGTAAAAATTCTTCTAAAAGCTCTTGAATTAAATCAAACGCCTTAGTTTTATCCCCTTGTTTTTCTTTAGTGATGACTTCTTTCCCGTTAGGCAAGCCCAAAACCGCCTGGATTTTAACCTCATTGCCCATTAAACTCGCATGCACGCCAATAGGGATCTGACACCCTCCATTAAGCCCCTTAATAAACTCCCTTTCTAAATGGCAGCAAAACGCGCTTTCTTCATCGTTGAGTTTTTGGAGCGTGATAAAATGCTTGTGGTTTTTGAGCATTTCTACCCCTAAAGCCCCCTGACCCATGCTAGGAATCATTTCTTCTACGCTAAAAGCCTTGCGGTATTTCGCCCCTTGAACGTTTAAGCGGCACAACCCGGCTTCAGCCAAAATGATAGCGTCAAATTCACCGCATTCAAGCTTTTTCAAACGGGTTTGGACATTCCCCCTTAAGCTTTCTGTGTCTAGATCTTTTCGTTTGAATTTGATCTGCATGGAGCGCCTTAAAGAAGTCGTGCCAACCTTGGCCCCTTTAGGCAAACTCATCAAATCAGGGAATTTCACGCTCAAAAAAGTGTCCCTCACATCAGCCCTTTTGGTGATGCATGCCAAGTCTAACCCCTTTTCAAACACGACCGGCACATCTTTTAAAGAATGCACCGCCAAATCAATTGCGCCTTTTAAAAGCAATTCTTCCAATTCCTTAGTGAATAGCCCCTTACCGCCAATCTTATTTAAGGGTGCGTCTAAGATTTTATCGCCCGTGGTTTTAACGATTTGAATCTCGCTTTCCATAGAGCATTCTTTTTTCAAGCGTTCTTTAATGTGATTCGCTTGCCATAAGGCCAGTTCGCTCCCCCTAGAGCCAATCACTAAATTTCCCACTCAATCCCCCTTATTCGCTTTCTAACATTTCTAAAATTTTTTCTTCTAATTCGGTGTCTTTAAGCGTTTGTTTTTCTAAATTAGCGCGTTTGATGCATTCAAATTCCTTGCTCTCTAAAGTTTGCTTCCCAACAATCAACGCTAACCGCTCCCCAATCAATTCAAAATCCCTCATCTTCGCCCCAAAACGAGCGTCTCTGTCATCTAATAGCACATCAATGCCCTTTTGGAGCAGCCTTTCATACACTTCAAAAGCGAGTTTTTTTTGCGCTTCATCTTTCAGGTTAGAAACCACGATCACCACATCAAAAGGAGCGGTATTTTTCGTCCATACACAGCCTAGATCATCGCTTTTTTGCTCTAAAATCGCACTGAGCAATCGGCTAATGCCTATCCCATAGCACCCCATTTCAAAAAACCGCTCTTTGCCATTCTTATCCAAGAAACTAGCCTTCAAACTTTTAGCATAGCCTTGCCCGAGTTTGAAAATATGCCCCACCTCCAAACTCTTATGGTATTTCAACGCTCCTTGACAATTAGGGCAACAATCGCTCTCTTTAACCTGGACAATATCCGCATAAACAAGGTTTTCAAACCCTTTTAAATCCACGCCCACCGCATGAAAATCCTTTTCATTAGCCCCAACGATCAAGCAATCGCTATCTTTTAAATCTTCATCAAAGATAATATAACAAACATGTTTTTTCAAGCCATAAGGCCCTATAAAGCCCGCTATTAGCCCTGCTTTATTTAAATCTTCTTCATTGGCCTCTCTTAATTCCAAAGCGTTCGCCCCTATAATGTTCAAGGCGTTTAGGGCTTTAGTCTCTTCTAAATTGTCATCGCCCCTAACAAAAAAGCACGCTAGGGTTTCTTTATCTTTGTGGATCACTTTTTTAACAAGCGCTTTTAAAACAAAATAAGGCTCTGTTTTGAAAAACTCCGCCACGCTTTGCGCGCTAGTGGTATTAGGGGTAGGGAATTTCGCTAATTGCGCTTTGGGGACATTTAAAGGCTCAGGCCTTTTAGAGCGTTTAGCGATTTCAATATTGGCGGCATAATCGCAATTTTGACACACCACGATCGTGTCTTCCCCGCATTCAGTTAAAACGACAAATTCCCTGCTTTTGCTCCCCCCAATCGCCCCGCTATCCGCTTCCACAATGCGAAAATCCAAACCCAAATCGCTTAAAATCTCTTTATAAGCGCTCTGCGTGTTTAAAAATTCCTTATCCAAGCTTTCAGTATCTTCATGAAAGCTATAACCATCTTTCATGATAAATTCCCTCGCTCTCACTAGCCCGAATCGTGGGCGGATCTCATCACGGAATTTCGTGTGGATTTGATAGAGATGCACGGGTAATTGCTTGTAGCTTTTGATGAAATTAGCGGCAATTTCGGTGATATTTTCTTCTAAAGTGGGGCTTAAAACAAAATCATTGTCTTTTCGGTCTTTAAAAACCAATAATTCCTTGCCGTATTTATCCAAACGGCCTGATTTTTCCCACAAACTCGCCAAAACCACAAAACTCATTAAAATATTTTGCGCCCCATGCTCTTGCATGCGTTTGTGCGTGATGTTTTCTATTTTGTCTAGCACTTTTTTAGCTAAGGGTAGGAAATTATAAATCCCACTGCCTACTTGATAAATGTATCCTGCTTGAGCTAAGTGTTTATGGCTTTTTAACACGGCGTCTTTTGGGGGTTCTTTGAGAGTGGGGGCAAAAAGTTTTGAAAATAGCATGCATTATTCCTCGTAATATTCGCATTTATAGAGATTCAAATTCTGGACATGGTTAGCGTTAGATTTGTCTAAATTAAACAAGTTTTTAATCGCGCCCACAAGCACATCGGATTCTTCTTTTTGGGCGTTCTTTTTTAAAGCGATAGTAGGGTGGTGCAAAAAGGTGTTGAATGCGTTGTGCAAGATCTTTTCAATATTGCCTTCGTATTCTTTAGGCACGTAGCGTTTTTTGAGCGCCTTTTGCAATTCCTTTTGGGCTGAAATCCTAGCCAATTCCCTTAAATCCTTAATCAAAGGCTCTACTTCTAAACTTTGGATCCATTGGTAAAATTCCATTGTGGCAAGCCCTACAATCTCATAAGCTTTCGTTCGGCTTTCTTGCCTGTTTCCCACATTTTCTTTCACCATAGGCTCTAAATCATCCACGCTGTATAAGAAAATATGATTTAGCGTCGGCTTTTCAATATTCCGTGGCACGGCTAAATCAAACCAAAAACGCCTGAAAATCGTTTCTTTTAACATGGAATTTCGCACGATAAAATTCGGCGAAGAAGTGGCGCAAAAAAGCAGTTCGTATTCGTTGATATAAGCGCTTAAGTTTTCTATATTTTGAAAGCCCACTTTTTTAGGCTCTTCTAATTCCTTGACAAAATCTTCAAATTTAGCCGCATTACGCCCTAAAATAAGCACTTCAAATTGCTTGTTTAAAAGGTGCTTGATGACTAATTGAGCCATCTCGCCAAGCCCTATCACAAGGGCTTTTTTATCCTTAATCCTTTCTTTTTCAAAAATATTAAGCGCTTCTTTGACCGCCACTGAAGAGATGGAGACCCCTTGCTTGGAAATGCCGGTTAGATTGCGCACTTTAGCGGCGCATTTGAAAGCAAAATGGAGCAATCGGGTTAAATCTTTGGAGCAAAATTTCTCTTCAAAGGCGAATTTATAGGCGTTTTTCATCTGCCCTGTGATTTGAGTTTCCCCCACCACCAAGCTATCCAAACTGCTGCACACGCTAAAGACATGATGGACGGCGCTTTCATCAGTGTTGATTAAAACGCATTTTTCTAAATCAGACACGCTCATTTTTTTATTTTGAGCCAAAATCTTTAATAACGTGCTTTTTTGTTCATGAGTATTAGCACCGTGTTTCAGGCTCGCATAGATTTCAAAGCGATTGCATGTGGATAGCACCATGCACTCTTTGATATTAGGGCAGTGGGTTTTAATCGTTTGTAAAAATTCTTTAAGCATTATGGGCGAATTGATAGCGAGTTTTTCGCGCATTTCTAAGCTCATGCTTTTATGCGTAAAGGCTAGAGTGAAATATTTTGACAAATGAGTTTCTAACTCCATTAAAAAGTCCTATAAATGACGTCTTGCGCTAGTTTTTCTAAAATCAAATTGTTTTCCCCTTTAATGGCTTCAAGGGCCTTTTTAGAATAAACTTGAGCGATCTTAAGGGTTTCTTCTATGATACCATGTTGCTTGAATTTTTCCTTAGTCCATTCTATGATTTCATGACTATCTTGTTTAAAATAAGAAATTAAAAGCCCTTGTTCATGCGGATTCAATTTTTCATATAAAAGCAAGTAGGGTAGAGTGGTCTTGCCCTCTTTAAAATCGCTAAAATTGGGCTTACCTAGAGTGTTGGCGTCTTGAGTGATGTCTAACAAATCATCAATGATTTGAAACGCCATGCCAAAATGCAACCCAAAATCCGCATACATTTTCGCATCTTTATTTAAAAGAATCGCCATGCTCTTTAAGCTCGCTTCTATGAAATGAGCGGTCTTGTCTTCTAAAATACGCCAGTATTTTTGTTTGTCGCTATTAAAACATTCCCCCACAAACACGTCTTCAATCTCGCCCCTAGAGAGCCTTAAAACCGCATTAGAGAGGATTTGAGCGATGGATTCCCCCATTTTAGACAATTCAAAAAAGGCTTTAGAATAAAACACATCCCCAAGCATCACGGCGTTAAAATTCCCAAAAAGAGCGTTAATGCTAGGGAGCTTTCGGCGCATGGTCGCTTTGTCAATCACATCATCATGCAATAAAGAAGCGGTCTGTATCATTTCTACAATCGCGCACAAATTGAAGGCTTTATCTAATAAAATAGCGTCTGTTTCTTCGTCTAACAAAGCGAGCATGAGTTTGGAACGCAGCATTTTTGAAGGGCCAATCTTAGAAAACAATGCATCTATAAAGCCGCTTTCAATTTCCTTGATCCAAGAAGCGATTTTGTTTTGAATGGCTTGAAGTTGTTTTTCTTGCATGCAAATTCCTTAAAGATCTTTAGGAGAAAAAATAAGGGGCATAAGGGCTAAAAGCCTTAAAGTGGCTTTATCTTTTTTAAAATCTTTAAACACAAGCGACAGAGTGCTGTTAGAAGAAAAGTTTTTTTCAAAAACTTTAAGGTTATAAGTGTTTCTCGCATGATCGGTGTATAAAATAAACTGGTAAGGGAAATGGTTAAAACGCATGTTGATGACTAAACCTTTATTAGCGTATAAAGTCCAATAGAGCGTGATTTCTTTGGTTTGTTCATTTGAAGTGTCTTTGATGACGGCTCTAAAGACTTCATCTTTTTTTAATTCTAGCGTTTTATCTATCCCATAATCAAGCCCAAACGCCTCTAAAAAAAAGAGGAATATCAAGCCATAGCGGATAAGCTCATTCATTCCCACTAAGAATATTCGCCATGGATTGGATCACAATGTCTGTTTTTCTGCTCTCTATTTTTTGTTGCAACTCTTCATCCATTCTTAAAGCTTTAGCGAAAGATTCAAACTTTTCTTCCAAGTCTTCTTTTTCTATAAAAGTTTCCAAAAGAGCCAAAAGCTCTAAAAGCCTTTCTAGCTCTTTTTTAGAAAGCTTTCTGCTCGCATGAAAAATAATGTCATTCCACTTGTCTAAGGGGTTTCCCTCAAAAATTTCAAGCTCGCTGTAATCTCTCATGCTGGCTTCTTTTTGATAGCTTAAGCCAAATGGGCTTCTAGCATCCAAATGGATTTTTGCAACTTGGCTAATTGATCGTCCGCATAAGTTACGGTGACTTTATCGCCTTCTTTTTCAGCGGTGTTAGAAAGCTCTTTAAATTCTTTTTCTAGGTGTTTGTAATCGCCTAGAATTTCTTTAAAGATGTCTTTAGAGTGGAAGCTCGTTTTAGTTTCTTCTTTCACACGAGTGAGTTTGAGCGCTTCAGATAAAGTCACTAAGGGGTGGTGTCCTAATTGAACGATCCTTTCAGCGAGATCATCAAACATGTCTGCAAACTCTTCATAAATTTCTTCAGTGGCTTTATGCACATTGAAAAAATCGGTACCTTTCACATTCCAATGGAAGTTATGCACTTTCATAAACAACACGATCGCATCCGCTTGCAAATGTTTTAAAATTTCAAATGTTTTCATCAAAAGTCCTTTTTTTTATAAAATGTTTTTAGGCTTTTATTTTCATAAAAACCTTGATCGCTATCCTACACCAAAAGAGTTAATGAAAAATTTTTTTTGTCTTATTTTTGTCAAAAACTGATAAACCCTATTTAATTTAATGTTCTTTAATCTTTTTAAAATTTTGTTTTATCGTAAAACTCATTTTTGTAAAACTCATTTTTTAAGGGGGGATAATTATCAAAATCAAGAAGCGTTAAGAATCTTAATTTCAAAGGTTTTTTCTTGATTTTCTAATAGCGCAATGCTCCCTTCATGGGCTTTAACGACTTGTAAAGACAGGGCTAACCCTAGGCCATTACCCTTTAATTTAGTGGTTTCAAAAGGCTCAAATAAAGCGCTTTTGTTTTCCACTTCCTTGCCATTATCAATAATGGTGAAGACGATAAATTCATTTTGAATGAACGCTTCAATTTTGACCTGGCCCTGTTCGCTCTCTTCTAAGGCTTCAATCGCATCAATGGCGTTATACAAGAAATTTTGTAACACAATCCCCATTAAATCAAAGTCAAAAAACCCTTCTTCATCGCTAAAATTAAAAAGAAAATCAATGTCTTTGGAGTAAGTGTAGCAATTTAGGGCTTCTTTGAGATCGCTCTCTAGCGTTTTCAAGCTTTGCTTGGTGCGGTTGGCTTGAATGCCTTTAGAAAAAAGCAAGGTGGCTTTAATGATCCTTTCTACGCGCCATAAAGCTTTTTGCAATTCTACAACAATGGGCTTAGTCTTTTCGTTCGCATGCTTTAATAACACCGAAGCTAAAAGAGAGATAGAGCCTACAGGGTTTCTGATCTCATGGGCCAAATGCGCTGAGATTTTCCCCATAGAAGCGAGCCGCTCTTGGCGTTTTTGAGCGCTAATATCGGTTGCGGTGATGATTTGCTTGCCCTGAATGCTGTTTTGCTGGACTAAATAGCTTTTATTTTCATGCTCAATTTCAGTGTTAAAATTTCCTAATTTAGCCTTATTGAACACCTCATGGCTTTGATTGGCTAAAGAATTTTTATAAAAAAAGCTCCCGTTTTCATTCATCACCCAAATCGCTTGCGGTAAAATTTCTATGACCCATTCATAAAGGGCTTTATAATCCTTAAACTCCTTTTCCACCTTGTAGCTTTGCAAAATGAATTGGTTTAAAAGCTCTAGCAATTCTTGCATGTCTTTTTTATTGGAAAAGTTTTCTAATAAATCTTCGCTCTCTTTGGGTTTAAAATTTTCTAATGAAATCACATTATTTTCGTTTTCCAACAACCCCTTGAAAGAAGAAGCCTTATAAGAGCGTTTCAAAGGGGAGTTTTTTAAATAAGGGCGTTTTAAACGCTTGGATTTTTTCATGGTTTTTGTTTTTCTTGCTCTTTTAAGAAATTAAACAGCATTTCGCTATAACCAAAATTCCCGCTCAATTCTTTAGAAAGCGTGTCCTTATACATGGATGTGTAAATCTCATCGCCCGGGGCTTTAGGATACAAGGGGTTATCCATTTTCATAGCGCTATCCAGCATGAATTTTAAAAGCAACGCTTCAAAAGAATCGGTTTGTTCTTTGAGGAGCTTGTCGTTTTTAGTTTGAGCTAGCGCTTTTAATTTCTCTTCGCTCGCTAATTTAGAAACATTGTATTGCTCTAACATGGCTTTATTGTTGTTTATCATAGTATCTCCATTTCAGCGCTAATCGCGCCGCTTTTTTTTAGGGCTTGCAAGATTGAAACCATCCCCTTAGCGCTCACGCCAATTTTTTGTAAGGCTTTTACCACCCCGGCAATGGTGATGCTTTTCCCGTTAGAGCTCAGCGTGTTGTGAGCGGTGTCTAAGGACATGTTATTGTCTAAATCTTGCGTGTTTTTAAAATCATTTAAAGGCTCTTTAGTGATTTTAAGCGTGATGTCTTGGCTTGTAACCACTATAGGATGCACTATTATATCCACTCCTGAAACGATCGTGCCTGATTTTTCATCTACAATGATCTTATTTTTCGCGCTGTAATTAATAGGGATTTCTTGCACTAAAGCTAAAAACTCCACCATAGAAAGACGCTCTGGGCGAGTGATTTGAATGGTTTTGGGATCTAGTGCTATGGCTACTTTATTACCAAATACCTTATTTAAAGTGTTTTGCACTTGGATAGCGTTTTTAAAATTGGGGTTTTTCAGGCTTAAAGTCATGGCGTTTTTATGGAACAAATCATACGAAACCTCCCTTTCAATAGTCGCTCCGTTGATGATATTGGCTGAGAGCAAGTTACTAGAATTACCCGAAACGATAGCCCCTTGAGCGAGGGCGTAAATATTCCCATCTACCGCATTTAAAGGGGTCATCACCAAAGTCCCTCCTTGAATGGATTTCGCATCGCCAATAGAAGAAATGTGAATATCAATTTTATCGCCCTGTCTTGCAAAGGGGGGCAAGGAGGCTGTAATCATCACGGCAGCGACATTTTTAGATTTAATATCATCTGCAGAGATCTTAACATTCACGCTCTCTAGCATGTTAGAAATGGATTGCATGGTGAATTTTGAGCCGGATTTATCCCCTGTGCCATTTAAGCCAATCACAAGCCCATAGCCAATCAGCTGGTTATCCCTTACGCCCACCACGCTCGCTATATCGCCTATTTTTTCTGCCAAAAGCTTGTGGAAGGCTAATACAAAAATAAGCCACAAAAACACCCGTTTCAATCAAATCCTTTCTTTATTCCTTAATTCTAATTATTTTAGCATAAGCCTTTTATAAAAACTTTAAACCTAATTGAGCGCATTTTTATGCTATACTCAAAAATCTTATAAACTTTAAATCAAAGATTTTAATTTTAGCCTTTTATTAGCTTTTTATAAAGTTTCAAATTAAATTGAGGTATGAATCTCCCATGGAATTGAATCAACCACCACTCCCTACAGAAATTGATGATGACGCTTATCATAAGCCGAGTTTTAATGACTTGGGCTTAAAAGAATCGGTTTTAAAATCCGTCTATGAAGCCGGCTTCACTTCCCCAAGCCCCATTCAAGAAAAGGCCATTCCGGCTGTTTTACAAGGCCGAGATGTGATCGCGCAAGCCCAAACAGGCACAGGAAAAACCGCCGCTTTCGCTCTGCCCATTATCAATAACCTTAAAAACAACCACACCATAGAAGCCTTAGTGATCACGCCCACCAGAGAATTAGCCATGCAAATTAGCGATGAGATTTTTAAATTGGGCAAACACACTAGGACTAAAACCGTGTGCGTGTATGGAGGCCAGAGCGTTAAAAAACAATGCGAATTCATTAAGAAAAACCCCCAAGTGATGATCGCCACGCCAGGAAGGCTGTTGGATCATTTAAAAAACGAGCGCATCCATAAATTTGTGCCTAAAGTGGTCGTTTTAGATGAAAGCGATGAAATGCTAGATATGGGGTTTTTAGACGATATTGAAGAGATTTTTGACTACCTCCCTAGCGAAGCGCAGATTTTGCTTTTTTCAGCCACGATGCCAGAGCCGATTAAAAGATTAGCGGATAAGATTTTAGAAAACCCTATTAAAATCCATATCGCTCCTTCTAATATCACTAACACTGACATCACCCAACGCTTTTATGTGATCAATGAGCATGAGAGGGCTGAAGCTATCATGCGCCTTTTAGACACCCAAGCGCCCAAAAAGAGCATTGTTTTCACGCGCACCAAAAAAGAAGCCGATGAATTGCACCAATTCCTTGCTTCTAAAAATTACAAAAGCACCGCCTTGCATGGGGATATGGATCAAAGGGATCGGCGCGCTTCTATCATGGCGTTTAAAAAAAATGACGCTGATGTGTTGGTGGCTACAGATGTAGCGAGCCGTGGGCTAGATATTAGCGGTGTAAGCCATGTGTTTAATTACCACTTGCCCCTAAATACCGAGAGCTATATCCACCGCATCGGGAGAACCGGGCGAGCGGGCAAAAAAGGCATGGCGATCACTTTAGTAACCCCCTTAGAATACAAAGAGCTTTTACGCATGCAAAAAGAAATTGATTCAGAGATTGAACTTTTTGAGATCCCCACCATTAACGAAAATCAGATCATCAAAACCTTGCATGACGCTAAAGTGTCTGAAGGGATCATCAGTCTTTATGAACAGCTTACCGAAATTTTTGAGCCGTCTCAATTGGTTTTAAAACTTTTGAGTTTGCAGTTTGAAACCAGCAAAATCGGCTTGAACCAGCAAGAAATTGATGCGATTCAAAACCCTAAAGAGAAAACGCCAAAACCCTCTAACAAAAAAACGCACCCGCATGAGCCAGCGCGTTCTTTCAAAAAGGGCCATTACAGAGAAAAAGGCTCTAAAACGAACCACCATTCTAAAAAACCCAAACGCCGTTAAAATATTTAAAAAGGAAATTCATGCCCATTGATTTGAACGAACATTTAAAAAAGAAAAATCCTCAAAGAGAAACCCCCACTCCTAATACGCCTAATAATGGGGGGCGTTTCATTCCGCCGTCTAACTCTTTTAATTCTAAAAAACTATCGGTTTTAATCGTCATTGTCCTTTTAGGCGTTATCGCTTTTTTGGCTAAGCCTTTTGAAGTGATTAGCTCAGGAGAAATTGGCATTAAAATCACCGCCGGGAAATACGAGCCCACCCCCTTACAGCCAGGAATCCACTTTTTTGTGCCTATCATTCAAGACATCCTCATTGTGGATACAAGGATCAGAAATATCAATTTTTCACGCACCGAAGACATGGGCGTGGCGGGTAAAAACCAAGGGATTTTTAGAAACGACGCTATTAATGTGATGGATAGTAGGGGCTTGACCGTTTCTATTGAACTCACCGTGCAATACCGCCTAAACCCCCAAACCACCCCCCAAACGATCGCTACTTATGGCTTGTCTTGGGAGCAAAAGATCATCAACCCTGTGGTGCGCGATGTGGTGCGATCTGTCGTGGGGCGCTATCCGGCTGAAGATTTACCCATTAAGCGCAATGAAATCGCCGCTCTTATTAATAGCGGTATCAATAAAGAAGTTTCTAAGCTCCCCAACACCCCTGTGGAATTAAGCTCTATCCAATTGAGAGAAATCGTCTTGCCCGCTAAGATTAAAGAGCAAATTGAAAAAGTCCAAATCGCGCGCCAAGAATCAGAAAGGGTGAAATACGAGGTAGAGCGCTCCAAGCAAGAAGCTCAAAAACAAGCCGCTCTGGCTAAAGGGGAAGCGGACGCTAACAGGATTAAGGCTCAGGGCGTGGCGGATGCGATCGTGATTGAAGCTAAGGCGAAATCTCAAGCCAATTTAAGCATTTCGCAAAGCTTGAGCGACAAGCTTTTAAGGCTGCGCCAAATTGAAGTTCAAGGCCAGTTTAATGAAGCGTTAAAAACGAATAATAACGCTCAAATCATGCTCACTCCAGGCGGGGCTGTGCCTAACATTTGGATTGACACTAAAAGTAAGGTTAAATCTAGCATTGCCGAGAGTAAAGAGCCTTAAAAACGCATGGCGTCTCTTGCCTTTATCCAAGCTTTTTTGGAGTCTTTTAAGGGATTTTTAAGCCAAGCGACTTTAATCAGCGTTTTAATAGCGAGCGTTTTAATCCTTTTTTGCGCGATTTTGCTCCTTTTGGCTCTGCTTTTGAGAAACCGCTGGGCTAGTTATATAACAACAGCGGCTTTTTTGGGCGCGTTTTTAAGCATGCCTTTTGTTTTGGATGTCTTACTCACTCAAGCGATTTACCCCATAGAAACGCGCATCTTGCACGCTAACCCCTTAAGTTATAGCAACGCTTTTTCTTTGCAAGTGGGAGTCAAAAACCATTCCAGATTCAGTCTAAACAAATGCGTTTTACGCCTAGAAGTCCTTAAAAACCCTCACAATTTTGTGGAAGAGCGAGCTTTTAAATGGTTTGTCAAAAAAAGCTATGAAAAAACCTTTAAAGAAAAGATTTTGCCCAAAGAATCCAAGGTCTTTTCATTCTTTATTGACGACTACCCTTATTCAAAAACAGCCCCCTATCAAGTTTCTTTGTTTTGTTTATAGAAAATGAAAAGATAACGCCCATTATAAAAAAGCGATTAAAAAACACATTAAAGGCATGAATTTTAAAATAAAGCTTTAAAGCCTAGACTCCAACAAACGCTTCGTATAAGCGTGTTTGGGGTTTTCAAACACTTCTTCAATAGCGCCTGTTTCCACGACTTTCCCCTCACTTATCACTAACACCCTATCGCAAAACGCTTTGATCACATCTAAATCATGGCTGATAAACAAATAGCTCAAATCCTGCTTTTCTTGTAAATTCAACAATAATTCCAACACGCTTTTTTGAATGCTTTTGTCTAAAGCAGAGGTAGGCTCATCTAAAAGAATGATTTTAGGTTTTAAGGCAATCGCTCTAGCGATCGCTACTCTTTGGCGTTCCCCTCCACTGAGCTCATAAGCGTAAAAGTTAAGCAATTCAGAATTCAAGCGCACTTCTTCTAAACAAAGTTCAGCCAAATGGTGCCATTCTTCTTTGGAAGCCTTAGGGTAAGCAAAGCGTAAAGCTTCTATCAAAATGCTTTGAATGCTTAAGCGAGGGTTTAATGAGGCGTAAGGGTCTTGAAACACCATTTGCAAGATCTTGCGGTAGGGTTTGAACGCCTTAGAATTTAAAGGCCCCACGCTTTGGCCTAAAATCTTTTCTTCTCCGCTGTTTAGAGCGAGTTTTAAAAGCCCCAACGCTAAAGAGCTTTTCCCGCTCCCGCTTTCGCCAATGATGCCGATGTTTTCCTTAGCTTTGAGGGAAAAATTGACTGATGCGATAAGGGGCTTTTTTAAAGAAGGCCTAAAGAAGCGTTTTTGCAAGTAATAAACGCTAAAATCCTTCACTTCTAAAAGCGTCTCGTCTAGCGCTTTTAAATTTTTAGCGGGCAAATTAGAAGCTTGAATCAAGAGTTTTGAATATTCGTGCTTGGGGTCATTAAAAAGATCTTTAGTCAAATTGGTTTCTACTATCTCGCCTTTTTTTAGCACATAAACCCTATCAGCCAAGCGTTTGACCGCTTTTAAATCATGGCTAATGAATAAAAGAGCGATGTTTTTTTCCGCGCTCAATTGCTTGAGCAAGTCTAAAATCTGGTTTTGGATTTGCGCATCTAGCGCGGTGGTAGGCTCATCGCAAATGAGCAGTTTGGGCGCATTAATAATGCCCATAGCGATACACACCCTTTGGCGTTGCCCTCCGCTCAACTCATAAGGGTAACGATCCAAAAATTTTTCATCTAATTGGACTTGTTTCATGGCGTTTAAAACTTGTTCTTTAAGGAGCGTTTGAGAAGCGTTTTTATGGTGTAAAAAATAGGCTTCACTCATTTGCTTGCCGATTTTATGCAAGGGGTTTAGGCTGGATAGGGGGTCTTGGGCGATGTAAGCGATAATATTCCCCCTTAAATGTTGCATGAACGCTTCGCTTTCTTTTAAAAGGTTGGTTGTTTCAAACAGGATTTCGCCATTATGGGGCTTGAATCTAGGGTTTAATCGCATGATGAGATTAGCGATAGAGCTTTTCCCGCTCCCGCTTTCGCCCACGATCGCCACCCTTTCACCATAACTTAAAGAAATATTGATGTTTTGGAGCGAAAAATGCGCATTCAAAACGCAGTTTAAATTCTTGATTTCTAGCATGTAACCCCTTTATTTGAGCATGTTAGCGTTGAAAGCATCGCGCACCCCTTCGCCAATGAACACCAAAACAGAAAGCAACAAACTGATGGCTACAAAGGCTACAACCGCTAAATGAGGCGTGGTGAGGTTATCCTTGCCTTGATTGACTAATTCGCCCAAACTCGCGCTCCCTATGGGCATGCCAAAACCCAAGAAATCCAAAGACACTAAAATGGAAATACTAGCCGCCATTAAAAACGGCACATAAGTGATCGTTGCCACTAAAGCGTTGGGTAAAACATGGTAGAAAATGATTTTTAAATCATTCACCCCAAGCGCTCTAGCGGCTTTGGTGTAGTCCATATTCCTTGCTTTTAAAAACTCCGTGCGCACGACTTGAGAAAGCCCCATCCAGCTAAAGAGCAAGACTAAAAACAAGATGATCCAGAAATTAGAATTAAACGCGCTAGAAATCACAATGAGTAAAAAAAGCATAGGAATGGCGCTCCAAATCTCGCTCAATCTTTGCCCCAATAAATCCACCAACCCTCCATAATACCCCTGAAACGCCCCCAAACTCACGCCAATAAGAACGCTAAAAAGGGTGAGTAAAATCCCAAACACTAACGAAACCCGATAGCCATAAACCAGCCTGGCTAACACGTCTCTGGCCTGATCGTCTGTGCCTAAAAGGTGTTTGAAGCTTGGAGGATTAGGGGCAGGCGAGTCTAAATCCATAATGATCGTATCGTAGCTATAAGGGATGAGCGCATGGATGATGAAAGCGTCTTTTAAAAGCGTGTTTTGCACATAAGGATCGTTATAATCCGTAGGGGTGAAAAAATCGCCTCCAAACTCCACTTCCGCATAGTTTTTAAACATGGGGAAATACGCTTTATTGTCTTTATAGATGAATAAGGGGCGATCATTCACCCACAAGGGGGCTAAAAGAGAAAGCGCTAATAAAGCGATAAAAAGATAGAGTGAAAACACCGCCCGCTTATTCTTTTTAAAACTCAGAATGCGCATTTTAAACAAACTGCTCACGCTCAAACTCCCTTGATGAAAAACAATTTCTAAGATTATAATTAATTATGGGTAATGCTAGCAAGAAAACGGGTTTGATCAATAAAGAAAAGGGATAAGCGTAATAAATAATGGTGGAGTGTAGGGGGTTCGAACCCCTGACCTCAACGCTGCCAGCGTTGCACTCTCCCAACTGAGCTAACACCCCATTAATTCAAAATCAAGCAGACATTATAACATTTTGCTCAAAAGATGTCAATTTGATGCTTTTTTGAAACACTTAATAGCAAATTAAGAATGATTATCTTAAAATTAGAGAGTTTCTTTTATGGATTAAGTAAAATCACTTACCTACCAAAGCAAAAAGGATATTTTTGAAAAATTACCCCCTTAAAAAGATGATGGCTCTTTCTTTAATAGCGGGCGTGTGTGCATGCAATGCTGAAGAAGATGGGGCGTTTTTTGTCATAGATTACCAGACGAGTTTGGCCAGACAGGAATTGAAAAATCCAGGCTTCACTCAAGCACAAGAATTAAAGCAACTCATTAGAGATGGGGCTGTGAGGTTGCAAACTTCTGCCATTCCCTTATCCTACTACTTGGATATTTTAGGGAATAAAACAAAAACTCTTTTGAGTGAAAGCCTAAAAAACAATCCGCAACCAAACGGGCAACCCAACCAAGCTTTAGTCAATTTAGAGCAATCTCTAGGGATTTTAGGAAAACTACTAGATCTATCCCAACAATACGCTTCAGAAGGTGTCATTAAGCCTTTGGTGGTGGATGTGGGGAAAGAACAAATCGGTATCACTGATAGCATGCTCTTAGTGGCTCAAAACATCGTTTTAGCTTTGGGGCAAGTGGATTTGAGTAAAATCCAACAAAACAATAACGAACAGCTATACCAAAACATCATGAAAGTCATGCTTTTAGGCGCGGGCGGGACTAATGGAGCGTATAATGGCGTGAGTGTGGGCGATATTGCCACAGGCATGCAAAATTTTTCTTCGCAAACGGGCTTGATAGGGGCTAATTCTACGGTGAGCGAGCTGAATGCTTTGATTAAGAGCGGGATTTCTTTGGATCGTGAGACTTTGGGGTTAGGGAGTTTTATTGAAAAAAATATCTGTAGCGGTGCATCGTCTTGTTTTAGTGGGAATCAGCTTATTTATAAGAAAGGGCTAGACAGAACCATAAACATCATTAATACGGTATTAGGTCAGTTTGAATCTTCGGCTAGTTCTCTTTATAAGATTTCTTATATCCCTAACCTCTTTTCGCTCAAAGATTATCAGTCAGCGAGCATGAACGGCTTTGGGGCTAAGATGGGTTATAAACAATTTTTCACCCATAAGAAAAATATCGGCTTAAGGTATTACGGGTTTTTGGATTATGGCTATGCGAATTTTGGCGATACGAATTTAAAAGTGGGAGCGAATCTTGTTACTTATGGGGTAGGAACGGATTTTTTATACAACGTGTATGAACGCTCTAGAAGGAGGGAAAGGACTACAATCGGTCTTTTCTTTGGCGCTCAAATTGCAGGGCAAACTTGGAGCACTAATGTAACGAACTTATTGAGCGGGCAAAGGCCTGATGTCAAGTCCAGTTCGTTCCAATTCTTGTTTGATTTGGGCGTGCGCACCAACTTTGCAAAAACCAATTTCAACAAGCACAGGCTAGACCAAGGGATAGAATTTGGGGTGAAAATCCCTGTTATCGCTCATAAATATTTCGCAACCCAAGGCTCAAGCGCGAGCTATATGAGGAATTTTAGCTTCTATGTGGGCTATTCAGTCGGTTTTTAAGGAAGGCTCTTGATGAAAAACACCAATACAAAAGAGATAAAGAATACAAGAATGAAAAAAGGTCAATACCACGTGCTCAAAAAGGGGCTTTTGAAAACCGCTCTGCTTTTTAGCCTTCCTTTAAGCATGGCGTTAGCTGAAGACGATGGCTTTTACATGGGAGTGGGCTATCAAATCGGCGGCGCGCAACAAAACATCAATAACAAAGGCAGCACCCTAAGGAATAATGTCATTGATGATTTCCGCCAAGTGGGCGTGGGTATGGCAGGGGGTAATGGGCTTTTAACCTTAGCGACAAACACGACCATGGACGCTCTTTTAGGGATAGGCAATCAAATTATTAACACTAATAAAGCTGTTGATAACAATAACGCAGAATTAACCCAGTTTAAAAAAATACTCCCCCAAATTGAGCAACGCTTTGAAGCGAATAAAAACGCTTATAGCGTTCAAGCCTTGCAAGTGTATTTGAGTAACGTGCTGTATAACTTGGTTAATAATAGTAATAATGGCAGTAATAATGGAGTCGTTCCTGAATATGTGGGGATTATAAAAGTTCTCTATAATTCTCAAAATGAATTCAGTCTCTTAGCCACGGAGAGTGTGGCGCTTTTAAACGCGCTTACAAGGGTGAATCTGGATAGTAATTCGGTGTTTTTAAAAGGGCTATTAGCCCAAATGCAGCTTTTTAATGACACTTCTGCAGCAAAGCTAGGCCAGATCGCAGAAAGCTTGAATAAGAGCGGTGGTGCAGGGGCCATGCTTCAAAAGGATGTGAAAACCATCTCGGATCGAATCGCTACTTACCAAGAGAATCTAAAACAGCTAGGAGGAATGCTAAATAATTACGATGAGCCTTACTTGCCCCAATTTGGGCCAGGCACAAGCTCTCAGCATGGGGTTATTAATGGCTTTGGCATTCAAATGGGCTATAAGCAATTTTTTGGGAACAAGCGGAATATAGGCTTACGATATTACGCTTTCTTTGATTACGGCTTTACGCAATTGGGCAGTCTTAATAGTGCTGTTAAGGCGAATATCTTTACTTATGGCGCTGGCACGGACTTTTTATGGAATATCTTTAGGAGGGTTTTTAGCGATCAATCTTTGAATGTGGGGGTGTTTGGGGGCATTCAAATAGCGGGTAACACTTGGGATAGCTCTTTAAGAAATCAGATTAAAGACTCGTTTAAAGAAAACCCCACTCCCACGAATTTCCAATTTTTGTTCAATTTGGGCTTAAGGGCTCATTTTGCCAGCACCATGCACCGCCGGTTTTTGAGCGCGTCTCAAAGCATTCAGCATGGGATGGAATTTGGCGTGAAAATCCCAGCGATCAATCAAAGGTATTTGAGGGCCAATGGGGCTGATGTGGATTACAGGCGTTTGTATGCGTTCTATATCAATTACACGATAGGTTTTTAAGCTCTTTTTAGGGCTTATAAAGAGGCTTTTTACTTTTTTTTGGTATTCTAACAAGCTTTTAAACAATCCAATCTACTTTGTTTTAAGGATAATATTTTATGGCAGATGTCGTTGTGGGGATCCAGTGGGGAGATGAGGGGAAGGGAAAAATTGTTGATAGGATCGCTAAAGATTATGACTTTGTGGTGCGCTATCAAGGCGGGCATAATGCGGGGCATACCATTGTGCATAAGGGGGTTAAGCATTCTTTGCATTTAATGCCTTCAGGGGTTTTATACCCCAAATGCAAGAATATCATTTCTAGCGCGGTGGTCGTGAGTGTTAAGGATTTGTGCGAAGAAATCAGCGCGTTTGAGGATTTAGAAAATCGTTTGTTTATCAGCGACAGAGCCCATGTGATCTTGCCTTATCATGCCAAAAAAGACGCTTTTAAAGAAAAATCTCAAAACATCGGCACGACTAAAAAAGGCATAGGCCCTTGCTATGAGGATAAAATGGCGAGGAGCGGGATAAGAATGGGGGATTTATTAGACGATACCATATTAGAAGAGAAACTAAAAGCGCATTTCAAAGCCATTGAGCCTTTTAAAGAAGCGTATGATTTGGGCGAGGATTACGAAAAGGATTTGAGGGAGTATTTTAAAACTTACGCTCCAAAAATTTGCCCCTTTATCAAAGACACCACAAGCATGCTGATAGAAGCGAACCAAAAGGGTGAAAAAATCCTACTAGAAGGGGCGCAAGGCACGCTTTTAGACATTGATTTAGGGACTTACCCTTTTGTAACAAGCTCCAACACCACGAGCGCTAGCGCATGCGTTAGCACCGGCTTAAACCCTAAAGCGATCAATGAAGTCATAGGCATCACGAAAGCCTACTCTACTCGTGTGGGGAATGGGCCTTTCCCTAGCGAAGACACTACACCCATGGGCGATCATTTAAGGGCTAAGGGTGCGGAGTTTGGCACGACAACCAAGCGCCCAAGGCGTTGCGGGTGGCTGGATTTGGTGGCTTTGAAATACGCTTGCGCTTTGAATGGTTGCACGCAATTAGCCTTAATGAAATTAGACGTTTTAGACGGGATTGATGCGATTAAAGTGTGCGTGGCTTATGAAAGAAAGGGCGAAAGATTAGAGGCTTTCCCTAGCGATTTGAAAGGTTGCGTGCCGATTTATCAAACTTTTAAGGGCTGGGAAAAAAGCGTGGGCGTGAGAAAATTAGACGACTTAGAGCCAAACGCTAGAGAGTATATCCGTTTTATTGGAAAAGAAGTGGGGGTGAAAATTGGCCTTATTTCTACAAGCCCTGAAAGAGAAGACACGATTTTTCTATGAAAAAATTCGCTTCTGTGTTGGTGCAATTAAAAACCCTTGCGTTAGAAAAAATAGAGCGAAAGCTTGAAAGCAAGCGTTTAGAATTGCGACAAAACGAGCGAGAAGTTTTGGACAAACAAGCCCAATTGAGCGCGTTTAAAAACCCTAAGTTGGGGGGAATGAGCCTTTTTTTACAAACCCAGCAATTAAAAAGCGCTCTAAGAATGGAGATAGAACATTACCAACAAGAGGGCGAGAATTTAACTAAGGATTTAAAAGTTTTAGAAAAAGATTACCTTTTGGCCAACCAGGAATTAGAAAAAGCTAAAATCATTTTAGAAAATGAAAAGCAAAAAGAAAAGGAAATTTTGGAAAAAAAAGAGCAGGCTCTTTTAGATGAAAACGCCATGATTTTACACTGGCAAAAAGGGGGCATGCATGCGTAAAATCTTGTTAATGGGCTTGATTTTACAAGCGCTCTTTGGCGAAGAAGCCGCGCAAGAATTGTTGCAATGCTCTGCGATTTTTGAATCTAAAAAAGCCGAACTGAAAGACGATTTGCGCCAATTGAGTGAAAAAGAGCAGTCTTTGAGGATCTTGCAAATCGAAAACGCCCGCCTTTTAGATGAAAAAAGCGATCTGTTAAACAAGAAAGAAAAAGAAATAGACGAAAAACTGAAAAATTTAGCCGCTAAAGAAGAAGCCTTTAAAACCTTACAAACGGAAGAAAAAAAACGCCTTAAAAATTTGATAGAAGAAAATGAAGAAATTTTAAGAGAAATCAAGCAGGCTAAAGACAGTAAGATTGGCGAGACTTATTCTAAAATGAAAGATTCTAAATCGGCTCTGATTTTAGAAAACTTGCCCACTCAAAACGCCTTAGAAATTTTAATGGCACTAAAACCCCAAGAATTAGGCAAAATTCTAGCCAAAATGGATCCTAAAAAAGCGGCGGCTTTGACAGAGTTGTGGCAAAAACCCCCAAAAGAAAATAAAGAAAATAAAGAAAGCCAAAAAACCACAGATCCCACACCCCCCACACCACCCACGCCTCCTAAAGAGCCAACCCTAAAAGATCCTAACACCAAAGAGCCAACAGGGGTATGATGTTCATTGTAGCGGTTTTAATGCTGGCGTTTTTAATCTTTGTCCATGAGTTAGGGCATTTTATTATCGCTAGGATTTGTGGGGTGAAGGTGGAAGTGTTTAGCATTGGTTTTGGTAAAAAACTCTGTTTCTTTAAGCTTTTTGGCACGCAATTCGCTCTGTCTTTGATCCCGCTTGGGGGCTATGTGAAATTAAAGGGCATGGATAAAGAAGAAAAAGAAGCGAATGAAGAAAATGAAGCGAATGATAGCTACGCGCAAAAAAGCCCTTTCCAAAAGCTATGGATACTATTTGGAGGGGCGTTTTTTAATTTTCTTTTTGCGGTTTTAGTGTATTTTTTTCTGGCATTGAGTGGGGAAAAAGTCTTACTGCCCGTCATTGGCGGTTTAGAAAAAAACGCGCTAGAAGCTGGGCTGTTAAAGGGGGATAAAATCCTTTCTATCAACCATCAAAAAATAGCGAGTTTTAGAGAGATTAGAGGCATAGTGGCGCGTTCTCAAGGCGAGTTAATTTTAGAAATAGAGCGAAACAACCGGATTTTAGAAAAACGCCTAACCCCCAAAATCGTGGCGGTGATAAGCGAATCTAATGATCCTAATGAAATCATCAAATATAAAATAATAGGCATTAAACCGGACATGCAAAAAATGGGCGTTGTCTCTTATTCCGTGTTTCAAGCGTTTGAAAAGGCTTTGAGTCGGTTTAAAGAGGGCGTTGTTTTGATTGTGGATTCTTTAAGGCGTTTGATTGTGGGGAGCGCTTCAGTTAAAGAATTGAGTGGGGTAATAGGCATTGTGGGGGCGTTAAGCCATGCCAATAGCGTGAGCATGCTTTTGTTGTTTGGGGCGTTTTTGTCTATCAATTTAGGGATTTTAAATTTACTACCCATTCCAGCCTTAGATGGGGCGCAAATGCTAGGGGTCGTTTTTAAAAATATTTTTCATATCGCTTTGCCAACGCCCATACAAAATGCGTTGTGGCTAGTGGGGGTGGGGTTTTTGGTTTTTGTCATGTTTTTAGGGCTTTTTAATGACATCACTCATTTGCTATAAAAGGGGGAGTTGGTGCATGTATTGAGCGTGAGCGAAATCAACGCGCAAATCAAAGCCCTTTTAGAAGCGACTTTTTTGCAAGTTAGGGTTCAAGGGGAAGTGAGTAATTTGACTATCCACAAGGTGAGTGGCCATGCGTATTTTTCGCTCAAAGACAGCCAATCAGTCATTAGATGCGTGCTGTTTAAAGGGAACGCTAACAGGCTCAAATTCGCTTTAAAAGAAGGGCAGGAAGTGGTTGTTTTTGGGGGTGTTAGCGTGTATGTCCCAAGAGGGGATTATCAAATCAATTGCTTTGAAATAGAGCCTAAAGATATAGGTTCATTAACTTTAGCTTTAGAGCAATTGAAAGAAAAATTACGCCTTAAAGGCTATTTTGATGAAGCGAATAAATTACCCAAACCGCATTTTCCTAAACGAGTGGCAGTCATCACTTCTCAAAATTCAGCCGCTTGGGCGGACATGCAAAAGATCGCTTCCAAACGATGGCCGATGTGTGAATTAGTCTGCATCAATACCTTAATGCAAGGGGAAGGGTGCGTTCAAAGCGTGGTGGAGAGCATCGCTTATGCGGATAGTTTTCATGACACAAAAAACGCTTTTGATGCGATTGTAGTGGCTAGGGGTGGGGGGAGCATGGAGGATTTGTATTCTTTCAATGATGAGAAAATCGCTGATGCTCTGTATTTGGCTAAAACCTTCAGCATGTCAGCTATTGGGCATGAGAGCGATTTTTTATTGAGCGATTTAGTGGCGGATTTAAGGGCTTCTACGCCTTCAAACGCGATGGAGATTTTGCTCCCTAATAGCGATGAGTGGTTGCAAAGACTTGATGGGTTTAATGTGAAATTGTGCCGCTCTTTTAAGATTTTACTCCATCAAAAAAAGGCGCATTTAGAGCATTTAGCGGCTTCTTTGAAACGATTGAGTTTTGAAAACAAGCACCATTTAAACGCTTTAAAGCTAGAGAAATTAACAATCGCTTTAGAAAATAAAACCCTAGAATTTTTACGCCTTAAAAAAACGCTTTTAGAAAAAATCTCTACCCAACTATCCACAAGCCCTTTTTTACAAACCAAAACAGAGCGCTTAAACAGGCTAGAAAACGCCCTCAAACTCGCTTACGCAAATTTGAAACTGCCCCAATTCGGGGCGTTTGTGAGTAAAAATGATCAAGCGATAGAATTAGAGGCATTAAAAATGGGCGATAAAATTGAATTAAACAATGAAAAAGCCAGAGCGAGCGCTGAAATTTTGAGCGTGGATAGGGTGTAGGGGTTTGAAAAATAAGATTTAAAATACAATAGATTTTGTTTTTAAAATTTCGTATTCACTTCTTTTAATGATCTTTTCTAAACGCAATAGCATGATGTTTGAAATCGTGTTTTGATGCCCTTTGTTTTTTAAAATGCTAGCGGCTTGCGGGTTATTTTTAATTCTTTCTTCTTTTTGACACAAATAAAAAGACCAATTCAAATAATGATCCTTATTAGCTTCTATAACCGCTTGCGCTGTTGTCCCACTGCCTGCAAAAAAATCTAAAATAATAGAATCTTTAGGGGTGGAGCATAACAATAAATATTTAATCAATCCTACAGGTTTTGGCGTCTTAAAAAGCCCCTTTAAGCCTAATTTTTCTAGATCTTTTGTGCCTTGTCGGCTATAAAAGTCTAACACGCTCAAACAATTATCTTGCGATTCTTTTAGGTAATATTTTTCATAAGGGCGATTGTTCTTAAAAATAAGCCTGTTTTGATAATATAACTCCTTAAGCTTTTCATCGCTGCTCCACCCTCTGCTTTTTAAGGGTTCTAAAAAAAGATTGATTTCTTGTATCGCTACACTGCGTGGGTTTGAAGGCGTGGATAAATCTTTAGCGAAATAAATCTCACCTTTTTCATCCACCAAATTATAATTTTTTAAAAAATTAAAATGTTCTTTTTGAGATAATTCTTTGATTTGTTCTTTTAAGACAAGTTGGGCTTGAGCTTGTCCTTTTTGTTTGAAAACGTTCTTAATCATTCGCATTAAATCTTTCAAGGGTTTAGCATAGATGGGCAAAAGCGTTCGTAAGATTTTAAAACCAGGAGCGAACGCTTTATTTTTGGCGTAGCTTAAAACATACTCATGGGTAATGTTGATGTGTTTTGCGTTAGAACTTGTGGCTTGTTTGGTGATAAAAGTGCCTAAAAAATTGCGCGTTCCAAAAATTTCATTGGCAATGATTTTAACTTCAGCCATTTTATTATCATCTATAGAAATAAAAATACAACCGCTTTGTTTTAACACAGACTTTGCTAAAATCAAATGTTCTTCAATCCATTTTTCATAGTCAGCATGAGCGTCTTCATATTCAAAGTTAGAACTCTTGGTGTTATAAGGGGGATCTATATAGATCGTTTGGATGCTTTCTTTTTCTATTCTTTTCAAACACTCCAAAGCTTCCATGATAAAAACTTTATGCAAGATGATTTTCCCAAGAAAAACGACCGAATTTGAGATTAAAAAGATTGATAAGCTCTTGTTCTTTTGAATCAATGGGTTTCATTTTAAATTCAAATTCTTTGATTAATTGACTTTGAAAAGATACTTGTTTGATTTCTAAAAATTCATCGTTCGAACTTCTTTTGGCATCAAGGCCAAAAATCCTAAAGACTGATTTAAAAATTGCATATCTAGCCCTTTGATTAAACTCTGTCAATATTATAGCTTGTTTCAAACGCCAACCATTATAAAAAAGTTTTGTATTATAATTTGATGGATTTCTATGGATTAAGGTGTTTGGATTGAGTTTAGCGGATATTATTTTAGAGCGTTTTAAAGATTTTATGAGAGAATACCCTGAGCCTTACAAGTTTTTGCAGGTTTTTTATATGCAAGAAAAAGAACGCTTTTTAAACCATAAAATGAACGATTATATCAAGCAAAATAAAAGCAAGGAAGAGGCCAGCATTTTGGCCAGACAAGGCTTTGTCAGCGTAATTGGAAGAGCGTTAGAAAAAATCATAGAACTTTTATTAAAAGATTTTTGTATTAAAAACAATGTAAAAATGACGAACGATAAAACCTTAAGGGCTAAGCGCATTAATGGCGAGTTGGATAGAGTCAAACGGGCTTTATTGGTGCATTTTGGAGGATATAGCGTGTTGCCCGATATTATTCTTTATCAAACCAACAAGGACAATATCAAAATTCTAGCGATTTTATCGGTAAAAAATTCGTTTAGAGAGCGTTTCACAAAAGACGCCTTATTGGAAATTAAAACTTTTACAATCGCCTGTAACTTTTCATATTAAAGTTTTCATGATAACACCGGATAACGATGAGGAGATCAGTTTTAAAGACAAGCCTAAAAAGGCTAGGATCGTCATGGAGCATGAATTAGATGGCCTCTATTTAGCCAAAAGCCATTTTGATCAAAACCCTAAAATTAAGGGCATAGAGAATTTATTAGAAGATTTAAAAAGGCTTTTATGAAACCTTATTTCAGTTTGGAGAAATTGGATTTATACCATGGCGATGCGAGCGTTTTAGAGACTTTTGAAAAAGGTTTTTATGATTTGTGCGTTACTTCACCGCCCTATAATTTGAGCATTGAATACCAAGGGAGCAATGATTTTAGGGCTTATGATGATTATTTGAATTGGTGTAAAAATTGGCTTAAAAATTGTTATTTTTGGGGTAAGGAACAGGCGAGATTGTGCTTAAATGTCCCTTTAGATACGAATAAACATGGCAAGCAAAGTTTGGGGGCTGATATTACTATAGTGGCTAAAGAATGCGGTTGGAAATACCAAAATACGATCATTTGGAATGAAAGCAATATCTCAAGACGCACCGCTTGGGGGAGTTGGCTGCAAGCTAGCGCGCCCTATGCGATCGCTCCTGTGGAGTTGATCGTTGTTTTTTATAAAAACGAATACAAACGCCAAAAACAAACTTCTACGATGAGTAAAGAGGAATTTTTACTCTACACGAACGGGCTATGGAATTTTAGCGGTGAATCCAAAAAGCGCCTAAAACACCCAGCCCCATTCCCAAGGGAATTACCCAGGCGTTGCATCCAATTGTTTTCTTTTTTGGAAGACACGATTTTTGATCCTTTTAGCGGATCTGGTACGACTATTTTAGAGGCGAACGCTTTAGGGCGTTTTAGCGTGGGTTTAGAGATTGAAAAAGAATATTGCGAATTGTCTAAAAAGCGTATTTTGGAGAGTTTGTCGTTAGTGTGAGCGTTTTAAAAACCTTTGAGGGTTAAAATAGTGTAAAATAGTAAAGATTTTAAAACTCAAACAAGGATTGATAATGAATTTATTTGAAAAAATGACTGACCAATTGCATGAGGCTTTAGATAGCGCGCTCGCTCTAGCCTTACACCATAAAAACGCTGAAGTAACGCCCATGCACATGCTTTTTGCCATGCTCAATAATTCCCAAGGCATTCTTATTCAAGCCTTACAAAAAATGCCTGTGGATATTGAAGCTTTAAAGCTTAGCGTTCAAAGCGAGCTGAATAAGTTCGCTAAAGTTTCACAAATCAGCAAGCAAAATATCCAATTAAACCAAGCTTTAATCCAAAGTTTAGAAAACGCTCAAGGCTTGATGGCTAAAACGGGCGATTCTTTCATCGCTACCGATGTGTATCTTTTGGCGAATATGAATCTTTTTGAAAGCGTTCTAAAGCCTTATTTAGACACTAAAGAATTGCAAAAAACTTTAGAATCTTTAAGAAAAGGCAGGACTATCCAGGATAAAAACGATGATTCCAATTTGGAAAGTTTAGAAAAATTTGGCATTGATTTGACGCAAAAAGCCTTAGAAAATAAGCTGGATCCCGTGATCGGAAGGGATGAAGAAATCATTCGCATGATGCAAATTTTGATCAGAAAAACAAAAAATAACCCTATTTTACTAGGTGAGCCTGGAGTGGGGAAAACGGCTGTTGTGGAAGGGTTAGCCCAACGCATTGTGAATAAGGAAGTGCCTAAAACGCTTTTAAACAAACGGGTTGTCGCTTTAGATTTGAGCTTATTGGTGGCTGGGGCGAAATACAGAGGCGAGTTTGAAGAGCGCTTGAAAAAGGTGATTGAAGAAGTTAAAAAAAGCGCGAATGTGATTTTATTCATTGATGAAATCCACACGATTGTGGGGGCTGGGGCTAGTGAGGGGGGCATGGATGCGGCTAATATTTTAAAACCCGCGCTCGCTAGGGGGGAATTGCACACGATTGGAGCGACCACTCTAAAAGAATACCGCAAGTATTTTGAAAAAGACATGGCGCTACAAAGGCGTTTCCAACCCATTTTACTCAATGAGCCTAGCATCAATGAAGCCTTACAGATTTTAAGGGGGTTGAAAGAAACTTTAGAAACGCACCATAATATCACTATCAATGACTCCGCGCTCATAGCGAGCGCTAAACTCTCCAGCCGTTATATCACCGATAGGTTTTTACCCGATAAAGCGATTGATTTGATTGATGAGGGGGCGGCTCAATTAAAAATGCAAATGGAATCAGAGCCGGCCAAACTCTCTAGCGTGAAGCGCTCCATTCAAAGACTAGAAATGGAAAAACAAGCCCTTGAAATGGAAAACAAAGAGAGCAACCACAAACGCATGCAAGAAATCCTTAAAGAATTGAGCGATTTGAAAGAGGAAAAAATCCAATTAGAAGCGCAATTTGAAAATGAAAAAGAAGTGTTTAAAGAAATTTCACGCTTGAAAATGGAAATGGAGGGCTTGAAAAAAGAGGCTGAAAGGTTTAAACGCAATGGGGATTACCAGCAAGCGGCTGAAATTGAATACTCTAAAATCCCTGAAAAGGAAAAGAAAGAAAAAGAATTGCAGCATAAATGGGAAACGATGCAGCAAAACGGGGCGTTGTTGCAAAACGCTTTAACCGAAAACAATATCGCTGAGATCGTGAGCCAATGGACGCATATCCCTGTCCAAAAAATGCTCCAAAGCGAAAAAAATAGGGTTTTAAACATTGAAAGCGAATTGCAAAAAAGAGTGGTGGGGCAAGAAAAAGCGCTCAAAGCGATCGCTAAAGCGATTAAAAGGAATAAGGCCGGGCTTAGCGATAGCAACAAGCCCATAGGGAGTTTCCTTTTTTTAGGGCCAACAGGCGTGGGTAAAACCGAGAGCGCTAAAGCTTTGGCGCAATTCTTGTTTGATAGCGATAAAAATCTTATACGAATTGACATGAGCGAATACATGGAAAAGCATGCTATCAGCCGTCTTATTGGGGCCGCTCCTGGGTATGTGGGCTATGAAGAAGGCGGGCAATTGACCGAAGCGGTGCGCAGAAAGCCTTATAGCGTGGTGTTATTAGATGAAGTGGAAAAAGCCCATCCGGATGTGTTTAACCTCTTGTTGCAGGTTTTAGATGAGGGGCATTTAACCGATAGTAAGGGCGTGAGGGTGGATTTCAAAAACACGATTTTGATTTTAACCAGCAATGTGGCTAGTGGCGCGCTTTTAGAAGAAAGTTTGAGTGAAGCCGATAAACAAAAAGCGATCAAAGAGAGCTTGAGGCAATTTTTCAAGCCGGAATTTTTAAACCGATTAGATGAAATCATCTCCTTTAACGCCCTAGATAGCCATGCTATCATTAATATCGTGGGGATACTCTTTGAAAACGTTCAAAAAAAAGCGCTTGAAAGGGGTATTAATATAACCCTAGACGAAAAAGCAAAAGCATTGATCGCCGAAGCAGGGTTTGACAGATTTTATGGCGCTAGACCCCTAAAGCGCGCGCTCTATGAAATGGTAGAAGACAAGCTCGCTGAACTCATTTTAGAGGATAAAATTAAAGAGAATGACAGCGTGGCGTTTGTGGTAGAAAATAACGAGATTGTGCCTAAGATTAAGTGAGGTTTTGTTATTCTAAAAAATATAAGAAACGATTATTTTTAAAAAAGGATTGGATGATGTTTGATAACACGCTTATCAATTTATTTGAGACAGCGCCTCTTTTAACTTCGCTTTTAGCTGGGATTTTAACTTTTTTAAGCCCTTGCGTGTTGCCTTTAATCCCGGCGTATATGTCTTATATCTCTCAAATTTCTTTAGAGGATATTAAAGATGGTAAGGCTAAAAGGGTTTCGGTTTTTTTAAAATCCTTGATGTTTGTGGTAGGGTTTTCGCTCGTGTTTTTGGGCGTGGGCATGTCTATGGCTAAGCTTATCCATAGCTTTTCGTTTTCCTGGGTGAATTATATCGCCGGGGGGATTGTGATCCTTTTTGGTTTGCATTTTTTGGGTGTGTTTCGTTTTGCATTTTTGTATAAGACTCAAAGCGTTCGTTTGGCGAGTAAATCTAATAGCATGCAACGCTTTTACCCCTTTCTTTTGGGCATGAGTTTCGCTTTGGGCTGGACGCCATGCATCGGGCCGATATTCACTTCCATAGTGATCATGAGCGCGAGTAAGGATACTTATGGCTTAATCCTTATGGTGGTGTTTGTAATGGGCTTGGCGATCCCTTTTTTATTGGTGGCTTTAATGCTAGAAAGAGCGCTTTTGTTTTTAAAATCCTTAAAGAAATACAACCGCGCGATTGAAATTGTTTCAGGGTTGGTGCTTATTTTAATGGGAATATTGATCATGACAAATTCTTTAGAAAGCCTAACTAACTTTTTACAAAATTAGGAGGGTTTGATGCTGTTAAAAAACGCTTCGTTTTATGATGATGAGGTTTTAAAAAGAGCGGACATCCGCTTAAAAGATTCCCTCATTATAGAGATTGGAGAAAACTTAAGCCCTATTAATAATGAAGAAGTGGTTGAGTGCGACAATTTATTCGTGCTGCCAAGCTTTATTGATTTGAGCGTTACTGATTTAGAGGGTTATGAAAATTTAAAACAAAAGGCTTTTAAAGGGGGGGTGGGGTTACTCAATGTTTTCAATGGCGATCAAAGCGGTATTAAAAATATCATGGCGCTCAAAAACAACCAATTAGCCGACATCGCCACGCTTAAAAATAAAGGGGGGGAAATTTTAATCGCGCCATCTGACGCTTTTTTAGAACTCATCAGCCACTACGCCAAATCCTACAACTTGCCCCTTTTAATTTCTTTGGAAAATTCTTTTGAAGCCCTAAATAGCGGGGCATTAGCCTATGAATTGGGGCAGAATTTTGTAGACAATGCGTTTGAAAACACGCGCTTGGTGCGTTTCATGGAAGTTTCTAGGGCGTTACAAATCCCCATGCTTTTAAATAAAGTGATTAGCGCTACCACGCTCAAACTCATCAAAGCCTTTAACGATTTAGGAGCGAAATTACAAGCCCAAACGCCCTTAAGCCATTTGATCTTAGATGAAAGCGTGTATGAAGATTATGAACCCCGATTTAAAATCGCCCCTCCTTTAAGGGATAAGGAAGGTCAAAACGCCCTAAAAGAAGCCCTAAAGAATAACGAAATCGCCATGCTCACAAGCCTTCATGCTTCTAAAAATTCTAACGCAGAGCTTTTTGAAGAAAGCGCGTTTGGGTGTGAGAGCATAGAGGACGCTTTTAGCGTGGCTTACACTTTTTTAGTTCAAAAAAAGGTCATTAGCTTCCAACAGCTCATTAAAGTCATGGCAACCAATCAAGCGAAGTTTTTAAAACTCAATGCGGGCGAGATTAAAGAAAACCAATTAGCCAATTTGATGATCGTGGATTTAAACGCTCAAACAAGAGTGAGTAATCAAAATTCGCCCTTTTATGGTTTGGAATTGTATGGCGAAGTGCAAAGAATGATTTTAAAAGGTCAAACCACATTTATTAAGGAGAATGCATGCAAGAAATCATAGGAGCGTCTTTAGTTTTTTTGTGTAATGAAAAATGCGAAGTGTTAGAAGATTGTGGCGTGGTCTTTGATGAAAAGATTGTTGAAATAGGCGATTATCACAATTTAACGCTTAAATACCCCCACTTAAAGGCGCAGTTTTTTGAAAATTCCGTTCTGTTGCCCGCTTTTATCAACGCGCACACCCATTTTGAATTTTCCAACAACAAGGCGAGTTTTGATTACGGGAGTTTTTCTGGCTGGTTAGGGAGCGTGTTGAACAATGGGGGAGCGATTTTAGAAAATTGCCAAGGGGCTATTCAAAACGCCATCATGGCGCAATTAAAAAGCGGGGTGGGGAGCGTGGGAGCGATTTCTAACCACCTGATAGAAGTTAATTTATTGAAAGAAAGCCCCTTGAATGCTGTCGTGTTTTTAGAGTTTTTAGGGAGCAGCTATTCTTTAGAAAAATTAAAAGCGTTTGAGGCGAAATTTAAAGAGTTAAAAGATTTGGAAGATAAAAAGCTTAAAGCGGCTCTGGCTGTGCATGCCCCTTATTCGGTGCAAAAAGACATGGCTTTGAGCGTCATCCAATTGGCCAAAGATTCACAAAGCCTGCTTTCTACGCATTTTTTAGAATCGCTTGAAGAACTAGAATGGGTAGAAAATTCTAAAGGGTGGTTTGAAAATTTTTACCAGCGTTTTTTAAAAGAGTCTAATTTCACATCGCTCTATGAGGGTGCGAACGATTACATTGACATGTTTAAAGACACGCACACTTTATTTGTGCATAACCAGTTCGCTTCTTTAGAAGTATTAAAAAGGATCAAGTCTCAAGTCAAAAACGCTTTTTTAATCACATGCCCCTTTTCTAACCGGCTGTTGAGCGGGAAAGCGTTGGATTTAGAGAGAGTTAGAGAAGCCGGTTTGAGCGTGAGCGTCGCCACTGATGGCTTGAGTTCTAACATTTCGCTGAGCCTTTTAGACGAATTAAGGGCGTTTTTGCTCACCCATAACATGCCGTTATTAGAATTAGCCAAAATAGCCCTTTTAGGGGCGACTAGGCATGGGGCTAAAGCTTTAGCTTTAAATAATGGCGAGATAGAAGCTAATAAGAGGGCGGATTTGAGCGTGTTTGGTTTTAATGAAAAATTCACCAAAGAGCAAGCGATCTTGCAATTTTTATTGCATGCTAAAGAAGTGGAGCGCTTGTTTTTAGGGGGGGAAAGGGTGATCTAAGGAGAGCGGTTGGTGGCTTTGTTATTTTAAAGCGCTCTTAGGGGGTTAGTTGGGGGTTTGTAATGGGGAATGATTTCAAAATACCCCCTATCTTCTTAAGGGAATGATTTTAAAATAAAGTTCTAAAAAAAATGTTAAAGCTGAATAAGGTTTTAGTTATTAATCTTTGATTAAAATAGAATCTAATTTATTTTAAAGACAGAATGCGTTAAAATGAAAGCCTTTAAACTGAATTAAAGGGAATGGAATGAAACTAGTTTTAGCCAAGAATACAAGAAAATCAGACGCCAAGAGCGTGGAATTAGAGGATTTGTATAAAAAATTCAATGAAGACAAGCGTTCTATTTTTTATTTTGCCCCCACAAACGCCCATAAAGACATGCTCAAAGCGGTGGATTTTTTCAAAGAAAAAGGCCATACAGCTTATTTAGATGAGGTGAGGGTCAGCACTGATGAAAAAGATTTTCTTTATGAATTGCACATTATTTAAAGGCTTGTATTGAAAGTTTATATTGAAACGATGGGTTGTGCCATGAATTCTAGGGATAGCGAGCATCTACTAAGCGAACTATCCAAATTGGATTACAAAGAGACTAACGACCCTAAAATGGCGGATTTGATTTTAATCAACACTTGTAGCGTGCGCGAAAAGCCTGAAAGGAAATTGTTTTCAGAAATCGGTCAATTCGCTAAGATCAAAAAACCCAACGCCAAAATTGGGGTTTGCGGGTGCACTGCAAGCCACATGGGAGCGGATATACTCAAAAAAGCCCCGAGCGTGAGCTTTGTGTTAGGGGCTAGGAATGTGTCTAAAATCTCTCAAGTGATCCATAGAGAAAAAGCGGTTGAAGTGGCGATTGATTATGATGAAAGCGCGTATGCGTTTGAATTTTTTGAAAAAAAGGCTCAAATCAGATCGTTACTAAACATTTCTATAGGTTGCGATAAGAAATGCGCTTATTGCATTGTCCCGCACACTAGGGGCAAAGAAATTTCTATCCCTATGGATTTGATTTTAAAAGAAGCCGAGAAATTAGCGAATAACGGCACTAAAGAGCTCATGCTTTTAGGGCAGAATGTGAATAATTACGGCGTTCGTTTCAGCAGCGAGCATGCGAAAGTGGATTTTAGCGATTTGTTGGATAAATTGAGCGAAATCCAAGGCATTGAAAGGATACGATTCACTTCGCCTCACCCCTTGCACATGAACGATGAATTTTTAGAACGCTTTGCCCAAAACCCTAAAGTGTGTAAGAGTATCCACATGCCCTTACAGAGCGGATCTAGCGCGGTGTTAAAGATGATGCGAAGAGGTTACAGCAAAGAGTGGTTTTTAAATAGGGTGGAGAAGCTAAAAGCCTTAGTGCCTGAAGTGGGCATCAGCACGGATATTATCGTAGGCTTTCCTAATGAGAGCGATAAGGATTTTGAAGACACGATGGAGGTGCTAGAAAAAGTGCACTTTGACACGCTTTATAGTTTCATTTACTCCCCACGCCCTTTTACTGAAGCGGGAGCTTGGAAAGAAAGAGTGCCATTAGAGGTTTCATCTTTAAGGTTAGAGAGACTGCAAAACAGGCACAAAGAAATTTTAGAGGAAAAAGCCAAATTGGAAGTGGGCAAAACGCATGTGGTGTTGGTGGAGAATAGGCGTGAAATGGATGATCAAATCGTGGGTTTTGAAGGGCGCAGCGATACGGGGAAATTCATTGAAGTAACTTGTAAAGAAAAAAGGAATCCGGGCGAGCTTGTAAAAGTGGAGATTATCTCTCATTCCAAAGGGCGCTTAATGGCAACCACTAAAGGCAACTAAACACCCCATAAAGAGCAGGTTTAAAGGCAAGAATTGAGCTTAAAATTTTTCAGGAAAAGTATCGTTTTAAAGGTTGTCCCTCGTTTGGCGTTTGGAGTCCTTTGGTTGTTGCATAAAACTTGCAAAAACCGCTATTTTTTAGCTCAAGATTTAAAAGAAAAACCCTTTATTGTAAGCTGTTGGCATGGCGAGCTTGGCATGATCGGGTTTGCGTATTTAAGGCTTCAAAAACCTTCTGTTTATGTGATCGCAAGCCAGCATTTTGACGGCTCTATTGCGGCGGGTTTGTTTGAAAGCTTTGGTTTTAAAAACATTAGAGGTTCTAGCAAAAAAGGAGGGGTTAAGGTTTTGATAGAAGGGCTTAAACGATTGAAAGAAGGTTGCGATGTCGCTATCACTCCTGATGGCCCTAAAGGCCCACGACACAGCATAGCGGATGGGGTGATCGCTTTAGCTCAAAAATCAGGCGTGGGGATTAGCGCTTGTCGGGTGGTTTGTAAAAACGCATGGCGGTTGAACACTTGGGATCAATTTGAAATCCCTAAGCCTTTTAGCGAAGTGCGCTATTACATGCTAGAATCTGTGATCATCCCTAAAGAATGGGAGCTTTCAAGGGCTAAAGAATATTTAAAGGCACGCATGGATTCTGTTGGGTTTGAAGAATCTCAAAGGGGTTTGGGTGCTTAAAGGGTTAAAAAAAGCGCTTAAAGAGAAATTTTGCTCTCAAGTGTATATCTCTTTTAATGTGGATCACAATCTTTTATCCGCTCAAGTTTTAAGGGTTAAAAACCACCGCATCAAAGAGAAATTTTTTAAAACTTTTGAGACCAAAGTGGAGACTAAAAATGGTGAAGTCCCCATTCAAGCCTTAAAAATCGCCAGAACTTATAGCCAAAAATACCCCTACACCTATTTTAGCGCGATGAGTAAGGCTAAAGAGGTTTTATGCGAAAAGCAGGCGTTTGAACAAATCAAACAAGAAAATCAAGATTATCAGGCTTGTGAAGTCAATCAAAAGTATTGCGTTTATGTGGAATCTAAGGATTTTTTAAAGGATTTCAAGCGTTTTAAAATCCAGGATGTGGATTTTTTGTTTTCGCCCTTTAGCCTTATTTATGATTTTGTGCGCGATAATTTAGAAAACAAGCCTTTGTTGTATCTGCTTTTAGAGCGTTCAAGGTTTTATTTTTTGATTGCGGATAAAAAAGAGATTTTTTTAGCCAAATCCGTGTTTTTAGAAGAGCAACCTGAAGAATTTATAGAGGGCAAAGAAGAAGATTCTATGGGAATGAGTAATGAAGCTGTGAATTTGTTTTTGAGCGAAATCCAAGAAGATATTGACAGCCTTGAAGAAGCGATAGGCCTAGACAGCAGTAAGGATAATAGCGAAAAAATAACAGAGGACGCTTATAGTTTGATTGAAGGCATGACGAATATCCCCTTGATTGCAGATGTTTTGCAAGAGGGGTTGCGTGGCGTCTATCATTCTAGAGAGATAGACTTTGTAGAAAAAGTGGTTGTTTTAGACAGCTGTCAAATCCACCAAAAGGCGTTAATGCATTTGCAAGAAACTTTGATGATAGAAGTGGATAGGCTTGATTTTTCTTTAGTGGAGCGGTTGAATGTTTTAGCGCGCATGGAGAATGAAAAGCATGCGTTTTAGTTACATTGAGCCAAGAGCGAAATACTTAATCAGCAAGCTTTCTAAGATTTGGGTTTTTTACATTTTTTTATCTTTTGCGCTAATAGGGGGGTTAGTGTGGTTTATGCATAACGCCATTAAACGCGCTCAAGACAACGCGTCTGATTTAACGATCCAAGAAAGGCTTTACCGCCATGAAATCAGCCGCTTACAGGTAAAGACTGATGAAACCTTAAAACTCATTAAAGAAGCTAAAAAGCGTTTGAATTATAACGATGATATACGAGATGTTTTGCAAGGGCTTTTAAACATTGTGCCGGATCTTATCACCATTAATAGCATTGAAATAGACCAACAAAGCGTGGTGGTTAGCGGTAAAACCCCTTCTAAAGAAGCCTTTTACTTTTTGTTTCAAAACAAACTAAACCCCATGTTTGATTATTCTAGGGCGGAATTTTTCCCTTCAAGCGATGGGTGGTTTAATTTTGTCTCCACCAACTTTTCTAATTCCTTACTGATAAAAAACCCGGAGTCTATTAAATGAAGCCATTGCATTTTTCACACCTGGACAGAGAGCAATCAGGCGATGTGGGGTTTATCATTAAAAACCTTATTTTTTTAGGGGTTTTTTCCTTATTGGGTTGGTTGAATACCGAGTATTTTCTATGGCCTAGCATGCTGGAATTAAAAAAAATCCTTTTAGAAGAAAATCGTAAAAAAAGCGTTTTAGAATACGCGCAAAGGCATTTTGAAACAGCCCTAGCAAACTACCGCAATCAAAAAGAAACCAGCGAATCTTTGTTAAAGATTTTTAATGATGAAGAGTCCAGGCGGATCTTAGAAAAGATTTTAAAAAAATGTTTTGACGCCTATAAAATCAAACCCTTGCTCTCTCAAAACCCCTCCCAAAAAACCCAATTTTTTATCATAGCTAGAGCGAGCGAATTGGAAAAGACCTATCTTTTTTTCACCCTAATCAACAAGTATTTACCGAGCGCTCAAAGCCAATTGCCCTTAAAGATTTCTAAAGATAGCGACGGGTTGTTGGTGCAATTTGGCGTGAGTATTGATCTCCAATAGGATTAAGGGTGGTTTAATGCGAGATTTTGATTTCAGTTTTAATCATAGGGCATGCGAGGGTTGTGGGGCAAAGTG
Organism: Helicobacter pylori; assembly: GCF_900120335.1. Lineage (NCBI taxonomy): Bacteria > Pseudomonadati > Campylobacterota > Epsilonproteobacteria > Campylobacterales > Helicobacteraceae > Helicobacter > Helicobacter pylori. The sequence continues at coordinate 279,608 of NZ_LT635477.1, forward strand.
TTGCGTGGGAGAAAGCGGGTATATTTTTGTAACGATCCAAGAAATGCAAAAAATTAGCGCTTTTTTAAAATTAGAATTAGAAGAATTCAGTCAAAAATACGTTAAAAAGGTGGGTTATAAGTTCTCTTTATTAGAAAAAGACGCTAAAGATTTGGGTTTGGCGTGCGTGTTTTTGGATTTGGAGACGAAAAAATGCCAGATTTATAGCGCGCGCCCTAAGCAATGCCAGACTTTTCCTTTTTGGGAGAGCGTGAAAACTTTCTCTAAAGAGCAAAAGGAAGCTTTTTGTCAAAGCTGTCCGGGCATCACACAAAAAACCAAAGAGACTAAAGTACGCTAAAATTCACCTTAGTGATACAAAAAAGGAAATCAAATAATGAATATTCAAACAAAGAAAAGATTTTTAGCAAATTTATTGCTTTTTAGCCTGTTTTCTTGCCTTAAGGCTGAAACCCTTTCAGAAGATCATCAAATCCTGTTGAGTTCAGACGCTTTCCATAGAGGGGATTTTGCCACCGCTCAAAAAGGCTATATGAATCTCTATAAGCAAACCAATAAAGTGGTGTACGCTAAAGAGGCGGCCATTTCAGCGGCGAGTTTAGGGGACATTAAAACCGCTATGCATTTAGCCATGCTTTATCAAAAAATCACCAATAATCGTAACGATGTTTCTATCAATAAGATTTTAGTGGATGGCTATGCGCAAATGGGGCAGATTGATAAGGCGATTGAACTATTACACAAGATTCGTAAGGAAGAAAAAACCATAGCCACAGACAATGTGTTAGGGACTTTGTATTTGACTCAAAAGCGTTTGGATAAGGCTTTCCCGTTGTTGAATAAGTTTTATAACCAAGTGCATGATGAAGACAGCCTAGAAAAACTCATTACGATTTATTTTTTGCAAAACCGTAAAAAAGAGGGCTTGGATTTGTTGCAATCTCATATAGATAGGTATGGTTGCTCAGAGCAATTGTGCCAAAAAGCGCTCAACACCTTCACGCAATTTAACGAGCTTGATTTGGCTAAAACGACTTTCGCTCGTTTGTATGAAAAAAACCCTATTGTTCAAAACGCCCAATTTTACATAGGGGTATTAATCTTGTTAAAAGAGTTTGATAAGGCCCAGCAAATCGCAGAATTATTCCCCTTTGACAGGCGTTTATTGCTAGACTTATACACTGCGCAAAAGAAATTTGATCAAGCTTCCAAACAGGCTTCTTTAATCTATCAAGAAAGAAAAGACCCTAAATTCTTAGGCTTAGAGGCGATTTATCATTATGAAAGCTTGAGCGCGAATAAGAAAAAGCCCACCAAAGAAGAGATGTTGCCCATCATTCAAAAATTAGAGCAAGCCACCAAAGAGCGCCAAGCATGGCTTGCTAAAACTAAAGATAAAGAAGACGCGCAAGACGCTTTCTTTTATAATTTTTTAGGGTATTCCTTAATAGATTATGACATGGATGTTAAAAGGGGCATGGATCTTGTGAGGAAAGCCTTAGCGTTAGATTCTAACTCAGTGCTTTATTTGGATTCTTTAGCATGGGGTTATTACAAATTAGGGAATTGCTTGGAAGCTAAAAAGATCTTTTCTAGCATCGCTAAAGAGCTTATCCAAAACGAACCCGAATTAAAAGAACACAATAAAATCATTCAAGAATGCAAGAAATAGGGATTTTAGAAAATTTACAAAAAAGCTTAGCCTTAAAAGAGGGCATGCTTTCTTATGAAATGCTGGGTAAAAGCCTGTCGTATAACCCTTACTTGCCTAGAGTCATTCCTCAAACCAAAAATTGTGTTTTTGTAACCCCTGATGAGGTTTTAGAAACGCTTTTGAAAGAAAACACCCACACCGATTGCGTCATTGTCAATTTCAAAGGATTATACGAAATAGGCGCGCCAAGTGTGTTTGATTTAGAAGTTTTAGGGTTATTGCGCCGCCATGCGAGCTCTTTGATTGTCCATGAGGATTTTTTCATCAGCCACTACCAGCTTTTAGAATCGCTTGTTCAAGGCTCTGATGGGGTCGTTTTAGATGAAGAGCTTTTAAAAGAGGATTTAAAAGGCATGGTAGAGTTCGCTTGGCGTTTGGGCTTGAGCGTGTTTGTAGAGACCCACAAGCCCGATTACACTCATTTAAAAGATTTAGGGGTTTTAGGCGTGCTAGAAAATAGCCCCCATTCTTATAATCAAAAAAAAATAGTCTTTTTAGATTGAATTTTAAGCTAATTTAGAGTAAAAATCGTATTCAAACTTTTTAAAAGGAGTTAGTCATGTCATTATTGGTGAATGATGAATGCATTGCGTGCGATGCTTGCAGAGAAGAATGCCCTAGTGAGGCGATTGAAGAGGGTGATCCTATTTATAATATTGATCCGGACAGATGCACGGAGTGTTACGGGTATGATGATGAGCCTCGTTGCGTGAGCGTATGCCCTGTAGATGCGATTTTACCGGATCCTAACAACGCAGAGAGCAAAGAGGAATTGAAATACAAATACGAAAGCTTAAAAGAGCAAGATTAAAGGCTAGCAATGGCTAAAATCACAACCGTGATTGATATAGGCTCTAATTCAGTGCGTTTGGCTGTCTTTAAAAAGACAAGCCAGTTTGGGTTTTACTTGCTTTTTGAGACTAAGTCTAAGGTTAGGATTTCTGAGGGCTGTTATGCGTTTAATGGAATCTTGCAAGAAATCCCCATGCAAAGAGCCGTTAAAGCCTTGAGCGAATTTAAAGAAATCGCCCTCAAATACAAAAGCAAAAAAATCCTGTGCGTAGCGACCTCAGCGGTGCGCGATGCCCCTAATCGGTTAGAGTTTGTAGCGAGGGTGAAAAAGGCTTGCGGTTTGCAAATCAAAATCATTGATGGGCAAAAAGAAGCGCTCTATGGCGGGATTGCGTGCGCGAATTTGTTGCATAAAAATTCAGGGATCACGATAGACATTGGAGGGGGTAGCACCGAGTGTGCGTTGATTGAAAAAGGCAAGATTAAGGACTTAATCTCGCTTGATGTCGGCACGATCCGCATTAAAGAAATGTTTTTGGATAAAGACTTAGATGTCAAATTGGCTAAAGCCTTTATCCAAAAAGAGGTCTCTAAATTACCCTTTAAGCATAAAAACGCCTTTGGGGTGGGGGGGACAATTAGGGCGTTGAGTAAGATACTCATGAAACGCTTTGATTACCCCATAGATTCTTTGCATGGCTATGAAATAGATGTGCATAAAAATTTAGCGTTCATTGAAAAAATCGTCATGCTCAAAGAAGACAAATTACGGCTTTTAGGGGTGAATGAAGAGCGTTTGGATAGCATCAGGAGCGGGGCGTTGATTTTATCAGTCGTTTTGGAGCATTTAAAAACTTCCTTGATGATCACTAGTGGGGTAGGGGTGAGAGAAGGCGTGTTTTTGAGCGATTTATTGCGCCACCATTACCATAAATTCCCCCCAATATCAACCCCTCTCTCATCTCTCTAAAAGATCGCTTTTTGCCCCATGAAAAGCACAGCCAAAAGGTCAAAAAAGAATGCGTGAAATTGTTTGAAGCCTTATCGCCTTTGCATAAAATAGATGAAAAATACCTTTTCCATTTAAAGATTGCGGGGGAATTAGCGAGCATGGGTAAGATTTTAAGCGTCTATTTAGCCCACAAGCACAGCGCGTATTTCATTTTAAACGCTTTGAGTTATGGCTTTAGCCACCAGGATAGAGCGATCATTTGCTTATTAGCGCAATTCAGCCATAAAAAAATCCCTAAAGACAACGCTATCGCCCACATGAGCGCGATGATGCCAAGCCTTTTAACCTTACAATGGCTGAGTTTTATCCTTTCTTTAGCCGAAAATTTGTGCCTGACAGACAGCCATCATTTAAAATACACGCTAGAAAAAAACAAGCTTGTGATCCATTCTAATGATGCGCTTTACTTGGCTAAAGAAATGCTCCCCAAACTCATTAAGCCCATTCCTTTGACGATAGAGTTTGCTTGAAAATAGCGATTGTCAGGCTTTCAGCACTTGGGGATATTATCGTGAGCGCGGTGTTTTTAGCGGCCATTAAAGAGCGTTTCACTGACGCTCAAATAGAATGGTTCGTGGATGAAAGATTTGGCGCGATTTTAGAGCATTCCCCTTATATTGATAAATTACACCCTATCGCTTTAAAAAGCGCGCTTACAACCTTTAACCCTTTGAAGATTTTCAAACTTTTTAAAAATTTAAGGGCTTATGAATACGATATAATCATTGACATGCAAGGCTTGATCAAATCCGCCCTCATCACTCAAACGTTAAAAGCCCCTAAAAAAGTCGGCTTTGATTACGCTTCGGCTAGAGAAGGTTTGAGCGCGTTTTTTTACTCGCAAAAAGTCTCTATTGCTTATGATGAGCCTATTTTAAAGCGCAATTCCACGCTCCTTTCTCAAGCCCTAAACTTGCCAGAAAAAGAAATTTCAGAGGGTTTAAGCTCTAGGGCTAAAGCGTTTTCTTACCAGCCTTCTCCAAAAATCAATGCGTTAAATTTGAATCAAAATAAACCAAAAATCCTTTTTGTTTTAGAAACTTCTAAAATCAATAAAACTTACCCCACAGAGCGTTTTAAAGAGTTGGCGTTAATGTTAGAAAATTTTCAAATTTGCTTGTTATGGCATGCTAATGAAGAGAAAGCCACCACGCTTTATCACGCTTTAAAACACCAGCGCGATGTGTTATTGCTCCCTAAACTCACTTTAAACGAGGTTAAGGCGTTGCTCTTTAAAATGGATGTGATTATTGGGGGCGATACGGGTATCACGCATTTAGCATGGGCGTTGCAAAAACCTAGCATCACCCTTTATGGCAACACGCCCATGGAGCGTTTTAAATTAGAAAGCCCGATCAATGTTTCGCTCACCGGTAATTCAAACGCCAGCTATCATAAAAAGGATTTTTCTATCCAAAACATAGAGCCTAAAAAAATCAAAGAATGCGTTTTAAATATTTTAAAGGAAAAAGAATGACTTATAAAGAACGACTCATACACGAAAAAATATTAAATAAAGACGACAAGGGTTTTAAAACAGAACTGCGTATTTTGAGCGTTTTTATCGTGGAATTTTTGGTGAATATTCTAGGGTTTATGTTGGCTAAAATGCCTCATTTTTGGTTTTTAAGGTGCATTAAAGCTTTAGCATGGCTCATGAAAACCTTTGATAGGCGCCGTTATTTTGACGCTAAAGCCAATTTGGATTTTGTGTTTGGGGATTCTAAAAGCGAAGAAGAGAAAAAAAGGATCATTAAAAAGGGGTATGAAAATTTTGCTTTCATCATTTTAGAAACCATTAGAGTGATCTTTATCCCTAAGGCTGAATACGACGCTCGTTTCACGCTCATCAATGAAGAAAACGTGTGGAAGTCTTTAAACAAGGAAGGCCAAGCGATCACTTTATGCATGCATTTTGGCTATTGGGAAGCGGTAGGCACGACTTTGGCGCAATATTATAAGGATTATGGTAGGGGGTGTTTGGGGCGTTTGACTAAATTTGCCCCCATCAATCACATGATCATGAGCAGGCGAGAGGCGTTTGGGGTGCGTTTTGTCAATAAAATAGGGGCGATGAAAGAACTCATTAAAATATATAATCAAGGCAATGGCCTGGTGGGGATTTTAGTGGATCAAAATGTCGTGCCTAAAGACGGGGTGGTGGTGAAATTCTTTAATAGAGACGCTACGCACACCACGATCGCTTCTATTTTGTCGCGCCGTTACAATATAGACATTCAGCCGGTATTCATTGATTTTAACGATGATTATTCGCATTACACAGCGACTTATTACCCAAGTATCCGCTCTCAAATCACCGATAACGCTGAAAACGATATTTTAGAATGCACGCAAGCCCAAGCGAGCTTGTGCGAAGAGGTGATTAGAAACCACCCGGAAAGTTATTTTTGGTTCCACAGGCGTTTTAAAAGCACCCACCCTGAAATTTATCAAAGATAGGGTTTTGTTATCCTTGAATGGATACTCAAAACCTTACATTTTTTCAAAAAATAGGGTTTTTAAATTTAATTTTTATAGTAAAAACTCACTTCCTTAAGGGGATAGGGGGTATTTTGAAATAATTCCCCCTACAACCCCCCTTAAATAACCCCCTAACCCAAGAATACCGCTTTTTTTAAAAAGTTATCGCTTACTCACGCAAGCTCTTTGTCATTGATTGTAAAAAAATGCTTTTTAGTATTTTTTACATTTTACCACTCAATGAGAGCGAGAGTGGTATTTTTTTAAAAACTCTTTTTTAAAACTCAAAAACCGTTTTTCTAAAATGGCTTTTCTGGCGTTTTTAACCAGCTCTAAATAAAAATGCAGATTGTGCAAGCTGGCTAAACGGGCGTAAGTGAGTTCTTTAGCCCTAAAGAGATGGTGCAAATAGGCTTTAGAGTAGCGTTTGCAAGCATAACAAGCGCAATTTTCTTCAATAGGCGTATCATCCAATTTATAGGGCACGTTTTTGATAGAAATTTTTCCAGAATGCGTGAAAAGGGTGGCGTTTCTGGCGTTTCTGGTGGGCATCACACAATCAAACATGTCCACCCCTAAACTGATAGCGTCTAAAATATTTTCAGGCGTGCCTACGCCCATTAGGTAGCGAGGCTTGTCTTTAGGGAGCAAAGGGGCGGTGTGCGCGATCGTTTCTAGCATTTTATCTACACTTTCCCCCACCGCTAAACCGCCTATAGCATAACCATCAAAACCACCATGCGTTAATTCTACGCTAAGGCTTCGCATTTTCAAATGCGTGCCGCCCTGAATAATGGCAAAAAGGTTGTTGTTGGGGCGGTTTTTTTCTTTGTGGTATTCTAGGCTAAGATTCGCCCATTTAGCGCTTCTTTTAATGGATTCTTCAAGGCGCTTTAGTGGAGCGGGCAAGCCCACTAAATCGTCTAAAACCATCATAATATCGCTATTTAAAGAATATTGAATGTCCAAAACTTTAGCGGGCGTGAATAGATGCTTGCTCCCATCAATATGGGATTTAAAAATAATCCCGTCTTCTTGCAATTTGACGTTATCGCTCAAACTAAAAGCTTGAAACCCCCCGCTATCGGTTAAAAAACTCCCATAAAATTGAGCGAAACGATGCAAGCCCCCTAATTGTTCAACCACTTTCTCGCCCGGTCGTAAATACATGTGATAAGTGTTGGCTAAAATGAGTTTAGCGCCTAAAATTTCTTGCATATCCATAGCGTCTAAAGATTTGATGCAACCTTGCGTGCCTACGGGCATGAAAACGGGTGTCTCTACTTGAGAATGAGCTAAATTCAAAACGCCAGCTCGCGCGTTATCATCAACAGCTTGGAGTTGGAAATCCATCGTTTAAGCCTTAATCTTGGATATAATGGCGTAATCATTTTTTAGGAAGTTTGGAATTGAAGAAAATCGCCCTTATTTTAGATGGCATTGTAGCAAAAAATTTTTTAGACTTGGTGCTAAGGCATTATTCTAATCATAATTTTTATATAGTGGTTGTCAAAGATGAGAGCCTTATCCCTAAAAATTACCCGAGCACTTTCGCTTTTCATTGTTTTGATGCGACTTCCAGTTTTAGGCTTTTGCAAGTGTTAAACGATGAGGTGAGCGATGCGTTTTTAATCATACAAGATTTTAAAGAGCAACGCATCATCCATAAAATCATTCAAACCCATTTCAAACGCATGCGCGTGGTTTTGAGCGTGAAAAGAGATAGCGAAAAAACTTTAGAAAACAATGAAGAAAATAAAGATGAAAAGCTTATTTTGATTGATGAATTTGAAGTTTTAGCCAATAAATTCATTTCTCGTTTGCCTAATATCCCTAGCACCCCTAGAGAGTTTGGGTTAGGCAAGGGCGAGATCATGGAGATTGATGTGCCTTTTGGGAGCATTTTTGCTTACAGGCATATTGGCTCTATCAGGCAAAAAGAATACAGGATTGTAGGGCTTTATCGCAACGATGTTTTGTTGCTCTCCACTAAATCTTTAGTCATCCAACCACGAGACATTCTCTTAGTGGCAGGCAATCCGGAAATTTTAAACGCGGTGTATCATCAAGTCAAAAGCAATGTGGGGCAGTTCCCAGCCCCCTTTGGTAAGAGCATTTATTTATACATTGATATGCGCTTACAAAGCCGAAAAGCGATGATGCGCGATGTGTATCAAGCCTTGTTTTTGCACAAGCATTTAAAGAGCTACAAGCTCTACATTCAGGTTTTACACCCCACTAGCCCTAAGTTTTATCATAAATTTTTATCGCTAGAAACCGAAAGCATTGAAGTGAATTTTGATTTTTATGGGAAAAGTTTTATCCAAAAACTCCATGAAGACCACCAAAAAAAAATGGGTTTGATTGTGGTAGGCAGAGAGCTTTTTTTCTTCAAAAAACACCGAAGAGCCTTGCATAAAACAGCCACCCCGGTTTATAAAACCAACACTTCTGGCTTGTCTAAAACCACTCAAAGCATTGTGGTTTTGAATGAAAGTTTAAGTATTAATGAAGACATGTCTTCAGTGATTTTTGATGTGTCTATGCAAATGGATTTGGGCTTGTTGCTCTATGATTTTGACCCTAACAAGCGCTATAAAAACGAGATTGTCAATCATTACGAAAATTTAGCCAACACCTTTAACCGCAAGATTGAGATTTTTCAAACCGATATTAAAAATCCTATCATGTATCTCAATTCTTTAAGAAATCCCATTTTGCATTTCATGCCTTTTGAAGAGTGCATCACGCAAACGCGCTATTTGTGGTTTTTATCCACTAAAGTGGAAAAATTAGCGTTTTTAAACGATGATCACCCTCAAATTTTTATCCCTGTAGCGGAGTGAAAGAATGCAAGAAATTGTAATCCCTTTAAAAGGAAAAAGCTATAAAGTGTTTTTGGGGGAACTGCCTGAAATAAAATTGAAACAAAAAGCGCTCATTATTAGCGATAGCATCGTATCCGGGTTGCATTTATCGTATTTATTAGAGCGCTTGAAAGCCTTAGAAGTCAGAGTGTGCGTGATAGAATCTGGGGAAAAATACAAAAATTTCCATTCATTAGAGCGCATTTTAAACAACGCCTTTGAAATGCAATTGAACCGCCATTCTTTAATGATAGCCCTTGGTGGGGGAGTCATAAGCGATATGGTGGGGTTTGCGAGCAGTATTTATTTTAGGGGGATTGATTTTATTAATATCCCTACGACTTTACTCGCTCAAGTGGATGCGAGCGTGGGAGGGAAAACAGGGATTAACACGCCTTATGGCAAGAATTTAATCGGATCGTTCCACCAGCCTAAAGCGGTTTATATTGATTTAGCTTTTTTAAAAACCCTTGAAAAAAGGGAATTTCAAGCAGGGGTTGCTGAAATCATTAAAATGGCGGTGTGTTTTGATAAAAACTTGGTAGAAAGATTGGAAACAAAGGATTTAAAAGATTGTTTAGAAGAAGTAATCTTTCAAAGCGTCAGTATCAAAGCTCAAGTCGTTACACAAGATGAAAAAGAGCGAAACATCAGGGCTGGGTTGAACTATGGGCATACCTTTGGGCATGCGATAGAAAATGAGACCAATTATGAGCGATTTTTGCATGGCGAAGCGATCGCTATTGGCATGCGCATGGCTAATGATTTAGCCCTTTCTTTAGGCATGCTCACTCTAAAAGAATACGAACGCATAGAAAATTTATTGAAAAAATTTGATCTGGTATTCAATTACCAAATCACTGATATTCAAAAATTTTACGAACGCTTGTTTTTAGACAAAAAAAGCGAGAACCAAACCCTAAAATTCATTTTGCCTAAAGGCGTTGGAGCGTTTGAAGTTGCCTCTCACATCCCTAAAGAAACGATTTTAAAGGTGTTAGAAAAATGGCATTAAGGGTATTATTATTCTTTTGTTTTTTGTTTTTGCAAGCAGAGGATAAGAGTCAAGAATTATCATCTATACAAAAACAAATGGCTTTGGTGGATAAAAAACTCGCCAAAGACGATAACGTGTGGTTGAAAAAATTTGAAAACTATAAGATCTACAACCAAATTTATACCGAAAAAGAGAGCGTGAGACAGGAATTAAGGCGCTTAAAAAACAAAAAAAGCAAGGATTTATTAAAGATTAGCACCTTAGAGCATACCCTAAAGGCTTTAGAATCCCAACAAAAAATGTTTGAAAGCTATGGGGTCAATCCTTTTAAGGATTTGATAGAGCGCCCCAATATCCCTAATATCCCTAATATTGCTAACCCTATTGCGATCATTGATGGCATTTCTTTCATTAAGAGCATGCGTTTAAAGCATGAAAGTCTTAAAAATAACCAGACTGCTTTAGAAGAAGTTTTAAAGCTTTTAGATCAAAAACACCAGCTTTTAAATCAGTGGCATGCTTTGGATAAAAACGCGAAACTAAGCGATGAGATTTATCAAACTCAAGCCAAACGCTTAGAATTGCAAGGGGCTCAAAACATTTTAAAAACCACGATCGGGATTTTCCAAAAAGACAGCGATGAAGCTATAAGCATTGTTAAATCTCAAGTTAAAAACCAGCTTTTTAAACTGGTTTATGTGTTTTTAGCGGCCCTTTTGAGCGTGGTGTTTGCGTGGATTTTAAAAATCATTTCCAGCAAATACATTGAAAATAATGAGCGCGTCTATACCGTGAATAAAGCCATTAACTTCGTGAATGTGAGCGTGATCGTTTTAATCTTTCTTTTTTCTTATTTGGAAAACGTTACTTACTTGGTAACGGTTTTAGGCTTTGCGAGTGCGGGTTTAGCGATTGCGATGAAAGATTTGTTCATGAGCTTGCTTGGGTGGTTTATCATTTTGATTGGGGGGAGCGTGCATGTGGGCGATAGGGTGCGTATCGCTAAGGGGACGGATATTTTTATTGGCGATGTGTTGGATATTTCTATGTTGCACATTACGATTTTAGAAGACGTAACCTTTACCACTTACACGAATAACAGGAGAGCGGGCCGAATTATCTTTGTGCCTAACAATTACATTTTCACCACCATGTTCGCTAATTACAGCCATTTTGGGATGAAAACGGTTTGGGATGGCGTGGATTTTTGCGTTACATTTGATTCTGATTTTAAAAAAGCGTCTAAAATTGCGCTCAATATTGCTACGGAATTGTCTAAAGAATACACGGATATTACCTATAAACAGCTCAATAAAATGCGCGACCGGTATTCTTTAAGGAGTTTGAGCGTGAAACCACGATGCTTTTTGATGCCTGAAAGTAACGGGATAAAAATCTCGGTGTGGTATCAAACCAATTCGTATGCCACCATGTCTTTAAGGAGCAAGATTGTGGCTGAAATTGTTGAAGCCTTTTTGAAAGAAGAAAATATCCATATCGCTTATACCACTAGCAAGCTGCTTAAAGTGGATGCTGATTTTTTAGGCGATGGTTTTGGGAATAAAAGGGAACAAAAATGAAAAAAGTCTATTTTAAAACTTTTGGGTGCAGGACGAATCTTTTTGACACGCAAGTGATGGGTGAGAATTTAAAGGATTTTAGCGCGACCTTAGAAGAACAAGAAGCCGATATTATTGTAATCAATTCTTGCACCGTAACCAATGGGGCCGATAGCGCGGTAAGGAGTTACGCTAAAAAAATGGCGCGATTAAATAAAGAAGTGCTATTTACTGGCTGCGGGGTAAAGACTCAAGGCAAAGAGCTTTTTGAAAAAGGGTTTTTAAAGGGCGTTTTTGGGCATGACAATAAAGAAAAGATTAACGCGCTTTTACAAGAAAAAAAGCGTTTTTTTATAGATGATAATTTAGAAAACAAACATTTAGACACCACGATGGTGAGCGAGTTTGTGGGAAAAACCAGGGCGTTTATCAAGATCCAAGAAGGCTGTGATTTTGATTGCAATTATTGCATTATCCCAAGCGTGAGAGGGAGGGCTAGGAGCTTTGAAGAGAGGAAAATTTTAGAGCAAGTGGGCCTTTTATGCTCTAAAGGGGTTCAAGAAGTGGTTTTAACCGGCACTAACGTGGGGAGCTATGGGAAAGATAAAGAAAGCAATATCGCAAGGTTGATTAAAAAATTAAGCCAGATTACCGGATTGAAACGCATCAGGATTGGGAGTTTAGAGCCTAATCAAATCAACGATGAATTTTTAGAGCTTTTAGAAGAGGATTTTTTGGAAAAACATTTGCATATCGCTTTACAGCACAGCCATGATTTCATGCTAGAGAGAATGAATCGAAGAAACCGCACTAAAAGCGATAGGGAATTATTAGAGATAATCGCTTCTAAAAATTTTGCTATCGGCACGGATTTTATTGTGGGGCATCCGGGCGAGAGCGAAAGCATTTTTGAAAAGGCGTTTAAAAATTTAGAAAGCTTGCCTTTAACGCACATCCACCCTTTTATTTACAGCAAACGAAAAGACACCCCCTCTAGTTTGATGACTGATAGCGTGAGTTTAGAAGTTTCTAAAAAGCGTTTGAATGCGATCAAAGATTTGATTTTTCATAAAAATAAGGCGTTCAGGCAATTGCAACTCAAGCTCAACACGCCCCTAAAAGCCTTAGTGGAAGCGCAAAAAGACGGTGAATTTAAAGCCTTAGATCAATTTTTCAACCCCATTAAAATCAAAAGCGATAAGCCTTTAAGGGCTAGTTTTTTAGAAATCAAAGAGTATGAAATTAAGGAGAGGGAAAACCATGCCGTTTTCTAAATTTTTAGAAAACCTCACCGCTCCCTTTAAACGCATCAAAAACCGCTCGCTTGTTTTGGCGTTAGGGTTTTTGATCCTTACTTTTTGCTTGTTGCTTTTTTTAATCTTAAGCGATGTTTCTAGGCTCATATCCAGTAAGGATTTTTTTTATGTGATCCAGTCTCACCCTAAACAAACTCTAATTGAAGATGAAAATTATTTTTATGCTAACAAGGGTCTTTATAAAACCAACAAAGAAGCCTTTTTAAGGGTTTATAAAATCCCAGAGAGCATGCCCATAGAAAAACGAGAAAGTTTAAACAAGGTTTCTAAAATCTTTTTAGCGTTGCTTTTTTTCATTTCTAGCATGCTTTTTGGGATCTTTTGGCGCTTGCCCAAACGATTGGACACTAAAATGAGTTTAGAAAGCGCGCACAAAAACGAATTAGAAAATGCATTCCAACGATACGATGCGCTAGGGGTGCGTTTTGAAGACATTGCAGGGGTGAATGAAGTCAAAGAAGAATTACTAGAAGTGATAGATTATTTAAAAAACCCTAAAAAATACCAGGATTTAGGGATTTTCCTCCCTAAAGGGGTGCTTTTAATTGGGCCTCCTGGAGTGGGCAAAACCATGATCGCTAAAGCCTTAGCGAGTGAAGCCAGAGTGCCGTTTTTTTATGAAAGCGGGAGCGCGTTTTCTCAAATTTATGTAGGGGCTGGGGCTAAAAAAGTGCATGAACTTTTCATGCACGCTAAAAGGCATGCCCCCTCTATTATTTTCATTGATGAAATTGACGCCTTGGGTAAGGCTAGGGGAGGGCATAGGAGCGATGAAAGAGAGGCCACGCTCAACCAGCTTTTAACCGAAATGGATGGGTTTTTACAAAACGATGAGGTGGTGGTGATAGGAGCGACCAACCAAATGGAAGTGATGGATGAAGCGCTATTAAGGAGCAAGCGTTTTGATCGGCGCATTTTCATTTCTTTACCGGATTTACTAGAAAGGCAGAGTATTTTAGAAAAGCTTTTAGAAAACAAAAAACACGCGCTAGATTGTCTTAAGATCGCTAAAATTTGCGTGGGTTTTAGCGGGGCGATGTTAGCGACTTTGATCAATGAAAGCGCTTTAAACGCCCTCAAACACCAACGAAACGAAATCACTCATGGCGATATTTTGGAAGTGAAAGACAAGATCGCTTACGGCAAGAAAAAGCCCCAAACCTTAGACGAAAACCAAAAGGAATTAGTCGCTTTGTATCAAAGCGCGAAAGCCTTAAGCGCGTATTGGCTAGAAATTGAATTTGATAAAGCACCTTTATTGGGGGAATTTATCGCTTTTAATGAAAATAAAATCCATAGCGAAAGCGAGATTAAAAATTACATTAAAGTGTATTTGAGCGGGACGATTATTTTAGAATTGCTTTATAAGGAGCGTTATAGTCTGTCTAAACAAGATTTGCAAAAAGCGAAATTTTTGAATGAATTTATGGCTAGCGAGCTTCTTTTAGCCCCCACAAAAGAGTCTTTAAGCGTTCTTTATGAAGAGCAACTGGAGTTTTTAAAGCCGCAAATTGCAGCTTGTAAGCGGTTGAGCGCTCTACTATTGGAGCAAGAATGTTTAGAGCATGCAAACTTCTATGATTTGTTGAACGGGTGAAAATGCGTTTTTTTAGTGGTTTTGGGTTTGTTAATGAAAGCGTTTTGTTTGAAGAGTGGCTTTTAAAAGGGGCTTATGATGTGTCAGGCTTTTCTATGGGGGCGATTAAGGCGATAGAATACGCCTATAATGAAGTCTTGCAACAACGGCGCATCCATTCCTTATTGTTGTTTTCGCCGTGCATGCTAGCGCATAAGAGTTTGGCGTTCAAACGCTTACAACTTTTCTCGTTTCAAAAAGATCCAAAGGGCTACATGAATAACTTTTATAAGGAAGTGGGCTTAAACGCCCAATTGGAGCGTTTTAAAAAAGAGGGTTCTTTAGAAGAATTGGAATTTTTATTGGATTACAAGTATAGTGACTCTATAATTAGATTTTTATTGGAAAAGGGCGTGAAGATTGAAGTGTTTATCGGTTTAAAAGATAGAATCACTGACATTCAAGCCCTTTTAGAATTTTTTATGCCCTTAGTTCAAGTGTGGCAGTTTAAAGACTATAACCATTTGTTGCAAAAATCTTAAAAAAGGTGGAAGATGAAAAAATTTAGTTTGGGGGTGTATTTGCTTCTTTTAGGCATTTTAGGTGGCTCTTTGATCACTTTAGGGATGATGGTCGCACCCATTGTTTTCAAAGCCCCAAGCATTTTGCCTGAATTTAATTTGACTTTGTTTGAGAGCGGGAAACTCATGTCGCAAATCATTGTTCGTTTCAATTTCTTTTTAGGCGCGATCGGTTTTGTGGTGTTACTTTATGAAATCATTTCGTTTATCTACTCTAAAAGATCGTTAGTGTATTTGATTCTTGGCGTGGCAATAGGGGCGTTGTGTTTGCTCTTTGTTTTTTATTACACGCCTTATATTTTAAACGCTCAAAAAGTGGGCGAAGTTGCGCTTCAAAGCGCTGAATTTGCCCGCTCGCACGCTCAAAGCGAATGGCTGTTTAAGGAATTGCTTGTGTTGGTGTGCGCTTTGTTTTTCTTGCGTTTGTTCGGGAAAAATACGCTTTAGTCCCTTTGATTTAATCAAATGAGAGAGTTTTTGGCTACCATCTAGGAAATGAGAAGGTAGCGTTTAAATGAAACAATTTAAAAAGAAACCAAAAAAGATAAAACGATCGCATCAAAAAACAATCTTAAAGCGTCCTTTATGGCTTATGCCTTTACTGATTGGCGGGTTTGCTAGTGGGGCGTATGCGGATGGAACGGATATTTTGGGGCTTAGTTGGGGGGAAAAAAGCCAAAAGGTATGCGTGCATCATCCATGGTATGCTTTATGGAGTTGCGATAAATGGGAGGAAAAAACCCAACAATTCACAGGAAACCAACTCATCACAAAAACTTGGGCAGGGGGCAATGCGGCTAACTACTACCACTCTCAAAACAACCAAGACATCACAGCCAATTTAAAAAATGATAACGGCACTTATTTTTTAAGCGGTCTGTATAACTACACCGGAGGGGAATATAATGGGGGGAATTTAAACATTGAATTAGGCAGTAACGCTACTTTTAATCTAGGTGCGAATAGTGGGAATAGCTTCACTTCTTGGTATCCTAATGGGCATACTAATGTTACTTTTAGCGCTGGGATTATCAATGTGAATAACAGCGTGGAAGTGGGCAATCGTGTGGGATCGGGAGCTGGCACGCACACCGGTACAGCCACTTTAAACTTGAACGCTAATAAGGTCAATATCAATTCCAATATCAACGCGTATAAAACTTCGCAAGTGAATATAGGCAACGCTAACAGCGCCATTACCATTAATTCGGTTTCTTTAAGTGGGGATACTTGCAGTTCTTTAGCTAAAATTGGCAGTGGGGCTAATTGCTCCACTTCTGGGCCTAGCTATTCTTTTAAAGGGACGACTAACGCTACTAACACGACTTTTAGTAACGCAAGCGGTAGTTTCACTTTTGAAGAAAACGCCACTTTTAGCGGGGCGAAATGGAATGGGGGGGTATTCACTTTCAATAAAGAGTTTAACGCTACTAATAATACCGCCTTTAGTAGTGGTAGCTTCACTTTTAAAGGCACAAGCTCTTTTAATGGTGCTTCGTTTAGTAACGCTTCCTATACTTTTGACAATCAAGCCACCTTTCAAAACAGCTCCTTTAATGGGGGGACTTTTACTTTTAACAACCAAAGTAATCCAACTAACAGCGCTCAGCACCCCCAAATTCTGTTTGAAAACAGCTCTTTTAGCGGCAGCGCTACCACTCTTAAGGGTTCTGTAATTTTCCAGCAAGCCTTTAACAATTCAAACCAGCAACTAACAATCCAAAACGCTTCGTTTGATAACGCCACTTTTAACAATACCGGTAAAATCACTATAGAAAAAGATGCGAGCTTTAATAACACTTCGTTCAACACTTCTGTTGATACAAACAACATGACCATTAGTGGTGGCGTTACTTTAAGCGGTAAGAATGATTTGAAAAATGGCTCAACCCTTGATTTTGGGAGTTCTAAAATCACTCTCGCTCAAGGGGCGACTTTTAACCTTACAAGTTTAGGGAGTGAAAAGAGCGTAACGATTTTAAATTCTAGCGGTGGGATCACTTATAATCATCTTTTAAACCATGCGCTCAATAGCCTAACAAACGCCTTAAAAACAACTGAAAGCCCTTCAAAGCCGCAAAGTTTCGCTCAAGGCTTGTGGGATATGATCACTTATGATGGGGTTACCGGACAGCTTTTGAGCGAAAACGCTACGACACCTAAACCCGCTGACTCTTCGCCCTCTGCACCCACTAAAGACTCCCCACAAGTCTATCAAGTGGGCTATAAAATAGGGGATACTATCTACAAACTGCAAGAAACTTTCAGCCACAATTCCATTATTATCCAGGCTTTAGAGAGCGGGACTTACACGCCACCCCCTGTCATTAGCGGCTCCAAATTTGACTTATCCGCTTCAAATTATATCAATTCTGACATGCCTTGGTATGATCATAAATATTACATCCCCAAATCCCAAAATTTTACAGAGAGCGGGACTTATTACTTGCCGAGCGTTCAAATATGGGGGAGCTACACTAACTCGTTTAAACAGACCTTTAGTGCGAGTGGTAGCAATCTGGTGATTGGGTATAACGCAACATGGACTGGAAATAGCGTTTCTTCTAGCGGCACGGTGTCTTTTGGGGACACTTCAGGGAGCGCTCTTAATGGGCATTGCGGGCCTTGGCCCTATTACCAATGCACAGGCACAACTAATGGTGTTTATAGCGCTTATCATGTGTATATCACAGCGAATCTGCGTTCTGGCAATCGTATAGGCACCGGTGGGGCAGCCAATCTGGTCTTTAATGGGGTAGATAGTATCAATATCGCTAACGCTACTATCACGCAACATAACGCCGGGATTTATTCAAGCTCCATGACTTTTTCCACGCAAAACATGGATAGTTCGCAGAATTTGAATGGTCTAAACGCTAATGGCAAACTTTCCGTGTATGGCGCAACTTTCACTAACCAAGCCAAAGACGGGAAATTCATTTTCAATGCGGGGCAAGCGACTTTTGAAAACACCAACTTTAATGGAGGAAGTTACCAATTCAGCGGCGATAGCTTGAATTTTTCAAATAACAACCAGTTCAATAGCGGTTCGTTTGAGATTAGCGCAAAAAACGCTTCGTTCAATAACGCCAACTTTAACAATAGCGCTTCTTTTAATTTCAATAATTCTAGCGCGACCACTTCGTTTGTGGGGGATTTCACTAACGCTAATTCAAATTTGCAAATCGCTGGGAACGCTGTTTTTGGGAACTCTACTAATGGCTCTCAAAATACTGCTAATTTTAATAATACCGGCTCTGTTAATATTGCAGGGAATGCAACTTTTGATAACGTGGTATTTAACAGCCCTACGAACACGAGCGTGAAAGGGCAGGTTACTCTCAATAACATCACTTTAAAAAACTTGAACGCTCCTTTGTCTTTTGGCGATGGGACGATTGCTTTTAGCGTTCATTCGGTTATCAATATTGATCAGGCTATCACAAATGGCAACCCTATCACCCTTGTAAGTTCTTCTAAAGAAATTGAATACAACGACGCTTTCAGTAAAAATCTGTGGCAGCTCATCAACTACCAAGGGCATGGGGCTAGCAGTGAAAAACTCGTCTCTAGCGCGGGTAATGGTATTTATGATGTGGTGTATTCTTTCAATAACCAAACCTACAATTTCCAAGAGGTTTTTTCACCCAACAGCATTTCTATCCGGCGTTTGGGCGTTGGCATGGTGTTTGATTATGTGGATATGGAAAAATCGGATCATTTATATTATCAAAACGCTCTCGGTTTTATGACCTACATGCCTAACAGCTATAACAATAATTTAGGGAATCCAAACAACACCATTTATTATTACGACAACAGCATTGACTTTTATGCGAGCGGGAAAACTCTATTCACTAAAGCGGAATTTTCTCAAACGTTCACCGGGCAAAACAGCGCGATCGTTTTTGGGGCTAAAAATATATGGACGAGCGTAAGCGATGCGCCGCAATCTAACACCATCATTCGCTTTGGGGACAATAAGGGGGTAGGGAGCAATGATGCGAGCGGGCATTGCTGGAATTTGCAATGCATAGGTTTTATCACAGGGCATTATGAAGCGCAAAAGATTTACATCACCGGCAGCATTGAAAGCGGGAATCGCATTTCTAGCGGTGGGGGCGCGAGCCTTAATTTTAACGGGCTTCAAGGCATTCTTTTAACGAACGCGACTTTGTATAACCGTGCCGCTGGCACGCAAAGCTCTTCTATGAATTTTATCTCTAACAGTGCGAACATTCAGGCTCAAAACTCCTATTTTATAGACGATACCGCGCAAAATAAAGGCAACCCTAATTTTAGTTTCAACGCTTTGAATCTGGATTTTTCTAACAGCTCTTTTAGAGGCTATGTGGGGCAAACGCAGTCTGTTTTTAAATTCAATGCCGTTAATGCGATCAGTTTCACTAACAGCTCTAATTTAAGCTCTGGTTTGTATCAAATGCAAGCTAAAAGCGTGTTGTTTGACAATTCCAATTTAAGCGTTTCAGTGGGGACAAGCAGCATTAAAGCCAATGCGATCAATCTTTCTCAAAACGCCTCTATCAATGCGAGCAACCATTCAACCTTGGATCTTCAAGGCGATTTGAATTTGAACGACACCAGCTCGCTCAACCTCAACCAAAGCACTATCAATGTTTCCAACAACGCCACGATCAACGATTATGCGAGCTTGATTGCGAGTAATGGCTCTCACCTTAATTTTAACGGAGCGGTTAATTTCAATTCAGCGAATATTACTACGAGTTTGAATAATTCCTCTATCGTGTTTAAGGGGGCGGTCTCTTTAGGAGGGCAGTTTAATTTAAGCAATAACTCTTCTTTAGATTTTCAAGGCTCTAGCGCTATCACCTCTAACACGGCGTTTAATTTCTATGATAACGCTTTTTCTCAAAGCCCCATTATTTTCCATCAAGCCCTTGACATTAAAGCGCCCTTGAGTTTGGGAGGCAACCTCTTAAACCCTAACAACAGTAGCGTGCTGAATTTGAAAAACAGCCAGCTTGTTTTTAGCGATCAAGGGATCTTGAATATCGCTAACATTGATTTACTAAGCGATCTGAATGGTAATAAAAATCGTGTGTATAACATCATTCAAGCGGACATGAATGGTAATTGGTATGAGCGTATCAACTTCTTTGGCATGCGCATCAATGATGGGATTTATGATGCTAAAAACCAAACTTATAGTTTCACTAACCCTCTCAATAACGCCCTAAAAATCACCGAGAGCTTTAAAAATAACCAACTGAGTGTTACGCTCTCTCAAATCCCGGGTATTAAAAACACGCTCTATAACATTGGCTCTGAAATCTTTAACTACCAAAAAGTTTATAACAACGCTAATGGCGTGTATTCTTATAGCGATGACGCACAAGGCGTGTTTTATCTCACGAGCAGCGTGAAAGGCTATTACAACCCCAACCAATCCTATCAAGCCAGTGGTAGTAATAACACCACGAAAAATAACAATCTAACCTCTGAATCTTCTATCATCTCGCAAACCTATAACGCTCAAGGCAACCCTATTAGCGCGTTACACATCTATAACAAGGGCTATAATTTCAATAATATCAAGGCGTTAGGGCAAATGGCGCTCAAACTCTACCCTGAAATTAAAAAGATTTTAGGGAATGATTTTTCTCTTTCAAGTTTGAACGATTTGAACTCTAATGTGCTAAACCAGCTTACCAAACTCATCACGCCTAGCGATTGGAAAAACATTAACGAGTTGATTGATAATGCGAATAATTCGGTCGTGCAAAATTTCAATAACGGCGCTTTGATTGTAGGAGCGACTAAAATAGGGCAAACAGACACCAATAGCGCGGTGGTTTTTGGGGGCTTGGGCTATCAAAAGCCTTGCGATTACACCGATATTGTGTGCCAAAAATTCAGAGGCACTTATTTGGGTCAGCTTTTGGAGTCCAGCTCGGCTGATTTGGGCTATATTGACACGACTTTTAACGCTAAAGAAATTTATCTTACCGGCACTTTAGGGAGCGGGAACGCATGGGGGACTGGGGGGAGTGCTAGCGTAACTTTTAACAGCCAAACTTCGCTCATTCTCAACCAAGCCAATATCGTAAGCTCGCAAACCGATGGGATTTTTAGCATGCTGGGTCAAGAGGGTATTAATAAGGTTTTCAATCAAGCCGGGCTCGCTAATATTTTGGGCGAAGTGGCGATGCAATCCATCAATAAAGCCGGGGGATTAGGGAATTTGATAGTAAATACGCTAGGGAGTAATAGCGTGATTGGGGGGTATTTAACGCCTGAGCAAAAAAATCAAACCCTAAGCCAGCTTTTGGGGCAGAATAATTTTGATAACCTCATGAACGATAGCGGTTTGAACACGGCGATTAAGGATTTGATCAGACAAAAATTAGGCTTTTGGACCGGGCTAGTGGGGGGATTAGCCGGACTAGGGGGCATTGATTTGCAAAACCCTGAAAAGCTTATAGGCAGCATGTCCATCAATGATTTATTGAGTAAAAAAGGGTTGTTCAATCAGATCACTGGCTTTATTTCCGCTAACGATATAGGGCAAGTCATAAGCGTGATGCTGCAAGATATTGTCAAGCCGAGCGAGGCTTTACAAAACGATGTAGCCGCTTTAGGCAAGCAAATGATTGGCGAATTTTTAGGCCAAGACACGCTCAATTCTTTAGAAAGCTTGTTGCAAAACCAGCAGATTAAAAGCGTTTTAGACAAAGTCCTAGCGGCTAAAGGCTTAGGGCCTATTTATGAACAAGGTTTGGGGAATTTGATCCCTAATCTTGGTAACAAGGGGCTTTTCGCTCCCTATGGCTTGAGTCAAGTGTGGCAAAAAGGGGATTTCAGTTTCAACGCGCAAGGCAATGTTTTTGTGCAAAATTCCACTTTCTCTAACGCCAATGGAGGCACGCTTTCTTTCAACGCAGGAAATTCGCTTATTTTTGCCGGAAACAACCACATCGCTTTCACTAACCATTCTGGAACGCTTAATTTGTTGTCCGATCAAGTTTCTAACATTAGCATCACCACGCTTGATGCCAGCAACGGCTTTAAGATTAATGCCGCTAATAACAATGTTTCCGTATCTCAAGGCAATCTGTTTATCAACGTCAGTTGCGCGCAACAAGGCACTCCAACGACAGCTAGTGCCACAAACCCTTGTGCGCTTAGCACTCAAAATAACGCTTCTTCTAATAACGCGTCAAATAACGCGCCAATCGCCTTGAATAATAACGATGAGAGCTTGATGGTTACGGCGAATGATTTCAATTTTTCAGGCAATATTTACGCTAACGGGGTGGTTGATTTTTCAAAGATTAAAGGCTCTGCAAACGTTAAAAACCTGTATCTTTACAATAACGCTCAATTCCAAGCCAACAACCTTACGATTTCCAACCAAGCGGTGTTAGAGAAAAACGCCAGCTTTGTAACGAATAACTTAAACATTCAAGGCACATTTAACAACAACGCCACGCAAAAAATAGAGGTGCTTCAAAATTTAGTGATCGCTTCAAACGCTTCTTTAAGCACCGGGATTTATGGACTAGAAGTAGGGGGGGCGTTGAATAATTTTGGGGCGATTCATTTTAATTTAGAAAATATTCAAACGCCTGTAAATCCGCTCATTCAAGTAGGGGGGATCATTAATCTCAACACTACCCAAACGCCTTTTATAAATGTCAATAACAGCATGGCCAATAACACGACTTACACTTTATTAAAAAGCGGCCGTTACATCAATTACAATATCAACCCCGATAGCTTGCAATCGTATTTGAAGCTCTATACCTTAATCAACATCAACGGAAACCACATAGAGGAAAAAAACGGCGTATTGACTTATTTGGGCCAACGGGTTTTATTGCAAGATAAGGGGTTATTATTGAGCGTAGCGTTGCCTAACTCAAACAACGCCTCTCAAAACAACATTTTAAGCCTTTCTGTTCTTCATGACCAGATTAAAATGTCTTATGGCAATAAAGCGATGGATTTTACCCCCCCCACCTTACAGGATTACATTGTGGGCATTCAAGGGCAAAGCGCGCTCAATCAAATTGAAGCGATAGGGGGGAATAACGCTATCAAGTGGCTTTCAACATTGATGATAAAAACCAAAGAAAACCCGCTTTTTGCGCCGATTTATTTAGAAAACCACTCTTTGAATGAAATCTTAGACGCAACAAAAGATCTTCAAAACACCGCAAGCTTGATTTCTAACCCTAATTTTAGAGACAACGCTACCAACCTTTTAGAATTGGCGAGTTACACCCAACAAACCAGCCGTTTGACAAAACTCTCTGATTTTAGGGCTAGAGAGGGAGAGTCCGATTTTTCTGATCGCTTGTTAGAGCTTAAAAACAAGCGTTTTAGCGATCCTAACCCTAGCGAGGTTTTTGTCAAACACTCTCAACTCAGCAAACACCAAAATAACCTTTGGGTTCAAGGGATTGGGGGAGCGAGCTTTATTTCTGGGGGCAATGGCACGCTTTATGGCTTGAATGTGGGCTATGACCGGTTGGTTAGAAACATGATCCTTGGGGGTTATGTGGCTTATGGGTATAGCGGTTTTAACGGGAACATCATGCATTCTTTGGCTAATAATGTGGATGTGGGGATGTATGCTAGGGCTTTTTTAAAAAGAAACGAATTCACTTTGAGCGCGAATGAAACTTATGGAGGCAATGCAACTAGTATCAATTCTTCTAATTCTTTGCTCTCTGTGTTGAACCAACGCTACAACTACAACACCTGGACAACGAGCGTGAATGGGAATTACGGCTATGATTTCATGTTCAAACAAAAAAGCGTGGTGCTAAAACCTCAAGTGGGCTTGAGCTATCATTTCATAGGCTTGAGCGAGATGAAAGGCAAAATGCAAAATCCAGCTTACCAACAATTCGTCATGCATTCAAACCCCTCTAACGAATCGGTTTTAACGCTCAACATGGGGTTAGAGAGCCGTAAATATTTTGGCAAAAATTCCTATTATTTTGTAACAGCGAGGTTGGGCAGGGATCTTTTGATCAAAGCTAAAGGCGACAATATGGTGCGTTTTGTGGGTGAAAACACTTTATTGTACCGCAAGGGGGAAATTTTTAACACTTTTGCGAGCGTGATCACAGGAGGCGAAATGCATTTGTGGCGTTTGATGTATGTGAATGCGGGGGTGGGGCTTAAAATGGGCTTGCAATACCAAGATCTTAATATCACTGGGAATGTGGGCATGCGAGTGGCGTTTTAGCTTTTTTGCTATAATGCTTCGTTCAAATTTTATGGTTAGGTTTTTCCATGTTTAATTATGAAGAGCTGTTTCAAACTTATAAAACCCCTTTTTACCTCTATGATTTTGGCAAGATCAAACAGGCTTTTTTGAATTATAAAGAAGCGTTTAAGGGGCGTAAATCTTTGATTTGCTACGCTTTAAAGGCGAATTCTAATTTGAGTATCCTCTCTTTATTGGCGCATTTAGGGAGTGGAGCAGATTGCGTTTCCATAGGCGAGATACAAAGGGCTTTAAAAGCCGGGATCAAGCCTTATAAAATCGTGTTTAGCGGGGTGGGTAAGAGCGAATTTGAAATAGAGCAAGCCCTAAAACTCAACATTTTATTTTTGAATGTGGAAAGTTTTATGGAATTAAAAACGATTGAAACAATCGCTCAATCTTTAGGGATAAAGGCTAGGATTTCCATTAGAATCAACCCTAACATTGACGCTAAAACGCACCCCTATATTTCTACCGGTTTGAAAGAAAATAAGTTCGGCGTGGGAGAAAAAGAAGCTTTAGAAATGTTTCTTTGGGCTAAAAAAAGCGCGTTTTTAGAGCCTGTTAGCGTGCATTTTCATATCGGATCGCAGCTCTTAGATTTAGATCCGATTATAGAAGCGAGTCAAAAGGTGGCTAAAATCGCTAAATCTTTGATCGCTTTAGGGATTGATTTGTGCTTTTTTGATGTGGGTGGAGGGATTGGCGTGAGCTATGAAAATGAAGAAACGATTAAGCTTTATGATTACGCGCAAGGGATTTTAAACGCGCTTCAAGGCTTGGATTTGACCATTATTTGTGAGCCGGGCCGCTCGATCGTGGCTGAGAGTGGGGAATTGATCACGCAGGTTTTGTATGAAAAAAAGGCTCAAAACAAGCGCTTTGTAATCGTAGATGCGGGCATGAATGATTTTTTACGCCCCAGTTTGTATCATGCTAAGCATGCCATAAGGGTCATAACGCCTTGTGGGGGGCGTGAGATCTCGCCTTGCGATGTGGTAGGGCCTGTGTGTGAGAGCAGCGACACTTTTTTAAAAGACGCCAATTTGCCAGAATTAGAGCCAGGCGATAAATTAGCCATAGAAAAGGTTGGGGCTTATGGCTCTAGCATGGCCAGTCAATACAATTCGCGCCCCAAACTCTTAGAATTAGCCCTAGAAGATCACAAAATCAGAGTGATTAGAAAAAGAGAGGCTTTAGAAGATTTATGGCGGCTAGAAGAAGAAGGCTTAAAAGGGGTTTGATCAGATGCAAAAGAATTTGGATAGTCTTTTAGAAAATTTAAGGGCTGAAATTGATGCGTTGGATAATGAATTGAGCGATCTTTTAGACAAACGCTTAGGAATCGCTTTAAAAATCGCTCTTATCAAACAAGAAAGCCCCATTTATTGCCCTAAAAGAGAGCGAGAAATTTTAAAACGACTCAGCCAAAGGGGTTTCAAGCATTTGAATGGAGAAATTCTTACGGGTTTTTATGCAGAGGTTTTTAAGATTTCTAGAAATTTTCAAGAAAACGCCCTAAAAGAGTTAAAAAAATAAAAGAGAGTTGCCATGTTTGAAGAAATTACCCTAGAACATAAGGACCTGTTTTCAAGGTTTTTACAAACTCAAAAAATCGTTTTATCAGATGTGAGTTTTACCAATTGTTTCTTATGGCAGCACGCAAGGCTCATTCAAGTGGCTGTGATTAGGGATTGTTTGGTCATTCAAACCACTTATGAAAACCAAAAACCCTTTTATTTCTATCCTATCGGTAAGAGGCCGCATGAATGCGTGGAAGAGCTTTTGAAATTAGAAAAAAATTTAAGATTCCACTCCCTGACTTTAGAGCAAAGAGACGATTTAAAAGACAATTTTGTAGGGGTGTTTGATTTCACTTACAACCGAGACAGGAGCGATTATGTTTATTCTATTGAAGAACTGATCGCGCTCAAAGGGAAAAAATACCATAAGAAAAAAAACCACTTAAACCAGTTTTTAACCAATCATGCGAATTTTGTTTATGAAAAAATTTCTCCTCAAAACAGAAAGGAAGTTTTAGAAGCCTCTAAAGCGTGGTTTTTAGAAAGCCAGACCGATGATATAGGGTTAATCAACGAAAATAAGGGCATTCAAAGCGTTTTAGAAAATTATGAAAGCTTGGATTTAAAGGGGGGGCTTATTAGGGTTAATGGGGAAATAGTCTCGTTTAGTTTTGGGGAAGTTTTAAACGAAGAGAGCGCGCTCATCCACATTGAAAAAGCCCGCACAGATATTGCAGGCGCGTATCAAATCATCAACCAACAATTGCTTTTGAATGAATTTAGCCATTTAACTTACGCTAACAGAGAAGAAGATCTAGGATTAGAGGGCTTAAGAAGGTCTAAGATGAGCTATAACCCGGTGTTTTTGATAGACAAATACGAAGCCGTTGCTAGAGATTAAATGATTTTTGGGGATTTTAAATATCAAAAAAGCGTTAAAAAACTCACAGCCACTAATTTCAACGAGCTTAAAAACGCCTTAGATTTTATCTCTCAAAATAGGGGGAAGGGGTATTTTGTGGGGTATCTTTTGTATGAAGCGCGCTTAGCGTTTTTAGATGAAAATTTTCAAAGCCAAACCCCTTTTTTGTATTTTGAACAATTTTTAGAAAGAAAAAAATATTCTTTAGAGCCTTTAAAAGAGCATGCGTTTTACCCTAAAATCCACAGCCCTTTAGATCAAAAAACTTATTTCAAGCAGTTTAAAGCCGTTAAAGAGCATCTCAAAAACGGCGATACCTATCAAGTGAATTTGACAATGGATTTATTGTTAAACACTAAAGCCAAACCAAAGCGCGTTTTTGAGGAAGTGGTACACAACCAAAACACGCCTTTTAAGGCTTTGATAGAAAATGAGTTTGGGAGCGTTTTAAGCTTTTCGCCGGAATTGTTTTTTGAATTAGAGTTTTTAGACACAGCGATTAAGATTATCACAAAACCCATGAAAGGCACGATCGCTCGCTCAAACAACCCCTTGATAGACGAAAAAAACCGATTGTTTTTGCAAAATGATGACAAAAACAGAAGCGAAAATGTGATGATCGTGGATTTATTGCGTAACGATTTGAGTCGCTTAGCCTTAAAAAATAGCGTGAAAGTCAATCAATTGTTTGAAATCATCAGCTTGCCGAGCGTGTATCAAATGATAAGCGAGATTGAAGCTCAATTGCCCCTAAAAACAAGCTTGTTTGAGATTTTTAAGGCGTTGTTCCCTTGCGGCTCGGTTACCGGATGCCCTAAAATAAAAACCATGCAAATCATTGAAGATTTAGAAAAACGCCCTAGGGGGGTGTATTGCGGGGCGATAGGCATGATTGAAGAAAAAAAAGCCCTTTTTAGCGTGCCTATCCGCACTTTAGAAAAAAGAGCACGCGAAGATTTTTTGCATTTGGGGGTAGGGAGTGGGGTAACTTATAAAAGTAAAGCTTCAAAGGAATATGAAGAGAGCTTTTTAAAAAGCTTTTTTGTGATGCCTAAAATAGAATTTGAGATTATAGAGACGATGAAAGTTATCAAAAAGGATCAAAAATTAGAGATTAACAATAAAAACGCCCATAAAGAACGCTTAATGCATAGCGCTCAATACTTTAATTTCAAATGCGATGAAAATCTTTTGGACTTTGAATTAGAAAAAGAAGGGGTTTTAAGGGTTTTATTGAACAAAAAGGGCAAGCTCATTAAAGAATATAAGCCCCTAGAGCCTTTAAAAAGCCTAGAAATCCGTTTGAGTGAAGCCCCCATTGACAAACACAATGATTTTTTATACCACAAAACCACTTACGCCCCTTTTTATCAAAAGGCTCGAGCGCTCATTAAAAAAGGCGTTATGTTTGATGAAATCTTTTATAACCAGGATCTAGAACTCACTGAGGGTGCTAGGAGCAACCTTATTTTAGAAATCCACAACAGGCTTTTAACCCCTTATTTCAGCACGGGCGCATTAACCGGGACGGGCGTTGTGGGGTTGTTAAAAAAAGGGCTTGTTGAGCATGCCCCTTTAAAATTACAAGACTTGCAAAGAGCGGCTAAGATCTATTGCATTAATGCTTTATATGGTTTAGTGGAGGTGGGAATAATAGGTTACCCAATGGAGCAAAAAAGTTAAAACTCACCCATAATAATTATAATGATTAAATTTTTCACATTCATTATAAATCCATTTATACAAGTATTTTATAAATCCAATAGAGGGTTTTTAGGAACTCTCATCAAAAAAAATAAGGAACATAACATGAGACATGGAGATATTAGTAGCAGCCCCGATACTGTGGGCGTAGCGGTAGTCAATTATAAGATGCCTAGACTCCACACTAAAGAACAGGTGTTGGAAAATTGTCGCAATATCGCTAAGGTGATTGGTGGGGTCAAACAGGGTTTGCCTGGGTTGGATCTGATTATTTTCCCTGAATACAGCACGCATGGGATCATGTATGACAGACAAGAAATGTTTGACACAGCCGCAAGCGTTCCTGGGGAAGAAACCGCAATCCTTGCTGAGGCTTGTAAGAAAAACAAGGTTTGGGGAGTGTTCTCTTTGACAGGGGAAAAACATGAGCAGGCTAAAAAGAATCCCTATAACACTTTGATTCTTGTCAATGATAAGGGTGAGATCGTGCAAAAATACCGCAAAATCTTGCCTTGGTGCCCTATTGAATGCTGGTATCCTGGGGATAAAACCTATGTGGTTGATGGGCCTAAGGGCTTGAAAGTTTCTTTGATTATCTGCGATGATGGGAACTACCCTGAAATTTGGCGTGATTGTGCGATGCGTGGGGCAGAGCTTATTGTGCGCTGTCAAGGCTACATGTATCCGGCTAAGGAGCAACAAATTGCGATAGTGAAAGCCATGGCGTGGGCTAATCAATGTTATGTAGCGGTAGCGAATGCGACCGGCTTTGATGGGGTGTATTCCTATTTCGGGCATTCTAGCATTATTGGTTTTGACGGGCATACTCTGGGCGAATGCGGGGAAGAAGAAAATGGTATTCAATACGCTCAGCTTTCCGTGCAACAAATCCGTGATGCGAGGAAATACGACCAAAGCCAAAACCAACTCTTCAAACTCTTACACAGAGGTTATAGTGGGGTTTTTGCTAGTGGCGATGGGGATAAGGGTGTGGCGGAATGCCCTTTTGAGTTCTATAAAACTTGGGTTAATGACCCCAAAAAAGCTCAAGAAAATGTAGAAAAAATCACTCGCCCAAGCGTGGGTGTGGCCGCTTGTCCTGTAGGCGATTTGCCCACGAAATAAAGGGCAAAAGGAGGGGTTTTTGTAGATGCCTTAAAGCGATAAGAGGGTAAAAATTTAAAAAATGCTAAAAAGCGTTTTTTACAATATAGATATAAAAAAGCTTGACGCTAGTTGGGTGATATTTTCTTGTAATGCGTTCTTTTGGGGTTAGGGGATTTAGTTGGGAGCTGTAGAGGAGGTATTCAAAATACCCCCTATCCCCTTAAGAGAATGAGCTTAAAGCAAAATAACCAAAATCCCATTATAAGGCTTGTTTATGCTTAATAGAACAAAGCCTTTAATTTATTTTTCTCTTCAATAAAACGCTTAAAAACCACCAAAAGACTATAAATACTTCGTTAAAGACAGATTATTGATTTTGTTCGTGGAAGCTAAAACAGCGTTATAGTTGTTAGTGAGATTGGAAAATTTGTTATAAGTTTCTGCCATATCCGTGCCGGTCGTTTCCCCACGAATGCTTTGAACTTGCGTTTTTAAAACTTCATTACGCCTGATGATGTTTTCAAACGCCTTGCCATGAGCGCCGTTTTTAGCGATCATTTTTTCTATGTGATCGCTCAAGTGATCTATAAGGGTGATGCCGTTTTGAATGCCTAAATTACGCATGTCGCTAGAATAAGTATCCCCTAAAGCGTCCGGGCGATAAATCCCTTTTCTTACAGAAGTGATGGTATTTTCTAATTGATCAAAAAAATTCACGCTTGGCTTGTCAATAATTAGAGCGTTATTAGCGTTTAATTTAAGGCTTGGTTTGTCGCTGTGCAAGGCGTTTTGAGAAAAATCATTCGCGTCTTTATCAAAAAGCATGAACTGCATTTTGGTGTTTGAATGCATGTTGTCTTGGATAATGACTTTACCCTCTTCATTCAAATTAATAGAAAGGTTGTCTTTAGCTTGTTTTAACAATCCAATAAATTGCTCCTTGCTTTCTTTTGAAGTGGGGTTATCGCTGATTTGTTGGTAGATTGCAGGATCAGTGTTGCTGTAATTGAGCGCGATACTCATCGCATCCATGAGCTGCCTGTAAGTGACTTCATTGGGTTTAGACGCTTGAATATCAGCGGTTGTGGGGTCATAAAGCGGGATTTTAACGCCATTAGGCAAACTCAAAAAAGCCCCATTAGGATCCAAATTCATTTGCACTTCTAAAAACGAACCATTCACATCGTTTAATTTCATGTTAAAAACGCTATTTTCTAAACTCCCATTAGAGACTTCACTCAGTTTAGTAGAGCCATTAGCCGCGCCATTTTGAGCGGTTTGAGCGACATTGCTTTCTAATTTCGCCCCTTCTTTATTGAAGTAGGTTTTTTGGTATTCGCTCGCGTTATTAGTAGGGATACCGGCCACTTCTAGCCCTTTTTGATCCAGGGTGCTTAAGGCAAAAGAAATAGGCGATTCTTTAGAAGAATTGTCAATGATCCTCAAACGCCCGTTCGTTTCAATTTCCACATCTACTTCATTATTGAAGCGTTCTTTAATCGCGTCTTTCAAATCTTTAATCGTAGAGTTTTTCACATCTAAAAGAATGGGAATATCCAAATTAATAGGGAGGTTTGGGATTTTAATAGTGCTTTCATCGCCCAAACGGCTGGCGTTGATTTTTAAAGTTTCCACCTTATCGCCAAAAATCTCGCTCAATTTAGTGTTTTTGTTGGCTAAAACATTGTCTTTAGTCACAAACACGCTAGGGATTTCAAGCACCTTGGGATTATACATGTTAGGCACCGCTTTAACTTGACTCAAACTCCTATCCGTTACAAACGCGCTTTTGACATATTCAGTAACCCTTTTAGCGCTCGAACGCAAGGCGTCTAAATCATCAAAATCCCCATCGCTAGAAATCAAATGAAAATCCAAATTTTCACTGCCGGGGGTTAGGTTTTTGATCTCAATTTGCCCCCAATTGTTCAAACTCACATCCACGACTTTATTTTGCGAAGTGTTCCCGTAAGCATGACCGATTTTATCCAACAAATCGCTCACTTTAGTCGCGCTTTCTTGGTTTTGATAGGCTTTATCTAGTGCGAATTTTTCTTTAAAACTAGAGCCATCAGGCCTAACGCCTTGCAAATAAAAAAACTCTTTAGGATCATTAGTGGGGTCTTTATCGTTATCGCCGATGAGTTCTCGCAAGGTATCGCTGGGTTTAATAAAAACTTCTTCAGGCAATGAAGAATGTTCTAAAGCATCCATCACATCAGGATGGAGCTTGTTTTGATTGAGTAATTTAATGTTGGTGGTAATGAGCTTGTGTTTGTCTTTATCCGCGCCTAAAAACAAATCTTGCCCGCTGATATTATAAGGCACAAGGTTATCAGAGCTAATAAGCGCGTTTAAATCTTCGCCATTGCCATGGTATTTCCCATTACTATCAATGGGAGGTCTATCCACCTTACTGCCCCCAAATAAAAATTCCCCCCCTATAGAGGTGTTAGCGACATTCATCATATGCTCTTTTAAGCGTTCTAAATCGTTAGCGATAGCGGCGCGAGAAGTCTCTGAATGCACATCGTTAGCGGATTGGATGAGTTTGGTTTTAAACGCCTCCATCGTTTTAGAAAATTCTTGCAAGGCTTTGTCGGTATTGAGCGTTGAAGCGTAAGCGTTTTGAGCCACATCAATGCCTTGATCTAAGGTGTTTTCTTCGTATTGGAATTTTAAATTCTGGTTGTTAATGTCGCTGTTTTGATAACCATAACGGATTTTTAGCCCTGAAGCGATCTGCGTGTTAGCGTCATTGATTTTATTTTGTAAAGCGTTTTGGTAGTGATTCATTTGGTTGTATTTTGAGCCAAAGGTAACGCGCATGATCAAATCCTTATTGGTTTTTTAATAAACAAGCTAAAAGTATTCCAAAATAAGCTTAATAACAATTGTGAGTGGTTTGAGTGGGGCAATGCGGAGGAATAATGGCGGGTTAAATGGGGTGTTTTTGAGTAAAAAAATTCTTTTAATATGAATTTAAACTCAATTTAAAGTTAAATTTTAGCAAATACTCACTATAATAAGCACTTATTTTAAAAAGAGCGTTCAATTTTTAAGGAATAGAAATGTCATACGCAATATTCAAGCATGGCGGTAAGCAATATAAAGTCGTTGAAGGCGATATTGTTTTATTGGATAAAATGAATAAAGAGCCTAAGGCTTTAGTGGAATTAGTGGAAGTGTTAGCCGTATCTAAAGAGGGCAAACTCTCTTGTGGGAAACCCTTTGTGAATGGGGCTAAAATTGAAGCGGAAGTGATC
Source organism: Helicobacter pylori (assembly GCF_900120335.1). Taxonomy (NCBI): domain Bacteria; kingdom Pseudomonadati; phylum Campylobacterota; class Epsilonproteobacteria; order Campylobacterales; family Helicobacteraceae; genus Helicobacter; species Helicobacter pylori. The sequence continues at coordinate 312,284 of NZ_LT635477.1, forward strand.
AATGAAGGGCGCGGCAAAAAAGTCATCACTTTCAAAAAACGCCGCCGAAAAGACAGCAAAACCAAGCGTGGTTTTAGAAGAGATTTCACTCGTGTGAGAATCACTAAAATTGTAGCATAAAGGAGTATTAAACAATGGCACACAAGAAAGGTCAAGGGAGTACGCAGAATAACAGAGATTCTGCAGGAAGACGCTTAGGCGTGAAAAAATTTGGCTCAGAATTTGTGAGAGCAGGGAATATTGTCGTACGCCAAAGAGGCACTAAAATCCATCCCGGTAATAATGTGGGCATGGGGAAAGACCATACCTTATACGCGCTCATAGATGGCGTTGTGAAGTTTGAGCATAAAGACAGAAGCCGCAAAAAAGTTTCTGTAATTAGTGGGAATTTTGGGGAGTAGGGTAACCTTTAAAGGTTAATTAAACCTTTGGGTGTTTGTTAAACGCCTATAAACACCATAAAATATTTATAATTTAGATCTCTACTCTTTGTAGAATATGTGTTGTGGAGACTAGTTTATGAATAGCGTTTTTATCAAGGGTTTATCCCTTTCTGTTTTATTATTGTTTGGGGTTTTTTTAAAAGCTTCAGAAAACGCCACTCTTAATCCATCTAAAGAAAATGTTTCTGTTGAAGAACAAAAGCGTTTTGGAGGCGTTTTAGTTTTTGCAAGAGGCGCTGATGGCTCGAGCATGGATCCGGCCTTAGTAACTGATGGCGAAAGCTATGTGGCGACGGGCAATATTTATGACACGCTCGTGCAATTCAAATACGGCACGACAGAAGTTGAACCAGCGTTAGCGACGAGTTGGGAAATATCCCCAGATGGTCTTGTATATACCTTTCATTTACGCAAAGGGGTTTATTTCCACCAAACGAAGTATTGGAATAAAAAAGTAGAGTTTAGCGCTAAAGACGTGCTGTTTTCGTTTGAACGCCAAATGGATAAGGCTAAACGATACTATAGCCCGGGGGCTAAAAACTATAAGTATTGGGAAGGCATGGGCATGTCTCATATTATTAAGAGCATTGAAGCTTTAGATGACTATACCATTAGATTCACGCTTAATGGGCCAGAAGCCCCGTTTTTAGCGAATTTGGGCATGGACTTTTTGAGTATTTTGAGTAAGGATTACGCTGATTACTTGGCTCAAAATAATAAAAAAGACGAGTTGGCTAAAAAACCTATTGGGACAGGGCCTTTCAAATTCTTTTTGTGGAATAAAGATGAAAAAATCATCCTTTTAAAAAATCAAGATTATTGGGGGCCTAAAGCTTATTTGGATAAGGTGGTGGTGCGCACCATTCCTAATTCTTCCACTCGTGCTTTAGCGTTAAGAACCGGCGAAATCATGCTCATGACTGGGCCTAATCTCAATGAAGTGGAGCAATTAGAAAAACTTCCTAATATCGTGGTGGATAGAAGCCCTGGGTTAATTGCCAATTGGCTTTCATTGAACACGCAAAAAAAGTATTTTAACAACCCTTTGGTGCGTTTGGCTATCAATCATGCCATCAATGTTGATGATTATATTAAGGTGATTTATGAAGGCTTTGCCCAAAAAATGGTCAATCCTTTCCCGCCCACCATATGGGGTTATAACTATAATATCAAACCCTATGAATACGATTTGAAAAAGGCTAAAGAGTTACTGAAAGAAGCGGGGTATCCTAACGGCTTTAAAACCACTATTTTTACCACTTCCACTCGTAACCCAAAAGGAGCGGTGTTCATACAAGCGAGCCTGGCTAAAATTGGCATTGATGTGAAAATTGAAGTGTATGAGTGGGGGGCTTATTTGAAAAGAACGGGATTAGGCGAGCATGAAATGGCGTTTGCAGGCTGGATGGCAGACATTGCGGATCCGGATAATTTCTTATACACCTTATGGAGCAAGCAAGCCGCTTCAGCCATACCCACTCAAAATGGTTCCTTTTATAAGAGCGACGCCTTTTCCGATCTGCTCATAAAGGCTAAACGGGTTTCGGATCAAAAAGAGAGGGAAGCCCTTTATTTAAAGGCTCAAGAAATTATCCATAAAGACGTGCCCTATGTGCCTTTAGCTTATCCTTATTCAGTGGTGCCGCACTTGTCTAAAGTCAAAGGCTATAAAACGACCGGAGTGAGCGTGAATCGCTTCTTTAAGGTGTATTTAGAAAAATAAAAGAGGTTGTATGCTGAGTTTTATCATTAAGCGTATTTTGTGGGCGATCCCCACGCTGTTTGGAGTGAGCATTATCGTGTTTATGATGGTGCATTTAGTGCCAGGAGATCCGGCGTTAGTGATTTTAGGCGAAAAGGCCAATCAAGCCGCTATTGACGCTTTAAGGGAGCAATTTGGCTTGAATAAGCCCTTGATAGAGCAGTATTTTTTCTTTATCAATAACGTGTTGCATGGCAATTTTGGCACTTCTATCATGACTGGTGAGCCTGTGATGCATGAGTTTTGGCAACGCTTCCCGGCTACGGTGGAATTGGCTTTGATCGCTTTGTTTATGGCTCTTGTTTTGGGTATTAGCGTTGGCGTGTTAGCTGCGATCAAACGCTATAGCGTGTTTGATTATTCTAGCATGACTTTCGCTTTAGCCGGGATTTCTATGCCCGTGTTTTGGCTAGGGCTCATGCTGATTTATATCTTTAGCGTGCAATTGGGGTGGTTGCCTGTTTTTGGGCGTTTGAGCGATGTGTATTACTTAGATGGCCCTACAGGTCTTTATTTGATAGACAGCCTGATCGCAGGAGATTATGGGGCGTTTGTGGATACGATTAGGCACTTGATTTTGCCTAGCATTGTGTTAGCCACGGTTTCTACCGCTGTTATTGCCAGGATGACTCGCGCAAGCATGGCAGAAGTGTCTAAAGAAGATTACGTGCGCACCGCTAAAGCTAAGGGGTGCAGCTCCTTTAGGGTGATTTTTGTGCACACTTTGCGTAACGCCTTAATCCCTGTAACGACTATCGCAGGCTTGATGTTGGCCGGGCTTTTAGGGGGGAGCATGATAACTGAAACGGTTTTCTCATGGCCTGGGATTGGCAAGTGGATCGTCAATGCGCTCAACCAGCGCGATTTCCCCATTATCCAGTCCATGTCTTTGATTATTGCCATGATGTATATTGGGGCTAACCTTTTAGTAGATGTTTTATACGCTTTTATTGATCCTAGAATAAGGTTGTCATAATGGAGTCTTTTAGAGAATTTATCCAACAATTCAAAAAAAATAAGGCGGCGGTCGTTGGGGCATGGATTGTGCTTTTATTGGTGGTTTGTGCTGTTTTTGCGCCCCTTTTAGCCCCTTATGATCCTTATGTGCAAAACGCGCAAGATCGCCTTTTAAAACCTATATGGGAGCATGGGGGGAATGCTAAATACCTTTTAGGCACCGATGATTTGGGGCGCGATATTTTGAGCCGCTTGATCTATGGGGCTAGGATTTCTTTAACCATAGGGATTGTGTCTATGGGGATTGCGGTCTTTTTTGGCACGATACTAGGGCTGATAGCGGGGTATTTTGGGGGGAAAACGGATGCGGTTATCATGCGTATCATGGACATCATGTTCGCTTTGCCCTCTATCTTATTGATCGTGATTGTGGTCGCGGTGTTAGGGCCCTCACTCACTAACGCCATGCTCGCTATTGGGTTTGTAGGGATCCCTGGGTTTGCACGATTGGTGCGCAGTTCTGTGTTAAGCGAAAAAGAAAAAGAATACGTGATCGCTTCTAAAATCAATGGCTCTTCGCACCTTCGTTTGATGTGTAAGGTGATTTTTCCTAATTGCATTATCCCTTTGATCGTGCAAGTTACAATGGGGTTTGCTTCCACGGTTTTAGAAGCGGCCGCGCTGAGCTTTTTAGGTCTTGGGGCGCAACCTCCAAAGCCTGAATGGGGGGCGATGCTGATGAATTCCATGCAATACATCGCTACCGCTCCGTGGATGCTTGTTTTCCCTGGGGTGATGATTTTTTTAACGGTCATGAGTTTTAATCTGGTAGGCGATGGCATCATGGACGCTTTAGATCCTAAACGCGCCTCTTAAAAGGAGCTTGCATGATTTTAGAAGTTAAAGATCTAAAAACTTATTTTTTCACCGATAAGGGCGTGAATAAAGCGGTGGATGGCGTGAGTTTTGGCTTGAAAAAGTCTCAAACGCTCTGCATTGTAGGGGAGAGCGGGAGCGGGAAGAGTATCACTTCGCTTTCTATTTTAGGGTTGATTGAAAAGCCCGGGAAAATTGTAGGGGGGAGCATTCAATTTTTAGGGCAGGATTTGTTGCAACTCAAAGAAAAGCAGATGCAAAAAGAAATCAGGGGCAAGAAAATTGGCATGATCTTTCAAGAGCCTATGACGAGCCTAAACCCTTCCTACACGGTGGGGTTTCAAATCAATGAAGTGCTAAAAATCCACCACCCAAGCCTTAATAAAAAAGAACGCTTAGAAAGGGTGGTCTATGAATTAGAGCGCGTGGGCATTCCCCATGCCGGGGATAAATACCATGAATACCCTTTCAATCTCAGCGGAGGGCAGCGCCAAAGGGTGATGATCGCTATGGCTATGGTGTGTGAGCCTGAAATCTTGATCGCTGATGAGCCGACGACGGCGTTAGATGTAACCATTCAAGCGCAAATCTTGGAATTGATGAAAGAATTGCAACAAAAAAAAGGCACTTCTATTTTGTTTATCACCCATGATTTAGGCGTGGTGGCGCAAATCGCTGATGAAGTGGTGGTGATGTATAAAGGGCATGTGGTGGAGCAAGCGAGCGCCAAAGAGCTTTTTGCTGACCCAAGACACCCCTATACCAAAGCTCTTTTAAATGCGATCCCTAAACCGGGCAAAGAATACCGCAAAAAACGCTTAGAAACCGTGGATGAAAATGTGGATTATTTGAGTTTTCAAAAGGAGTTACGATGAAGCTCTTAGAAGTTAAAGAATTGAAAAAAACCTATGCGATAGACAGGGGGTTATTCAAGCCTAAAAGAGTGATCCATGCGCTCAATGGGATCAGTTTTGAAGTGGAACAAAATGAAGTTTTAAGCATCGTGGGGGAGAGCGGTTGTGGGAAAAGCACGACAGCCAAAATTTTAGCCGGGATTGAAAGGCAAGATAGCGGGGCGATTTATTTCAATGGCAAGCGCCATTTGCATTTTAGCAAACAGGATTGGTTTGATTACCGCAAAAAGGTGCAAATGATTTTCCAAGACCCTTATTCTAGCCTGAACCCAAGGTGGAAAGTGGGCGAGATCATCGCTGAACCCTTGCTGTTAAATTCTCATTTTTCAAAAAAAGAAATCAAAACAAAAGTGCTAGAGATCATGCAAAAGGTGGGCTTGAAATTAGAATGGATCGATCGTTACCCTCACCAATTTTCAGGCGGTCAAAGGCAACGAATCGGCATTGCTAGGGCGCTCATTTTGCATCCTAGCGTGGTGATTTGCGATGAGCCTGTGTCTGCGTTAGACGTGTCCATTCAAGCGCAAGTGTTGAATTTGCTCTTGGATTTGCAAAAAGAAATGGGGCTGACTTATATTTTTATCAGCCATGATTTAGGGGTGGTGGAGCATATAAGCGATAAAATCATCGTAATGAATCAAGGGCAAATCGTAGAAACGGGGGATGTGGATAGCGTGATAAGCGCTCCAAAGCACCCTTATACGCAGAAATTACTCAATGCGGTGCCGCATTTGGAAAAATCCATGCAAAGATTTGCTGAATAAAAGAAAGGGTATTTAAGCTGTGTTTGTAGATAGTGTGGAAATCATCATCGCTTCGGGTAAGGGGGGGCCTGGAATGGTGAGTTTTAGGCGAGAAAAATTTGTCATCAAAGGAGGCCCTGACGGAGGCGATGGAGGCGATGGAGGCGATGTGTATTTTGAAGTGGATAACAATACCGACACTTTAGCGAGTTTTAGAGGCACTAAACACCATAAGGCTAAAAACGGGGCTCCAGGAGGCACACGGAATTGCGCAGGCAAAAAGGGCGAAGACAAGATCATTGTCGTGCCGCCAGGAACGCAGGTTTTTGTAGGTGACAAGTTGTGGCTTGATTTGATCACGCCTAAAGAAAGGGTGTTAGCCTTAAAAGGAGGCAAGGGGGGGTTAGGGAATGTGCATTTTAAAAGCGCGACTAAACAGCAACCCACTTACGCGCAAAAAGGCTTGGAGGGGGTTGAAAAATGCGTGCGTTTGGAATTAAAGCTCATCGCTGATATAGGGTTAGTGGGCTTCCCTAATGCGGGTAAATCCACGCTCATTTCCACCATCTCTAACGCTAAGCCTAAAATCGCTAACTATGAATTTACGACTCTAGTGCCTAACTTAGGGGTTGTGAGCGTGGATGAAAAAAGCGAATTTTTAATGGCGGATATTCCTGGCATTATTGAAGGGGCTAGCGAGGGAAAAGGCTTAGGGATTAGCTTTTTAAAGCACATTGAACGCACCAAAGTTTTAGCCTTTGTTTTAGACGCTTCTAGGTTGGATTTGGGTATTAAAGAGCAATACAAACGCTTGAGATTGGAGTTAGAGAAATTTTCACCCACTCTGGCCAACAAGCCTTTTGGGGTGTTGCTCAATAAATGCGATGTTGTAGAAAACATTGATGAGATGACTAAGGATTTTTGCGCCTTTTTAAACTTAGGAGCGCAAAAATTAAACGCGTTTGATTTAGAGCCGTATTTAGGGTTTTTGCACCCCAATTTAACTAGCGATTTTGAAAACAACCCCAATGAACAATCAGCGCTCTTTGTCTTGCCCCTTTCAGCAGTTAGCACTCTTAACACGCATGCGCTTAAATTTGTGTTGTTGAAAGCGTTACAATGAAGCCCTGTTGTATTTGAAAATAGTTTAATCAAGCTAGATACACTCCCCTAAATTATAGCGTGTGGGGTGGGGATTATAGAGGGTGTTTCATAAGATGCGCAAAGACACACGCATAATGTAATGGCGTGAAATTTCTGTTGTTAAAAGCGTTGCCATAAAACGCTATTTTTTAATCAATTCAAGCAAAGGCGAGAGATGAAAAGATTTGTTTTATTCTTGTTGTTCATATGTGTTTGCGTTTGCGTTCAAGCTTACGCTGAGCAAGATTACTTTTTTAGGGATTTTAAATCTATAGATTTGCCCAAAAAGCTCCACCTTGATAAAAAGCTCTCCCAAACAATACAGCCATGCGCGCAACTTAACGCATCAAAACACTACACTGCTACTGGGGTTAGAGAGCCTGATGCCTGCACCAAGAGTTTTAAAAAATCCGCTATGGTTTCCTATGATTTAGCGCTAGGCTATTTAGTGAGTCAAAACAAACCATACGGCTTAAAAGCTATAGAGATTTTAAACGCTTGGGCTAATGAGCTTCAAAGCGTGGATACTTATCAAAGCGAGGACAATATCAATTTTTACATGCCTTATATGAACATGGCTTATTGGTTTGTCAAAAAAGAATTTCCTAGCCCAGAATATGAAGATTTCATTAGGCGGATGCGTCAGTATTCTCAATCAGCTCTTAACACTAACCATGGGGCGTGGGGGATTCTCTTTGATGTGAGCTCTGCGTTAGCGCTAGATGATCATGCCCTTTTGCAAAACAGCGCTAATCGGTGGCAGGATTGGATATTTAAAGCCATAGATGGGAATGGGGTTATTGCTAGCGCGATCACTAGGAGTGATACGAGCGATTATCATGGCGGCCCTACAAAGGGCATTAAGGGGATAGCTTATACCAATTTTGCACTTCTTGCGATAACTATATCAGGCGAATTGCTTTTTGAGAACGGGTATGATTTGTGGGGTAGTGGAGCTGGGCAAAGGCTCTCTGTGGCGTATAACAAAGCCGCAACATGGATTCTAAACCCTGAAACTTTCCCCTATTTCCAGCCTAACCTCATTGGGGTGCATAACAACGCCTATTTCATTATTTTAGCCAAACATTATTCTAGCCCTAGCGCGGATGAGCTTTTAGAGCAAGGCGATTTGCATGAAGATGGCTTCAGGCTGAAACTCCGATCGCCATGAATTGGTTCTGTATTCAAGATCATAGCGTAGAGGTTGTTCTCTTTTCTTAAGTCATGTGCTCCAATAAAAATATTTTTTTTACTGATTGAGAATGTTTGGTTCAGTCAGCATTATTTACAAAAAGAGTTTAAAATAAACGCAATTGTATCTTTAAGTCGTATTTAGAGTGCAAATGATTATCAAAATGAATCATTTTAGTTGTAAGCATGCGTATTTACACTAAAATAATAGGCGTTATTGATAAGATCACATTAAAGGATAATGAATGAAAAAAATGGTTTTGGTATCGGTTTTACTAGCAGGGTTTTTGCAAGCGGTGAATCTGGATCTATCTTCAGCTAAAACGACATGGACAGCCTTTAAAACTAAGGCTAAAACGCCGGTGAGCGGGAGTTTTGAAAGCATCACTTATAAACTAGGCAAATCTCAAGATAGTTTGAAAACCCTTTTAGAAGGGGCGAGCGCGAGCATGGATAGCTTGAAAGTCAATTTGGGCGATGACACTAAAAACAAAAACGTTAAGGAAGCTTTTTTCGCTCTTTTTAAAAACACTAACATTAAAGTAACTTTTAGAAATGTGATAGAAGGCGATCATGCAGGTTCTCTTACGGCTTATGTGAGGATGAATGAAAAGCTGGTGAAAGTGCCTATGCAATACACGATTGCTGATGATAAGCTCGTGGTTAAAGGGGTTTTGGATTTATTGAATTTTGGCTTGAAAAACGAATTAGCGAGCTTGGCTAAACGATGCGAAAGTTTTCATGAGGGCTTGACTTGGTCGCAAGTGGAAATCCAATTTGAAAGCATGATCAAGGGATAATTTAAACTCATGGAGTTGTTGCACAGCATTAATGATTTTAATGAAGCCAAGCAGGTGATCGCTGGGGGGGTCAATTCGCCTGTGAGGGCGTTTAAGAGCGTTAAAGGCACTCCACCCTTTATTTTAAAAGGTAAAGGGGCGTATCTTTATGATGTGGATAACAATCATTATATAGATTTTGTGCAAAGTTGGGGGCCTTTGATTTTTGGGCATGCGAACGAAGAGATTGAAGAAAATATTATTAACGTCTTAAAAAAAGGCACTTCTTTTGGCGCTCCCACAGAGTTAGAAACCACTTTAGCTAAGGAGATCATTTCTTGTTATGAAGGCTTAGATAAGGTGCGTTTAGTCAATAGTGGCACGGAAGCGACCATGAGCGCGATACGACTCGCTAGAGCTTATAGCCAAAAAGACGATTTGATCAAATTTGAAGGGTGCTACCATGGGCATAGCGACTCCTTATTAGTGAAAGCGGGTAGCGGGTGTGCCACTTTTGGATCTCCTTCTTCTTTAGGCGTGCCAAATGATTTTAGCAAACACACTTTAGTGGCTCGCTATAACGACTTGAACTCCACAGAAGAATGCTTTAAAAAAGGCGATGTGGGTTGTGTTATCATTGAACCCATTGCCGGGAATATGGGGTTAGTGCCGGCTCAAAAAGAGTTTTTATTGGGTTTAAAGGCTTTGTGTGAAAAATACCAAGCGGTGCTGATTTTAGATGAAGTGATGAGCGGGTTTAGAGCGAGTTTGAGCGGTTCGCAAGAATTTTATGGCGTCGTGCCGGATTTGGTAACCTTTGGTAAAGTGATAGGCGCGGGGCTTCCTTTGGCGTGTTTTGGAGGGCGTGCGGAAATTATGGACTTGCTTTCACCCATTGGAGGCGTGTATCAAGCAGGCACTTTAAGCGGTAACCCCCTAGCGGTGTGCGCAGGGTTGAGCACGCTTTATAAAATCAAAAGAGACAAAACCCTTTATACTCGCTTAAACGCTTTAGCCGTTCGTTTGACTCAAGGCTTACAAAAGAGCGCTCAAAACTATAACATCGCTTTAGAGACGCTCAACATGGGGAGCATGTTTGGCTTTTTCTTTAACGAAAATGCGGTGCGTGATTTTGATGACGCTTTAAAAAGCGATACCGAAATGTTTGCGAAATTCCATCAAAAAATGCTCTTTAAAGGCGTGTATTTGGCATGTTCAAGCTTTGAAACCGGCTTTATTTGTGAGCCTATGACTGAAGAGATGATTGATTTAGCGATTGCAAAAGCCGATGAGAGTTTTGATGAAATCATAAAGGGCGTGTGAATTTTTGAAAAAGCCAAAGTATTACAAGTTTATAGAGGGGGCGAATTATTTGAGCTTAGGGTTGTCTATGGTGGTAGCGATCCTTATGGGCGTGGCTATAGGCTATGGGCTTAAAAAACTCACTCACATTTCGTGGCTTTTTTGGCTTGGGGTTATTTGGGGCGTGTTAGCGAGCTTTCTCAATGTCTATAAAGCTTATAAAAACATACAAAAAGACTATGAAGAACTGGCCAAAGACCCTAAATACACGCATAGAACCAAGTAAATCAAAAGCCCATGTGCCAAATCCAATGCTTGCTTATTTTGCTTTTTATCAATATAGTTAGTGCGATTATCGTTTATTTTTTCCAAGCATTTCAAGGGGTTTTGAATTTTGAAGGGGGGTTTTTAGGGTTTTTTATCGTGGCGTTGTCTTCGTATTACGGCGTTAAAAAGCGTTTGGATTTAAGGAAACAAAATGGAGAAAAAGAAGAAAAGCAAAAATTCCAAAAATTCGCCCTGGGTTTGGAAATGTCTTTCAATGTGTGGCGTTTAGGGGGGTATGGGGTTTTATTAGGCATTTTAGGAGTGCTTTTATTTTCGCATCTTTTTAACGGGCTAATCTTTCTTATCGGCGTGTTTGTGAGCTCGCTCTCTAGCGCGTTATTACGATTCTTAAACAATAATGGTAAGTTTTGACACAAACTCGCATGGATTTTAACCCCTTTAACCCTCTTTTAATTTTTAATCCTATACAATAAAAACAAAAATGGGAGTGGATCTTGAAAACAAAAAATCCCGCTAAAAGAATCCTAAAAACCGCTGTGATTCAAATGCAATCCAAACCCTACGCCTTAAATGAAAACCTGCAATTAGCGCTCAATCTGGCCAAAGAAGCCCACGACAAAGGCGCGAATCTCATCGTTTTACCGGAATTGTTTGATAGCGGTTATTGTGTGAAAGATAAGGATGCGGATTTTGGGTTGGATTTTAAAGCGATAGAGCATGGAGAGGAAACCCTAAAAAACGAGACTTTAAGAGCGTTAAGCGGTTTTGCAAAATCTAGCGATACGCATATCGTGGCATGCAGCATTGAAAAAAATAATAAAAAACTTTACGATAGTGCTTATATCATTCCACCAAAAGGAAAAATCGTTGGCAAACACCGCAAGATCTATTTGTGGGGCGATGAGAAGTCTCGCTTCAAAAGGGGTAAAAAATACGAGGTTTTTACGCTGGATTTTGGGGATTTTAGTGCGAAAGTGGGTTTGCAAATTTGCTATGAAATCGGCTTTGGCGTGGGTGCGAACCTGCTTGCGTTACAAGGGGCTGAGGTTTTAATCTATCCTAGTGCGTTTGGCAAAGCTAGAGCTTATAATTGGGATTTGTTGAGCAAAGCTAGAGCGTTAGAAAATGGCTGTTTTGTGTGCGCGTGCAATCATAGTGGGGAAGAAACTAACGCCAAATTAAAACAAACGCTAGAATTTGCAGGCGATTCAAGAATCATCGCGCCCAATGGGAAAATCATCGCGCAAGCCACCAAGCTTAATGAGGTCATTATCGCCGAAATGGATTTAAACGAAGTGGCACTGCAACGCCAAAAAATCCCTTATTTACAAGATTTTGACACCAAACTCACCAAAAAGGGGTTTGGAAAACTCACTTAAAAAGGAGCGATTATGGCAAAAGAAATTTTAGTGGCTTATGGCGTGGATATTGATGCGGTGGCTGGTTGGCTGGGGAGCTATGGTGGGGAGGATTCGCCTGATGATATTTCGCGTGGGCTTTTTGCGGGGGAAGTGGGGATCCCACGGCTTTTGAAATTGTTTAAAAAATACCATCTCCCGGCGACTTGGTTCGCACCAGGGCATTCTATTGAAACTTTTCCAGAGCAAATGAAAATGATCGTGGATGCAGGGCATGAAGTGGGTGCACATGGGTATTCGCACGAAAACCCTATCGCTATGACGGCCAAGCAAGAAGAAGATGTTTTGTTAAAAAGCGTTGAGTTGATTAAAGATCTCACCGGCAAAGCCCCCACAGGCTATGTGGCACCGTGGTGGGAGTTTTCTAATATCACTAATGAATTGCTTTTAAAACACGGCTTCAAATACGACCACTCGCTCATGCACAATGATTTCACGCCCTATTTCGTGCGCGTGGGGGATAGTTGGAGCAAGATTGATTATAGTTTGGAGGCCAAGGATTGGATGAAGCCTTTAATCCGTGGGGTGGAAACAAATTTAGTGGAAATCCCTGCGAATTGGTATTTGGACGATTTACCGCCGATGATGTTTATCAAAAAATCCCCCAATAGCTTTGGTTTTGTAAGCCCGCGCGATATAGGGCAAATGTGGATCGATCAATTTGATTGGGTTTATCGTGAGATGGATTATGCAGTATTTAGCATGACAATCCACCCTGATGTGAGCGGACGCCCGCAAGTGTTGCTCATGCATGAAAAAATCATTGAGCATATCAACCAGCACGAGGGCGTGCGTTGGGTAACATTCAATGAAATCGCTGACGATTTCTTAAAACGAAACCCTAGAAAAAAATAGCGATAACGCCAAAAAGATTTTTGGCGTTTGATTTGGGAGATTAAGATGTGCGTTTTATGCGGGGAACTTATCAGCTCTTTTCATTGGACCGATGAAAATTACGGGAGCGATGAAAATTTGAGAGGGCCAAATGCGGTTATTAGCGCGAATGAAAACGCCAGAGAACGCAAAAGAGCGAGGCTCAAACGGGTGGGGTTGCTCAATCAAATTCTGGCGTTTTATGGGCTAAAAATTGATGATTGGCAAGGCGCGAAGTTTGTGCTGTGTGATAAAAAAGGGCAGAGCGTGATCGTGAATGATTTAGGCGATTTATGGGGTAAGGCGCAAAACTTAGCCAAAAAAGAAATGGACGCACTAGATTCTAATCTGTTAGCGTTTTTAAATCAAAACCCACACGCCACTCACTGATGCCTAAAATCCCTATCACGCTCATCACAGGTTTTTTAGGCAGCGGTAAAACGAGTTTTTTAAGCGAATATTTAAACCAAATAGATCACCAAGGCGTTGCCCTTATCATCAATGAAATCGGGCAAGCCGCTTTGGATCAACGTATCTTAAGCGTTCAATATTGCGGTGAAAAAATGCTCTATCTTAACGCAGGGTGCGTGTGTTGCAACAAACGCTTAGATTTAGTGGAGTCTCTAAAAGCCACGCTCAATAACTATGAATGGCGCGGCGAAATTCTAAAGCGCGTCATCATTGAAACCACCGGTTTAGCCAACCCGGCACCGATTTTATGGACGATTTTGAGCGATGTTTTTTTAGGGGCGCATTTTGAGATTCAAAGCGTGATGGCTTGCGTGGATGCATTGAACGCTAAAACGCATTTAACAAACAACGAAGCTAAAGAGCAAATCGTTTTTGCTGATGGCGTTTTATTGACCAAAACGGATTTGCAAAACGACAGCGTGGATCTAATAAAACTAAAAGAGCGGATACAATCCCTTAACCCTAGCGCAGAAATTTTTGACAAGAAAAATATAGATTACGAAAGCTTTTTTTCACGCAAAAATAGGGCGCGAAATTTTATGCCAAGAATGCCAAAAGATTCGCACTCGCAAGGCTTTGAGACTTTAAGCGTTAGTTTTGAAGGTGCGATGGAATGGAGCGCGTTTGGGATTTGGCTGAGTTTGTTGTTGTATCAATACGGCACGCAGATTTTACGCATAAAGGGGATTATTGATATTGGAAGCGATCTTTTAGTGAGCATTAACGGCGTGATGCATATCATTTACCCGCCTAAACATATTTTAAAGGATCAAAACGGCTCTAACCTCGTTTTTATTGTGCACCATTTAGAGCGTGAAAAAATCTTAAATTCCTTAAAGGGTTTTAAGGATTTTCTCGGCATCAAGGGTTTTGAAACCCCATAATTTTTCTATTTATGGATAGCTGTTTGCATTTTAATGGGGAAAAGAACGATGAAGCTTAAAACCAAACACACCCCACAAATAACAAAAATCAAAACATAGCCCAAATCCCCTAAAAAGATCGTGAAAAGATACGAGAAAAGTGCTTGGAAAATGCCAAAAGAAAACACCACCCAAGAAGACGCTTGAGCGAAATGCTTCGCGCCTGCAATTTTTAAAGCCATCATGCTGAATAAATTGATATTAGCGGTCGTGGCCGCTCCCATTATAAAGATGCTTAAATTGAGTAAAGAGATTTGGTGGAAAAAAATGGGTAAAAAGCATGCGATGGATTTTAAAATGAGGATAAAGATATTGGCTTCTTTGGCCCCTAGCTTTTGAGCCATGGGGCCGCTGATTAAAGAGCCAAGCGTAGCGCCAAAACCAAAAAACGCCCATGAAGTCCCAGCGATAGTGGGGGAGATATTTAAATGACGGATCAAATAATCCACCCAAAAAAGCGTGTGCGGTAAAAAACCAATCGCATTGAGCGCGCAAGAAATGAGCAATAACCACAAATGAAAGGGGATTTTAAACGCGCTTTCTTCTTTTTTAACGGATTTTTTCCTTAAAGAACGGGTTTTTAACCCAACCAAGGAAAGGATGAAAGCTATCAAACAACTGCCCCCTAAAAAAATCCATGCCCATTTGATGTTATAAGAGCTAATCCAAGGCAGAACGAACCCGCTAAAGACAGATCCAATGCCTACAGCGCTAAAAATAAGCCCCCCCACTAAGGCTTTTTTATGTTCTTTGACATAGGGTAAAGAGAGAGGAGCGACTAAAATCATTAACGCGCTGCTAGCCACACCGGCGATAAAACGCCAGATCCAAAGCCAAAAGAAAGGGATGCTATCAAAATAACAGACTAAAAAACTCAAAGCGATTAAGCCAAAACTGATTTTAGCGATGCTTTCTAATGACATTAACGGGCTTAAAAATTGGATTAAAAAACTCCCAAAAACATAGCCCATTAATACCGCAATCCCTAATTGGAAGCTTTGGTGTGGGGTTAAACTCCCTGATAAAATGAGTAGGGGGATTAAAACCACATAGCCAAAACGAGCCAAGCCGTTAGACACAAAAACCCCTAAAAAGCAAACAAACACGCGCATTTTGATCCTTAACAAATGACAAGTTATAAAAAGATTTTGTATTATTATATTGAAACTTGTTAATTGATAGCGCATAATGGGAGCGAGATGAGAATAAATTCAAGGAGCGTTCATGCTATTTAGTGGGCGCTCGTATCATTAAAGAGCTATCCCACGATTGAGCAAAAAAAATTAAACAATTGATAAATGGTAGGATTAAGGATTTAACGCATGCGTTCTTTTGGTGTTAGTAACATGCGATTAGCGCTTAGTAAAAATAAAATAATGCCACCAATGATGAAAAATGTTGAAGTTGCTAAAACCAGTATAGTATCAATCCCTTGAAAAGCTTTGATTAGAAGTTGATTAAGGTAGTAAAAAATAGATGTTTTGATAAATAATTGACCAATATTAGGTAGGTATTCTAAAGGAACAAAAACATTACAAGACATTAGCGCATAGAGATTGATGATATTACAAAATCCTAAGATGCTTTGTTCGTTTTGAAAAATTCTAGCTACAAAAATTGCCAAGCAAAAACAAAACAATGCGCTTGAAAAAACACTAACAAACCCCAAAATAAGCGCTTTAAAATTGAGAATAGTGATGATATTGAGCGCATAAAAAGAGAGAATAATAAAGATAAAAGCATATAGGATTACAACGATTAGTCTTGAAGCGATTAATGCTAGAGTTATTTGTTTGAAAGTTGCTGGTGATAGCATGTAGAACAAGAATATATTATGCGATCTAGAGCTTGTTATAGCTTGTGTGAGACCAAAGATCGCGCTAGAAATAATAAGAAGTCCCATTAAACCTATAATGTTATTAAAGTAAAAAATTTCAGTGGTATTTTTTGAAAAAACAAAAATTAGTAATAGGAGCATTAAAATAGGATAAATAAAAGTCCAAAATAGTGCACTTGTATTGGTGAGATAAGATTTGATTTCAAGTTTTAGGATAGATAGAATTTCTCCCATTAAATATCCTTTAGTAATACTAATAAGTCTTTTGTGGTTGGTTTTTCTTTAAAGTTAAAAGTTTTAGCTACAGATTTTAATATAGAATTTAAAGGTTTGTATTGAGTAATGTTGCCATTCTTAAGGAACAATACCCATTCGCAACTATCTAAGACAATAGGATCATGAGTGGCGATGATACTTGTAAGTTGCTGGGTATTACGCAAGTTTATGAGATTTGATAGTTTTATAAGAGCGTTTTGCTCTAAACTAGTTTCTGGTTCATCCATAATAATTAATTGGGGGTGGTGGCTAAGAGCTAAGTCAATCTTTAAGCGCTGTTTTTGTCCATCGCTTAGGTGTTCGTAGGTTTTATTCAAAAGATTTTTTTCAAATAGATTTGGAGTGCAGTTTTTGTGAAAAAATTGATAGAATTTAAAAAGGTCATTTGCGTTTAATCCAGGTGGGTAGTTGAATAGGTTAGAGACAACTCCCAATTGCTTGCGTTGTGGTATAACATTGTCGTGGTATGGAATATTATTGTTTTGTGCTTTAAAATTATAGTCTGATCTAATGCCTAGAATAGTGTTGATAAGCGTTGATTTTCCAGAACCATTTGTGCCAATAATGGCTGTACTAGTATGACTTTTAAATGAAAAATCTTGTATATTTAAAGCGTTTTTAAACATGGTTTTTGGGTGTATGCTGATGTTAGAAATCATAAAATCCCCCTATTAGAAATGATTTAAAATCCTATTTAGGGTTATTATATTCAAATGATGGTTTTATTGAGTGCAGTATTGCTAAAAAAATAACTGATCTTTGTTAAAACAAGCTAAAAGCGTTACTGACAGACACGATTCAAACGAGTGAGATTTTAAAAAGCGTTTTAGCTCTAAAAAATGGAAAAAATCAAGGCTTTGAATAAGAAATCAACGATCTCAAGAAAGCTAGAGAAACGGAGTTTTTAATCCCTTATTGTCAAAACTTTCTCATAAATGTGTTTTTTGCCCGCTATTGGCTTTATGGGTGTTTTAGCATATAAAACTCCAACGCTTTTTCAAAGAGGAGCGAGCGATTAGGAAAACCTTTCTAGAAATAGAAAATAAGAGCTTTGCAAATAAGTGTTTTGATTGCATTAATAAAGCGAATTTTTTGCTTGCTTTATAAAAAAGCTAACCCTACAACATCAAAGAGTGGTAGAAAATAAAGAGCGTTAATCAGATTTTTATGACACCATTTATCCCAAGCACCAAGGCGTTTGGGAAATATTCCTAAATGGTTTTAAATGAAAATTTATTTCTTATGAGCGAAATTGTGCGGGTTGCCTTTATCCCCAACATAAGCGATTTTATCGCCTAAAATATCATAAGCCTGACCAAAGCCTTTCACAAAACGCCCTTCTTTGAAATCCAATGCGATCAAATGGAAATCTTGCATGGCACGAATGGTTTTAATGCCCCCAGCACCGCCGGTTTTTTCAATGAAAGAATCAAACGCTTTGTCAAACTCCGCCCCTCTTTCAATAAACCTCGCATTGGTTTTATAACGCAAGCGTTTTCTCAAAATAGCTGATTTAGCCTTGCTCTCGTCTTCTAAAAACATCACTTCCACATTGTGGGGGTTGTTTTTAAGGCCCGCAAAATGCTCAGCCACTTCGCTCACATAAATGTAGTATTGTTTGCCATCTGTCATTAAAGGCGCATAAGAGCATACCACATGCCCATTAGGGTGTAAGGTCGCTAAACAAACGGAATCAAAGTCTTTTCTAAAGGCTTTAACTTCTTCTTCCACGCCTTTTAAATCATGGGTTTTTTCCACGCTTTGACACAATTCAATGATAGCGTTTTTGTAGTCTTTAGGGTCTTTAACTTCGTGGTTGAATTCAATCCTTAAAGTTTGGTTGTTGTTATAACCAATCACAATGCCTTGTGGATCCACGTTTTTAAAGGCGACATTTTCAGCGTGATGGACTTGCCCGAATTTTTTCAACAAGCCCTTCATGTCTTCTACATGATTAGCGTTCATGTGTTCTATAATACGATTAAGCAAAATATTCTCCTTATTTTTTAAAAATAATGAGAATATTATAATCAAAAAAACTAATTTTGAGCTTAATCTTTTGAGCGCTTTATTTTAAAATTTTCCTTAAGGGGATAGGGGGCATTTTGCGACAATATCCCCTTTAACCCCCTTAAAAACCCCCTAACCCAAGAAGACCACCTTTTTTTAAAAAACTATCACTTGATTAAAATCAAGCTCTTTTATAATTTTAATTGTAAAAAATACTTAAAGCATTTTTTAAATTCCATTAAAACGGATCTAGATTCAATCTTTAGCGGAAATTTTGGTTTTGATTTCTATGCCTAAAAGCTTGAAAGCGTTAGTTAAACTCAAGCTCACCATTAAACAAATTTTTAAAAGCTCTTTCGCTTTAGGGGTGTCTAAGATTTTGCCAGCGTTATAGAAGCGGTGGAATTCTGAGGCGAGAGTTTTTGCGTATTCGCACATTTTTTGCAAGCCGTATTCTTCAAAAGAAGATTCAACCGCCTTAGGCAAGCTTAAAGCGCTAAAAAGCAGGTATTTTTCTTCGGCGTTTAAATTTTTTAAAGGGGTTTTCAAGATTTCTTCTTTAGAGAAAGGCGATTTTTCTAGCATGGTGTGGATGCGCGAATTAGCGTAATGGATATAATAAATAGGGTTTGAGCTGTCCTGCTTTTTTAAAGTATTGACATCAAATTCTAAATGGGTGTCAAGCCGTTTGCTCAAAAAAATAAACCTCAAAGCGTCTTTACCCACATCATCAATCACATCTTTAATCAAAATAAAATTACCCGCTCTTTTACTCATCTTGTAAGGCTCGTTATCTTTGAGCAAGCGCACCATTTGAGCGAGCAAAACTTCAAGCTTGCTAGAATCATAGCCCAAAAACTCAAGGCTGGCTTTCACTCTAGCGATATAGCCGTGGTGATCTGCCCCCCAAATGTTGATGTATTTGGTGTAATTTTGTTGGAATTTTTCATCATGATAGACAATATCGCCGGCTAAATAAGTGTAGCTTTTATCTTCTTTAATCAGCACCCGATCGCTTTCATCTTGATAGAGTGAAGATTTGAGCCAGATTTTAGAATCCTTTTCATAAAGGGCGTTCGCTTTTTCTAATCGGTCAAACACCGCATCTTTACGTTTAAAAATTTCTCTTTCGCTCGCATAAGAATCAAAATGAATGCCTAAAGCGTCTAAATTACCCTTAATTTCTAAAAGCATTAAATCCTTAGCGTAGCCGCTTAAAACTTCAATGATAGTTTCTTCGTTTTCTTTAAAAAGGCTTGGCTCTAAATCGTTACTCGCCTTTTTGGCGATTTCAATGATGTATTCGCCCTTGTAAAAAACTTCCGGATAAGTTACGCTCTCTTTTAAAACATGCTCTCTGTAAGCGAGCCATACAGAAATCCCTAACAAGCGGATTTGAGATCCCATGTCATTGACATAATATTCGCACAAAACCTCATGCCCTAAAAAGCGAGCGATTTTAGCCAAACTATCGCCAAACACCGCACCCCTAGCATGCCCTATGTGTAAAGGCCCTGTGGGGTTAGCGCTCACAAATTCTAAAAAGATTTTTTGAGAACGTTCGCTTTTAACTTGAGAGCCAAATTTTTCTTTCAATTCCAAAGCTTTTTGGGTGAAACGCTCCAAAAAGTCTAAAGAAAGCGTGAAATTGATATAGCCCTTACAAGCCACTACGCGGTCAAAAAACCCTTGAGTTTTTTCATGCGAGCTGATTTTAAGGGCTAATTCTTCAGCGATGGCTAAGGGCGATTTTTTAAAAACTTTGGCGAGATTAAAGGCGATCGGCGTAGCGTAATGCCCATGCTCTCTGTCTTTAGGGTATTCAATAATGACTTCAGCTTCTAAAACCTCTTCTAAAACGCCCTTAATGAGAGTGTGCATGCTTAACTTTCTTGTTTTTGCGTGCTTTTAATCTCGCTACTCTCATGCGCTTTGGCTTGCGTTGCTTGAGCGTCTAGGGTTTTTGGCTCGTTTTTAGCCTCTTCTTCATCGTCTTTCACGGCTTTTTTGAAATTCTTAATCCCACTGCCTAAACCTTTAGCCAACTCTGGGATCTTTTTAGCCCCAAATAACAACACAATCACTAATAAAACAATGACCCAATGCCATATGCTTGTGAATCCGCCCATACTTTACTCCTTAATCTTATTGGTTGGTTTTTGTTTGAATTATAGCTTTTTTAAAAAATAATTGATAGGTTTCACAAGGATTCGTTTTTCCAAGCCTTACAGATTTTTTCAAAATTAAACGCTTTTAAGCGATGGACTAAAGTTTTAGCGATACTTAAGATGATTTCTTTGGATTTTTCTAAATCTTCATTGATGATGAGGTAATCAAAGCTTTCCAAGCACTGCATTTCTTTATAAGCGTTGATCAAGCGTTTTTCTATCGTCTCTTTAGAATCCGTTCCCCTTAAAAGCAAGCGCTCTTTTAAAATCTCTTGGTTTTTGGTGCTAATAAAGACTGAGCATGCGTTAGGGTAATGCTTTTTAAGGATCTCATGCCCTTGCACGTCAATATCAAAAATGACGATTTTGCCCTCTTTTAAGGCTTTTTCTACAGGGATTTTAGAAGTGCCATAGTAGTGGTTATGCACGATCGCCCATTCTAAAAACTGCCCTTTTTCTATGCCTTGTTTGAATTCTTCTTCGCTGACAAAGTTATAATGCAAGCCATCAACTTCGCCCTCTCTGGGTTTTCTGGTGGTGGTGGAAAGGGAAAAATGGGTTTTTGGGATTTTTTCTTGCAAATACTTTGTAAGGGTGCTTTTACCCGCTCCGCTAGGGCCTGAAAGGATGAGTAAATTAAAATCGTTATTCATTAGGTTTTTTATCCTCTAAAGTGATTTTAATGCTTAAGGTTTTGTTTTCTAAAAGGCTTTTAAAGGACTCTTGATTCAGGCTTTTTAATAAATCTTGTAAGTTTAAGCGCAATTCTAGAGGGCTGGAAGTTTTATCGCTTTCTTCTTTTTCTTGTGGGGTTTTTATAACGCTCTCTTTAGGGGTTTCTGTGTCATTCTCATTGTTGGGGGTTTTTGCAACGGCTTCATTCAAAAAGGGCAATTCTTCCCCCATCGCTTTAGCCATCACCGGCTCAGGAATGTCTTCAATGCTTTCGTAATGGTCTTCTTGGAGTGTTTCGTCTTGGGCTTGTGGGGTTTCTAATTCTTGCGTTTCTTTTTCTTGTAAATTTTGCGCGTTTTCTTGCATGTTTTCATCTTTGAGGGTTTCGTTTTCTTGGAGTTTTTCATCTTTGAGGGTTTCGTTTTCTTGGAGTTTTTCATCTTTGAGGGTTTCGTTTTCTTGGAGTTTTTCATCTTGGACTTCTAATTCTTGGGGCGTTTCTGCAATTTCTTCTTTTTCTAATCCTTGCGCTTGTGTTTTTTCTGCGACTTCTTGCGTTTCTTCTTCTTTAGGAATTTCTAATTCCTGCGTTTCTATATCTTGCGGTGTTTCTGTGTTTTCTTGGTTTTCTTGGGTTTCCTTTTTATTCTCTTGGTCGTTAGAATTTTCTTGGATTTCTTTGACTAATTCTTGCATGGCTTCTAATTCTTGCGCGCTTGGGGAATCTTGTGTTTTCTCTTGTTTTTCCTCCTTATTTTCTTGCGTTTCTTCTTTGATTGGCTCTTGTTCTTGCGTTTCTTCTTTAGGGGTTTCTACTTGTTCTTGCGTTTCTAATTCTTTAGAAACTTCTTTATCTTTGGGGGTTTCAACGCTTCCTTGCGTTTCATCATCTTTAGGCTTTTCTTCATCTTGGGGGCTTTCTGCAACTTCTTGTTTTTCTTTTTCTTTAATTTCTTCTTGCATTTCTTTAACTTCTTCTTTTTTAACCTCTTCTTGCGCTTCTTCTTTAGGAGTTTCTCCTTCTTGCTCGTTTAAAGTGGGGAGCAATTGCTCTTCGTTGTTAGGCTCTTCTTTGGCTAGGGCTTCTAAATCGCCTAGATTTTCCAACTCATCCCAATTGGTTTCTAAAATTTCTTGAGTTGGGTCTGAATTCTGGCTAGGCTCTAGCTCGCTTGCGTTAGAGCCAAGCTTTTTTTGAAGGATTTTCAACATTTCAGTGGGTAAAAAAGGTTTTTTGATTTTCATCTCAAAGCCCTCTAAAAAAGGCTGCGCTTCATTGCCCTTTTTATACATGCACACGCTGTTTTTATTTTGAGAGATGGTTTCTTTTAACTCCAGCCAATCCACTTGATCTAGTTTTTCCAAACATTCATCATCGGCTATCAAAAGCCATTCTGGATCTTCTTTAAGGCGTGCGGATAACTCTTGATAGTGGTTAAAATTTTCTATGGATAATTCTAATTTCTTAGAAACACTCTCAAGCAGCTTTTCAATCATGGGGTTTTGGTTGAATAGAATCATTTTCATTTTAGGGACTCCTTATTTACAAGAAACGCTTTTTAAGCCTATCAATTTTCATCGCTTTTTTTAAATTTTTTATTATAATCAAAAATACAATCAAAAATCCACTGGGTTGGTTATTTTTATCGCGTTATTGATAAGGATCATTTGATGTTAAACAAGTTTAAAAAAATCGTTGGCGTGGGCGTGTTAGTGAGCTGTTTAGGGGTTTTGCAAGCTAAAAACAGCTTATTTGTCTTACCTTATGAGCAAAGAGACGCTCTCAATTCTTTAATTTCTGGGATTAGCAGCGCTAGAGAGAGCGTGAAAATCGCTATTTATAGTTTCACGCACAAAGATATTGCAAGAGCCATTAAAAGCGTAGCGAGTAGGGGGATTAAGGTGCAAATCATTTATGATTATGAAAGCAATCACAATAACAAGCAATCCACTATTGGTTATTTAGACAAATACCCTAACACGAAAGTGTGCTTATTGAAAGGGCTTAAGGCTAAAAACGGGAATTATTACGGCATCATGCACCAAAAAGTGGCGATCATTGATGATAAAATCGTGTTTTTAGGCTCAGCGAATTGGAGCAAAAACGCTTTTGAAAACAATTATGAAGTGCTTCTAAAAACCGATGACACAGAGACGATCCTCAAAGCCAAGAGTTATTATCAAAAGATGCTAGAAGGTTGCGTTGGGTTTTAAGAGCCCTTTAGAAGTGGTAATTATACCCCACATAAAAGGCAAAAACCCTACGCATTTGAACCCTAAGCGCGTCGGTGGTGTAGTATTTGTTGTTAAGAGTGGGGAATTTAAACCCGATTTCAAATTCATGTTCATCTACGAATAAAGCTTTGAAACCAAAGTTAAAGAGGAATTGAAAAGAGGTGTTATCAACCCTACTGCTATTAGTGATGCCTAATAATTCCTGCCCTTTATTGCCAATATACCAGCTATTCCCAGCAATCGCAATCCCCCCAAAAACGCCAATATCCACGCCAATATCATCTTGATAAAAACTCCCTTGGAAGAAATTCCATATCGCATCCACGCCCACGCCATAAGTGATCATGTTGTTGCCCCCATAATAGCCTTTAGGGTATCTCATGCCATAGCCTTGCCAATCTAAAAAAGCAAAATAGCGCAAACCCAAGACTTTATCCGGATGGAAAAAGTGGTTATAGCCCATGACTAAGCCAATCCCATTAGAACCCATGTTAGTGAGTTTTTTAACGCTATTAATGCTAGTCATTACATTGGTGTAACCGGTTTGATAGCTAGTCACTTCTCTAACTTCGTGAATATCAGTCATTAAATTGATAGAACCTGTTTGGTAATTGAATCCCATATACAAATTTTTTGTCCAAGAGGGGGCAGCGCTTTCTTCTGTAGCCATTAAAGCGTGTGTTAGTAAGCTCACACCAACCAGCATTTTTAACAAGGTTCTCAAATTTTATCTCCTGCAAGTAAGTTTTTATTTTATATAGAGATCTAAATTTTACAACAACTTACTCAAAATTAAGCATTTATTCTTTATAAGAGAGTATAATTCAAGGCTTAAAATAACTCAAAAGTAAGGCTAGTGGATGAAAAAAGCGCTTTATTTAGGGGCTGTTGCGTTTGGCGTTATATTCAGCATGGCATCAGCCAATGAGCCAAACATTGATTTTAACCCTCCTAATTATGTAGAAGAAACCCCCTCTAAAGAATTTATCCCTGAATTGAACAAGTTGGGGAGTTTGTTTGGGCAGGGTGAGCGCCCCTTGTTTGCGGACAGGAGGGCGATGAAGCCTAACGATTTGATCACAATCATTGTCTCTGAAAAAGCGAGTGCGAATTATTCTAGCTCTAAAGATTATAAAAGCGCTTCAGGGGGTAACTCCACGCCCCCAAGACTCACTTATAACGGGCTAGATGAAAGAAAGAAAAAAGAAGCGGAGTATTTAGACGATAAGAATAATTACAATTTCACCAAATCCAGCAATAACACGAATTTTAAAGGCGGTGGCTCGCAAAAAAAGAGCGAAGATTTAGAGATCGTGTTGAGCGCTCGAATCATTAAGGTGCTAGAAAATGGGAATTATTTCATCTATGGGAATAAGGAAGTGCTAGTGGATGGGGAAAAGCAAATCCTTAAGGTGAGCGGGGTGATCCGCCCTTATGATATTGAAAGGAATAACACTATCCAATCCAAGTTTTTAGCTGACGCTAAGATTGAATACACGAATTTAGGGCATTTGAGCGATTCCAATAAAAAGAAATTCGCCGCTGATGCGATGGAAACCCAAATGCCTTATTAATAAAGAGCGTTTGAAAGCCTAGCATGAGAGCGATCGCTATTGTTTTAGCCAGAAGTTCCAGTAA
Source organism: Helicobacter pylori (assembly GCF_900120335.1). Classification (NCBI taxonomy): domain Bacteria; kingdom Pseudomonadati; phylum Campylobacterota; class Epsilonproteobacteria; order Campylobacterales; family Helicobacteraceae; genus Helicobacter; species Helicobacter pylori. The sequence continues at coordinate 337,206 of NZ_LT635477.1, forward strand.
AAGGGTTAAGAATAAAAATATTATTGATTTTTTCAATAAACCCATGCTCGCTTATCCTATTGAAACAGCGCTAAATTCCAAGCTCTTTGAAAAGGTGTTTATCTCTAGCGATAGCATGGAGTATGTGAATTTAGCCAAAAATTATGGGGCGAGTTTTTTGAATTTACGCCCTAAAAATTTAGCGGACGACAGAGCCACGACTTTAGAGGTGATGGCTTATCACATGAAAGAATTAGAATTAAAAGATGAAGATATTGCGTGTTGTTTGTATGGCGCTTCAGTATTTTTACAAGAAAAGCATTTACAAAACGCTTGTGAAACTTTAAAACAAAATCAAAATACGGATTATGTTTTCACATGCTCTCCCTTTAGCGCTTCGCCCTATCGTTCTTTTAGCCTTGAAAACGGCATTCAAATGGCTTTTAAAGAGCATTCAAACACGCGCACGCAAGATTTAAAAACGCTCTATCATGACGCAGGGTTGCTTTATATGGGGAAGGCTCAAGCCTTCAAAGAAATGCGGCCTATTTTTAGCCCAAATTCTATCGCTTTAGAATTATCGCCCTTAGAAGTCCAAGACATTGACACTTTAGAAGATTTAGAATTAGCCAAGCTCAAATACAGCCGTTTGAAAAACGCATGCCAGTAAAGATTTTGTGCGATGCGTTTGTAACAAGCGGTTTAGGGCATGTGAGGCGTTGTGAAAAAATCCTTTCTTTTATAGAAAAATTAGGGGTTGAAGTGAGCTTTTATTTACACAAGCAAAACGATATAGGCGCTTTTTTAGAGGGCGTTGGCGGTAATGATTTTTTGATTACAGACAGCTATTGTTTAAATTCAAAAGATTTTTACCTTTTAAAAGAAAAAGCTAAAAGCCTTATGGTGATAGAAGATGAAGAGCATGCTAAGGGGTTTTACCCTAAAAACACCAAGATCATGAATTTCACGCTGAACGCCTTAAAACACTACCATCATTTATCAAAAGATTATCAGTATTATTTGGGGGTGGGGTTTTACCCTGTTGATGCTCGTTTTATTTATGAGCGCCCTATCAATACAGAAAACAAAGAAGTGCTGATCACTCTAGGGGGGAGCGAGCAAAAAACGCTCAAAGAGATAGTCAAAATTTTAGAAAATAAGGGCATGCATTTGCATATCATTTCACCTTATATCCCTAAAAATCCTCCAAAAAACACGCGCTATTACAGCCCTTTAAGCCCTTTAGAGTTCAGTTCTTTGATGAAATTTTGCGCTTATGCCATTAGCGCTTCGGGTCAAACCCTCTATGAATTAGCCCTTTCTCAAACGCCCTCTCTTATCCTTCCCATTGCTTCTAATCAGATCGTTCAAAGCCAAGAATTTGAGAATTCAGGCATATTCAAGCAAACGAGTTTAAAAACTCTGGCTAAAGATTTTGAAAAATTGCGAATTCAAAAAAATCAAGCCTGGGCAAAAACCCTGACCTTTGGGAGTGAGCTAGAGGGTGCATTGAGGGAGTTTTTAGAAATTTGAAAAAAAATTATTCTTATAAAAATATCCAAGCGATTGATTTTACCCAATTAAACGATGAAGAAAAATTGTTGGTTTTAGAGTTTCGTAACCACCCAAACACTGCCTTATGGATGTATAGCGCTAATATTTCCTTAAAAACGCATTTGCAATTCATAGAAGATTTAAAAAATTCGCCTAGCCACCGCTATTTTTTGTTTAAAGAAGAGGGCGTTTATTTGGGGGTTGGCTCTATCACTAAAATCAATTTTTTTCATAAGCATGGGTATTTGGGGATTTATAAAAACCCTTTTTTGAAAAATAAGGGGGGGACTATTTTAAAAGCTTTAGAACGCATCGCTTTTGAAGAGTTCCAATTACATTCTTTACACCTAGAAGTGATGGAAAACAATTTCAAAGCGATCGCTTTTTATGAAAAAAACCATTATGAGTTAGAAGGGCGTTTGAAAGGCTTTATCTCTAAAGATAAGGAGTTTATAGATGTTCTTTTGTATTACAAGGATAAGAAAGGATATAACGATCAATCTCCTCTAAAACTTTAGGGCAAATTTCTAGTTTTAAATCCAGCACGCTTAAAGGCAATTTGCAATCTTGTAATTTGACTAAATCTTTTGAAGTAACCAATAAGGAAGTAGCGTTATTTTGATAAAACTCTTTTTCTAAAAGTTCCAAATCAAAAGGGGCATGGTCTCTAAAATACAATTTTTTAACCACTTCTTTGGGTAAAAACGCATCAAGTCTGCTAGGATTAGCGATAGCCGTTACTAAAAGCATGCGTTTGGTGGGGTGGGCGATAGAGGTGATTCTTTTATAATCCTTATCTTCTGTAATGACTAAATGGGCTTCTTTATAGCTTTCAATACTTTCTCTATACAACCCGCTAGGCAAACAAAAAGGGTAGTAGGGGGGGACTTTGGGTTTTAAAAGCGCATTGAATTGGTGGAAATTAAACCTAAAGCCATCGTCTAAAAACACGATTTTTGATCCTAATTCAAGGGCTTTTAAAACGCCTAGCTCTCTTTTTTCGCTCACAATCACGCTCGCTTGTTTTAGATTTAAGGCTAAAAGATAGGCTTCATCGCCCGCTGTTTTTTGAGGAACTAAAATGTTTCCTTTAACGCTCACCACCACCAAGCCTTTAGAATCCCGTTGATACCCTCTAGAAACAACCGCCACTTCTTGGTATCTTGGAGCGATTTCTAAAATAAAGGGCGTTTTACCGCTTCCTCCAGCGATGAGATTGCCTATACTGATAATGGGGATTTTAAAATCATGCTTTTTAGCGGTTTTTCGTTTAAGGGTGGCAATGCATTGATAGATTAAAGAAAAAGGATAGAGCGCGAAAATCAACCCCTTTTGTAAAAGAGTGGGGTCATAAAAATAGCGTTCTAAAAAGGGTTTATCGCTTTTCATTCAGGGTTAAATCGTTTGGCGATAGTGGGTAATTCCAATTTAAAGGCGTTTTTTTGGATACGGCTTATGATGTTTTTCACTAAAATTTCATCATAGCCTAATTGAATGAGCGTTTCTAAATGGATGGGCTTTGTTTGGAATAACGCTTCAATATCTTTTAATAAAGGATCGATCACGCTATAAGGATAGCCTAAATCCTTTTCATCGCTTTGCCCCACAAATAAATCCGCGCTAGGGGCTTATCTAAAATCTTTTTAGGGATATTCAAATGGCAAGCGAGTTCATAAATTTCGGTTTTAAATAATTCCCCAATCGGGTTAATCGCGCACGCCAAATCCCCAAATAAAGTGCCATAGCCTAGCATTCTTTCGCTTTTATTGCTCGTGCCAATGACTAAAGAATCGCTTTTTAAAGAATAATCGTATAAAAAAGCCATGCGTAATCGTGAGCAAAAATTCCCCTTTCTAGTAAGGCTCGCGTCTTTAAAATGAGAGCCAAAGATGGCATCATAGGGTGCGATAGAATATTCTGTATAAGGGATAGAAAATGTTTCGCACAAATTTAGGGCGTCTGTTTTACTTTCTGGCATGGAAACTGAAGAGGGCATTAAAAGGGCATGGGCGTTTTCTTTAAAAACCTTTTGGCACAGCACCCCAACGACCGCGCTATCTAGCCCCCCACTCAGCCCATAAACGACTTTTTTAAAGCCTTTTTTTTGAACTTCTTTTTCTAAAAAATCGCATAAATAAACGATGAGTTTTTGGTAATCTTTTTGCATGCTTTAAATTATAATAGAAAAAACGCACCGTTTAAGTGAAAAATTAGATTTTCTTGCTATAATCATCGTTTCACTTCTTTAAAAGTGCTCGTAGCTCAGCTGAATAGAGCAACAGGTTGCGGTCCTGTAGGTCGGGGGTTTGAATCCCTCCGAGCACACCATTTCTTAATATTCTGTATGTTTTTAAACATTATCGCTCCCATTATGGTAAAATAAATACTTGCTTAAACACGCTAGGAGATTTGATTTTGGCATTACCCGTTTATTATGATAAAGACATTGATTTAGGCGTTATCCAATCCTTACAAGTGGGCATTATTGGTTATGGCGCTCAAGGAGAAGCCCAAGCACTCAATTTGAGGGACTCTAAAGTAAAGGTGCATATTGGCTTGTATCAAGGGAGTTTGAGCGTTTCAAAAGCAAAAAAAGAGGGCTTTGAGGTGCTAGGAGTCAAGGAATTAGTCCAACAATCTGACGTGATCATGGCGTTACTTCCGGATGAATTGCATAAGGAAGTGCTAGAAAAAGAAGTGATCCCTTTTTTAAAAGAGGGGCAGATTGTGGGCTTTGCTCATGGTTTTAGCGTGCATTTCAATCAAGTCATTCTTCCAAAAGGCGTGGGCGCGATTTTAGTCGCACCAAAAGGGCCAGGGAGCGCTTTAAGAGAAGAATACCTTAAAAATAGGGGCTTATACCATCTAATCGCCATAGAGCAAGAAAGCTCAAAAAATAACGCTAAAGCCGTGGCTTTAAGTTACGCCAAAGCGATGGGTGGGGGGAGAATGGGGGTTTTAGAAACGAGTTTTAAAGAAGAATGCGAGAGCGATTTATTCGGCGAGCAAGCGGTCTTGTGCGGGGGGTTAGAAGCGATTGTAAGAATGGGGTTTGAAACTTTACTTAAGGCAGGATACCCTGAAGAATTAGCCTATTTTGAATGCGTGCATGAAGTGAAATTAGTGGCGGATTTATTGCATTATAAGGGGGTAGAGGGTTTAAGAAAACACATTTCTAACACCGCTGAATTTGGGGCGATTAAAGCTAGAGAGCCTATGGGAAATCTGTTAGAAAAACGCATGCAAAAAATCTTAAAAAAGATTCAAAACGGCGCATTCGCTAAGGATTTTTTACTGGAAAAGAGCTTGAATTACCCCAGGTTAAACACAGAGAGGAAAGCCCTTAAAGAGACTAAAATAGAACAAATTGGGGAAATTTTACGCACCCCATTCAATCATAAAAAATAAATCATTAAAATAAAAGGAATAAATATGGCAATAGTAGTTACTATCACTTCAGGTAAGGGGGGCGTGGGTAAAAGCACCACCACGGCTAATTTAGCGATTGGCTTGGCTGAGAGCGGTAAAAAAGTCGTAGCGGTTGATTTTGACATAGGCCTTAGGAACTTGGATATGATTTTAGGCTTAGAAAATCGCATTGTTTATGATGTGGTGGATGTGATGGAAAAAAATTGCAACCTTTCGCAGGCTTTGATCACGGATAAAAAGACTAAAAACCTTTCTTTTTTAGCGGCCTCACAAAGTAAGGATAAAAATATTTTAGATAAGGAAAAAGTAGCGATTTTAATCAACGCTTTAAGGGTGGATTTTGACTATATTTTGATTGACTCACCGGCTGGGATTGAAAGCGGTTTTGAGCATGCGATTTTGCATGCGGACATGGCGTTAGTGGTGGTAACGCCGGAAGTGAGTTCCTTAAGGGATAGCGACAGAGTGATTGGCATTATTGACGCGAAGTCTAATCGGGCCAAAAGGGGCGAAGAAGTGCATAAGCATTTGATAATCAATCGCTTAAAACCTGAATTAGTGGCAAATGGCGAGATGATTTCTATAGAAGAAGTGCTTAAGATCTTATGCTTGCCTTTAATTGGGATCATTCCTGAAGACAGCCATATTATTTCAGCGACCAACAAGGGCGAGCCGGTGATTCGCACGGACTGCGAGAGCGCGAAGGCTTACCAACGCATCACTAGAAGGATTTTAGGCGAGGAAGTGGAATACGTGGAATTTAAGGCTAAAAGAGGCTTTTTTAGCGCGTTAAAAGGGATATTTTCATGAGTTTGTTTGATTTTTTTAAAAACAAAGGGAGCGCGGCTACCGCAACAAACCGATTGAAATTGATTTTAGCCAAAGAGCGCACCTTAAATTTACCCTACATGGAAGAAATGCGTAAAGAAATCATTGCCGTTATCCAAAAATACACTAAATCTTCAGACATCCATTTCAAAACCCTTGATAGCAACCAGAGCGTGGAAACGATTGAAGTGGAGATTATACTGCCTAAATAGTTTAAAATGAAAAGCCATTTCCAATACAGTGCGCTAGAAAATATCCCTAAAGCCTTTGACATTCTCAAAGACCCCCCTAAAAAACTCTATTGTGTGGGCGATACCAAGCTTTTAGAAGCGCCTTTAAAAGTGGCTATCATAGGCACAAGAAGACCCACCCCTTATAGCAAGCAACACACGATCACTCTAGCCAGAGAGCTTGCTAAAAATGGCGCGGTTATTGTGAGCGGGGGAGCGTTAGGCGTGGATATTATCGCTCAAGAAAACGCCTTGCCAAAAACGATCATGCTTTCGCCTTGCAGTTTGGATTTCATCTATCCTACGAACAATCATAAAGTGATCCAAGAAATCGCGCAAAACGGCCTGATTTTAAGCGAATATGAAAAAGACTTCATGCCCGTTAAAGGCTCTTTTTTAGCGAGAAACCGCCTAGTGATCGCTTTAAGCGATGCGGTGATTATCCCCCAAGCGGATTTAAAAAGCGGCTCTATGAGCAGCGCGAGATTAGCCCAAAAATACCAAAAACCCTTGTTTGTTTTACCCCAACGCTTGAACGAGAGCGACGGCACTAATGAGCTTTTAGAAAAAGGGCAGGCTCAAGGGATATTTAATATTCAAAATTTTATAAACACCCTTTTAAAAGACCACCATTTAAAAGAAATGCCTGAAATGAAAGATGAATTTTTAGAATATTGTGCGAAAAACCCTAGCTATGAAGAGGCGTATCTCAAATTTGGGGATAAGCTTTTAGAATACGAGCTGTTGGGTAAGATTAAGCGTATCAATCATCTCGTGGTGTTAGCATGATTTTGGCATGCGATGTGGGGTTAAAACGCATTGGCATCGCTGCGCTTTTAAACGGCGTTATCTTGCCTTTAGAAGCGATTTTACGCCACAACAGGAATCAGGCCTCTAGGGATTTGAGCGATTTATTGAGGGAAAAAAATGTTCAGGTGCTGGTGGTGGGCAAGCCCAATGAAAGCTATGCGGACACCCACGCCCGCATTGAGCATTTTATCAAGCTTGTAGATTTTAAGGGCGAAATCGTTTTTATCAATGAAGATAATTCTAGCGTAGAAGCTTATGACAATTTAGAGCATTTGGGTAGGAAAAACAAGCGGCTCGCTACCAAAGACGGCCGGTTAGACTCTTTGAGCGCTTGTAGGATTTTAGAGCGCTATTGCCAGCAGGTTTTAAAAAAGCGCTAGGGATAAAATTCTAGTATAAAAAATGCTCAAAGGTATTTTTTACAAGCGCTCTTTTTGGGTTAGGGGGATTAAACGCAAAATATTCCTATCTCCTTATAATTTTTATTGTAAAACAAAACAACTAAAACCCCATTTATGAAAATTAAAAGGTTTTAGTCATCAATATTTGATTATAATAATAAAGTCTGAATTTTTTAATAAAAGGGAGAGCGTCATGCTGAAAAGTTTCAAAAAAGCGATTTTTAGGGCTTTGTGTTTGTGTTGTGTGTTTATTGGGGGGGGGTTAATTGGCAGAGCCAAACCCTGAAGAGCTTTTCAATTTGGGTGTAAAGAGTAGTGAAGCGAAAGATTACATTCAAGCTAAAAAATATTTTGAAAAAGCGTGTGGTTTGAATAATGGTGGGGGGTGTGGTGCTTTAGGGGATCTATATGATGATGGAAAAGGCGTAGAAAAAACTTAACAAAAGCCGATCAATATATCTCTAAAGCCTGCAAATTAGGAGATCAAGAGGCATGTGAGGCGCTCAAAGAAAAATAAGGGACAAAAAACATGCGATAGCCTCACCTAGAAACTATCCCGCAAAAGCCCTATTTTAGGGGGTTAGAACATCGCCAAAATGCCCCTTATTCTTTTAAGAAAATATTTTACTAGAGAGTTTTAATCTTTTTTTGGTATTCTTTTAGGGGTCATTGGTCTTAAAAACTCTTTAAAAACGGATAACCATGAAAATTATGCATCAAGTCAAGGATTTTTTAGATTTTTGCAAACAAACGATCCACAAAAATTCTAATGAAGCGTTTCAAAAAACCAAACGAGCGCTTTTTAAAGAAAAATCTCAAAAAATCAGGGAGCAAGCGGTTAAAATCGTAGAAAAACGCTTGGCAAAAGAGGGCATGCAATTGAGCGATTTTAATGAAGAAGAATTAAAAATCATGTTTGAAGCTGAAGAAAAAAGGTTGTTAGAGCAAATCCACGCTAAAGAATTGAAAGAAAAACAAGAAAAAACCACCAAGCATTTTAAAGAAGTTTGGGAAAAGGGCGACAATGAACAAGAAAAATAGCGTAATTTCTGGTTTGATGAATTTTTTTAGCGAAAAGAATGAGCGCTGGCTGTTAGCCCACAGGCATACGAGAGGGTTTGTGATAGTGGCGTGGCTTTTTAGGTTTAAAAGCATTGCGTTTTCTATTTTGATCACTCTGTTGGTTATTTTAGTGGATATTTGGGTGTATAGCGATGTGCGCCAGTTTTTATTGGACACTTCTAGCTCTTTTATTTGGCTTTTAATCGCTTTACTAATCAAGTGGGGCGTGATTGTTATAAGCGCGTGCAAATGCTACCAATTCAGCCAAAAAATGTTTGCGTTAATCCAAAGAAAAAGGCAAATCAGAGAGAATTTAAAAAACCGCTCCAATCGCAAAGACGCTAAAAATTTTGAAAAACTCTCTAGCATCGCTGAAGAAATTATTTCAAAAAAACAAGAAGAGTCCCACCACAAAGAAGATTCTAATGATGAAAACCACAAAGACAAGCTTTCTAGTATTACTGAAGAAATGATTCTCAAAAAACAAGAGGAATTGAAAGCTAGAAATAATAAGGGGAATTGAAAAAAGGCGTATAGAAAATCTTAATCAAAACCTCCCCCAAAAGAAAATAGTCAAGAAAATAACCAATAAAAGTAATCAGGGGATAATCAATAAAGGGGGGGTCAATCTTTTAAAAAGGGCATGAAGCGTTTGGGCATGGGGGAAGCGATTTGATAGATCGCTCCTTTAAATTCAAATTCTAAACTAGTGGCATGGAGCATGAGGGTTGGGGCGTTATTTTCACGCTTCAATTGAAGGTATTCTCTGGCGTTTTCATCTGCCACCCCATAAAGCCCCTCGCCCACGATCCTGTGATTTATACTGCTTAAATGCAAGCGGATCTGGTGCGTGCGCCCGGTGAGCGGGGTTATTTTAAGCAAGCTTATATCCAAAAAAGGGTTATAGCTTAAAGGCTCAACAAGGGTAATTGAAGGCTTGCCTAAAGGAGAAATTTGAGATCGAATGCGCAAATCTTTTTGAATGTTTTGTGGCGTTAGAATGGGCTTATTTATGATGATACTTTTATCCATTAACCCATGCGCTAGCGCTAAATAAGTTTTTTTCACTTTTTTTTGCATGAAAAGCGCTTTTAAATCCTTAGCGCTCTGTGAGGTTTTGCCCGCCAAAACTAACCCGCTCGTTTCATAGTCCAGTCTGTGGGCTGGGTGGGCGTTTTTGCCAAAATGAGATTGGATACAATCTAATAAGCTTTCATGGTAAAAATAGCCTTTAGGGTGGGTATAGATTTGAGTGGGTTTGTCAAATGCGCCAAAATCCTTAGCCTCAAAAACAAGTCTTTCTTGCTTTTCATTAGGCTTGAAATAAATCAAACTAACGACCCCTTGAATCATTTGGGATTTACGCACGGCTTGTTGGTTTTGTTTTAGGCGTTGTTTGTCAAGGTGCCGTTGGGCTTCTTTTAAAGAGCATTTTAAAACATCGCGCACCAAAAACAAGGCTTTGGTGGGTTTTAAAATTTCAAATTCTTCTTCAACAAAAGGCACTACAACAAACTTTTAACAAACATTTTAGGCTCATTAGAACACTCATCTAATTCCACGCTAAAAAGCACGCTCACCCTTTCGCCCGCTTTCAAAAACCGCTCAGCGCTAAAATAAATAGCCTCTTTGACGCATTCTTTATCCTTAAAACGCAAAACCTGGTGGCTTTCTTTAATGATTCTTTCTTCTATGACTTCTAAATTTTTTGCTTGGAATAAGGGTTCAGGGTTTTCTTGTCCATAAGGTTCGCCCATCTCTATAATCTCTAAAAGCTCTCTGTCAATGTCTTTTAGATTGAGCGTTAAAGGGGGTTCTTTTTCATAAAAAGGCAAGACTTTAAAATCAAAATTTTCTAAAGTTTCAAAGAGCGAGACGATATTGTTTTTTCCAACGCTCAACCCGCACGCTTGCCTATGCCCCCCATAGCCGAGCAGTAAAGAAGAAACCCCATTCAAAGCGTCAATCAAGTCAATATTTGGAGAGCTGCGAGCGCTCCCTTTATACACCCCTTCTTTAAAGGTAAAAACCAGGCTTGGCTTTTGGGTGGCTTCCACTAATTTTGAAGCCACGATCCCAAGCACGCCTTCATGCCAATTATCCTTAAAAGCGACGATGATTTTTTCTCCAACCATCGCATGCTTAAAGGCTTCTTCAAAAACCTGCTGTTGGATCATTTTGCGCTTCAAATTGCATGCTTTCAAGCGTTCATACAAAGAACAACCATCTTGAAAATTATTCGCGCTTAAAAAATCTAAAGCCATTTTAGCGTCTTGCATGCGCCCTGCGGAGTTGATTAAAGGGGCGATATTAAAAGAAATATCGCTCGCTTTTAAAGAGCGTTTTCTAAAAACTTCTCTTTGGCGTAAAAACCCCATCGCCCCTAAGGATTCTTTTTGCAAAAAATACAAGGCTTTAGAAACTAAAAAGCGGTTAAAAAAAGTCAAAGGCATCATATCAGCAATAGTCGCCACGCCCGCTAAACACAACAATTCACTAGAATGGCTTTTTTCTTTTCCTAAAAGTTGGTGGATTCCATAGCACAAATAAAACGCCACCAACGCCCCGCACACTTCCTTTTGGATAAAATCACAATCCGGTCGCTTGGGGTTGATTACCGCATAAGCGTCTGGAATTTTATCATGGTGTAAGCAATGGTGATCGGTGATGATTAGGGTGTAATTTTTTTCCTTGCAAAATTGAGCGGCCTCAAAGGCGTTGATCCCGTTATCCACCGTGATGATTAAAGGGGCGTGGTGTTTTTCTAAAAATTTTTTAGAAATCCCATAGCCATCCATGAAGCGATTAGGGATTGCAATGCGGACATGCTTGTAATTCAGACTTTCAAAGAATTTTGCCATGATAGCAGAGCTAATCACGCCGTCAGCGTCATAATCGCCCACCACTAAAATTTCTGTGTTTGCGCGCATGGCTTCTATGATTTTGAGCGCGGCTTTTTTCAAGTCTTTAAATAAAAAGGGGCTAGGAAACCCTTTTTCATTATAGGCGATAGAAGCCACTCGCTCTTTGATTTGAGCTTTAAGCTTTTGTTTCATTCTTTTAGATTAGGATTTATGAAGAGCGCTCTTAATGAAATCCAAAATAATAGGGTTAGGGCTTTGCAATCTGGAGGTGAATTCCGGGTGGAATTGCACCCCCACAAAGAACGGGTGATCTTCTAATTCAATCGCTTCAATCAAATGATTCGCCCCAAAACCCACCACTTTCAAGCCCTTATTTTCCCACTCTTGGCGGTATTTGGGGTTGATTTCATAACGATGGCGGTGTCTTTCTTTAATATTAGGCTTTTTATAGGCTTTTTCTAGCAAGCTGTTAGGCATGATTTCGCATTCGTATTCGCCTAATCGCATGGTGCCTCCTAAAGGCGAATTATAGGTGCGCACCTGTTTTTGGTGGTTTTGATCCATAAAATCTTCAATCAAATACACCACAGGGTATTCGCAGCGTTGGTTAAACTCCGTAGAGTTAGCCCCTTTTAAACCTAAAACATTGCGACAAAATTCAACGATCGCTAATTGCATGCCCAAACAAATCCCTAAAAAGGGGAGTTTTTCTAACCTAGCCCTTTGAATGGCGCAAATTTTGCCCTCAATCCCCCTTTCTCCAAAGCCCCCCGGCACTAAAATCGCATCAACGCCCTCTAAATCAGTCTTTTCATTAAAATTCTCGCTATCCAGCCATTCAATATTGACTTGCGTATCCAAATGCGCCCCTGCATGGATTAGGGCTTCAATCAAGGATTTATAAGATTCTTTTAAGCTTAAATACTTGCCCACAAAACCAATTTTGACCTTGTGTTTAGGAGCGATGATTTTTTCTACTAAAGTGTTCCAAGCCGCCATTTTGGGGTGCAACTTATTCAAATTAAAGCGTCTGGCAATGGGGGTTAAAATGCCTTCTTGCAAGAAAAGAATGGGGCATGCGTAAATGCTTTTAGTGTCTGTGGCCACAATCACGCTGTCTTGCTCCACATCGCAACTCAAAGCGATCTTTTTTTTCAATTCTTTATCCAAAGGCTTAGGCGATCGCGCCAAAATGATTTGAGGGGTTACGCCAAGGCGCCTTAATTCCTGGACGGAGTGTTGCGTGGGTTTGGTTTTTAATTCGTTAGTGGTTTGGATATAGGGGATCAAGGTTACATGCACATTGATGACTTTTTCATTCCCTAATTCCAGTTTAAGCTGGCGGATCGCTTCCAAATAAAACATGCCCTCCATATCGCCCACGGTTCCACCCACTTCCACGATTAAAAAATCCAACCCCTTAGCCGCGCTTTTAATGCGCCTTTTGATTTCATCGGTTACATGGGGGACGATTTGAATGGTTTTGCCTAAATACTCCCCTTTCCTTTCGTTTTCTATCACGCTTGAAAAAATCTGCCCGGTAGTGAAATTATTCAACCTCGTTAAATTCCTGTTCAAAAAGCGTTCATAATGCCCGATATCTAAATCCGTTTCAGCGCCATCGCTAGTTACAAACACTTCCCCATGCTCTAAAGGGCTCATGGTGCCTGGATCAATATTAATATAAGGATCAATCTTCAAAATGGAAACCTGGTAATTGCAATGCTGTAAAAGCGTAGCGATTGAAGAAGATGAAATCCCTTTCCCTAGAGAGCTTAACACGCCCCCTGTAACGAATATAAATTTGGCTCTATCCATAAGTTATTGCGTTCCTTTGATTTTTACTTCTTAAAATTGTAGTCTAAAAAGGGTTAAAAAGCTTTAAAAGAGGGCAAAAATTAAAGCGGTTTCAAAAAAAAAAAAAAACAATTTCAGTTTCTTATTAGTTAGGTTTGATTAAAATAAAAAGCTTTTATGCGTTTAAACTTCATTGTCTTAAAACTTTTAAGAGCAATTTCAAAGTTCGTTGGCGTACAATATCCGTTTTGAATGAACTGACTAAAAGGGTTTTAAATAATGGCTGAAAATTCTTTCAAAAATGTTTCCACACAGCCCAAACCATTTTTCTTATTACCAGTTAAAACCCTTTTTCTTTTAGGGGGCGTTTTTAGTGCGCTTTTTATCCTTATTGCTGGCTTGGTTTTTTTTGATTACGCTAATTCAATGGACCATGCGATTTTTAGCTTGATGCGTTCAAATTCTTCTAGCCCTATTTTAGATCAAACGCTCCGATGCGTTGTTTTTTTAGGCTCTTCTCAATTCGTGTTGCCTTTGAGCTTGTTGGTGGGGGTGTTTTTAAGCCTTTATCGTAGAAATTTAGCACTTGGGGTGTGGTTTGTGCTAAGCGTGATCTTGTTTGAAGCCCTTTTAAAATCTTTAAAGCACCTTTTTTTGCATTCTTTTCAATGGCTTTCGCACAGCGTTAATTTCCCTAGCGCTATTGCGCTCTCTTTGACGCTATTTTACGGGTTGCTTATCTTATTGATACCCCATTTCATTGCGCATCAAATATTTCAAAACATCCTCTCTTATAGTTTGCTTGGTTTGATTCTTTTAATAGGCTTAGCGCTCATTGTTTTAGGGGTGTCTTTTAGCAGTGTTTTAGGAGGGTTTTGTTTAGGGGCGTTAGGGGCTTGTTTTTCCATAGGGATTTATTTGAGCGTGTTCCAAAAGATCTAAGCGAACGGCTTAAAAGAATGAAAATTTTATCAAGGTTTTAATATTGGATTTAAAGGTATTATTGCAACGGATTGTTGATTTTTTCATCAAGCTCAATAAAAAGCAAAAAATCGCTCTGATCGCAGCGGGGGTTTTGATCACCGCCTTGCTCGTGTTTTTATTGCTCTATCCTTTTAAAGAAAAAGACTACGCGCAAGGGGGTTATGGGGTTTTATTTGAAAGATTGGATTCTAGCGATAACGCCTTAATCTTACAACACCTCCAGCAAAACCAAATCCCTTATAAAGTCTTAAAAGATGACACCATTCTTGTCCCTAAAGATAAAGTGTATGAAGAAAGGATCACTCTGGCTTCTCAAGGGATTCCTAAAACGAGCAAAGTGGGCTTTGAAATCTTTGACACTAAAGACTTTGGGGCGACTGATTTTGATCAGAATATCAAACTCGTTCGCGCCATTGAGGGGGAATTGTCGCGCACGATTGAAAGTTTAAACCCCATTCTTAAAGCCAATGTGCATATTGCAATCCCTAAAGACAGCGTGTTTGTGGCTAAAGAAGTCCCTCCTAGCGCTTCGGTGATGCTCAAGCTTAAGCCTGACATGAAGCTTTCACCCACTCAAATTTTAGGGATTAAAAATTTAATCGCTGCAGCTGTGCCTAAACTCACGATAGAAAACGTGAAAATCGTGAATGAAAATGGCGAATCAATAGGCGAGGGCGATATACTAGAAAACTCCAAAGAATTAGCCTTAGAGCAATTGCGCTACAAACAAAATTTTGAAAACATTTTAGAAAATAAGATCGTCAATATTTTAGCCCCTATTGTGGGGGGTAAAAACAAGGTGGTCGCAAGGGTCAATGCGGAGTTTGATTTCAGCCAAAAGAAAAGCACCAAAGAGACTTTTGATCCCAATAATGTCGTAAGGAGCGAGCAAAATTTAGAAGAAAAAAAAGAAGGCGCTTCTAAAAAACAAGTCGGCGGTGTGCCGGGAGTTGTGAGCAATATCGGGCCTGTGCAAGGATTGAAGGACAATAAAGAGCCAGAAAAATACGAAAAGTCTCAAAACACGACCAATTATGAAGTGGGTAAAACCATTAGCGAGATCAAGGGCGAGTTTGGCACCTTAGTGCGTTTGAATGCGGCGGTTGTGGTGGATGGCAAGTATAAGATTGCGTTTAAAGACGGGGCAAACGCTTTAGAATACGAGCCTTTGAGCGATGAATCGCTTAAAAAAATCAACGCTTTAGTGAAACAGGCCATTGGCTATAACCAAAATAGAGGCGATGATGTGGCGGTGAGTAATTTTGAGTTTAACCCTATGGCACCCCTGCTTGATAACGCTACTTTGAGCGAAAAAATCATGCACAAAACTCAAAAAATCTTAGGCTCATTCACGCCTTTAATCAAGTATATTTTAGTGTTTATAGTGCTATTTATTTTCTATAAAAAAGTGATTGTGCCTTTCAGCGAACGCATGCTAGAAGTGGTGCCTGATGAAGATAAGGAAGTGAAATCCATGTTTGAAGAAATGGATGAAGAAGAAGATGAATTGAACAAACTCGGCGATTTGAGGAAAAAAGTAGAAGATCAATTAGGGCTTAATGCAAGCTTTAGCGAAGAAGAAGTAAGATATGAAATTATTTTAGAAAAGATTAGAGGAACCCTTAAAGAGCGCCCTGATGAAATCGCCACGCTTTTTAAGCTCTTAATCAAAGATGAAATTTCTTCAGACAGCGCGAAAGGTTAAAAGATAAAAGGTTAAAAATGGCAACCAAACTCACCCCCAAACAAAAGGCTCAATTAGACGAACTCTCCATGAGTGAAAAAATCGCCATTTTACTCATTCAAGTGGGCGAAGACACCACAGGTGAGATTTTAAGGCATTTAGACATTGACTCCATTACAGAGATTTCTAAGCAAATCGTGCAATTAAACGGCACAGACAAGCAAATCGGCGCGGCGGTTTTAGAGGAATTTTTTGCGATCTTTCAGTCTAACCAATACATCAATACCGGCGGTTTAGAATACGCTAGAGAGCTTTTAACCAGGACTTTAGGGAGCGAAGAAGCCAGAAAAGTGATGGACAAACTCACTAAAAGCTTGCAAACGCAAAAAAATTTCGCTTATTTAGGCAAAATCAAGCCCCAACAACTCGCTGATTTCATCATTAACGAACACCCTCAAACCATTGCCTTGATTTTAGCCCACATGGAAGCCCCTAATGCGGCTGAAACTTTGAGCTATTTCCCTGATGAAATGAAAGCCGAGATTTCTATTAGAATGGCGAATTTAGGCGAAATATCGCCCCAAGTGGTTAAAAGGGTTTCCACGGTGTTAGAAAACAAACTAGAATCGCTCACTAGCTATAAAATTGAAGTGGGCGGTTTGAGAGCGGTGGCTGAAATCTTTAACCGCTTGGGACAAAAGAGCGCTAAAACCACGCTCGCTCGCATTGAAAGCGTGGATAACAAACTCGCCGGCGCGATTAAAGAAATGATGTTCACTTTTGAAGATATAGCCAAACTAGACAATTTCGCTATCAGAGAGATTTTGAAAGTGGCGGATAAAAAAGACTTGTCTTTAGCCTTAAAAACTTCTACCCAAGATTTAACCGATAAATTCTTAAACAACATGAGCAGTAGGGCTGCAGAGCAATTTGTAGAAGAAATGCAGTATTTAGGGGCGGTCAAAATCAAAGACGTGGATGTGGCCCAAAGAAAGATCATTGAAATCGTGCAGAGCTTGCAAGAAAAAGGCGTGATCCAAACCGGTGAAGAGGAAGATGTCATTGAATAGCCGTAAAAACTTGATCCAAAAAGATCATTTGAATAAGCATGACATTCAAAAATACGAATTTAAGAGCATGGCAAATTTACCTCCTAAAACTAATCCTAATAACGCGTCTTTAGAAACGCCTAACCCGCAAGAGCCTTTGGAAAAAAAAGCGATAGAAAACGATTTGATTGATTGCTTATTGAAAAAAACCGATGAGCTTTCAAGCCATTTAGTGAAATTGCAAATGCAATTTGAAAAAGCCCAAGAAGAGAGTAAAGTTTTGATTGAAAACGCTAAAAACGATGGCTATAAAATCGGCTTTAAAGAGGGCGAAGAAAAAATGCGTAACGAACTCACTCACAGCGTGAATGAAGAAAAAAACCAGCTTTTGCATGCGATCACCGCTTTAGATGAAAAAATGAAAAAATCACAAGATCATTTAATGGCTTTAGAAAAGGAATTGAGCGCGATTGCGATAGATATAGCTAAAGAAGTGATCCTTAAGGAAGTGGAAGACAACAGCCAGAAAGTGGCCCTCGCTTTAGCTGAAGAGCTTTTAAAAAATGTTTTAGACGCAACGGATATTCATTTAAAAGTCAATCCCTTGGATTACCCTTATTTAAACGAGCGTTTGCAAAACGCTTCCAAAATCAAATTGGAGAGCAATGAAGCTATTTCTAAAGGAGGCGTTATGATCACTAGCTCTAACGGGAGCCTTGATGGGAATTTAATGGAGCGCTTTAAAACGCTCAAAGAAAGCGTGTTGGAAAATTTTAAGGTGTGATTTTGCAAAATAAAACTTTTGATTTAAACCCTAATGATATTGCAGGCTTGGAGTTGGTGTGTCAGACGCTAAGGAATCGTATTTTAGAAGTGGTGAGCGCTAATGGGGGGCATTTAAGCTCTTCTTTAGGGGCTGTGGAGCTGATTGTGGGCATGCATGCCTTATTTGATTGCCAAAAAAACCCTTTCATTTTTGACACTTCGCACCAAGCTTACGCTCACAAGCTCTTAACCGGGCGCTTTGAAAGCTTTAGCACTTTAAGGCAATTTAAAGGTTTGAGCGGCTTTACTAAACCTAGCGAGAGCGCATACGATTATTTCATTGCCGGTCATAGCTCCACTTCGGTTTCTATAGGCGTGGGGGTGGCTAAAGCTTTTTGTTTGAAACAAGCATTAGGCATGCCTATCGCTTTATTAGGCGATGGGAGTATTAGCGCAGGGATTTTTTATGAAGCCTTAAACGAACTGGGCGATAGGAAATACCCCATGATCATGATTTTGAACGATAATGAAATGAGTATCAGCACGCCTATTGGCGCTTTATCCAAAGCCCTTAGCCAGCTGATGAAAGGTCCGTTTTATCAGTCTTTCCGCTCTAAAGTTAAAAAAATCTTAAGCACCTTACCTGAAAGCGTGAATTACTTAGTGAGCCGTTTTGAAGAATCTTTTAAGCTCATCACCCCGGGCGTGTTTTTTGAAGAATTGGGCATTAATTATATAGGGCCTATTAACGGGCATGATTTGGGCGCGATTATTGAGACCTTGAAATTAGCCAAAGAACTTAAAGAACCGGTGCTAATCCATGCACAAACCTTAAAAGGCAAAGGCTATAAAATCGCTGAAGGGCGCTATGAAAAATGGCATGGGGTGGGGCCTTTTGATTTGGATACCGGCTTGTCTAAAAAATCCAAAAGCGCGACTTTATCGCCCACTGAAGCGTATTCTAACACCCTTTTAGAATTAGCTAAAAAAGATGAAAAAATCGTAGGCGTAACCGCTGCGATGCCTAGCGGCACAGGATTAGACAAGCTCATTGACGCTTACCCTTTGCGCTTTTTTGATGTCGCTATCGCTGAACAACACGCCTTAACTTCTAGCAGCGCTATGGCTAAAGAGGGGTTTAAACCTTTTGTGAGTATCTATTCTACTTTTTTACAGAGGGCTTATGATTCCATCGTGCATGACGCTTGCATTTCTAGCTTGCCGATTAAATTGGCCATTGATAGGGCTGGGATTGTGGGCGAAGATGGCGAAACGCACCAAGGGCTTTTAGACGTGTCTTATTTGCGCTCTATCCCTAACATGGTCATTTTTGCCCCACGAGACAATGAGACTTTAAAAAACGCCGTGTATTTTGCCAATGAGCATGATTCAAGCCCTTGCGCATTCCGCTACCCTAGGGGGTCGTTTGCGTTAAAAGAGGGGGTTTTTGAACCTAGCGGTTTTGTTTTGGGGCGAAGCGAATTGTTGAAAAAAGAGGGCGAAATTTTACTCATAGGCTATGGTAATGGCGTGGGGAGGGCACATTTAGTCCAACTGGCTTTAAAAGAAAAAAACATAGAGTGCGCGCTTTTGGATTTGAGATTCCTTAAACCTTTAGATCAAAATTTAAGCGCGATTATTGCCCCTTATCAAAAACTCTATGTTTTTAGCGATAATTACAAGCTTGGGGGGGTGGCTAGCGCGATTTTAGAATTTTTGAGCGAACAAAATATTTTAAAGCCTGTTAAAAGCTTTGAAATCACTGATGAATTTATCATGCATGGGAACACCGCTTTAGTGGAAAAATCCTTAGGCTTAGACACAGAGAGTTTGACTGACGCTATTTTAAAAGATTTAGGACAAGAGAGATGAAATCAAAAGTGCCAATGAAAAATATCCGCAATTTTTCCATTATCGCTCACATTGACCATGGTAAAAGCACTTTAGCGGATTGTTTGATTTTTGAATGCAACGCTATCAGTAACAGAGAAATGAAGAGCCAAGTGATGGACACTATGGATATTGAAAAAGAAAGGGGCATTACAATTAAGGCTCAAAGCGTGCGCTTAAATTACACTTTTAAGGGGGAGGATTACGTTTTAAACCTCATTGACACCCCAGGGCATGTGGATTTTAGCTATGAAGTGTCTCGCTCTTTGTGTTCGTGCGAAGGGGCGTTATTGGTGGTGGATGCCACTCAAGGCGTGGAAGCGCAAACCATTGCAAACACTTATATCGCTTTAGATAACAATTTAGAAATTTTACCGGTGATCAATAAAATTGATTTGCCTAATGCGAATGTTTTGGAAGTCAAACAGGATATAGAAGACACGATAGGGATTGATTGCTCTAACGTTAATGAAGTGAGTGCTAAAGCTAAGCTTGGCATTAAAGATTTGTTAGAAAAGATCATTACGACCATTCCTGCCCCTAGCGGTGATCCTAATAACCCCTTAAAAGCGCTCATTTATGATTCATGGTTTGACAATTATTTAGGGGCGCTAGCGTTAGTGCGGATCATGGATGGGAGCATCAACACAGAGCAAGAAATTTTAGTGATGGGGACGGGTAAAAAACATGGCGTTTTAGGGCTATACTACCCTAACCCTTTGAAAAAAATCCCCACCAAAAGTTTAGAATGCGGCGAGATTGGTATTGTGAGTTTGGGGCTAAAAAGCGTTACTGATATTGCGGTGGGCGACACGCTCACAGACGCTAAAAACCCTACCCCTAAACCCATTGAAGGCTTTATGCCGGCTAAACCCTTTGTGTTTGCGGGGCTTTACCCTATAGAAACGGACCGGTTTGAAGATTTAAGAGAGGCGCTATTGAAACTCCAGCTTAACGATTGCGCTTTGAATTTTGAGCCTGAAAGCTCCGTGGTGCTTGGCTTTGGTTTTAGGGTGGGCTTTTTAGGGCTATTGCACATGGAAGTGATCAAAGAAAGGCTGGAAAGGGAATTTGGCCTTAACTTAATCGCTACCGCTCCCACGGTGGTGTATGAAGTGCATTTAACCGATAATAGCATCAAATACGTCCAAAACCCTAGCGAATTGCCCCCTGAAAATCATATCGCTTGCATCAAAGAGCCTTTTGTGAGGGCGACGATTATCACGCCGAGTGAATTTTTGGGTAATTTAATGCAGTTATTGAACAATAAAAGAGGCATTCAAGAAAAAATGGAATATTTAAACCAGTCTCGTGTCATGCTCACTTATTCCTTGCCCAGCAATGAAATTGTGATGGATTTTTATGACAAGCTCAAATCTTGCACGAAAGGGTATGCGAGCTTTGATTATGAGCCTATAGAAAACAGAGAGGCTCATTTAGTGAAATTAGACATGAGGGTGGCAGGCGATGTGGTGGATGCGCTTTCTATCATTATAGATAAGAATAAGGCGTATGAAAAGGGGCGAGCTTTAGTGGAAACGATGAAAGAGCTTATCCCAAGACAGCTTTTTGAAGTCGCTATCCAAGCGAGCGTGGGGAATAAAATCATCGCCAGAGAGACGATTAAATCTGTCGGTAAGAATGTAACGGCTAAGTGCTATGGGGGCGATATTACACGAAAAAGAAAACTCTTAGAAAAGCAAAAAGAGGGTAAAAAACGCATGAAGGCTATCGGTAAGGTGGAACTTCCCCAAGAAGCGTTTTTAGCGATATTAAAGATTGATTAGGGCGTTTAGCTTCTATGGCAAAACACAAGAACTATGAAATTTTAAATCTCATAGGCTATGCTTTGGCAAAATTTGATAATGACTTTATTAAAGAATTTGGTTTTTCTACTAAAAATGCTTTTTTTGAATATTGCGTCCAAATCGGCTTGGCTGAAACGACTGGCGTTATCAAAAATCGCATGGATTTATTTGATTATTTTTTTCCTAATAAACGCAAAGGCTGGTGGCAAAAAGGCGATGCCTATATCCATAGAAAATTATGGATTGATAGTTTGTTTGGAAATGAAAGCGTTAAGGGTTTTAGCCATATTGTGAAATGGTTTTTGCAGGAACAATACGGAATCAAAGATTTAGGCGTTACCCCTAACGCTTACCTTAAAACCCGCTATAAAAGCATGCAAGAAACAGGTTTAGAAGCCGAATTGTATTTCTTAAACCACTATAAGAACATCAAAACATTCTCTCATGGGCATTTAAAAGACATGCGTCTTTTTGGCGATGGGTATGACTTCTATATTCAAACCAACAAGCAAGCGTTTTTAGTGGAAGTTAAGGGGATTAGAGAAAAACAAGGAACATTGAGATTGACCCAAAAAGAATACGAGCAAGCGCAAGCGTATAGCCATGATTATGTGCTTGTAGTGGTATTGAATTTGAGTGAAAAACCCTATCTTTTATCTGTCGCTAACCCTTTAAAGCATTTAGAGTTTAAGGCATGCGAGAGGAAGCAAAAAAGCATTTTAGAATACCACTTAATAGGGCAAATAAAATAACTTTGAATTTTACAGGGGGCTATAGGAGTGGGGTTCAAATTGATAGGAATGCCCCCAAACGCACTTACAAATACACCAAAAAAGATTGCGATTTAATTTTAGGGATAGACACTCGTACGAGCGAATGCTATATTATCCCTATTGAAGACACGCAAGAATGGGGCAACACAAAGAGCTTGTCGCAACTCCAACACTATAAAGAGAATTGGCAAATTTTGATTGACTTGGCGTTGGAATAAAAATATAAAATTACATTCACAAACAAGAAAAAAGATCTCTTTAATCATATAGTGTTGGTTATGTTAAAAAGATAAAATCAAATTGGACTTTAAAAACAAAAGCTCTCGTTCACACACCGCCTATACAAGCGCTTTAAAGAATGACTTGCCCTTAAACCCTAACTTAGTGGAAGCAAAAACCAAAGAAAATTTTTACAAGCTTTTAAAATGGCTCAATCCTAAAATGAACGCTGATAATCAAGTGGGTAATAAAAAAATTTGATTGGGGCGATAAAAACATTAAGGGAATTAGAGGCCATTGGAACACTCCCTAACCATCACAGAGACGGCAATAGCGTCTCAAACCTTAATGGGAATACCCTATCACAAACGAGTTTAAAACACAAAAGCCACAACGAATTGAACAATAAAAAAGAAAAAATAAACATGCAAACACACGCATGCATGGAAATTTTCACAAGTCAAAGAGGCAAAAGAAATTTTTGAAGACTCGCAAGCCAAAAACAATCCTAAACCATTCGCTCTTAAGCTTTTGTGGCGAGTTTATTGATCGCTTCAGCGTTCATGTCATCTTGATGGGTTTTTAGCACTTTAGAATACATGTCCAAAAAGCGGTTGATTTCAATCAAAGCGCTCATTTCACGCACCGCATTGACATTGCTTTTTTCTAACATGGATTGCCTTAACGCGCCAGAGTCAGAGACTTGATGGACGCCTTCGCCCTGATAGGTATAAAGGTTTTGCCCTATTTTTTTAAGGTTTTTAGGTTCGCTAAAACTCACTAAAGCCAACGCGCCCGCTTGAATTTGGGCTTCATTATCCCTAAAAGTGATTCCGCCATTTTGATCCACTTCAATTTCAGCGTTAGGCATGAGCATGATCCCTCCTTTTTCGTTCAAGCCAGAGCGTGAAAGCACCTTAAAGCCATTAAGAGTAACTAAAAAGCCGTCTTTATCAACGCTAAAATGCCCGTCTCTAGTATAGGCGACGCCCTCGTTAGTTTGTATCGCAAAATAGAGGTTAGGGCTTGTTAGGGCAAAATCTAGGGGGTTATTCGTCCCTTCAAACGCGCCAAGACTCCTATCCGTATAGATTTCTGATAAAATAGGCACACGATTGAGATTGCGGTTGAGATACTTCGCACTCGCTTTGGTTTGATCTTCTAAGGGCAGTTGCTCTCGGTATTGTTGGTAAAGCCTTAAAAAATCGCCTGTAATCGCGTCATCTCTCTTAAAGCCGTTGGTGTTTAGGTTGGCTAAATTGTTAGAGGTTAAATCCAAGCGGTTAAATTGTGTAGCCATTGCTCCTGTGGCCGCATAATACCCATTTTGCATGCAATAATCCTTTTAAAAGAAAAAATTATAGCAAAAATCAAATAAAAACTAAGATTTACTCCAAATAGGTTTTTTTAGGGAATATGATAACCATAACCATAAAGATAACAATACTAACCATGACATAGCCCACAAACCCCGCTTCAAAACCATGTTGTTTGAACTCTAACGCTACATAACTCGCGCTCCCTCCAAAAAGCGCATTGGCGATCGCATAGGCTAAACCCACGCCAAGCGCTCGCACATGTTCAGGGAATAATTCCGCCTTAATAACCCCGGCAATGCAAGTGTAAAAACTCATGCTGCTCAATGCGAGTATTTCATAAAATAGGGCTTCATACACGCCAGTGGCATGCTTGATACCATAAAAGACAACAGGTGTTACAATAAGCCCTGTGATAGCAAAAACCATCAGCATTTGGGTGCGTTTGATTTTATCCGCAAGCATCCCGCATAAGGGCTGTAAGAAGATGAAATAAGAGAGCGCTAAAAGCATGATGAAACTGCTTTCTTTAGGGCTGAATGATGAGCTGTTGGTTAAAAAGATCTTTAAATACACCGTAAAAGTATAAAAGCACAAACTCCCTCCCATAGTTAGCCCAAAGACTATCATTAAGGCTTTTTTATGGTGGAGCAATTCCTTTAAACTGCCTCTTTCTTCTTTAATAGTGGTTTTGGAAGTTGTTTTGCTATCCATAGTTTCTTCCATGATATTTCTTAAAAAGAGCGAAAGTAGGGCTAATATACCCCCTAAAGCGAATAAATAACGCCAAGCGAACGCGCTGATTTGCTCATGCGTGTAAATGTTTTCAACGATAAAGAGCGAAAAAATAGCTAAGAGTTGCCCTCCAACTAAAGTTACATATTGAAAAGAGCCATAAAAACCTTTTTTACCATTCTTGCCTAATTCAGAGAGGTAAGTAGCGACCACGCCATATTCGCCTCCCACGCTAAAGCCCTGTAAAAGTCTGGCTAATAATAAAAACAAGAACGCCCATTCCCCTACGATTTCTTTAGTGGGGAGCAATGCGAGCATGAAAGAGCCTAGCGCCATAAGGATAATGGAATACACCATGGAAGTTTTACGCCCCTTTTTATCCCCTAATTTACCAAAAAACAAACTCCCCAAAGGGCGCATGAAAAACCCTAGCATGAAAACCAAAAAAGCTGAGATGAGCGCTAAAGTGGGGTCATTGGTGTGGGTAAATTCCTTAGCAAAATAAGGAGCAAGGAACGCATAAGCGTAAAAATCATACCATTCCACTAAATTACCTGAACTAGCGGCTAAAAGGGATTTTAAGGGTTTTTTGGTGGTTGGTTGGATCTGGGGGTTCATGGCTATCCTTGAACATGAAATTTTTAGGTAATTTTACTAGGAGTTAGGGAAACTACAGATAATATTTGATTAATAGGTTAAAGGATTATTATTAAACTTTCAATTTAATTTTGTTTAAAATATATTATGTGTATAATCATAAGAAATTCACTCAAAGGTAGTGCCATGCTTATAAACGCTGTCATAGAAAAAGATGAGAATGGGTATTTTGCTTTTGTCCCCTTTCTAAAAGGCTGTGTATCACAAGGGAAAAGTTATGAAGAAGCCCTAAGAAACATTAAAGAAGCCATAGAGCTTTATTTGGGAGATTTAGAAGCCGATGAGTTAGCTTTTCTTTCTAAGAAAAATTCTGTAATAGCACCCATTGAGATAGCTTTTGCCTGAATTGCCACGACTCACAGCTAAAGAAGCAGAGAAGCTATTATTGCAGAATGGATTTGTTTTCTCTAGGCAAAAAGGCAGCCATAGAATTTATGTGAAAGATAAAATCAGGCAGGTTTTGCCTTTTCATTCTGGCGAAATCTTGCACCCTAAAATAGTGAAAGAAATCATGGAAAATATCCTTAAATGAAATCTAAAGAAGTCTTAAAGATCTTAAAAATATCCCGTGTTACTCTTTGGAAGTATGTTAAAAGTGGGAAGATACGAGTTAAACAAGAACCCAATGGTTACTATATATACAACGATTCTGATGTCTATTCTTTAGCAGGAATTGAAGATGGTAGGCTGAATGTAGTTTATGCTAGGGTAAGCACTCAAAAGCAGAAACAAGACTTGCAAAATCAAATAGAAAACTGTATCTCTTTTATAAATGCTAAAGGAATATCTGTAGATAGTATCTATTCTGATATTAAAAGCGGCATGTCTTTGGACAGAAAGGGTTTTATGGATCTTCTTAATGCGGTAATGGCGTTTAAAATTAAGGCGGTTTATATTTCCTATAAAGACCGATTAGCTAGATTGAGCTATGAGTTAGTAGAAAAGCTATTTAGCGATTATGGCACTAAAATCGTTATTATCAATCAGTGTGAATCAATCAGTTTAGAGCAAGAACTGTTTGAGGACATCATGCAAACAATCCATTCTTTTTCTATGAAGATGTATTCTAAGCGCCGCATTGCTAAAAAGTTGCTTTTAGAGAGTAAGGTTAATCCAGCCTTGCTAAAATCTCTTAATGGGGAAACAGATGACCTTGACTGAACGCCATATTATTAGACCCACGCACCCCATTTTTAAACGCATTAAGGACTTTTGCCATCTGTCTAAAAACCTTTACAACTACGCTAATTTTATTTTAAGAGAGCATTACTTTGCAGGTTTTAAGTTGCCTACAGCCTACGATTTAATCAATCGCTTTGTCAAAGAAAGCCAAAGAGATTACAAAGCTTTGCCTGCCCAAAGCGCGCAACAGGTATTAATGCTTTTATCTCAAAATTGGAAAAGCTATTTAAAAGCCCTTAAAGCTTACAAACTCAAGCCTTCTAGCTTTCTAGCGCGTCCAAAAATCCCTAAATTCAAACCAAAAGATGGCGTATCTATAGGGGTTTTAACAAACCAGCAAACTAGCTTTACGAAAGGACGCATGACAAAAATTAAATTCCCAAAAAAAGCTAATTTAAAAAGACTTATCACTAAAATAAACCCTCAAACTTCTAGGCTAAAGCAAGTGCGCTTAATCCCTAAAACCACTTGTTTTATCGTGGAAGTTGTCTATGAGCAAACCACGCACAAACTCCCACAAACTCATGGCATTGGCATTATGGGTATTGATCTAGGCTTGAACAACTTCGTAACTGCAATAGATAATCAAAGTAGTCCTTTTATTATCAAAGGCGGAGGGGTGAAGTCTGTCAATCAGTGGTTTAACAAACTCAAAGCCCATTATCAAGCCAAAGCCAAGACTTCAAATAAGCGCTTTTGGACAAAACGCTTAGGCAAATTAGCTCTATGGAGGGAGTGTAAAGTCAATGATTTTATGCACAAGGCGAGCGCCTATGTGGTGGGGCATTGCTTAAAAAAGGGCATTTCTACAATTGTCATCGGTAAAAATGATGGCTGGAAACAAGAGCTAAAGCTAGGTAAGAGAACCAATCAGAACTTTACTAATATCCCTTATGAATCCTTTATTGAAAAACTAGCCTACAAGTGTGCTTTGGTTGGGATAACTTTGCATACAACAGAAGAGAGATTTACGAGCAAGTGCGACCACTTGGCTAACGAACCCATGCAGCACCACGAGCAATATTTAGGTAAAAGAGTTAAACGAGGGCTATTTAAATCTAGCATAGGCAAATCCCTAAACGCCGATATTAACGGTGCAATTGGCATTTTAAGAAAAGTATTCCCTGATGCAGTGAAAACTCTAAGGGATAGCGGAGTAGTGTTTACTCCAGTAAAAATCTCGTTGGCGTTTTAAACACGATGGGAAAATTTACAAAAAATAACTTTTTAAATACTTTTAATAAGATTAAAGAGTTTTTTAGACATGGTGTTTGTGTTATTGAGAAAAGTTTTTGTTTTTAATGAAGCGTTGGTGATAAAATCTAAAAAATACGCAAAGGCATTTTTTACAATCCAATAATAAAGGGCTTGCTAAAAGCGGGCGGTAACTTTTTAAAGCGGTTTTTTAGGGGATTTAGTTGGGGTTTTTAGGGGAGAATGATTTCAAAATAGCCCCTATCCCCTTAAGAAAATGAGTTTTAAAATAAAACTATTAAATAAAGTTTAAAAAAATTTAAAAATTAAAAACAATATTTTTATTACCAACATTCAATAAAAACAAGTCCTAAAAATTTTGCAAAATCTCTCTGTTGCCTTTGGCGTTTCTTGGGGATAGAAAGCCTTGAGCTTCTAATTCGTCAGTAATGGTGGCGGCTTGGTTGTAGCCGATTTTTAATTGCCGTTGTAAAAAACTCGTAGAAGTGATCTTTTTTTCTAAAATCACCGCTTTAGCCCTTTCTAGAATGTCATCGCCTTGATAGTTAGGGGTGTCTAAAGGCATGCGCGATTCTTCTAGCAAGAAATCTTTATCGTATTGTACTTCTTTTTGGGCTTTAATAAAATCCACGATTTTTTTGATTTCATCTTCAGTGGCAAAGGGGGCATGCAAGCGCACTAACCCGTTTGTTCCTGGGGGGGTAAAGAGCATATCGCCCCTTCCTAGCAAGCTTTGCGCCCCATCGGTGTCTAAAATCACTTTAGAATCAATCTTAGTGCCTACCCTAAAACTCACCCTTGAAGGCAAATTGGTTTTAATCAAGCCGGTTACGACATCCACGCTTGGGCGTTGGGTCGCTACAATGAGGTGCAAGCCGCTCGCTCGCCCCATTTGAGCGATTCTAGCGATAGGAAACTCCGCTTCTTTGCCCCCTGTCATCATCAAATCCGCTAATTCATCAATCACCACAATCAAATAGGGGAACGCTTCAACGCCGTTACTTTTAGCTTGTTCATTATAAGAATCAATGGTTTTAACCTTGTATTCGCTCATTAAAGAATACCGGCGCTCCATTTCTTTAGCCACGCTTTGTAAAGCCCCAATAGCTTTTTTAGGATCAGTGATAATGGGCGTGAGCAAATGAGGGATATCCGCATAAATGCTAAATTCCACCATTTTGGGATCGATCATCACTAATTTGAGCTGTTCAGGGGGGTTTTTATAAAGTAAGGATAAAATCATCGCATTCACGCCCAC
Organism: Helicobacter pylori; assembly: GCF_900120335.1. Lineage (NCBI taxonomy): Bacteria > Pseudomonadati > Campylobacterota > Epsilonproteobacteria > Campylobacterales > Helicobacteraceae > Helicobacter > Helicobacter pylori. The sequence continues at coordinate 365,695 of NZ_LT635477.1, forward strand.
GCTCTTACCGCTCCCTGTCGTGCCGGCGATGAGCAAGTGGGGGAGCTTTTTTAAATCCGTGATGAAAGGGTTACCCACAATGTCTTTGCCTAAAGCTAGGGTTAGAGGCGAGCTGGATTTTTGAAACAATTCGCTCTCTAGAATTTCTCTTAAATAAATAATCTGGCTTTGGCTGTTAGGGATCTCAATACCGACAACATCCTTACCCTTGATAGGGGCTTGAATGCGGATGGATTCAGCGCATAAAGTCATTGCTAAATCATCGCTCAAGCCTAAAATACGGCTCACCTTAACGCTAGGGGCTGGGCGGAATTCAAAAGTGGTTACAATAGGGCCTGAATAAGTGCGGATAATATCGCCATCAATTTTAAAGGTGCGCAGCTTGCTCAATAAATCCTGGATTTTTTGGTCAATCTCGTTTTCGTCTAAAGAAGTTTCTTTCAAGCAAACCGCATTCAATAATTGCGTTGTGGGAAGCTCATAATCTTTGGGTTTTTGTACTTCGCCATAATCCAATCCGTCTAATATTTCTTTATTTTCGCTCAATTCTTTAACCATAATGGGTTTTTTAGTGCTGGTGGGGGTTAGTGGGCTAAAGTTTGGAGCGTTTTGTGTTTCTCTTTTTTCTTCTTTTAGATTTTCTTTTTCTTCTATATTTTCTTCTTGTGCGTTTTCTTGTAAATCATCTTCTTTTATGGGGTGGTTAGGGTTTTGTGGTTTTCTGTTTTGTTGTCATTTTCTGTGTTGGGTGCGGATATGGGCATGATAGGTTTGAGTGTGGTGGGCGTTTCTTTTTTTAGCGTGGGTTCTTTTTCTTTAGTTTCTTGCTTAGGTTCTTTTAAAGTGGGGTTAGTCAAATCATCAAATCGGTTTCTTTTAGGGTAAATGGTGTAATGGGTAGGGGGGTGTGGGGAAATTTGGACTAAGCCTTCTTGCGGCTCTGAATTATTTAAGGTCGTGTTATAAGGGGTAGGGATCGCTAGAAACGATTCTTCGTTAGGGGGTTTGTGGTTTTCATCAATAGGGTTTTCTTTGAGATTTTCTTTTTCTTTGTCGTTGTTGGTTTCTTTTTTTTGAGAGTCTGATGGGGTGTTTTCAAAACCCTCTTTTTTCAGGCTAAAATTAGGGCTAAAGGCCTGTAAGCATTGTTTGTAAATCTCTTTTAAAAGGTTTTGTGTTTTGTTCATATAAGGATAAAAAACGCTTTTAGGGGGCAGTTTGAATAAAATCAAATAAGAGATGACTAGCATGAGCGTTATCAGCGCATAAAGCCCAAAATCCCCTATAAAAGGGCGTAAAAACAAACGCGCGCTGTTGCCGATTTCCCCTTGATTCAATAGGCTAGATTGCAAAAAGAGCAAAGATAAAATGCCTAATAGATGCCCTAAAGTTTTTTCTAAAACGATTTCTGTAAAAGGGTTTTTAGCCCTGTATAAAAGGAATAAAACCCACGCCAAATAGGGTAAATTAATCAATGAAAGATACCCAAAATATTTTTTATTGATTGCGGCAAACCACACCCCAAAACGCCCCACTAAACCGCTATTACCTAGCCATGAAGATAGGGTTAAAAACGCTAATAAAACCCCTATGATTAAAACCAAGTAAAGTTTTTTAGATTTCATCGGCTGCACATGTCTTTAAAAGAGCAATACTCACAATCTTTAACCTCTAAAGTTTTTTCAAAATCAATTTCTTGTTTGAGCTTGGGGATAAGAGAAAATTCCAAATGATCCATTTTAGCCTGTAAAATAAGCTCGTCTTCTTCTAGCAACTCGCCCTTCTTCAAATCATAGAAAAAGGCTTTTATAGGCTCTTTGTAGCCTAGATTTTTAAGGGCAAACGCATAGATGGCCATTTGATAATCCGTGCTGATTTGAGCGATTTCTATGGGGCTTAAGCTTCCTCTTTGTGTTTTACTCATGTTGTCTAATTTCAAATCGTTCTTGAATTTGTAATCCAATAAAATAATTTCATTGTCAGCCGTTTTGTCAATCCTGTCTATGCGCCCTTTAAAAATAACGCCTTGAATGATCGTTTCAAAGCCTTTTTCAAGATCAAGGATTTTGATTTTTGCGTTAAAGCGTTCTCGCTCTTTTTTATAAAAAGCCTGAATTTTTTTGAGCGCTACAAGAGTGTCTAAACGCTCTTTAGGGGTAATGTTTTCTCTTGTTTCCAATAGCCAAATGAGCCTTTCTTCTAATAAATGGGGGGTTTTATCTTTTTCATAAGCTTCTTTTAAGAGTTCATGGATCAAACTGCCCACAGCGCTATTGCTTTCGTCTTTAGGGCTTTCTTTAAAGTGCTTCATGTAGTGGTAGTAAAAACGGCGCTTGCAAGTTAAAAAAGCGTTTAATGAGCTAGCGCTAAAGCTAAAATCTTTAGGGATAGCGGCTTTGATTTCTTCTTCTTGATACTCTTTAATAGGGCTTGTTTCAAAAAGCGTGTAAGCGTCTTTGATAGGCTCTATATGCAAATCCAATTCTAAAAGCATGTTAGAAACTTTTGAGGTTTCGCTCTCTATATAAGAAAGCGCCACTTCTTTAGAGTTTTTAAAGAGCTGGTAGTAATAGTGCTTTTGCAAATTTTTCTTATCCAATAAAGTGGGGAGGTTGAGCGATTTTCTTAAAGCGGAGTTTAAAAACAAATCGCAATCTTTAAGGCTTGGCACACAGGTTTCATTGAAATCCACAATAACCACTTTATCAAATTGCATGCCCCTTGTCTCTAAAGTGTCCATGACTCGTATTTTGCCCCCACTAGAATCGTCTAAGCGGAAATTGGTTTCAAATTCTTGCAAATACAAATGCAATAAATCCTTAAGGCTGTAGTTTTTAAGCGTGTCTTTTAAAAGATGATACTGGTGCATGATTTGAGAATGCGCTTCTTTTAATGGCGCTTTTTCTTTAGAGCTTTGTTGTTCTAAAAGCGCAAGGGTAATATTTTCTAAATCTAATAGAGCAGATCCGCTTAAATCAAGATCGCTTGTTTCTAAATCTTCTAAGATTTTGACAAGCTCTGTATAATAAGGGCTGTTTTTAGCCCCTAAACCCATCGCAAAATTCAAATTGTTGTTTTTGTCTAAGAGCTTTAAAAAAGGTAAAAAATCCGCATTAGGCGTGATGATCGCCATTTTATTAGGGTCGTTATTTTCTTGCAAATATTCTTCTGTGGTTTGTAAAACTAAAGCGCCTTGTTTTAAATAACTGGAGTTAGCATAAAGCTTTGGCTCTATTTTTTGATCATTAAAAGTTTGAGAAAGGATCTTTTGGGTTTTAAAATCAATGGAATAATCGCAATCTGTTTCTAATTTGAGATTTAAAAATTCCAAGAATTTTTGGTTGTATTTATCGCAAGATAAGTGTAAAGTGATAGGCACTAATTCGGCCACTTCTAATAGGCATTGCCTTTCAAAAACGCTCATAAAGCCGTCTAAATGCCATTCAATGGAGGAAAAATGCTCAAAAAATTCTTTTAAAATCGTGGGCTTTTTTTGCATGATTTTGTCGTAAAAGCCTAATTCTTCTAGCTTTTTAACATAGCGATCATAAATCATTTCTAAGACTTCTAAATGCTTTTCATAATCCAAGTAAATGTCTTTAAAAGAAAGTTCATTGAGTTTGATACAAGCAGAGCTTAACTCATCAAACAAATCAAACAAAAAAGAAGTGCTTTCCAAATACCCTAAAAAGCTGTTCTCAAAAAGCAAAAGCCCTTCAAGCACGGATTTTTTTTCCTTAGCGATGGCTTTAATGGTGTCTATCATTAAAATTTGGCGTGTGCTTTTAGGGATTTTCTTTTGATTGGGGATGTAAAAAGCCTGTTCAAAAAAACTCCCCATGCTCATCGCACTAGGCAAAAACCCTTCGCCTTGCTCTAAATAGAAATGCTTTAAACGCCTAGTGGAGCTAAAAACAAACAAGGGGGCTTTTTCTAAAAAAAGTTTTTCTAAGTTCATGCGTTGAGCAACCTTTTAGCTTGAATGGTAACGTTTTCAACGCTAAAGCCAAATTTTTCAAAGAGTTTATCGCCCTTTGCCGAACTCCCAAAAGAATCCATGCCAACGATTTTATCCGCAAAACGATACCACTCTATCGCACGGCTCGCTTCAACCACTAAGACTTTACCCTTAAAGAGTTCTTTAAAATAGCTTTCATCTTGCTCTACCAACAAGTCAAAGCATGGCGCGCTCACCACTTGAGTGGGGATATTTTCTCGCTCTAAAATCTTAGCGCTCTCTAAAGCCAAAGAGACCTCGCTCCCGCTCGCAACGAGCGTGATAATGGGATCTTTAGAGTGGTGTTTAACATACGCCCCTTTTAAAACCTGCTCTTTAGAAACCTCATCAAGCACAGGCAAATTCTGGCGCGATAAAATAAGAGCGCTAGGGGCGTTCAAACTTAACGCCACTTGCATGCAAGCCTTATTTTCAAAAGCATCGCTAGGCCTGAAAGCATAGAAATTAGGCAAAGCGCGTAAATGGCTCAATTGCTCTATGGGCTGGTGCGTCGCCCCGTCTTCGCCCACCCCAATGCTGTCATGCGTGAAGATAAAAAGGGCTTTTAGTTTCATTAAAGCGCTCAAACGCATGCTAGGCATTAAATAATCGCTAAACACAAAAAAGGTCGCGCAAAAAGGCAAAAACAAGCCATACGCCGCTAAAGCGTTAGTGATAGCCCCCATGGCATGCTCTCTGATCCCAAAATGCAGGTTTTGCCCTAAAGGGAAATCGCCAGAATGTTTCAAATGCGTGTTATTAGACGGGGCTAAATCCGCGCTCCCTCCCAAAAAGCCCTCGCATTCTTTAGCGATAGCGTTTAAAATCATGCCGTTACTCACTCTCGTGGCTAGAGATTCACCCTTTTTAAAGGCGGGGTAATTAATGGCGTTAAAATCAAAATTCTTTAACGCATGGATTTTTTCTTTTGTTTTAGGGATTAAGGATTTTTCCCACAAGGCTTCTAAACTAACGCCCCTAACTTTCACTTCTTCAAAATGCATTTTGTTTTTTGGGCTGATTATAAAGCTTTCATCAGGATTGATTTGAGCGTTTTCTTTGGATTGTTTCAACACTTCTTTACTTAAAGGCGAGCCATGCGTTTTTTCACTCCCCTCTAGGCCAATAGCCCCCTTACCAATGATCGTATGAGCGATCAAAAGCGTGGGTTTATGGGATTTTTTGGCTTCTTCTAAAGCGTCATTAATGGCTTGATAGTCATGCCCATCGCATTCTAGCACTTCCCAATTTTGCGCTAAAAAACGCGTTTTAACCTGTTCGCTGAAACTAATGTTAATAGCGCCTTCAATGCTGATCTGGTTGCTGTCATAAATCACGATGAGGTTATCAAGGCGAAGGTGCCCGGCCAAAGAAGCGCTCTCATAACTAATGCCTTCTTGCAAATCCCCATCCCCACACAAACAATAGACTTTATGAGAAATGGCTTCTTTATCTAAAAGGGTTTGAGCGTATTGGCTCGCCATGCTAAAGCCCACAGCGTTAGCAAAACCTTGCCCCAAAGGGCCTGTCGTAATCTCAATGCCTTCGGTGTGGTGTAATTCAGGGTGTCCTGGGGTTTTAGAGTGTAATTGCCTGAAACGCTTTAAATCATCTAAACTCAAATCAAAGCCCCACAAATGCAACAAACTATACGCTAACGCGCTCGCATGCCCTCCGCTAAAAACCAACCTGTCCCTATTGAGCCATTTAGGGTTGGTGGGGTTTAGATTAAGGTGCAAACTTAAAACCACCATCACATCAGCTAGCCCTAAGCACACGCCCGGATGCCCGCTATTAGCCTTATCTATCATGTCCGCGCACAAAAAGCGAAGCGTGTTGGCCATGCTTTTTAATCGTTCTAAATCAGCGTTACTCAATCGCATCAAATTTTTCCATTTTTAAGGTTTTTAGAAGCCATTTTAACACAAATTATCTCAAAATCTCTTTGGCCATTAAGATGTCTTGTTGGATCTGATTTTTAAGCTCTTTTAAAGAATTAAAACGCTTGTTATCTCGTATTTTTTGAACCCAACGCAAAGCGATTTCTTTGGGCGGGTTTTCTATGATAGTATCAAGAACATGGCATTCTATGGCGAAATTGTGATCCGTGCTTAAGCGATTGCCTATAAAACTCACGCTTTTTTGATAAATCTGATCTTTTACTTTCACCAAACTCGCATACACCCCAAAGCTAGGGAGGATAAAATCTTTGGTTTTGATATTTAAAGTCGGTGCTAATTCTTTATGCCCTAAACCTTGATCGCTAATGACTTCCCCGCACACTTCATAAGGCCTGCCTAAGAGCTTATTAGCCAAAGATAAGTCGCCATGACTTAGGGCTAGTTTGATCATCTTAGAATGCACGCTAATGTTTTGGACTTTCACTTCAGGCACAATAATGGTTTTTTCAAAACGCTCTTTTAAAAATAAAGCGTCATTTTGTCTCCCATGCCCAAACCTGAAATCATAGCCTACGACTAGGCGTTCTAAGTTGGGGAATTTCTTTTTTAAAAGCTCTAAAAAATCTAGGGCGTTTAATTGTGAAATTTCTTCTAAATACACAAAAAATAAAGGCATCTTAACGAGTTTGGCGCGGTATTTTAGGGGGGTTAAATAGCCCTTAGTGTAATGCTTTTTTTCTATGATTAAAAGGGCTTTGGGATCTTTTAATTCCTTAAAAAGGGCTTGATGCCCTAAATGCAAGCCATCAAATTTACCGATAGCTAGGCTTTTAATCTCAGGCTCGCTTGAAATGGATAAAAAATTCAACATTCCCGTTTTTCCCTTTCACTAAGCTTTCTTGGATCGTTAAGATTTGAAAATCCTTTGTTTTTAAATGGTTTTTAAAGTTTTCTAAAGCGTTCAAAATGGCTTCTTTATCCATCACCACCCCCTTTTTATTGCGTTTTGTGGCTCTGCCCACTTCAAATTGCGGTTTGAAAAGTGCTAGAAATTCACCGCTTAAAGGCACAATCGCTTCTAAAATACAATATAAAGAAATAAAGCTCACATCACAAAGCGCTAAATCAATTTTTTCTGGCGTTTTAAACCCTCTAATATCGCATTCTTCGTAACATTCTATGCGCTGGTCGTTTTTCAAACTTTCATCTAATTGCATTTTCCCCACATCCACGCAAAGCACCTTTTTAGCCCCTTTTAAAAGAGCCACTTGACTAAAGCCCCCCTTACTCGCTCCCACGTCTAAAACAACCTTTTCTTTAAAATCTATAAAGTGATTTTCTAAAAAAGCCCCTAATTTTTCCCCAGCCCTGCTAACGAATAGATTGGGAGCGATGAGTTCAATTTGATCACCCTCTTTAATGATAAAAGAGGGTTTAGAAACCACCATTTTATTGACTAAAACCTGTTTTTTTAAAACCAACGCCTTAGCTTTTTCTCTGCTATTTGCTAAATGCTGGTTGAATAGGGCGTAATCTAGGCGCATTAAAATTGAGGTAAGGGGACTTGATAAGCGAAATTAAAAACAATTTTGCCTAAACTATAGGCATCAAGCTCTAGTTTGGCTTCTTGCACCGCTAAATAATCCAATTTGTCAAAAGCGAGCAAAAAGGCTCGACTCCACCTGTTCGTGGTTTCTAAAATGCCATCAAATTCATCTTTTGTGATTTCTCGCACCCATAAAGGCTCTGAGCCTGTAGGTTTTGTGCCAAAAAGTTCATAAGAAATATAGCCATCATCTATCCAGTCGTTATTTTGCGTGAAAATCTCCACTAAAAAATACTCATGATCGTAGTAAGTGCCGCTATCCACATCGTTTAAATGCGTAGCGATAGCCGTGATGATAGGCACATTATCTTGGGTGATTTCGCCTTTCCTGCTGGCTTGGATCTTTTTTTCTAAAACTAAGTCTAGCGTGTAAGTGTCTTCATTAAAATTGCTCACACACCCCAAACAAAAGAATAAAAACACCAGAAGTATTGAGAGATTTTTCAAGCCCATTCCTTGCTAAAACCCATGCCATTTTTAGCTAAAATAAAATCCATATTATAACTAAAAGGGGGTTTTATGCCAAAAAAATGCCGACACTTGCTCCAAACTAGCGATTTAAGCCTAGATGAAATCAAGCTTTTATTAAAAAAAGCGAGCGTTTATGCGAACGATTTTAACGCCGTGTCTTTAGAGACAAGAGAAAAAATGCAAAATAAAATCATCGTGGCTTTATTTTTTGAAAATTCCACCAGAACGGTGTCTAGTTTTGAAATCGCAAGCTTGAGGTTAGGGGCAAAAATAGTGAAATTAAACATGCAAACGAGCTCCACTTCAAAGGGTGAAACCCTAATAGACACTTTTAAAAATATCCATGCCATGCAGCCTGACGCTATCATCACACGGCATGCTTTTTCAAGCGCGCCTTTTAAATTGGCTGAATTTTCACAATGCCCCTTGATTAACGCAGGAAGCGGCACAAGCGCTCACCCTACCCAAGCCTTATTAGACTTGCTCACCCTTTATCGGCATTTTGGCAGTTTGGAAAATCTAAAGGGGAAGAAAATCGCTTTTATAGGCGATGTGAAAAATTCCAGAGTGGCTAATAGCAACATTAAATTACTCCAAAGGCTAGGGCTTGAGATCATGCTGTGCGCTCCAAGCTCCATGCTCCCTATCACTCCTTTAAAAACGACGCATAACATTGAAGAAGCGATAGGATTTGCTGACATTTTAATGAGCTTGAGGACCCAAACCGAACGGCACAACGCGCCCATTTTTGCGAGCTTGAAAGATTATGGCAACGCTTATTGCATCACCCAAAAACGCCTAGATGATCACGCTAAAAATAAAGAGGTCATTATTTTACACCCAGGCCCGGTGCATAGGGATATTGATATAGAAAGCACGGTGTTAGAAGACAAGCGATCTAAAGTTTTAGAGCAAGTCAAAAATGGCGTGGCAATGCGCATGGCGGTGTTGGAGTTTTTATTAATAAATTAAGTTTAAAAAACTTAAAAAAGGCTTTTAGCATTGTTTAAAATCAATATAAGAACTTTCATATTAAAAAAGTGGGTTTGGTTGTAAAACGGTGCAAAAATCCCACTTTGATTAAATTTTGATTTACTCTATCTCATTCTATGATGAAACTAAAAAAATTTCGTTATAATCTAAAATAGTTGAGTTAATTAAAAGTAAATAAATAGCTTGATTATGCTTCTTTGTTTTTTAGATCAGTTAAGAATTGTATAGTCTTTAAGATGTATTGGCTATTAAAAGGGAAAAAATGAAAAATAGCGCGCCTTTAAAGAATAAAGTTTTTTGTGGGTTATACGTTTTGAGTTTGAACGCTTCTGTGCAAGCGTTTGATTATAAAATTGAAGTTTTGGCGGAGTCCTTTTCTAAGGTTGGCTTTAATAAGAAAAAGATTGACATAGCTAGGGGGATTTATCCTACAGAGACTTTTGTAACCGCTGTGGGTCAGGGCAATATTTATGCGGATTTTTTATCCAAAAGCCTTAAAGATCAAGGGCATGTTTTAGAGGGAAAAGTCGGCGGCACAATCGGTGGGATTGCTTATGACAGCACGAAATTCAATCAAGGCGGATCGGTTATTTATAATTACATCGGTTATTGGGATGGCTATTTAGGGGGTAAAAGGGCCTTGCTTGATGGCACGAGTATCCATGAGTGCGCGCTTGGTTCTGATGGCAAGGTGATTGATTCTATAGCGTGCGGGAACGCTAGAGCCAATAAGATCCGCCGTAATTACTTGATGAATAACGCTTTTTTAGAATACCGCTATAAGGATATTTTTACGGCTAAAGGAGGGCGTTATCAATCCAATGCTCCTTATATGAGCTCTTACACGCAAGGTTTTGAAATCAGCGCTAAAATCAAGGATAAAAATGAGGGGAGTCATAAATTATGGTGGTTTAGCTCATGGGGTAGGGCGTTCGCTTATGGGGAGTGGATTTATGATTTTTATTCTCCAAGAACCGTGATTAAAAACGGGCGCACTCTAAATTATGGTATCCATTTAGTGGATTACACTTACGAAAGGAAAGGGGTTAGCGTCAGCCCTTTTTTCCAATTTTCGCCCGGGACTTATTATAGCCCTGGGGTGGCTGTAGGCTATGATAGTAACCCTAATTTCAATGGCGTGGGCTTTAGATCCGAAACGAAGGCTTATATTTTGCTCCCTGTCCATGCCCCCCTTAAAAGGGATACTTATCGTTACGCTGTGAAAGCGGGTACTGCCGGGCAAAGCCTGCTCATTAGGCAACGATTTGATTACAATGAATTTAATTTCGGGGGAGCGTTTTATAAAGTATGGAAAAACGCAAACGCTTACATAGGCACGACAGGAAACCCTTTAGGCATTGATTTTTGGACCAATAGCGTTTATGATATAGGGCAAGCCTTAAGCCATGTGGTAACCGCTGATGCCGTCTCTGGCTGGGTTTTTGGTGGGGGCGTGCATAAAAAATGGCTGTGGGGGACTTTGTGGCGTTGGACTAGCGGCACTTTAGCCAATGAAGCGAGCGCGACTGTTAATGTGGGCTATAAGATCAGTAAGAGTTTGACAGCGAGCGTGAAATTAGAATATTTGGGCGTGATGACGCATTCAGGCTTTACGGTAGGGAGTTACAGGCCCACGCCCGGCTCTAAAGCGCTTTATTCAGACAGAAGCCATTTGATGACAACCCTTAGCGCTAAATTCTAATCAATCGCTTTAAGCTGTTTATTAAAGCGTTAAAAATCCCCTAATAAAAACACTATAATAAGAGTTCAATCAAATCCAAAGGTTAAGCATTTGAAACTCTTTTTCAGGCGTTATTCTAAATATCTTAAAGAGCATTATAAAAGTTTTACAGTGGTTTTATTTTCTTCTTTAGTGGTGGCTTTAAGCACGGCTTGGGGGACTTATTTGGTCAAGCCCACTTTAGATGAAATTTTTATCAATAAAGACACTCACATGCTCAAAATCTTGCCTTTTTTAGTGATTTTGGCGTATTTGGGTAAGAGTGGGGGCATGTATTTAGGCACTTATTTCACTAACTTTATTGGGCTTGATATTGTCAAAAAAATACGCAACACTATGTTAGAAAGCCTTCTCAAAATGGAAATGGATTTTTTTAACAGGACTAAAAAAGGCGAATTGATCGCAAGAATCACCAATGATATAGGTTTGATTAGGGCGAGTTTGTCCAATTACCTTTCAGAGAGCCTAAGAGAAGGGCTAACGATTGTGGGATTAGTGGGGGTGGTGATCTATCAAAGCCCTAAATTAGCGCTAGTGGGGCTAGTGATCATGCCGCTAGCCGCCATTCCTATCAGTAAAATCATTCGTAAGGTTAAAAAACTCGCTAAAGCCCACCAAGAGAGTAACGCCAAAATCACCGCTCGTTTGAGTGAAGTTTTTAACAACGTGGAAGCGATTAAAATCTCTAATGGCGAAAAATTAGAGCATAAGGCTTTTGTGAAAGAAAATGAAGCGTTTTTTAAAATCGGTATCAAAAACATCGCCGTGGCTGAAATTTCTTCGCCTTTAATGGAGTTTTTAGGCTCTATCGCTATAGCGTTAGTGATCTATTTAGGGGGGAATGAAGTCATTAAGGGTCATATTAGCGTGGGGGCGTTTTTTTCTTTCATCACGGCCCTTTTTATGCTTTATACGCCGATCAAACGCCTAACTAGGATTGTTTCTAATTTTCAAGAAGCCTTAGTCGCTAGCGATAGGATCCATGAGATTTTAGAAAGAGAGCCGGCCATTATTGATGGGGAATTGACACTAGATAACGCCATACACACCATAGAATTTAAAGAGGTATGGCTGGCTTATGCGCTAGAAGATCAAGAGCGTTATGTTTTAAGCGATATTAGTTTGAAATTCCAGCAAAATGAAATCATCGCTCTAAAAGGCGAAAGCGGGAGCGGCAAAAGCTCATTAGTGAATTTAATCTTACGCCTTTATGAGCCAAGTAGGGGCGAAATTTTCATCAATGATCAAAAAATAGAAAGCATCACTCAAAAATCCTTGAGGGAAAAGATTAGCGTTGTCACTCAAAGGGTGTTTATTTTTAACGGGAGCGTGGCTGAAAATGTGGCGTATGGTTTAGAAATTGATGAAATAAAAATCAAAGAATGCCTAAAAAAAGCCCAAGCCTTAGATTTTGTGGAAAAAATGCCTCATGGGATAGAAAGCGTTTTAGATGAATTTGGCGCTAACCTTAGCGGCGGGCAACGCCAAAGGATCGCCATTGCAAGAGCTTTGTATAAAGACGCTCAAGTTTTAATCTTTGATGAAGCCACTTCGGCTTTAGACAATCACACAGAAGAGAGCGTTAAGCAAAGCATTTTGGAATTGAAACAAAACCGCTTGATCATTCTCATCTCGCACAACCCAAGCACGCTTAAATTAGCCACTAAGCATGTGAAATTAGAGCATGGGCGTTTGGTAGAATGCTAAGGGTTTTAAGCGTTGGTGTCGCTTTTATTTTACTAGGGTGTCAGTTTTTCAACAAAACGACTCTGCATTTAAAATATAAAGATTACCCCAAAAACAGCCCTTTAAAAACCGCTTCCACTTTAACCCCCCCTAAAATCTTTTTTAACGCCCGTTTTGTGCCGCCCTTTTACCAAAAGGAATTTAAAAAAGCGATTGCCCAACAAATCGCTTATTTTTTAAAAGATAAAAGCGCTCTCACTTTCAATATTTCAGGCAATGTTTTTTTTTCTTTTGAAGAGAATCCTAAGGATTTAAAAGCCATTAAAGAAAGGCTTAAAAAGACTATTGAGCCTAACGCTGACCCTAAATCTGTCATGCGGTTTTTAAACCTTCAAGCGAGTTTGATTTTAGAATGCGTCCCGCAAACCGCTTGCCCGTTTGACACCCTTTTAATCCCCACCGCTTTCAGCGTGCCTGTTTATTACGCTAATCGTTTGGGCGATAACCCCTCTCTTTTTCCCCAAGAAGACAAATCCTATTATAACGCTTTAATCAAGGCCCTTAATAAGGCTTACTATTCTCTTATGGAGGGTTTAGAAAAGCGTTTGAACGCTATAGAAAATGCGGCATGGCTTTAGGGCATGAAAAAGATTTTATTTTTCATTTTTGTTGTTTTGTTTTCGGTAGGGATTTATTTAATTTGGCATGTTGTATTGGAAAAAGCTTTAGAATTGAAATTAGCTACTTCAGCTAATGATTTGCTTTTAAAATTGTTAGCGCTTCTTGGCGTTTTTTCAATATTAGTGTTATTTCAAGGCGTTATTTCTTCGTATAAGAAGCGCCAACTCAAACGCATTTTGCAAAAAATAGACGCCATGAACGGCTTTGAATTTGAAGAATATTCCAAAATCTTTTTCACTTCCAAGGGTTTTGCAGTCACAATCACTCAAAAAAGCGGCGATTATGGAGCGGATTTGATTATAGAAAAAGATGGCGTCAAATGGGCGGTTCAAGCCAAACGCTACTCGCATAAAGTTTCGCCCAAAGCCATTCAAGAGGTGGTCTCTTCTAAAGCTTACTACGCTTGCGAAAAAGCCTGCGTGATCACCAATAGCTACTTCACGCAAGCCGCTCAAAAACTGGCTCAAGCTAATGAAGTGATTTTGATTGATAGAGACGAATGGGTCAAATTTTTGGGTGGGAAAAACTAATCCAAATAGGATAATTTATATAATGCTTTTATTTTTATGATTTCTTATTTATTTCCTATTAAATTTTGTCGTAATCGCATGCACTATAATATGAAAATTTAGCATCAATTTTTGTTTGGATAAAGGGGTTCAATGATTCAGTCTGTTCGCATTAAAAATTTTAAGAATTTTAGGAACACTCAAATTGATGGTTTTACCAAACTTAATATTATCACCGGCCAAAACAATGCGGGCAAATCCAATTTGTTAGAAGCATTGTATTATTTGGTAGGTAAATCCATGCACCCATGCACTAATGTATTAGAAATTTATGACAATATACGCAAAGAGCCTTTAACAACAGAATCAAAAAACTTGATGTTTTATGGTTTAGACACTGAGAAAAAAATACAAATTGTTACAACTTTAGACAACAATCAAACCTTAGACTTACAAATAAAATTCATAGCCAATGAAAAACAAAAGGTAATAGAGTCGCAAATAATACCCACAGTAGAGCATGCTCAAGAATTCTCTCGGCTTAATTTCACTCTTAAGAAAAACAATAAAGAAATCTATAACGATCATTTAAATATTACTAAAATTCCTAATTTCCCACCAATTCCTAATCAGTCAGGCTACAACAGGCAATTTAAGAATTTTGAACCCAGTCAATTGCAAGAACTTCTACCCTTTGAAAGCACTGCTATCATAACGCCTAGCGATGTTGCACGAAAGCGAGATATTATGAACCCTAATGCTATCCATAATTATGGATCCTAATATCATTCAAGCAATGCGTAAGATTCTTGATGAAAACCAATTAGAAAAAGAATTAAATGAAAGGCTTAATCAATTTGATAAAAGTATTCAAGCCATCAGATTTAGTGCCAACAACCAACTCAAATTAAAAGTGAAAAATATCAAAGAAAAAATCCCATTATCTGTATTTGGTGATGGTTTGATTAAATATTTGTATATTGTAAGTGCTTTTATGGCTGATAACGCAAAAACGATTTATATTGATGAAGTGGAGAATGGCTTACACTTTTCTCGCATGAGATTATTGTTAAAAAATATTATTGATTTTATCAATAATAATAAAGATGGTAATTTGCAAGTGTTTATGACTACCCACAACCAAGAATTTATAGAAATTTTAGATCAAGTTATTAGAGAAAAGGATTTTGTGCATCAAACTAAGTTGTTTTGCTTAGAACAATACAATGGTTCAATCGTTGCAGAGCCTTATTATGGAGAAAATTTAGAATATTATTTTGAAAATGAAGAGAATCTTTTTGGCTAAAGCATCATGCTAAAATTAGGATCATTCAATGGCAGATAAAGAAATACTGATTTTTGTAGAAGGTCCAAGCGATAAGGTGTTTTTAGAAGTTTATCTGTATTTTCTAGAAGATCTTCCAATCAAAAATTTTAAGGTGCAAAATATAAAAGGAAAAGATAACCTATCTAAACGATTGCTTGAAATTGAAAAATACGATAAAACACTTATCATTTTTGATGCGGATAACTATAAGAGTAATAAAAAAGAGATTTTAACAGTCGTATCAAAAACGAAACAAACTATATATAAAAGGAAAAGATAACCTATCTAAACGATTGCTTGAAATTGAAAAATACGATAAAACACTTATCATTTTTGATGCGGATAACTATAAGAGTAATAAAAAAGAGATTTTAACAGTCGTATCAAAAACGAAACAAACTATTTCAGAAGAACAAATCTTTTTATTCCCTAACAATCAAGATGATGGCGATTTAGAAGCCCTATTATTAGAAATTGCTAAACACGATGAATTTCTTAAATGCTTTGAAGGATACTTAGAATGTATTAAAAGTAAAGAACATTATAAACCGATTACAAACATAAGAAAAAATATGCTGTATGCCTATTTAGAAGTGTTTGAACTACAAAAATTTTTCCAATACAAGTGGGATACAAATAACAAGAAGAATGAAGAAAACATTGTTATTGATGATGAAGGTAAAATAAAGGAAAAACACAAAGAAGAATATGAAAAACTAAAAGAAGTGATTGATTTTAACTCAAAATCTCTCATTCCCCTTAAAAATTTTTTAGGGCAATTTGCAGAAAATAAACAAAAAACAAATCTTTTCTAATTTAACAAAATATATTACAATCACTCAAAAAATATTATTTTTACAAAAGGTGCGCGGTGAAATTGTGGTTTCCTTATTTTTTAGCGATTGTGTTCTTGCATGTATTGGGTTTGGCGTTGCTCTTTATGGCTAATAACGCTTCGTTTTATGCGGCGGCGTCTATGGCTTACATGCTAGGGGCAAAGCATGCGTTTGATGCGGATCACATCGCTTGCATAGACAACACCATTAGAAAGCTCACCCAACAAGGCAAAAACGCCTATGGTGTGGGGTTTTACTTTTCTATGGGGCATTCAAGCGTGGTGATTTTAATGACCATCATCAGCGCGTTTGCGATCGCTTGGGCTAAAGAGCATACACCGATGCTAGAAGAAATAGGGGGGGTAGTGGGGACTTTAGTTTCTGGGCTTTTCTTGCTCATTATAGGGCTATTGAATGCGATTATTTTAATAGATCTATTAAAAATCTTCAAAAAATCGCATTCTAATGAAAGCTTGAGCCGGCAACAAAACGAAGAGATCGAACGGCTCTTAACGAGTAGGGGCTTACTCAACCGCTTTTTTAAACCCTTGTTTAATTTCGTTTCCAAGTCGTGGCACATTTATCCTGTGGGTTTTCTTTTTGGGCTAGGTTTTGATACCGCTAGTGAAATCGCGCTTTTGGCTCTCTCTAGCAGCGCGATTAAAGTGAGTGTGGTGGGCATGCTTTCTTTACCCATTCTTTTTGCCGCTGGCATGAGTTTGTTTGACACTTTAGATGGGGCGTTCATGCTCAAGGCGTATGATTGGGCGTTCAAAACCCCTTTAAGAAAAATCTACTACAATATCTCCATCACCGCCTTGAGCGTGTTTATCGCGCTTTTTATCGGGTTGATTGAGCTTTTTCAAGTCGTTAGCGAGAAACTCCATTTAAAATTTGAAAACCGCCTTTTAAGCGCCTTACAAAGCTTGGAATTTACAGACTTGGGCTATTACTTGGTGGGCTTATTCGTAATAGCGTTTTTAGGCTCATTCTTTTTATGGAAAATCAAATTTTCTAAATTAGAGAGCTAGATTTTAAGCCCTCAAGTTATCGCTCAACAAATCTTTAAGGTTTTTATTTGAAAAACTTGGCGTAAAGGCTTTAGGATTTGAAAGGCTTTCGCTCAAATAACCTAATAATTCCTTAATTTCGTTTAATTTTTCTTCCAAATAAGCTTGAAACCCGCTTACATTTTCCAATAAATTCAAAGGATTATCCACAATCATGGAAAAAACCTCATCGTTAATGGCAATGTTGAGCTGAGTGTCAAACAAAGGGGAGGCTAAAAACTGGCAATTTTCTACAATTTCTCGCAATTCTTGTTTAATGATAGAAGCTTGCAAAGCGTCTTTATCTTCCAAACCCATGCTCTTATTCAGGAGTTTTTTACAAGCGATTTGCAAGACTTGCAACGCCCCAACGCTCTCGTTTATATTTTTCATGTCCCTACTGAATTTAGCGATTTGTTGGGATTTTTCTATCGCATTGGTTTTAAAATCGCTTGTTTCAACATCGCCCAAATGCTTTTGAAGAGTTTTTAAAATATCCATAAAAAACCTTTTAAATAGAATTGATCATCCACAAGCATTTTTCGTTCCTTTTTCATAGAAACTTTAAAAAACACCCTTAAAAAGGTTTTTAGGTATAATTAGCGATCTTTTAGTTTCAAAGAGTAGAGAGATTGGATGAAAAAAATATGGCTTTTAGTGTGGGGCTTGTATTCTTGGGTGTTTTTGCATGCGATAGAAACGATAGAAAAAGCCCCTAAAAATGTAGAGGATAAAGACAAAGCCCCCCATTTGTTGCTTTTAGCAGGGATTCAAGGCGATGAGCCTGGAGGGTTTAATGCGACTAATTTGTTTTTAATGCACTATAGCGTTTTAAAAGGCTTGGTGGAAGTGGTTCCCGTATTGAATAAGCCTTCCATGTTAAGAAATCATAGGGGCTTGTATGGGGATATGAACCGCAAATTTGCCGCTTTAGACAAGAATGACCCTGAATACCCCACTATCCAAGAAATCAAATCCTTGATTGCAAAGCCTAGCGTGGATGCTGTCTTGCATTTGCATGATGGCGGTGGGTATTATCGCCCTGTTTATATTGATGCGATGCTCAATCCTAAACGCTGGGGGAATTGCTTTATCATTGATCAAGATGAGGTTAAGGGGGCGAAATTCCCTAATTTGCTTGCTTTTGCTAACAATACGATTGAGAATATTAACGCCCATTTATTGCACCCCATTGAAAAATACCATTTAAAAAACACGTACACCGCGCAAGGCGATACAGAAATGCAAAAAGCCCTAACTTTTTATGCGATCAACCAAAAAAAGAGCGCTTTTGCCAATGAAGCCAGCAAAGAACTCCCACTAGAGTCAAGAGTGTTTTACCATTTGCAAGCCATTGAGGGCTTACTCAATCAGCTCAATATCCCTTTTAAGCGCGATTTTGAGCTTAACCCTAACAGCGTGCATGCCCTAATCAACGATAAAAGCTTGTGGGCAAAAATCAGCTCTCTGCCTAAAATGCCCCTTTTTAACTTACGCCCTAAACTCAATCATTTCCCTTTACCTAATAACACTAAAATCCCACAAATCCCCATAGAGAGCAACGCTTACATTGTAGGGCTAGTCAAAAACAAACAAGAAGTGTTTTTAAAATACGGCAACAAGCTCATGACACGATTGTCGCCCTTTTACATAGAGTTTGATCATTCTTTAGAAGAAGTGAAAATGCAAATTGACAATAAGGATCAAATGGTTAAGATAGGGAGCGTGGTTGAAGTGAAGGAGAGTTTTTATATCCATGCTATGGATAATATCCGCGCGAATGTGATTGGTTTTAGCGTTTCTAATGAAAGTAAGCCTAATGAAACGGGCTATACGATTAGGCTTAAAGATTTTCAAAAACACTTTTCACTGGACAAGCAAGAAAGGATCTATCGCATAGAATTTTACAAAAACAACGCGTTTAGCGGGATGATCTTAGTGAAATTTGTGTAGGAATGGTAAATTCATTGCCTTTTAATATTCAAGGGTTTTGGTATTTTTCGCTTTAAACGAATAGGCGTTTTTAGCTTGATTTATTTCTAGTGTGTTGTCTTTGATTGTCAAATTAAAATTAGAATTTTTAATCAGGTCAAAAAGCGGTTTTTGATAGTAGAGGGTGGTGGTGTAGGTTTTATCATCAAGCATTAGCTCAATAATATCGCTTGCATGGTTATAGTTTGCGATTAAGGCGTATTTTCGCCCTTTTTTATCCATTATTTTTATGGATAGGGTCTCGGTGAAAAGATCTTTTTTAACAAAGCGTTTGATGATTTCTTTTTTCAACCATCTAAAAACAATGATGTGTTTTGTTTTTAAGCGTAGGATGATTTGATAGGGGTAAATTTTAGTTTTAAAATCATTTGCTTTGATCAATCTAAAAGTATCTTTAGCCGCTAACAATCTTTCTTGAAAATTTTCATGCTCGGTTTTAGCGCTATAGGTATTCCTTGTTGTTCTCAAAAATATTAAATCATTTTGCAATTCAAACACAAACCTCTTTTTGAATTTCGCGCCATTTTCTAAAGATTCGTTTTCTGTTTTGTCTCTTTGGATTTCATCGCTCAAATCCATGGCTTTACTCACTTTGTCCGTTAGCTTTTCTCTCAAATAATTGTTTTGCTCCGTGAAAACAAACCGGTAAAACTCGGGCTTATTCCCAAAAAACAGATCTTCCACTTTCTCGTTGGTCTTATCCACCATGCGCTTAATGAAATCCTGCTCCAAACTCGCTTCCGCTTGCGCAATTTCTCGTTTTAAGGTTTCAAGCTCAATTTCTTTTTCTTTGATACCCATGCTTATCCTTTGTATTTGATAGCTTCTTTTTGATTTTAGATTACGAGTGTTATTACCTAAAACTCCTCCCTTTTTCTAGCGGTTGCAAAAACACCCAAACAAACCCACGCATTAAAAGACAACAACCCTTTTGCATGTTGTGGTATTTGGATTATTTTTATACTAAACCACTTTTAACATTAATCCGCTAACTCTATATCACACCACTTCTATATCACACCACTTCTATATCACACCACTTCTATATCACACCACTTCTTGCCCTGCATCTAATAAAGCTTCCTTAATCAAATCCTGTGTCGCTGGAGCGTCAAATTCTACAACCACGCTCTTTTTTTCCACGCTCGCATCAATAAAGCTCACGCCTTCAATTTCGCCCACAAATTTTTCAATTTTATCCACGCAATGGTTACAAGTAATGCTTGGCACTTGAAAAGTTACTTTCATTCAATGATCCTTAATTTTAAAATTCCTTAGCCTTTGGGAGTTTAAGACCACACTCACAGAGCTTAAGCTCATCGCTAAACCCGCAATCGCTGGGCTTAACATGATATTAGCCTTATAAAGAACCCCACAAGCTAAAGGGATAAACACGCTATTATAACAAAAAGCCCAAAACAAATTTTCTTTGATATTTTTAATGGTCGCCTGGCTCAATTTAATCGCGCTATAAACCGATTTGATGTCGTTATTAAAGCTCACAATATCCGCCGCTTGCACGCTCACATCGCTCCCTTTAGCCATCACCACCGCCACATCGCTCATAGCAAGGCTAGGGGCGTCATTCAAGCCATCGCCCACCATCATAACGATCTGCCCTTTTTCCTTAAGCTCTTTAATCTTGTTGAGCTTGTCTTGTGGTTTAGCGTTGCTGATATAACCATCTATCCCTAATTCAAGCGCGCATTTTTTGACATTTTCCCTATTGTCCCCACTCAAAAGAAAAGTGTTAATGCCTAAATTTTTGATTTGAGCGACATGCTCTTTCACGCCTTTTTTGGGCAAATCTTCTAAAACAAACGCCCCTAAAAGCTCGTCTTCTTTTTCATTAATCGCTCTACCCACAAACACTAAAATCCCGTTTTCTTGAATTTCTAGCGTGTTAATAGGGTTAAAAAATTCGCTGTTACCCACTTTGATGATTTCTTTAGCGCCTTGATAATCTACTTTAGCGCTAATGCCAAAGCCCGTTTTCACTTTAACTTCGCTTATTTCTTTTAAGGGGGCGTCATGCTCTTTGGCGTATTCTACAATCCCTTTAGCAATGACATGTTCGCTGCTCTTTTCAATGCTGCTCGCCAAACTCAATAGCTCTAATAATTCTATGTTAGAATGGACGCTTTTAACGACAGGCTTGCCGTTAGTGAGCGTGCCGGTTTTATCAAAAACAATCGTATTAACTAGCCTTGCTTTTTCTAAACTTTTAGCGTCTTTAAAAAATAAGCCTAAAGAACTCGCTTTTTGGTTCGCCACTAAAATACTCATAGGCGTAGCCAATCCTAAAGCGCAAGGGCAAGAAATCACTAAAACCGATACAAACACTTCTAAAGCGGTGCCAAAATTCCACCAAAAATCAGGCTTAGGCGCGATGATGAGCCACACCACAAACGCTAAAATAGCGATAGCGATCACGCTTGGCACAAACACGCTTGAAACCTTATCCGCTAAGCGAGAAATCTCTGCCTTTGAGCTTTGGGCGTTATGGATCATTTCTATAATTTGAGACAAAGTGCTGTTTTTGTTATCTTGAGTGGCTTTCATTAAAAAACTCGTGTTGCTATTGAGCGTCCCTGAAAAGACTTTATCGCCGACTTTTTTATAAACCGGCAACGCTTCGCCGCTTAACATGCTCTCATCTAATTCCCCTTCGCCCTCTATGATTTCGCCATCCACCGCAATCGCGCTTCCAGGGAGGACTTTTAGAATATCCCCCACCACAATGCTATCCACTAAAACCTCAATCTGTTGGTTATTTTGCATTTTAAGGGCGGTTTTTGGGGCGTTTTTCATCAAGGCTTGCATGGCGTCTAAAGCTTTATCTTTAGAAACGTTTTCAATGCGTTTGCCCACCATCACAAACATTAAAATCACGCACACGCTTTCAAAATAATAATGCCCATAAGACCACTGATTCGTATAAACGAAATACAATTGCCACAGGCTTGAGATTAAAGCGGCGCTTGTGCCTATGGCGATAAGGCTACTCATGTTAGGCTGTCTGTGCCATAAGGCTTTAAACCCTTGAATGTAAAAATCCCTCCCCCAATGCATGACAATGAGCGTGCCTATAAGCTGTAAGCAAGCGTTTAAAAAATTACTATGGTTGTTAATCGTAAGCAAGCGTTCAGGTAAAAGGCTAGGACTGAGCATCGCCCCCATAGAAAGATACACCACAAAAAGCGTGAAAATAACCGCCAACGCTAATTTAACATTAGGGCTAAAAAATTCTTTTTTTTCTTTTGTGAGGGTTTTTTTAGGGCTATAGCCCAATTTTTCAATGAGTTTAAAAATCTCGTCTAAATTGGTTTCGTTTTCGTTAAATTCAATGTTAGCGCTCTTATTTAAAAGGCTCACTTCTATTTTTTTCACAAAACTTTTACGCCCCAAAGAGCGTTCAATCCCACTAGAACACGCCGTGCAAGTCATTCCCTCTATGTAAAAAGATTCTTTCATGCGCTTTTATTTTTATTAAAAATAATTTTTACCATTAAAAAGATCCACCGAATGATGCCATAAATCAAATACAGCCCCATAAACACGCTCAAAGCCTCTAAAGGGCGCACAAACACTAACGATAAAAAAATCAACACTAAGATGAAAAGCTTGAGATTCCACTTGACTTTTTTAAAATTAGGGTAGCGGATATTGCTCACCATAAGCACCCCTAATAAGACAATAAAGCCTAAAAATAACTTTTCCGTATTGCCTTCTAAAAAATGGTATTTATTATCTAATAACACGCAAAGCACCACCAATACCGCCGCCGCAGGAATGGGGATACCGATGAAAGAATAGGGATCGCTTGTGTTGGTGCTGATATTGAATCGCGCTAATCGTATCGCTCCAAAAATCACAAACAACGCGCTCACCGCCATGCCTATACGCCCAAAATTATACCCCACATAAAAGTAAGTGATAAGGCTTGGGGCGACTCCAAAAGCGACCACATCAGCTAAAGAGTCAAATTCAATACCAAATTTGCTAGTGGTATTGGTAAGCCTTGCGACACGCCCATCAAGCCCGTCTAAAATAAGGCTCGCTACCACTAACCAACACGCCATGACAAATTGATAACTGGAAGCGTAAAAAATACTCATCATGCCTAAAAAAATACTGCTAGCGGTGAAAAGATTGGGGAAAAGATAGAGAGGGTTAATAGGCATTAGAGATTCTTTTTAACTTGGCTTGGTGTTTTAGAGTAGGAATAAAAACGATTTTAAAATCAATTATGGGAACAAAAATTTTACAAGCGTTAAAAAACATATAAGAAAGAGGCGTTAAAGCAAACGCTCTATAACGCTGTTTAAAAGCATGAATTTTGAGAAAACAAAACCTAAAAAAAGGCTTTAAGCAAACAGAATGTTTATAATAGGGCTTTAAACCCTTATCAAAAATCTGTTTGCAAGATCGCACTTTTAACTCGCTTGCTCTTCTAAAGGGATCAAACGGCTTTCTAAATTGTTGGCGACTTCGTATTCGCTGATGATTTCACGCACCCTTTCGCCTGTAATGACTTCTTTGTCAAACAATTCTTTGACCATGATTTCAATCGCCTCTCTGTAGTCGCTTAAGGTTTGTTTGACATGCTGATAGCGTTCTTCTAGCAGGTTTTTAATGAAAAGATCCATTTCTTCTGCGGTTTTTTCGCTAAATTCCCTACTGCTCCCATAACCGCCTCCTAAAAAGGCGTTCCGTTGCTTTTCTAACACCATAAGCCCGCTGACACTGCTCATGCCGTAGTAACTCACCATGCCTTTAATAATATCAGTCGCTCTTTCTAAATCGTTGCTCGCACCGGTAGAAATTTCTTCCAAAAAGACTTCTTCAGCCGCCCTCCCGCCTAAAAGCACATCAATTTCAGCGATGAGTTCATGCTTTTGCATCAAGTATTTGTTTTCTTCAGGCGTGTTAAGGGTGTAGCCTAAAGCCGCCATGCCCCTTGGAATGATAGAGACTTTATTCACCCTAGCGCTCCCTTTAGTCATTTCAGAAATCACGGCATGCCCGCTTTCGTGGTAGGCGACGATTTTCTTTTCTTTAGGACTGATACGCCTGCTTTTCTTTTCTAGCCCTGCAATCCCTCTTTCAACCGCTTCTTTTAAATGCTGTTGTTTGACTTCTTTTTGGTTGTTTCGTCCCGCTAAAAGCGCGGCTTCATTGATGATATTCGCTAAATCCGCCCCCGCAAGCCCTGCGGTGAGTTTGGCGACTTCTTGCAAATTCACATCATTAGCGAGTTTCACGCCTTTAATATGCACTTTTAAGATTTCTACCCTGCCATTAAAATCAGGCTTATCCACTAAAACCTGCCTGTCAAAGCGCCCTGGACGCATTAAAGCCGGATCCAAGATTTCAGGGCGGTTCGTTGCGGCTAAGACAATCACAGGCGCGTTTTCGCTCCCAAAACCATCCATTTCGGCTAAGAGCTGGTTTAGGGTTTGCTCTCTTTCATCATTCCCACTTATCATGCCTCCAGCCGCTCTGCTCTTGCCTATGGCATCAATTTCATCAATAAAAATGATGCTAGGGGCTTGTTTTTTAGCGGTTTCAAACAGATCCCTAACCCTGCTTGCCCCTAAGCCCACAAACATTTCAATGAAACTGCTCCCTCCCATAGAGAAAAACGGCACATGCGCTTCGCCAGCCACCGCCTTTGCTAAAAGGGTTTTACCGGTTCCTGGAGGCCCTACTAACAGCACGCCTTTAGGGATTTTAGCCCCTAAATTGGCGTATCGTTCGGGGTATTTTAAGAAATCCACGATTTCTACCACCTCTTCTTTGGCTTCTTCATTGCCTGCCATGTCATTAAAACGCACATTGGGTTTTTCAGCGTTAATGAGTTTTTTCGCACTCCCCATGCCAAAAATACCCCCACCCATATTTTTTTGCATGCGGTTTGCCATAAACATCCATAGCCCTAAAATCACTAAAATAGGCATGAGCCACCCTAACATGTCGGTAAAAAAGTTAGACTCGCTAAAACCAGAATAATTGATTTTTTTCTCGTCTAACAAAGGCACTAAGGTTAGATCAGGCACTCGTTTAGCGATATAAATCACACGATTGTTGCCCTCTTTGTGGCTGGCTTTGATCAAAGTTTGACCGATACTCACATTTTCCACTTCATTATTGCTGATGAGCTGTTTGATTTCATGGTAGCTCACATTTTTAGTGCTAGAAGCTAAGAAATTGTCCGAAAAACTGCCATCAGAATTGAAAGAGCGTAGAAAAAAAATGAGTAAAATCCCTCCAAGAACCGCAAGGACAATGGGACTTTGAAAAAAAGGTTTTTTAGGTTCGTTCGTTGGTTTCATTATAATCCTTAATTTATTGATTGTTTTTTAAGCAATTTTAGAGCGACCCATTCGTTACGCTGTCGTTGCTCTAAAACCTCAAATCCATTATAATAGATCTGTAAAACAGAGTTTAAATGGGTTTCTAAAATCCCTGATAAAATAAGAGTGTGGTTACAAAGCCGCACAAATTCACTATACAAACTCTTAATCACATCAGCGACAAGGTTCGCCACAATGATATCAAAACGCCCTTCAATTTTTTGCGTAGATCCATAAATGACTTTATCTTGCGCTAATAGGGGTATTTGATTTAAGCTAAAATTTTTTAGGGTTTCTTCAACGGCTAAACTATCCGTATCGCAAGCTACTAAAGCGCTAACGCCTTGTTTTTTTAAGGCGATGCTTAAAATCCCGCTCCCACAACCCACATCTAAAGCGTTTTTGTGCTTTAAATCAAGATCAGAGAGCAATTCCAAACACATAGAAGTGCTTTCATGATGGCCTGATCCAAAGGCCAAAGCCGGATCGATCATTATGCAATCGTCTATAGCGGTATGGCTTGGTTTTTGGTGCCAGCTAGGGTGTATGTAAAATTTGGCGCATCGCACCGGTAAAACAGCTTGTTTGTAGGCTTCTAGCCAGTCTTTTGAAGCCAAATTGCGCGAAAGGTAGAAAAAATCAAACTCGCTTTGCAAGTTTTGCTTTAAATTCAAACAAAACGCTTTTAACGCCGGAAAAAGCGAATCGCTCAAATTTTTTTCAGAGCGTAAAATAACGAAATTCTTGAGATGCGGGGGTTTTTCTTTTAAATTTTCTTTTAAATCTTTCTTTAAGGAGTCATGAGTGGCGAAATAACGCCAACTGGATTGGCTTATAAATTCAATGGTTTCTTTATCGTCAAACGCTTTTAAATTTTCTAAGCTTGATTCTTCTAAGGCTAGGTGTGTGGTGTCTAAAAGAAAGCTCTCAAAAAGCTCTCGCTCCTTAGGGAAGATAAAGAAAAACTCATAATACATTGATTCTAACACTCAATCGTTCGTCCCTAAAACAACCTCTAATTTTTCTTTCAAAACTTGGGGGGTAAAAGGTTTCACAATGTAGTTATTCACGCCCGCTTTTAAAGCCGTAATGACCTCAGCTTTACCGCCCTCTGTGGTGATCATAATGATAGGGATTTCTTTAAATCGGTTATCTGCACGCACCTTTTTAACGAGATCCAACCCGTTCATTTCAGGCATGTTCCAATCCGTAATAAGCACCTTAGTGTCCGCATTAGCGTCTAGTTTTTCCCAAGCTTCCACCCCATGCTCAGCTTCTAAAACGTCTTCATAGCCTAAGCGTGAAAGTGTATTTTTAATAATTCTTCTCATAGTTGAGCTATCATCTACTACCAGTAGTTTCAAAGCACTTCTCCTTTTAAGATTGCATTTAAATTAGGCTCTTTTTAAACAGCCAAAGCGTCCTAAACGCCTTATAATAATAAATCGTTCCAAATAATAGCATGTTTTGATTAAAATTACCTTGACCGACAATAATCATTGACTAAATGGAGCGTTCAATGAGCGTTCTCATTTGTAAAAAAATTCAGTTTGTTTGCTATCATAATAGTTCAAAAATAATAAGACACCCCTAACTTTTGAGCGTGATAAAGGGTCATTGGATGGTTTGAAAAAAGAAAGACAAGGATTTTACAAGCAAGTGCATTATTTAAGAATTTTAATACTGAGTATGAGTTTTTTAAATATTTTAAATGCTGAAAATTTGAGTTACATGTCTTCTTCTTATCAAATAGGCACGGTGTTTATGCGCCCTTTAAACACCAACAAGCTTTTACAAGGGGCTTCAATCCTTCAAGGCTATGAAGTGAATCCTAAAAACGACTGGGCGTATTCTAGGTACTATTTCTTTATAGATTATGGTAATGTGCTTTTCAATAACGATTCCACTTTGCAAGCGAACATGTTCACTTATGGGGTGGGAGGGGATTTTATGGTCGCTTACGCTAAAAACCCTATCAACCGCTGGGCTTTTTTCTTTGGCTTGCAACTAGCGGCTAACACATGGATACTCAATAATAAGGTCAAAGATTTGGTGGTGAATACTTGGGATTCATTGAAAGATTTCAATTTTCACAACACTTATTTTAGGGCTATCGGGAAATTTGGGGTGCAGTTTCGCACGATTGTTTTGTATCATAAGGTGGATGTGGAAATTGGCATGAAAATCTTTTTAACGCCTGAAAGGCGCAGCTTGTTTGAAAGGAGTTTTTTGTTTTTTGTTTCGCACTCGTGGCATTTTTAAGTGGCATTTTTAAAATGGCGGAGAGAGAGGGATTCGAACCCTCGAAGGCTTGCACCTTACACGCGTTCCAGGCGTGCTCCTTCAACCACTCGGACATCTCCCCTTAAAAAGGGCTTATTATAACTAAGATTTGTTTAAAAAGGGCTTATTTTAAAAGGAGTGAATCTTTAGAAATGACGCCATCTATTTGATTTTTAGCGCAAATTTCCCACGACTCTGTATCGTTTAAATCCATAGAAAACAAGATTTTGCTATCTAATAAGTAATTAGTGGCGTGTTGTTGGGCGAGTATGGCTTGCTTAATATCCTTAAAAATACAATAGAGCGGTTTGAAAGCGTTGAATAAAAAAAACAAGTCCGTCTCTATCTTGTGCGATAAAAAGATCACGCTAAAATGGACGCCATTTTCACAGCAGTATTGGGCTAATTCCAAATTTTTTGGGTTTGCTTCAAAACACACTATATCGTTATTGGCGCCGGAATGAATGCCATCGGTGTTTTTAATGAAAACAAAACGATCGCTAGGGATTAAAGGGTGTCCTAAAATAAGCATGTTTACCTCTTATTCTTCAAACAGGTTTCACTGCAATAGGCTACCGCTCCGCTATAAATAGCGTCTTTGCTAGAGACATAGGTTTGGCATTTAGAGCATACAATCATGTGATCTTCTAATTCTTTGGGGTTTGTTGCGTGTAAGAGTGGTTGTCTCTGTGGTCGTTTTTGTGGGGTTTTTGCCTCAAAAACAAACGCCATAAAACCCACACAATAATGAGTAGGGGGATTAAAATTCTTAACATAAACTTTCCTTTGATTTGTAAAAATAAATGCGCTTTTGATGCATAAAGCATTCAGTGGTTTTACAAGCGATTTCATTCTTTAACTGCTCGCCTTTATAGAATAAAAAATACCCCTTATCTTTTAGGAATCGTTGGCTTTTTTCTATCAAAAAAGAAGAGCTAGCGACCGCTCTAGAAGTGATTAAATCCACTTGTAAAAGATTTTGATAATCTTCTAAACGCTTTTTAATGATTTCAATGTTTTTTAAAGGCAAAACGCTTTTAAGGTAGTTTAAAAAAGCCGCTCTTTTTATCCTTGGCTCTAAAAGAATGAATTGCACTTCAGGTTTTTCAAGGGCTAAAGGGATAGCAGGAAGTCCCGCCCCGCTCCCAATATCCAAGCAGCTTTTAAAATCTTTGACAAATTCTAAGGGCTTTAGAGCGTCTGTGATCTGGGGTTCTAACTCGCTTAAATTCCTCGCACCGCTCAAGTTGTGCGTTTGATTCCATTCTAAAAGGATGCGTGCGTAATCTTGCAATAAGGGGTTCATAAAATCAGCATCCCATCGCCATAAGAATAAAAACGATACTTCTTTTCTATGGCTATTTTGTAGATTTCTTTGGTTTTTTCTAAGCCTATCATCGCGCTTACAAGCATTAAAAGGCTTGATTTGGGCAAATGGAAATTAGTGAGCAAATAATTGACATGCTGAATAGGATTAGCAAGATGCAAGAATATATCGCATTCAAACGCCTCTTGATTAGGGTTTTTTAAACGCTTAAAGTATTCCACACTCCTTAAAGCGGTCGTGCCGATGCATAAAATCTCTTGGGATTCTTGCAAAATTTCTTGGCTCTTTTTAGGAATATGCAAAACTTCTGTATGGATTTGATGCTCTCTAATGTCCTTAGTTTCTACGCTAAGAAAAGTCCCAGCCCCCACATGCAAGGTCAAAAAAGCGTGCTTGAAATCTTTCAATAATTTTTCTAAGGCGTTTTGAGAAAAATGCAATGACGCCGTAGGGGCAGCCACCGCGCCAATGTGTTTAGCGAACACGCTCTGGTATTCATGCGCATCCAAACTCTCATCGGCTCTTTTAATATAAGGGGGTAAGGGCATATGCCCGTATTGCTCTAAAAGTTTTAAGATATTTTCTTGATTTAAGGGGGTTTGATTGTTATAAAAAGCGATCAAGCGCTGGCCGTTATGAAGCAATTCCAAAATTTCAGCGTAATAATTTGCATCAAAAAAAATCTTATCCCCCGCTTTGATCTTGCCCTTGATTTGAGTCAGGGCAGTATTGCTTTTAAAAAAGCGGTGGAAAAACACTTCAGTCGTTTTTGATGGCAAAAAGGCATGCTTAGATCCAAAAAGCCTGGCTTTCATCACTTTAGTGTCGTTCAACACCACAAGGGCGTTTTTAGGGAAAAAATCTAAAACATGCTCAAAAGTGGTGTGCGTGATTGTTTGCGAACGCCTTTCATAAACGAGCAATTTAGCCTTTTCTTTGGGCAAAACGGGGTAGTTTGCGATCAATTCCTTAGGCAAATGATAATCATAGCTTTCTAAATCAAATTCTTTCAACTACGACTCGCTCTTTGTATGCTCTTTGGCGTCATTTTCGTGATCGCTTTCGTCGTCTTTAGGAGCCGGATTGACCATTTTGGCGATTAAAATAGAAAGCCCATAAAGCCCCACTAAGGGTAACGCCATAAAGATTTGACTCACCACATCAGGGGGAGTGATAATGGCTGCTACAATAAAAATCACTACAATAGCGTATTTGAAATACGCTTTCAAGCTCGCATCGGTAATCAAGCCCACTTTGGCTAAAAAATACGCTAAAACAGGCAGTTCAAACGCCACGCCAAAGCCTAAAATCAAGCGTGTGAAAAAGCTCACGTAACTGGACGCAGAAATATTAGCCGCAAACACATCGCTCCCAAAAGTGGCCAAGTATTCAATAATGAAAGGAAACACCACATAATAAGAAAACGCCGCCCCAATTAAAAACATGCCGCTCCCAAAAAACACAAAAGGCAAAATCACTTTTTTTTCATTTTTATAAAGCCCTGGAGCGATAAAAAGCCACAATTGCCAAAAAATAATGGGCATGGAAATGACGATAGCGGCTGAAAAACTGATTTTAACCGCCACCATGACCCCTTCAATAGGGGAGAGCTGAATGAGCGTGCCTTTATAAGAATTTTTAACAAATTCAAAAATATTTTTCCAAAAATGAAAACACCCCAAAAACGCCACTAAAATCGTTCCCACAGAAACCATCAAACGCTTTCTTAATTCCTGTAAATGCGGTTTTAAATCTTCAAACATGCTCTTTTTCTTTGTCGTGTTCTTTGGCGTTGTTATCGGTTGTTGATTGGACTTCTTTAAGAGGTTCATCGCTTGAAATTTCTTTATTGGAGTGGTTAGGGGGTGCGTTGTTTTCTAGGCTTTGTTTGTAATCTTGCATCAAATCCTGAATGCTTTTAATCTCATTTTCTGCAGTTATTTTAGCGTCTTCTAATTCTTCAATCTTAACGCCTTTAAGACTCTCCACTTTATTTTCAAAGAGTTTTTGATACTCTAGGGTTTCTTTTTTGATTTCTTCAATATTGATTTCTTTATCTAAAGTGTCCTTGGCGTCATTGAGCGTTTTTTTAACCGCGCGAAAAAATTTCACCACATCCACGACAGCCTGAGGGAATTTTTCTGGCCCTAAAAAAATAATCGCTACAATCAACACCACAAGGATTTCAAAAAAGCCCATGCCAAACATAATGATCTACTTTCACACCCTTTAAAATTTTATCGTTATTGTAGTGTAATTTTCTTTCTAAACAAGATTAAAATAAAGTTTGGGGGTTTAAAGTAGAGATTTTTAAAAGCGCGTGGGTTTTAGGCGTGGCGATTCTGCCTTTAGCCGTGCGCTCTAAATAACCATTAGCGAGCAAAAAAGGCTCAATCACATCTTCAATCGTGCCTTCATCTTCTCTCATAGACGCCGCAATCGTGTTCAAACCCACCGGCCTTCCTTGAGCGTTGGCTAACAAAGATAAATACGCCAAATCCGCTTCATCAAAGCCCAATTCATTCACGCCCAATTCATTCAAGGCATGTAAAGTGATGTTTAAATCCATTAAGCTTGAATTTTTAACGAGCGCAAAATCGCGCACCCTTTTTAAAAGCCTTAAAGCGATCCTTGGCGTGCCTCTACTCCTTTTAGCGATTTCATCAGCGCTTTCTTCTTTGATGTCCTGGTTGAGTTTAACGGCGGCTTTTTTGATGATAAGGGCTAGTTCGCTAGGGCTATAAAATTGCATCCTAAAACTCATGCCAAATCTGTCTCTTAAGGGGTTAGAGAGCATTCCGGCTCTAGTGGTAGCGCCAATGAGGGTGAAGGGAGGTAAATCAATCTTAATGGTTTGAGCGGCTGGGCCTGAGCCTATGATAATATCCAGCCTGAAATCTTCCATCGCCGGGTATAAAACCTCTTCAATCGCCGGGCTAAGCCGGTGGATTTCATCAATAAAAAGAATGTCTTTAGCTTGCAAGTTAGTCAAAATGGCGGCTAAATCACCGCTTTTTTCTATCATGGGAGCGGCGGTGATTTTGATATTGGTTTCCATTTCTTTAGCGATGATATGGCTGATTGAAGTTTTACCCAAACCGGGCGGGCCAAAAAAGAGCATGTGATCCAAACTCTCTTGGCGTTTTTTAGCCGCGCAAATAGAAATTTGCAAGTTGCTTTTAATCTTTTCTTGACCGATAAAATCTTCCCAAAGATTAGGGCGCAAACTCACTTCTTGAGAGGTTTCAAAATCCAAAGTTTCTAAATTGACTATCCGTTCTTTCATTTAATGATAACTTTCTAACTCGTTAGGGAAGTTTCCCTTTTTCACATCATCAGCGTATTGTCGAATCGCATTTTGAATCAATTCTTTCCCTTTAAGGTATTCTCGCACGAATTTAGGCTTAAAACTATCAAAAAAGCCTAACATATCGCTCCACACTAAAATCTGCCCATCGCAATCCTTGCCGCTCCCTATGCCGATCGTGGGGATTTTGATTTTTTGCGTGATCGTTTGAGCGATAGGGGTGGTTATGCCCTCTAAAACCAATAAACCCACTCCAGCTTCTTCTAAACTCAACGCGTCTTCTAAAAGCTTTTTTTGTTGCTCTTCATTTTTGCCCTTAATCTTATAGCCTCCATCAAGACGCACGAATTGGGGCATCAAGCCAATATGCCCTACCACAATAATACCCTCATTAGTGAGCGTTTTAACCAGTTTCGCTTTTTCTTTCCCCCCCTCTAGTTTGATCGCGCTCGCTTGGGTTTCTTTATAAACTCTAATGGCGTTTTTTAGGGCTGTTTTTTCATCTTTATAGCTTCCAAAAGGCATGTCTGTGATGATAAAAGGAGTCTTAGCGCCCGCGCATACGGCTTTAGTGTGATAGAGCATCATTTTCACACTCGCGCTTAAAGTGTCGTTTTGATTGAAAAAACTCATATTCAAACTATCGCCCACTAAAATCACATCCACTAGCGGATCAAATATTTGAGCGAATAGCGCATCATAAGCGGTAATGGCGATGATTTTTTCTTGATTTTTTTTAGCTTGGAGGTGACTAAGGGTGATTTTTTTAATTGGGGCGGTTTGCATGCTCATTAAAAATCCTAAGTGTTAAATATAGTGGCATTGTAGCATGACTTTATTGGGGTGGGTAAAAATTTTACTCCGTTTTAACCGGTCATTTTAATTATTTTAGTATAATTGGAAGAAGCTTTTAACAAACAATTCAAGGGATTTGGCGATTTTGGGTCTTAAAAAACGAGCTATTTTATGGTCTTTAATGGGATTTTGTGCAGGATTGAGCGCGCTTGATTATGACACCCTAGACCCCAAATACTACAAATATATCAAGTATTATAAAGCCTATGAAGACAAAGAAGTTGAAGAATTAATCAGAGATTTAAAGAGGGCGAACGCTAAAAGCGGGCTTATTTTAGGGATCAATACCGGGTTTTTTTATAACCATGAAATCATGGTCAAAACCAATAGCTCCAGTATCACCGGGAATATTTTAAATTATCTGTTTGCCTATGGCTTGCGTTTTGGCTATCAAACCTTCAGGCCGTCGTTTTTTGCACGCTTGGTTAAGCCCAATATTATTGGCAGGCGTATCTATATTCAATATTATGGAGGGGCTCCTAAAAAAGCGGGCTTTGGGAGCGTGGGGTTTCAATCGGTCATGCTGAATGGGGATTTTTTATTAGACTTTCCTTTGCCTTTTGTGGGGAAATACCTTTATATGGGAGGGTATATGGGTTTAGGCTTGGGGGTTGTGGCGCATGGGGTGAATTATACGGCGGAATGGGGGATGTCTTTTAACGCAGGATTGGCTCTAACGGTATTAGAAAAAAACCGCATTGAATTTGAATTTAAAATTTTGAATAATTTCCCTTTTTTGCAATCTAATTCTTCAAAAGAGACTTGGTGGGGAGCTATAGCAAGCATTGGGTATCAATATGTGTTCTAAAAAAATAAGAAATCTCATTTTATGCTTTGGTTTTATTTTAAGCTTGCACGCTGAAGAGAATATCGCCAAAGAAAACATGACTGAAACGAACATGACTGAAGAAAACACCCCTAAAGACGCTCCCATTCTTTTGGAAGAAAAACGCGCCCAAACGCTAGAGTTTAAAGAAGAAAAGGGGATTGCAAAAAAGATTGACGAAAAAAGCCTGCTTGAAGAGATCCATAAGAAAAAACGCCAGCTTTACATGCTCAAAGGGGAATTGCATGAAAAGAATGAATCCATCTTATTCCAACAAATGGCTAAAAATAAGAGCGGTTTTTTTATAGGTGTAATCCTTGGCGATATAGGGATTAACGCTAATCCTTATGAGAAGTTTGAACTTTTAAGCAATATTCAGGCTTCTCCTTTGTTGTATGGCTTAAGGAGCGGGTATCAAAAGTATTTCGCTAACGGGATTAGCGCCTTACGCTTTTATGGGGAATATTTAGGGGGGGCGATGAAAGGGTTTAAAAGCGATTCTTTGGCTTCTTATCAAACTGCAAGCTTGAATATTGATCTATTGATGGATAAGCCTATTGACAAAGAAAAAAGGTTTGCGTTAGGGATATTTGGAGGCGTTGGAGTGGGGTGGAATGGGATGTATCAAAATTTAAAAGAGATTAAAGGGTATTCACAGCCTAACGCCTTTGGGTTGGTGTTAAATTTAGGGGTGAGCATGACGCTCAACCTCAAACACCGCTTTGAATTAGCCCTAAAAATGCCTCCCTTAAAAGAAACTTCGCAAACCTTTTTATATTATTTTAAAAGCACTAATATTTATTATATTAGTTACAACTATTTATTGTAAAGGCTCAAGGGTTGAGACTCAAATACTGGTTAGTTTATCTGGCGTTCATTATAGGACTTCAAGCGACAGATTATGACAATTTAGAAGAAGAAAACCAACAATTAGACGAAAAAATAAACAATTTAAAGCAACAGCTTACCGAAAAAGGGGTTTCACCCAAAGAGATGGATAAGGATAAGTTTGAAGAAGAATATTTAGAGCGAACTTACCCAAAGATTTCTTCAAAGAAAAGAAAAAAGTTGCTCAAATCTTTTTCCATAGCCGATGATAAGAGTGGGGTGTTTTTAGGGGGTGGGTATGCTTATGGGGAACTTAACTTGTCTTATCAAGGGGAGATGTTAGACCGATATGGTGCAAATGCCCCTAGCGCGTTTAAAAACAATATCAATATTAACGCTCCTGTTTCTATGATTAGCGTTAAATTTGGGTATCAAAAATACTTCGTGCCTTATTTTGGGACACGATTTTATGGGGATTTGTTGATTGGGGGAGGGGCGTTAAAAGAGAACGCGCTCAAGCAGTCTGTAGGCTCGTTTTTTTATGTTTTAGGGGCTATGAATACCGATTTATTGTTTGACATGCCTTTAGATTTTAAGACTAAAAAGCACTTTTTAGGCGTTTATGCGGGTTTTGGGATAGGGCTTATGCTTTATCAAGACAAGCCTAATCAAAACGGGAGGAATTTGGTGGTGGGGGGCTATTCAAGCCCTAATTTTTTATGGAAATCTTTGATTGAAGTGGATTACACTTTTAATGTGGGCGTGAGTTTAACGCTTTATAGGAAACACCGCTTAGAGATTGGCACCAAATTACCGATTAGCTATTTGAGGATGGGAGTAGAAGAGGGAGCGGTTTATCAAAATAAAGAAAATGATGAACGATTGTTGATTTCAGCTAACAACCAGTTCAAACGATCCAGTTTTTTATTAGTGAATTATGCGTTCATTTTTTGAGGCTTGATCTTGGGGTTAGGGTTTAAAATTTTAGCGTTAGTCGTTTTAATTTTGGGGGGTTATTTGATTTTTAACGCCTTTATCACAAAACCCAGAGCTTTAAGTTTTAGTTTAAAGAGCGAAGAAAATGCGCTTAACGACAACAATGAAGCGCTTTTTTGGGATTTGAAAAAACCTATTAAGGTTAAAATAGTAGCCCCAAAGGGCATCAAACGCTATGAGATAAAAGTAACCACAAAAGACAATTTGATCTTATATGAAAAAGAAAGTCTGGTATTGGATAAACCCAAGTCTTTAGAAGTGCCTTTGATCAAGCCTGAAATCATGGGGTTAGAAGACAAGTGCCTTTTGTATGAAATTCAAGCTAATGATTGGAGCTATGCTAATTTTTTCAATGGCAATAAGGCGTCTTTCAAACAAGAAGTGTGCATTGATACGATAAAACCCTCAATCACGATTTTATCTCGTTCCCCAAGCATCGCTTATGGAGGGAGTGCGATAGTCATCTTTGAAGCTTTGGATAAGAATTTGTCTCAAGCGTTTGTGCGCGTCAAAAAAAAGGATTTTAAGGCGTTCAGGTTTTTAGAATTCAAGCAGCGTAATGTTTTTATCGCTCTAGTGCCTTGGTCTTATGAGAATAAGGATTTTAAGGCGTTCATTGTCGCTAAAGATAAAGCTTATAACTCTAATACCACCCCTTTATTGTTCAAGCGAAAAACCCATCGTTTGAGGGAAAGGGATATAGACTTAAACGCCTTAAAAGATAAGATTGCAAAGCAAGAAAAATTTCAAAATCACACTGAGCAAACTTTATTAGAAATGTTTTCCAACACGTGCTTAAAAGATTTAGAAAAAATCCAAAAGATCGCTTTAGATCAAGGGGATTTTTATAAGGATTTTTCCCATTTTCAAGCGCTAAAACCCTTGAATGGGCCTTTTAAAATGACAAGCAATTTTTTAGAAAATCGGCGGTTTTTAAAGGACAATCAGGTGTGGTTTAAATTCTTGCATTTAGGGGTGGATTTGATACCCAGTAAGGATTTATCTTTAGCGTTTGATCCATCGGTAAAGAGGGTTTTTAAGGGGGAATTAGATTTTTATGGTAATAGTTTGATCAATTGCTATGGGCTGGGTTTGTGCGTTTTTTTAGCTTATTTAAAAGATGATGAAAGCGTAGGGAGTAGTGGTTTGAAATTAGGGAGCGGGTTGCATTTAGGGATGCTTTTGCAAGGGGTTTTTGTCCGGCCCAATGAATGGCTTAATGAGCAATGGATAAAAACCAATATCACCACCCCCATAGAGCAAGCCAAACGGCTTTTAATGAAAGGATAGTCATGTTAAAAACCAATCAAAAAAACGTGCATGCGTTTGAAATTGAAAAGCAAGAGCCTGAAGCAGTCATGGAATTTTTAGAAAAAAACCATGCCCTTTTGCAATATTTTCTTATTATATTTAAATACGATATTGAACCAGAAGTCAAAGCCGTTTTGCACAAACACCAGCTTTTATTTTTAGAAACGAATCGTGCTTTAAACGGGCGTTATATCAAAACCACAGAAAAAGACGCTAACCTTTTAAAGCAAAATAACCCTAATGCGATAGAACCCAAGACAACGATTTATGAGCGTAATATCAGGAGCGGGGAAGAGATTTATAGCGCTAACCACCTTATTTTTTTGGGTAATATCCACAATGGGGCGAAGATCATTTCAGAAGGTTCTGTGTCAGTTTATGGGGTTTGCGAAGGGGCGATTGCGTGTTTTGGAGAGTATTTGATCTTAAAAGAAGTCAAGAGCGCTCAAATCGTTTTTCAAAATCAAATTTTGTCTCTAAAAGAGGTTGAACGGCTTTTGGTAAATAAAAATATTAAAATAATCACTAAAAATGACGATATACTAGACATAAAGGAAGTATTATGAAACAAACAACCATTAACCACTCTGTAGAATTAGTAGGGATAGGCTTACACAAGGGTGTTCCTGTGAAGCTTGTTTTAGAGCCGTTAGAAGAAAATCAAGGCATTGTTTTTTACCGCTCTGATTTGGGCGTGAAGCTCCCCTTAAAACCTGAAAACATCGTGGATACCAAAATGGCAACCGTGTTGGGTAAAGATAACGCTAGGATTTCTACGATTGAGCATTTGCTTTCAGCTGTCCATGCGTATGGCATTGACAATCTTAAAATCTCTGTGGATAACGAAGAAATCCCTATCATGGATGGGAGTGCTTTGACTTATTGCATGCTTTTAGATGAAGCAGGGATTAAGGAATTAGACGCTCCTAAAAAGGTGATGGAAATCAAGCAGGTCGTTGAGGTTAGAGAGGGCGATAAGTTTGTTAAAATTGAGCCAGACAGCCAGCTTTCTTTGAATTTCACGATTGATTTTAACCATCCGGTTATCGCTAAGCAGACTCATCATTTCGTCTTTAGTAAAACCGCTTACAAAGAGCAAGTCGCTAAAGCTCGTACCTTTGGGTTTTTGCAAGAAGTGAATTACTTGCGATCCATTGGTTTGGCTAAAGGGGGGAGCTTGAATAATTGCATCGTGCTGGATGAAAACAGCATTTTGAATAAAGAGGGTTTGAGGTGCGAGAAGGAATTCGTGTGCCACAAGATTTTAGACGCTATAGGGGATCTAATGGTCTTAGGCATGCCTGTGATGGGCAAATACACTTCTTTTTCAGGCAGCCATAAGCTCAATTCCATGTTGGTTAAAGCCATTTTAGCAGACGCTAAAAATTATGAAGTTTTGATCGCTTCAGATCCAGCCAAAGAATTTGCGTTGCAAAAGGCTTTCGCTTAATCCTAAATTAGGGTTTATTTTTTGGAATTGGATTTAGCGCTTATCTCTTTAGGCGAGAGAGTCTTGCTTGGGGTGTATCAAAACAATTTTTTATACGCTTCTTACACTTCCAAACTAAAAACAAGCGAAGCTTTAGTGGGAGTTTTTTCACAATTATTTGAAGATTTTAAAAACCCCACCATTTACCCCACGATCTACTCTAATTTACCGGCGATTAAAGGGGTTTATTACGCTAAAGGGCCAGGCAGTTTCACTAGTTTAAAACTCACGCATGTTTTCTTACACACTTTGGCTTTAATTCATGGCTTTGAACTTTATTCAACCACAGGCTTTGATTTTAACGACAACACACCCATTTTGGCGTATGCCAATAAATACTTTGTTTCAAAAGAAAGGGAAAGCCTGACCGATTTTAAAGATTTGAAAATTGCGCCAAAAGGTTTCA
Source organism: Helicobacter pylori (assembly GCF_900120335.1). NCBI lineage: Bacteria > Pseudomonadati > Campylobacterota > Epsilonproteobacteria > Campylobacterales > Helicobacteraceae > Helicobacter > Helicobacter pylori. Next base: position 404,468 of record NZ_LT635477.1, read on the forward strand.
TGTTGCCCCCCTTTTTAGAGAAAGATAAATTCACCCAATTGAACACGCCGTTTTACATTTTGCCTCCTATTTAGTGTATAATGCTAGTTTTAAAAATGAAAGGGTATCAAAAATAGGGGTTTAAAATTTGGTAGTGAGTGTTCCTGCAACGAGTGCGAATTTAGGTCCCGGTTTTGATTGCTTGGGTTTGAGTTTGAATTTACGCAATCGTTTTTTTATTGAGCCTAGTAATATCCATGCGGTGAAATTGGTTGGGGAGGGTGAGGGGATTCCTAAGTTTTTAACCAACAATATTTTCACTAAAGTGTTTTATGAGATTTTAAAAAAGCATGGGAATGACGGCTCGTTTAAATTTTTATTGCATAATAAAGTCCCTATTACAAGGGGCATGGGGTCTAGCTCAGCGATGATTGTGGGGGCGGTTGCTTCAGCGTTTGCGTTTTTAGGGTTTCCTTTTGATAGAGAAAATATTCTTAATACCGCTTTAATTTATGAAGACCACCCGGATAATATCACTCCGGCGGTGTTTGGGGGGTATAATGCAGCGTTTGTGGAAAAAAAGAAAGTGATAAGTTTAAAAACCAAAATCCCTTCTTTTTTAAAAGCGGTGATGGTGATCCCTAATAGGGCCATTTCTACCAAGCAATCGCGCCATCTCTTGCCCAAGCGTTACAGCGTGCAAGAAAGCGTGTTTAACCTTTCGCATGCGAGCTTGATGACCATGGCGATTGCGCAAGGGAAGTGGGATTTATTGCGTTGTTGTGCTAAAGACAGGATGCATCAATATAAGCGCATGCAAACTTATCCCGTGTTGTTTGCGATCCAAAAGCTCGCTTTAGAAAATAACGCCTTAATGAGCACGCTTTCAGGGAGTGGTTCGTCGTTTTTTAACATGTGTTATGAAGAAGACGCCCCTAAATTAAAGCAGGTTTTGAGCAAGAAATTCCCTAAATTTAGGGTAGCGGTTTTAGATTTTGATAATGATGGAGTCCTTATTGAGAAAGACTGAAATTAAAATCCGCATGTGCGTGGCGTGCAGAATGCGCCAACCTCAAAAGGGTTTGTTGCGTTTGAAAAGTTTTGAAAATCAAATTGTGGAGTTTGACGGGAAGGGTCGTAGTTTTTATGTGTGTGAAAATTGTTTGAAAAATGGAGAAAAAAAGTTGTTGAAAGCGGTTTTAAAAATAAAGAACGCCCCAAAAGATACCAAAAATATCATTACTTGGATTAAGGAGAGAAGCATAGCATGAGCGAGATGGTTGATTTAAAAAAATTTGTAATTGAGCTTGGTAAGACCCAAAAAGAGCTCAAAAATATAATCGAGCAAGCCAAAGACATTGGTTTAGAGCTTAAAACAAATTCTAAAATGACCCCAGAGCAAGCCGGTAAGCTATACAAATACATTGTGGAGGGCATTAAAGAACAAATACAAGCCAATCAACCCGCTAAAAATCTTGAACAAGACAATAAAGATGATTTGAATACAGTCGCAACGCCTAAGCCACTTGCTAAAAAGGCTTCCAAAACGCCTAAAAAAGAAGAAACAAAAAGCCAGCCAAAGCCCAAAAAAACTAAAGAAAAGAAAAAAGAAGCTCCTGCACCTATTATCAAAAAGAAAGGAATAGAGATTGTCAACACTTTTGAAAACCAAATACCCCTTGTAGAAAACACCCCTAAAGCGGTTAGCCACTCTCAAATAGAAAAAGCCAAGCAAAAGCTCCAAGAAATTCAAAAAAGCCGAGAAGCCCTAAACAAGCTCACCCAAAGCAACACCAATACCACTAACAACGCTAACAGCGCTAGTAATGTTAGCAACGCTAAAAAAGAAATCAGCGAAGTTAAAAAGCTAGAGCAAGAGATCAAACGCCATGAAAACATTAAAAGACGCACGGGTTTTAGGGTGATTAAACGCAACGATGAAAATGAAAATGAAACTGAAAACAGCGTAACAGAAAGCAAAAAACCCACTCAAAGTGCGGCGGCTATTTTTGAAGACATTAAAAAAGAATGGCAAGAAAAAGACAAGCAAGAGACTAAAAAAACTAAAAAACCGAGTAAGCCCAAAGCCACCCCCACCGCCAAAAACAACAAATCCCATAAAATTGATTTTAGCGATGTAAGGGATTTTAAGGGCAATGATATTTATGATGATGAAACCGATGAAATCTTATTGTTTGATTTGCATGAACAAGATAACCTCAATAAGGAAGAAGAAGAAAAAGAAGCGCGCCAAAATATCAACGACAGGGTGCGCGTCCAAAGGAAAAACCCTTGGATGAATGAAGGCGGGATTAAACGACAATCCAAGAAAAAGCGTGCATTCCGTAACGATAACAGCCAAAAAGTGATCCAAAGCGCGATTGCAATCCCTGAAGAAGTGCGCGTCTATGAATTCGCGCAAAAAGCGAATTTGAATTTAGCCGATGTGATTAAAACCCTCTTCAATTTAGGGCTTATGGTAACTAAAAACGACTTTTTGGATAAGGATAGCATAGAGATTTTAGCCGAAGAGTTTCATTTAGAAATTTCTGTTCAAAACACCTTAGAAGAATTTGAAGTAGAAGAGGTGTTAGAGGGCGTGAAAAAAGAGCGCCCGCCTGTGGTGACTATCATGGGGCATGTGGATCATGGTAAAACTTCACTACTGGATAAAATCCGTGATAAAAGAGTCGCTCACACTGAAGCTGGGGGGATCACTCAGCACATTGGCGCTTACATGGTAGAAAAGAATAACAAATGGGTGTCTTTCATTGACACCCCAGGGCATGAAGCCTTTAGCCAGATGCGTAATCGTGGGGCTCAAGTTACAGATATTGCAGTGATTGTGATAGCGGCTGATGATGGCGTGAAGCAACAGACTATTGAAGCTTTAGAGCATGCGAAGGCGGCTAATGTGCCTGTGATTTTTGCGATGAATAAAATGGATAAGCCTAACGTGAATCCGGACAAACTCAAAGCCGAATGCGCTGAGCTTGGTTATAATCCTGTGGATTGGGGCGGAGAGCATGAGTTCATCCCTGTTTCGGCTAAAACGGGCGATGGCATTGACAATTTATTAGAAACCATTCTCATTCAAGCGGATATTATGGAATTAAAAGCCATAGAAGAGGGCAGCGCTAGAGCGGTTGTTTTAGAAGGGAGCGTGGAAAAAGGGCGTGGGGCAGTAGCCACGGTGATTGTCCAAAGCGGGACTTTGAGCGTGGGGGATAGTTTTTTTGCCGAAACGGCGTTTGGTAAAGTAAGAACCATGACTGACGATCAAGGCAAGAGCATTCAAAATTTAAAACCCTCTATGGTGGCTCTCATCACAGGCTTGAGCGAAGTGCCGCCTGCGGGATCTGTTTTAATAGGGGTAGAAAACGATTCCATCGCGCGTTTGCAGGCTCAAAAGAGGGCGACTTATTTACGCCAAAAAGCCTTGAGTAAAAGCACTAAAGTGTCTTTTGATGAGCTTTCAGAAATGGTCGCTAATAAGGAATTAAAAAACATTCCTGTAGTCATTAAAGCGGATACGCAAGGAAGCCTAGAAGCCATTAAAAACAGCTTGTTAGAGCTTAATAACGAAGAAGTGGCGATCCAAGTGATCCACTCAGGGGTGGGGGGCATTACTGAGAATGATTTGAGCCTAGTTTCTAGCAGTGAGCATGCCGTGATTTTAGGCTTTAATATCCGCCCCACCGGTAATGTGAAAAATAAGGCTAAAGAATACAATGTGAGCATTAAAACTTACACGGTGATTTATGCCTTGATTGAAGAAATGCGTTCGCTGTTATTAGGCTTGATGAGTCCTATTATTGAAGAAGAGCATACCGGACAAGCGGAAGTGAGGGAAACCTTTAATATCCCTAAAGTAGGCACGATAGCCGGTTGTGTGGTGAGCGATGGGGTGATCGCTCGTGGCATTAAGGCGCGTTTGATTAGGGATGGCGTGGTGATTCATACCGGCGAAATCCTTTCTTTGAAACGCTTTAAAGACGATGTGAAAGAAGTTTCTAAGGGATATGAGTGCGGGATCATGCTAGAAAATTATAATGAGATTAAAGTGGGCGATGTGTTTGAAACCTATAAAGAAATCCATAAAAAAAGAACCCTCTAATGAACGCCCATAAAGAACGCTTAGAATCCAATCTTTTAGAATTATTACAAGAAGCTTTAGCGAGCTTGAATGATGGCGAGTTGAATTCTTTAAGCGTTACTAAGGTGGAATGCTCTAAAGGGAAGCACCACGCTTACGTGTTTGTGCTTTCATCAGATCATAAAATCCTTTCTAAACTAAAAAAAGCTGAGGGCTTGATCAGGCAATTTGTTTTGCAAGCGAGCGGGTGGTTTAAATGCCCAAAACTCAGTTTTGTTTTAGACAATAGTTTAGAAAAGCAGCTCCGCCTAGACGCCATATTCAATGAAATCGCTAAAGGGAAAGATAATGACTAAAAGAATAGAAGAGAAAATAGAGGGCGTGATTGAAAGTTTGGGATACTTGCTTTATGATGTGAGCTTGGTTAAAGAAAACGAGCAGCATGTTTTAAGGGTGAGCCTTAAAAACCCTAATGGGGCGGTTAGCTTGGATATTTGCCAACAAGTGAGTGAGGTGATTTCGCCCCTATTAGATGTGTGCGATTTTATTCAAGACGCTTATACTTTAGAAGTGAGCTCTATGGGGTTAGAAAGAACGCTTAAAACCCCTAAACACTTCAAGCTTTCTTTAGGCGAAAAAGTGGAAGTCAAACTCATCAATAAAGAAAGCTTTCAGGCTGTCCTTAAAGACGCTAACGATTTGAGCGCGGATTTTGAATTAGAGGATCACGCTATTAAAAATGTGGAGTATAAGGATTTAAAAAAGGTTAAAACGCTTTTTGAGTGGTGAGATTATTTTTTGAATGTTGAAAATGGTATTAGTTATAAGAATAAGTTGAAAAAACTACTGAGAATGATGAGACGTTAAATAGGATATTAGCCCTAAGGGGGTATTAGCGTTAATATGCTAATATAGCTAAACATTATGACTATAAAAAGGGTGATATGCTGATTTCCATAGCGTTTTTATTGGTTTTATGTCTTTTGAATTATAGTTCTTTTAGGATGTTAAAATCGTTTTTAACCTTAAAGAAAATCTCTCAATACGCTTATTTGGGGCTTTTCATCCTTTTGAGCGCAGGCGAGGCGGCTTTTGCTTTTTATAGAAATACCATGCCTAGCCATTTGTTTGTTTTGACTTCAGCGTGTTCGTTTGTGTCCTTTATTGTGTTTATTTTTTCTTTAAGTTTTTACGGGTTTTCTTACTCCATAGAAAAAATAGATTTCTTACCTTCAAGGCGTAAAGGTTTAAAAAACTTTTTAAGAATAGGGTTTTATCTGGCGTTGTTAGGGTATTTTTGGCGCGGGTTTTATGAAGGGTTGGCCCGCCCTAAAATCAAAGAAACCCCTATTTATTTGGATAAGCTAGACAAGGAATTAAAGGTTATTTTACTCACAGACATGCATGTGGGGAGTTTGTTGCAAAAAGATTTTGTCAATTACATTGTAGAAGAAGTCAATCAGCAAAAAGTGGATATGGTGCTGATTGGGGGGGATTTAGTGGATGAAAACATTGAAAAAGTCAAATCCTTTTTACTGCCTTTAAACAACCTTAAAAGCACGCATGGCACTTTTTATGTGCCAGGAAACCATGAGTATTATCATGGCATAGAGCCGATTTTATCGTTTCTTAACACGCTTGATATGACGATTTTAGGGAATGAATGCGTGCATTTAGGGGGGATCAATTTGTGCGGTGTGTATGATTATTTCGCACGAAAGCGTCAAAATTTTGCCCCCAATATTGATGAAGCGTTAAAAAAGCGTGATAGTAGTAAGCCCACGATCCTTTTAGCCCACCAGCCTAAACAAATTAGAAGCGTCAAAGAAAGCCACTCTATAGATCTAGTGCTTTCAGGGCATACCCATGCAGGGCAAATCTTTCCCTTTAGCCTTTTAGTCAAGTTAGCGCAAACTTATTTATATGGTTTATACAAGCACAGCGACACCACTCAAATTTACGTGAGCAGTGGGGCAGGGTATTGGGGCGTTCCTTTAAGGTTTTTAGCCCCTAGCGAGATCGCATGCCTTAGGCTTTTACCTAAAAATCAAGCTTAGTCAAACAAAATCTTAATCGTAATCAAGCGGTCAAAAAAGGATTAAAACAAGGGGTTAAAAGCAACCGCCAAGACAAAGGGAAAGGAGGGGGAGGTGACCCTTCAATCTTAAGCGGTGCCAACCAAACCATAAGGAATGGTTGGATTGTAATTATACAATAAAATGGTGATTTTTAGCAAATGATTTTAAAAATTATCCATAAAAAACGCTTAAAGGCATTTTTTACAACCAACAACCAAACACAAAAGAGCTTGATCTTAACTAAAGCTTTTATTAAAATTTTCTTAAACTAATTTAAATTTATGATATAATCAGTGTTCGAATTACTCTTAAATGCAGGAGTCCATACACCATGCGCGTTCTACTGATTGAAAAAAATTCTGTTTTAGGTGGAGAAATTGAAAAGGGCTTAAATGTTAAAGGCTTTATGGCTGATGTAACAGAGAGTTTAGAGGATGGGGAATACCTTATGGATATTAGGAATTACGACTTAGTTATGGTTAGCGATAAAAACGCTTTAAGTTTTGTTTCTAGAATCAAGGAGAAACATTCTTCTATTGTTGTTTTAGTTTCTTCTGATAACCCTACAAGCGAAGAAGAAGTCCATGCGTTTGAGCAAGGCGCGGACGATTATATCGCCAAGCCTTACCGCAGCATTAAAGCTTTAGTCGCAAGGATTGAGGCTCGTTTGAGATTTTGGGGCTCTAATGTGATTGAAATTGGGGATTTGACCATTAGCCCTGATGAAGAAAAGATTATTTACAAGGGGCGTGAAGTTGAGGTTAAAGGGAAGCCCTTTGAAGTACTGACCCATCTTGCCAGGCATAGGGATCAAATCGTCTCCAAAGAACAGCTTTTAGACGCTATTTGGGAAGAGCCTGAAATGGTTACCCCTAATGTGATTGAAGTGGCTATCAATCAAATCCGCCAAAAAATGGATAAACCCTTGGGGATTTCCACGGTTGAAACCGTAAGGCGCAGAGGCTATCGTTTTTGTTACCCCAAACCGGCGTGTGAAGAATAAACTTCGTAATTTTTTGCCAAAAAATGCGATTGGTTGTCATGGGGTGGAGTGGGTGTGAGATCATTGATAATATTTTAATAACGATAGCAATAATATCATATTATGTTTGGTTGGGTGGTATGATTATTTTATCTGTAGTTGGATTAGTGAGGTATTTTGGTTAAAAAACACTCAAATAAATTCATATCAACTCATGGATTTAAATATCCATCAAAATACAAAAATATAAGATTTGGCTCTGTTTTCATTGGATATTGACAAAGTCTTATTTTTGTGGGATTTTTATGGGACACAAGAAAAATACACAAAGAAAACGCTGGCAAGATTTTAAGCTTGTGCTGAAATTTTAGTGTAGTGGCGTTGCGAGAACCATTAAAACTATGATGACTAATCGTTTCATAGTTGGTCATCTCGTTTTTAAGATAACCACCCGCTATTGCCCCAAACCCTAACATGCTCCAAATACCCGCAACACAAAAACAATAAAATAGAGGGATAACTTAAACCACTATTGGTTGCGATTACGGATTAAAAAACCTAAAAATACTAAAAAAGCGTTTTTTACAATCAAATTATTAAAAGGGCTTGATTTTAACCAAGCGATAGTTTTTTAAGCGGTCTTTTGGGGGTTAGGGGGTTTGTAGGGGAATATAGGGGAATAGTTTTTAAAATACCCCTTATTCCCTTAAAGGAATGAGTTTATACAAAATGATAGAATGAAAATTTTTAAACCTTATCAAAAAGAGTTTTAAACTCTTAGTTTTTATAACTAACGCTTTTTACAAACAGCTAACTTTAGCGTTAGGCGTTATTGAAAATTTCTTCAACTTGCTCTTTAATGTCCTTATAATTAAAGCTTTCTTTAAAGCCATCAATCTTGCCCCCGCTCGCATTCCTATGCCCGCCCCCATTGAAACACATTTGACTGAGTTCGCACACATCGCAATTCCCATTCGCCCTTAAGCTCACATTCCCTTTAGCGTTCACATCCATATAAAAATCAAAATCCGGATTTTGCGTTAAAAAAAGGTTAGCCAACACGCTAATACCCCCCATAGAATAGCTTAAAAACCCTTTTTTATCCTGGTAATAAACGCTGCAATCATGCTTTTTTAAAGAGAGCAAATGCGTTTGCGCGTTTGAAGAGATATTGTCCATCGTTTCTGTAGTAGGGTCGCCTCCTAGAGCGATTTTTTTAAGCCTGAACAAATCATTATCATAGGCTACAGGGGCATTTTCTAAAAACAAATAGTTTTTAACTTCTTCTAAAAGCTTTAATTTATAATCGCGGTTTTCATCATCAAACATGAAACGGTTCAATTCAGAGCTTTGAGTGATCATGCGCATGCACACCTTGCCTAATTCAAAGCCATAACCTTGCGTGTCCCAAATATCCACAGAATTGACCATTTCCACCAAAGGCTCTAGCCATGTTGTGTTTTTTGGCTCTAAAAGAGCGTAATGCTTTTTCAAAAATTCATACACGATTTTAGTCGCGCAGCGGTTCGTGTCTAAAAAATACCAATGGAAACTCTCAGCCACTTCCTTACCGCTGATATGGTGATCCAAAAGCTGGATTTGAATGTTTTTATTTTGCAAGCGGTGTTCTTGGATTTTATCCTGCAAATACTCTGCTTCATTTAAATTCAAATTCAAATCGCTAACCAAAATAAGGAATTCACTCTCTTTAGATTGAGCGATCGCGTTTAGAATTTCATAAATTCTCGCTGAGACTTCACGCCCGTAATTAGCGTTATAGTATTGGATATTTTTAAAAAATTGTTTTGAAACAAGCTGGCATGCATAGCCGTCTAAATCAATGTGTGAAAGGTGATAAACTTGCATCATTTTCCTTTTTATTTTATAAATTAAATTAAATTAAAAGTTAATGTGGATCGTGCCTAAAGCTTCAAAATTAGAGTTAGGGTCTAATTCGGCATGGCTTAGCACGACCACATCAATCCTGGCCTGCTCCATTTGATTAGAAAGGGCTTTTCTTAAATTAGGCTCTACAATCAAAATCACCGGAGCGATCCCTTTTTGCAAGACTTTCATAGCCTCTTCAGAAACCCCTTCAATGAGTTTTTGCAATTCGCCCACATTGAGTAATAAGCTCTTAGAAGCGCCATTTTCTCGCAATTTATTGAGCAAAAATTGTTCGCTATCGGTAGAAAAGGTTAAAAATTTCAAACGCCCGTCTTCAGATTTAAAAGCGTTAGTGATCACCCTAGAAAGCCTCGCCCTCACTTGTTCGGTTAAGATATTCACATCGTTTTGAACCAATGGGGCAATATCGGTAATCGTTTCCAAAATAGTGAGCATGTCCTTAATGGGGATTTTTTCATGCAACAAGGCTTGCAAGACTGAGCGGATCGCGCCGGTGGGGATTTTTTTACTCTCTTCTACAATCGTAGGATAGTCTTTAGCCAAGCGCTCTAAAAGGGATTTCACCTCATCTTTAGTGATAAAATCTTCAGCGTATTTTTTCACTAATTCGCTGGTGTGCGTCGCAATAACGGTGCTTGGATCAATGATGGTGTAGCCTTGAATGATGGCTTCTTCTTTATTTTTAGCGTCAATCCATAAAGCGTCCATTCCAAAAGCCGGCTCTTTAGTGGGAATGCCCTCAATTTCTCTATTCACAAAACCGGTATTCATGGCTAAAAACTTATCCGGCATCACCATGCCCTCACCAATCACAATGCCCTTAAGCTTGATTTCATAATGCGTTGGGGGGAGTTGTAAATTATCTCTGATCCTAATTTGAGGCATCAAAAAACCATAATCGCTCGCTATCTTTTTTCTAATGCCCCTAATCCTTTCTAACAAATCGCCCCCTTGTTTCATGTCCGCTAAGCTAATGAGCTGATAGCCTAAAGCCAGTTCTAAAAATTCAATTTTTAACACTTCATCAATGGCTTGCTCTTCTTCTCTTTTAATCTCTTCTTGGGTTTTAGCCCTTGTGGTGGGGGCGTGGGGTTTGATTTTGGAGCTGTGGGGTTTTTCGCTCAAATCCAAGCCGAATTTTTGACTCAAATAATTTTCTAATTTAGTGAGCAACCCGTCTTTTCCCTCCCTACTAATCAGCCATGCGATGAATAAAAAGAGGGTTCCTACAAACGCTAAAGAAAAGGTAGGGAGTCCAGGAATGGTGGCAAAAAGCAATAAAATCGCCCCCACAATCACTAAAGTTTTGCTTTTATTGGTGAGTTGTGTGATGAGCTTAGAAGCGAAGTCTTCTTCTTCGTTTTGCGTGGTGCGAGTGGCGACAATACCGGTCGCTGTCGCAATGATTAAAGCAGGGATTTGCCCCACAAGCCCATCGCCAATGGTTAGGATAGTGAAAGTGCTAGCGCTAAAGCTTAGGCTCATATCCCTTTGAAACACGCCCACTAAAAACCCTCCAATGATATTGATAAGCGTGATAATGATAGAAGCGATCGCATCGCCTTTGACGAATTTAGACGCGCCATCCATCGCGCCATAAAAATCCGCTTCTTGGCTTAGAGCGGCGCGCCGTTTTTTGGCTTCCTTATCATCAATAAGCCCTGAATTTAAATCCGCATCAATCGCCATTTGCTTTCCTGGCATAGCGTCTAGAGCGAATCGCGCCCTAACTTCAGTAACCCTAGTAGAGCCATTAGTAACCACTAATAAATTCACTAGCACTAAAATACTAAAGATAATCGCCCCAATCACATAATTCCCGCTCACGCTAAATTCCCCAAACGCCGTGATAATATCGCTCACCGCGCTAGGCCCTTTATAGCCTTGGGTTAAAATCATTCTAGTGGTGGCGACATTTAAAGCCAAGCGGTACAAGGTTACAATGAGGAGTAAAGTGGGGAAAGCGCTAAAATCAGTAGGCTTGTCAATATAAAGCCCGATTAAAATAATCAACACCGATAGCGCGATAGAAATCGTGAGTAAAAAATCCAACACAAAAGGCGGTAACGGCACGATAATGATCGCTAAAATAGCGATCACAAAGACCACAAGGGCTAAGTCTTTGGATTGCAAGAAGCGTTTAAAGACAGGGAAAGTCTTTTTAAAAGCTAATTTGGAGCGTTCGTTTGCCATAATCTAAAATCAATGCCTTAATTTTGGTAGGTGTGTTTGTCTCTTATTATAATATAAAGTTTAAAAGTATGGTGCAAAAAAGCTTATTTTACGCTATAATGCGATCTATATTAAATTACCAATTAGGAGGTCGTTATGGCTTTGAATCTGGAGAAAAAACAAGAAATCATTAAGGCGTTTGCCACTAAAGCAAACGATACCGGTTCTTGTGAGGTGCAAGTGGCGTTGTTGAATGAAAGGATCAAGCTTTTAACCGAGCATTTAAAAACTAACCCCAAAGATCATTCTAGTCGTTTAGGGCTTTTAAAATTAGTCGCTCAAAGACGCAATCTGTTGAAATACATCAAACGCACCGATCATGCGCGTTATGTGGTTTTGATTGAAAAGTTAGGCATTAAAGACAGATAGTTTCTATCGCTTTTAGGGGATTTTAAATCATGGCGATTTTGTGTTGAAAGAGCGTTTGAAAGCCTTTTTCAGTGCGGACTCTGTTTTCACTTTAATTTTTGCCCTTTTTTTTCTCACTTCGTTTAAAAAACCTTTAACTCAAGTCTTGTTGATTGTTTTAATGGTTTTTTTGTTTTTTAGGTGTTATTTCCAAGCGTCTTTAAAAGAAACCTTTAGAATCAATCATTTAAAAACCATGCCCTTTAAATGGCTCACTCTGGCTTTTTTAGGGGTATTTTTAAGCATCTTCCCTAACATGTTTAACATGTATGATAGCCAAACCTTCCGCTACAATTTATTCGCTCTAAACATGTCTTTAACTTACGCTTGCGGGGCGTTATGCTTGCTTTTTTCTAGCCGTTTAAGAATCAAATTGGATCAAAAAATCCTTTTTTATAGCATGGCTGTGGCAAATTTTATCAACGGCTTGCTCTCATTGGTGCAAAAAATTTATTTTAACATGCCCAGAGCGCAAGGGTTTAGCACGGTTAAGGAGTATGTGGTTTTAGTGAGCGTGTCAATCTTAGGCTGTTATATTTATGCGCTTTATTCGCAAAATCAAAAAGAGAAACTTTTTTTCACCCTTTCTGTTTTCGTGGGGTTTTTAGTGGTTATTTTAAGCGCTACAAGGAGCGCGACAATCGCTTTTGTGGCTACTTTTTTGATCCTGTCTTGCTTTATTTTATACGCCAAAAAATCGCTCAAACCATTGGGTTATATGGTGGTTATGAGTCTTGTTTTGAGCGCTTTGTATGTGGGGAGTAACGCTTTAGAAAAGAGGGGGGCAATAGAGCAATCTAGGGTTCAAAATCAAACCTTTGAAGAGGATTTGAAACGCTACGCTAAAAAGGACGCTGATAGCAGTATTGGGTGGCGTTTGGAGCGCTGGAAAGAAGCCCTAACGGTTTTGCGTTTAAGGCCCTTTTTTGGTATGGCCGCTAGCGAGAAATGCCAGAGGTTAGAAGAGATTTTATCCTTATCAAAGTCTTATAGGGCAAAAGATTTGATTCTCTGTTATGAAAGATACGACAATCAAATCATTCATGTTCTAGCCACTAGGGGGATCATAGGCTTTTTAATCTGGCTTTTTTTCTTGTTAGTCATTGTAAAGATTTTTTGGAGCGGGATCAAGCAAAACTCTTTAATATCATTCTTTATATTAACGGCATTCACTTTTTACCTCATTTTTGGTATTGGGTTTGACCCTTTTGATTTCTTCATTACGGGAAGTTTTTTTGTAGGAATGGTCATGATGGTTGTTTTTTTAAAAAAGGATAAAAGCGCTTTTTAGCATCAAAGAGTTTGATGTTAATCAAGCGGTAGTTTCTTGCGATGCGTTCTTAGGGGGATTTAAGGGGTAAGATAAAAACTTATGCTATAATGCGGTTTCATTCCATATTAAAACAAGGAGAAATAATGAAAATTTTAGTGATTCAAGGGCCTAATTTAAACATGTTAGGACACAGAGACCCAAGACTTTATGGCATGGTAACCTTAGACCAAATCCATGAAATCATGCAAACTTTCGTGAAACAAGGCAATTTAGATGTGGAATTAGAGTTTTTTCAAACCAATTTTGAGGGCGAAATCATTGACAAAATCCAAGAGAGCGTGGGCAGCGATTATGAAGGGATTATTATTAACCCTGGAGCGTTTTCGCACACTTCTATTGCGATTGCGGATGCGATCATGCTAGCGGGCAAACCTGTCATTGAAGTGCATCTCACTAACATTCAAGCCAGAGAAGAATTCAGGAAAAATTCTTACACCGGAGCGGCTTGTGGAGGCGTGATCATGGGATTTGGCCCGCTTGGTTACAACATGGCTTTAATGGCGATGGTGAATATTTTAGCCGAGATGAAAGCGTTCCAAGAAGCCCAAAAAAACAACCCTAATAACCCCATTAACAATCAAAAATAAAAGGGGGTTACTGATGAGAGGATTAGAAAGAGACTCCCATTTCACGCTCAATGAAAATGCGATGTTTTTTGAATGCGCTTACAGTTGCGATAACGCTTTGTTTTTGCAATTAGACGATCGCTCGTTCTTCATCACTGATTCTCGTTACACCCAAGAAGCTAAAGAAAGCATTCAGCCTAAAAAGGGCGTTTTAGCGGAAGTGATAGAGTCTAGCGATTTAGTGCAAAGCGCAATTGATTTGATCGCAAAACACTCGGTTAAAAAGCTCTTTTTTGACCCCAATCAAGTGAATTTGCAAACCTACAAGCGTTTGGATTTAGCGGTTGGGAATAAGGTTATTTTAGAGGGCGTGCCTAGTTACCACCGCCAAAAACGCATCATTAAAAACGATCATGAGATCCAACTCCTCAAAAAATCTCAAGCGCTGAATGTTGAAGCTTTTGAAAATTTTGCCGAGTATGTGAAAAAGATTTTTGATGAAAAAGAGTCCTTGAGCGAGCGGTATTTGCAACATAAGGTTAAAGACTTTTTGACTAAAGAGGGGGTTTATGATCTGAGTTTTGAGCCTATTTTAGCCTTGAATGCGAACGCGAGCAAACCCCATGCCTTGCCTAGCGCGAAGGATTTTTTAAAAGCGGATCATAGCATTCTTTTGGATATGGGGATCAAATACGAACGCTATTGCTCGGATAGGACTCGCACGGCTTTTTTTGACCCTAAAGACTTTGTGTTCAAAAGGGAGCAGAGTTTCAAGGATAAAGAGCGTCAAAAGATTTATGACATTGTGAAAGAAGCACAAGAAAAGGCTATTTCAGGCATTAGAGCGGGCATGACCGGTAAAGAAGCGGACAGCTTGGCTAGGGGAGTGATTAGCGATTATGGTTATGGGCAGTATTTCACTCACAGCACCGGGCATGGCATTGGCTTAGACATTCATGAGCTTCCCTATATTTCATCGCGCAGTGGAACCATTTTAGAAGAGGGCATGGTGTTTTCTGTAGAGCCTGGGATTTATATCCCTGGATTTTTTGGGGTGCGCATTGAAGATTTAGTGGTGATTAAAAATTCTAGGGCTGAGCTTTTGTGATGCGAGAGATCCTTACTAGCCGCTTTTTCCCCAGCCTTTTTAAAAAAAGGCTTGATTTTTCTAACAGGGTGGTTTTAGGGCTGGGATCTAATCTTAAAAATCCTTTAAAAATATTAAAAAATTGTTTTTTATACTTTAAAAATCATAGTAGAATCGGAAAAATTTTTTCTTCGCCGATTTATATCAATCCGCCTTTTGGTTACACTAAGCAACCTAATTTCTACAACGCTACGATTATCCTTAAAACATCTTTAGGTTTGCACCATTTTTTTGCTCTAGTGTTTTATATAGAAAGGCGTTTTGGGCGTGCAAGGAAGCGCGATTTTAAAGACGCTCCAAGAACTTTGGATATTGATATTATCGCTTTCAATCAAGTCATTTTAAGGCAGAACGATTTGACTTTACCTCACCCTAAATGGAGTGAAAGAGACTCGGTGTTAGTGCCTTTAACTTTGCAACAAATCCTTTTTAAAAAAGGGGAGTGGTGAAATTCTATACCTATAGTGGGGAGACGGCCGCTGAAGCTTTAAAGATCGCTCAAAGCCACCATGGGGTGGATACGCTGGTGTTTAAAACCCAAGAAATCCGTAAAAAAACGCTCACTTCTTCTGGGCTTTATGAAATCGTTGTGGCGGTTGAAGAAGAGAGCGAAAACAAAAAAGCCCCTCTTATTCCAGAAAGTTTGTATGATGAAGAATTGAATGAAGAAGATGTGGTCATGCAGCTTTCAAGCACCGTAGAAGAAATGCGCAAACTCGCCGGGGTTTCATCCAGTCAGCGCAACTATAGTTTTTCAAAAAATAAGACCCCTTTAGAAAAAGACGCTCCATTAGAGGATGCGCCCTTAGAGGCCAATAAACAGGACGCCTTGTTGCAAGTCTTAAAAGATGAAGCCAACCATAAAAAAGAAAGAGAAAAAAGAGAAGTCAAACAAGAAGAAGAAATTAAAGATATTAATGCGCAACTAAGTAAAATCAGAGACAGCTTGAAACTCATTCAAAACATGTTTTGGGATGAGAAAAACCCCAATTCTGTCAATATCCCTCAAGAATTTGCAGAAATTTACAAACTAGCCAAACAAAGTGGGATGAAATCCAGCCATTTAGATGAAATCATGCAATTAAGCTTGGAATTGATGCCTTTACGCATGCGGGAAAATTCCGTAACGATCAAGCGTTATTTTAGAGAGGTGTTGCGCAAAATGATTTTGTGCCGCCCTGAAGATTTGAATTTGAGGCAAAAACGCATTTTAATGCTTGTAGGGCCAACAGGCGTGGGGAAAACGACGACTCTAGCTAAATTGGCCGCACGCTATTCTAGGATGCTGGCTAAAAAATACAAGGTGGGCATTATCACTTTAGACAATTATCGCATTGGGGCTTTAGAGCAATTGAGTTGGTATGCTAATAAAATGAAAATGAGTATAGAAGCGGTGATTGACGCTAAGGATTTTGCTAAAGAAATTGAAGCTTTGGAATACTGCGATTTTATTTTAGTGGATACGACAGGGCATTCGCAATACGATAAGGAAAAAATTGCCGGTTTGAAAGAGTTTATAGATGGGGGTTATAATATTGATGTGTCCTTAGTGCTTTCGGTTACCACTAAGTATGAAGACATGAAAGATATTTATGATTCTTTTGGGGTGTTAGGGATTGACACTTTAATCTTTACGAAATTAGATGAGAGTAGGGGGTTAGGGAATTTGTTTTCTTTAGTGCATGAAAGCCAAAAGCCTATCAGTTATCTTTCTGTCGGGCAAGAAGTGCCTATGGATTTGAAAGTGGCTACTAATGAGTATTTAGTGGATTGCATGCTAGATGGCTTTAGTAACCCTAATAAGGAACAAGCATGAACAATCAAGCGAGCCATTTGGATAATTTTATGAACGCTAAAAACCCCAAAAGTTTTTTTGATAATAAGGGGAATACCAAATTCATCGCTATCACAAGCGGTAAGGGGGGCGTGGGGAAATCCAACATTAGCGCTAATTTAGCTTACTCTTTATACAAGAAAGGTTATAAGGTTGGGGTGTTTGATGCGGATATTGGTTTAGCGAATTTAGATGTGATTTTTGGGGTGAAAACCCATAAAAATATCTTGCATGCCTTAAAAGGCGAAGCCAAATTGCAAGAAATCATTTGTGAGATTGAACCCGGACTTTGCTTAATCCCTGGGGATAGCGGTGAAGAAATTTTAAAATACATTAGCGGCGCGGAAGCTTTGGATCGATTCGTAGATGAAGAGGGGGTTTTAAGCTCTTTAGATTATATTGTGATTGATACGGGCGCTGGGATTGGAGCCACTACGCAAGCGTTTTTGAATGCGAGCGATTGCGTGGTGATTGTCACCACACCCGATCCATCAGCGATTACTGATGCGTATGCATGCATTAAAATCAACTCCAAAAATAAAGACGAATTGTTCCTTATCGCTAACATGGTAGCCCAACCTAAAGAAGGCAGGGCGACTTATGAAAGGCTATTCAAGGTGGCTAAAAACAATATCGCTTCATTAGAATTGCACTATTTAGGGGCGATTGAAAACAGCTCCTTATTGAAACGCTATGTGAGGGAGCGAAAAATTTTGAGGAAAATAGCCCCCAACGATTTGTTTTCGCAATCCATTGACCAGATAGCGAGCCTTTTAGTTTCTAAACTAGAAACCGGCACTTTAGAAATACCAAAAGAAGGTTTAAAAAGCTTTTTTAAAAGGCTTTTAAAGTATTTGGGGTAGGCTGATGAAAGTTCAAAATTTTATCCATTTTTCTGTTGTGGTGGGGTTTTTTTTAGGGTTAGTGTTTTCGGTGTTGAAATTCAATGAGCCAGAGAGCATTCTATTATGGACGGTGTTATCCACGCTTGGGGGGTATTTGATCGCCTTATTGTTCGCGTCTATTTTTATCGCTTGCACGGATTTAGATATTTGTCTTTTTGACAAAAAAGGCACTGAAGAGAGTTTGCTTCGTTTCAACCATGAGTTTAAAAACAGAGAAAAAGAAGTGGCTAGTATTTTAAATTACATTAGAAATTATGATTTTGATGATGGA
The DNA here is from genome assembly GCF_900120335.1 of Helicobacter pylori. Classification (NCBI taxonomy): domain Bacteria; kingdom Pseudomonadati; phylum Campylobacterota; class Epsilonproteobacteria; order Campylobacterales; family Helicobacteraceae; genus Helicobacter; species Helicobacter pylori. Next base: position 422,207 of record NZ_LT635477.1, read on the forward strand.
AAATAGAATGCCCAAAGAAATTCAAAAAACTGAAGCGAGCGAAAAAAGTATAGAAAAGGTTTTGAACGCCTATGACAAGCAACAACACCACCATCAAGACGCGCTCGCTATCCAGTATTTACCGGCCGTGCGCGCCATGGCGTTTCGTTTAAAAGAGCGCTTGCCCAGCTCTATTGATTTTAACGATCTGGTTTCTATTGGCACTGAAGAGTTGATTAAGTTAGCCAGGCGTTATGAGAGCGCGTTAAACGATTCTTTTTGGGGGTATGCTAAAACGCGCGTCAATGGGGCGATGCTAGATTATTTGCGTTCTTTAGATGTGATTTCTCGCTCTAGCAGGAAGTTGATTAAAAGCATTGATATTGAAATCACCAAATACCTTAATGAGCATGGGAAAGAGCCTAGCGATGCGTATTTAGCGGAAGTTTTAGGCGAGAATATTGAAAAGATTAGAGAAGCCAAAACGGCCTCAGATATTTATGCGTTAGTGCCTATAGATGAGCAATTCAATGCGATTGAGCAAGATGAAATCACTCAAAAGATTGAAGCAGAAGAGTTGTTAGAGCATGTCCAAAAAGTATTGAATCAAATGAGCGAACGAGAGCAAATCCTTATCCAGCTTTATTACTTTGAAGAGTTGAATTTGAGCGAGATTAAAGAGATTTTAGGCATCACTGAATCGCGCATTTCTCAAATCATTAAAGAAGTGATTAAAAAGGTGCGCCAATCCTTAGGAGTGAATCATGGCTGATATTTTAAGCCAAGAAGAAATTGATGCGCTTTTAGAGGTCGTTGATGAGAACGTGGATATTCAAAATGTCCAAAAAAAAGATATTATCCCCCAACGCAGCGTAACCCTCTATGATTTCAAACGCCCTAATCGTGTGAGTAAGGAGCAATTGCGCTCTTTTAGGAGTATCCATGATAAAATGGCTAGGAATCTTTCCAGTCAAGTCTCTTCTATCATGCGTTCTATTGTAGAAATCCAGCTCCATAGCGTGGATCAAATGACTTATGGCGAGTTTTTGATGAGTTTGCCTAGCCCTACAAGCTTTAATGTCTTTTCCATGAAGCCTATGGGGGGAACGGGGGTTTTAGAGATTAATCCTAGCATCGCTTTCCCTATGATTGACAGACTATTAGGGGGTAAGGGGAGCGCGTATGATCAAAACAGGGAGTTTAGCGATATTGAATTGAATTTATTGGATACGATTTTACGCCAGGTGATGCAAATTTTAAAAGAAGTGTGGTCGCCTGTGGTGGAGATGTATCCTACCATTGACGCTAAAGAATCCAGCGCGAATGTGGTCCAAATCGTCGCTCAAAATGAAATTTCTATCATGGTGGTTTTAGAGATTATCATTGGGCATAGCCGTGGGATGATGAATATTTGTTACCCGGTGATTTCCATTGAGAGCATTCTTTCTAAAATGGGGAGTAGGGATTTCATGCTTTCAGAGACGAACTCCAAAAAGAGCCGTAATAAGGAATTGCAAGCGCTATTGAGCGGGGTGAGCGTGGATATGATGGTGTTTTTGGGCGCGGTGGAATTGAGCTTGAAAGAAATGCTGGATTTAGATGTGGGGGATACTATCCGGTTAAATAAAGTCGCTAACGATGAAGTGAGCGTGTATGTGCATAAAAAAAAGCGTTATTTAGCGAGCGTGGGGTTTCAAGGGTATAGGAAAACCATTCAAATTAAAGAAGTGATTTATAGCGAAAAAGAACGCACTAAAGAAATTTTAGAAATGCTAGAAGAACAACGCAGAGGCAAAGTGGGCGATATTATGAAGATAGAAGAAGAGTGAGAAATGCAAGATTTTATTAAAATTTTTATTCAAGAGGTTGTCTCTACTTTAGAAGGGTTAGTGGGTAAGGCTCCAAACGTGGGATTAGAAAAAGAAGTTTCTAACAATGAAGAAGCGAGTTTAATCAGCACTCCTTATGCAAGGGTTAAGATTAGCGCGATTGAAAAAAATGAAAGTCCTATTGAATTACTGGCTCCGGTAGATTTAGTTACCGCTTTGAGCGATTTGATGCTAGGGGGTGAGGGGGCGAGTAAGGAAGAAATGGATAATGACGATTTAGACGCTTTTAAGGAAATGGCTTCTAATATTTTTGGCGCGATCGCTACAAGCTTGAAGTCTCAAGAATTGCTCCCTAAACTCAATTTCACCACCACGAACGCTGAAATCGCTAAAGAGCTTCCTAAAAAAGAAGATTACGCTAAGGCGATGGTGTTTTCTTTTAAAATGGAAGCCATCAAAGAAAGCCAAATCGTTTTATTGATCACTTCAGCGTTTGAGGGCCAATTTGAAAAAACGCATAAAGAAGAAAAAGAAGAAACGACAAAAAGCGCTACTGAAGAGATTAAAACCCACGACGCGTCTTTAGAAAATATAGAAATCCGCAATATCAGCATGCTTTTAGACGTGAAATTGAACGTTAAGGTGCGAATCGGGCAAAAAAAGATGATTTTAAAAGATGTGGTTTCTATGGATATAGGGAGCGTGGTGGAGTTGGATCAATTGGTGAATGACCCTTTAGAAATCCTCGTAGATGATAAGGTGATCGCTAAGGGCGAAGTGGTGATCGTGGATGGGAATTTTGGCATTCAAATCACGGATATTGGCACTAAAAAGGAACGATTAGAGCAACTGAAAAATTAAACCATTTTAAAGTAAAGAAGGAAGGAATTATGGCTGTTTTTGGGGAATTAAGCTCGCTTGGGCATTTGTTTAAAAAAACGCAAGAATTAGAAATTTTGCATGGGTATTTACAAGATGTCATGCAAAAGGGTAGTGAAGCTAATCAAAGGGTTTTAAATCTCGCTATTAATACAGAATTTCAAGCGCCTTTAGGGCATGGCATCTTTAGCATAGAGCAGAGCTATTGTTTAGAGCATGCTAAAGAGGGCGAGAAAGGCTTTTTTGAAAGCCACCGACAATATGTGGATTTCCAGCTGATTGTCAAAGGCGTTGAGGGGGCTAAGGTGGTAGATATAAATAGGGCTGTCATTAAAACCCCTTATAATGAAAAAAGAGATTTGATCGTTTATGAGCCGGTCAGTGAAGCTTCTTTTTTGCGTTTGAATGCGGGCATGCTGGCTATTTTTTTGGAAAACGATGCGCATGCGTTGAGATTCTATGGAGAGTCTTTTGAAAAATATAGGGAAGAGCCGATTTTTAAAGCGGTCGTTAAAATGCCTAAAGGATTGATCAAATTAAAATTATGAAATTGGTGAGTCTTATTGTAGTGTTAGTTTTTTGTTGTTTTTTAAGGGCTGTAGAGTTGCCTGGAGTTTATCAAACTCAGGAATTTTTATACATGAAAAGCTCTTTTGTGGAGTTTTTTGAGCATAATGGGAAGTTCTATGCCTATGGTATTTCTGATGTGGATGGCTCTAAAGCCAAAAAAGACAAACTCAATCCTAACCCAAAGCTAAGGAATCGCAGCGATAAAGGCGTGGTGTTTTTAAGCGATTTGATTAAGGTTGGAAAACGATCTTATAAAGGCGGTAAGGCGTATAATTTTTATGACGGCAAGACCTACCATGTGAGAGTCACTCAAAATTCAAACGGGGATTTGGAATTCACTTCAAGCTATGACAAATGGGGGTATGTGGGCAAAACCTTCACCTGGAAACGCCTGAGCGATGAAGAAATCAAAAATCTAAAGCTCAAGCGTTTTAACTTGGACGAAGTCCTTAAAACCCTTAAAGATAGCCCTATTTAAGCTAGCTTCTTTAAATCTTTAATCATCGCTCTCTTGGCATTCTTTGCACCACACAAACATTTTCATGTCATGGCTAATCAGCTTGGCTTGGTATTTTTTAACGACTTCATTCTGGCGGTGTTCAATTTCGGGGTCTGCGAATTCAATGATTTTACCGCAATGCAAACAAATGATGTGATCGTGGTGTTCTTTAGCCGCAATTTCATAACGCCGGCCGCTCTTTGAAGTCTCTAAAACGCAGATAAAATTTTCTTTTTCTAAGAAATTTAAAATGCGATACACGGAAGAAATGCTGGTGTTTTTGTCTTTTTGGCGGATAGAGTGCGTGATTTCTTCAGGGCTTAAGTGTGTGCCGCTGCGATACAAAACGCTCACCACTTCTTCCCTCTGCTTTGAATTTTTGAGTCCGTTTTTTTTGATAGACATCCTCAAGCGCTCTAAAATGGATTCTAAAGTTTCTAATCTTCTCATGCTGATATTTCCCTTGTCCGTAAAATGATTTTTATAACTAGAATATTATTATACAATAATAATGCGATAAACCATAGATAAAACTCATTATTATTTTAATTCAATCAAAAAATATTGATTTTTTATTACCATTGTCGCATTTTAATGCAACTTATAAGATCAATTTCTTATTTTATCAAGCCATTCTAAAAGGGTTTTTTCAAACCCTATGCCTTGAGAAGAAACCAAATTGAGGGGTTTTTCTAAATAATCTTGTTTGACATAGCCGTTATAATCATGCGGGTAAAGATAGTCTTTAGCGTTAGGCAGCAGGTGTTTAGGAATAGGGTAGAGCAAGCCCTTTTGAACGCAATCCAAAGCCTGATTGATCGCTCTATAAGCCGTGTTGGATTTAGGCGAACAAGACAGATAAATCACGCACTGGCTTAAAATGATGCGTGCTTCAGGGTAGCCGATTTGTTTGACTGAAAACAAGCAGGAAGCGGCTAAATTAAGGGCGTTTGGGTTAGCGTTACCAATATCTTCGCTCGCAAAAATCACCAGCCTTCTGGCGATAAATTCCGGGTTTTCCCCGCCAGCAATCAAGCGCGCCAGATAATAGATGGAAGCGTTTTCATCGCTCCCTCTTAAAGATTTAATGAGTGCGCTAGTGAGGTTATAATGCGTATCATCGCTATAAGATCCGTCATTTAGGCTATGGGGCCGTAAGGATTTGAGCGTTTTTAAAGTGATAGGATTTTCTATTTTAGCGCTCAAATCTAAAAGGTTTAATAACGCTCTGGCATCGCCAGCGCTGTTATTCAAAAGATAAGTTTTAGCGTCAGGCTCTATTTGTTTTTTGAGTAATGCTAAAGCTTTAGCGCAAAGCCTGTCCAAATCGCTCTTGTTTAAGGGGGTTAATTCAAAAATAAAACTTCTTGAGCGGATCGCATGGCTTAGGCTGTAATTAGGATCTTGCGTGCTAGCCCCTAAGATTAAAGCGTGATTTTTTTCCATAATGGGGAGTAAGAATTCCTGTTGGGTTTTATTCAATCTGTGGGTTTCATCAATAAAAACAACGGGCTTTAAAAGGGTGTTTTGGTAATTTTTAAGCTTAAGGCGCAAATCCTCTAATTTGAAATCCGTCGCATTAAACAAAAGAATGGGGCGCTCTAGGGAGCGAGCGATGATTTGAGCCAGGCTTGTTTTACCCACGCCAGGAGGGCCATAGAAAAAGGCATGGGGGAAGTGTTTGGATTGTAAGGCTTTAAATAAGGGGGCGTCTTTCCCTATTAAATGCTCTTGGCCTAAAAAATCTTCTAGGCTTGTGGGGTTTAAAAGTGCAGTCAGGCTCATTTTTTAAATAAAATCAATTCGTAAAAATTCGTAGGGGTGTTTAAATTTTTCGTTGGGGTTTTGTTGTTTTTAGAGTGTTTTTGCAGAGCGTCTTGCAATTCTTTATTGAGGTTGTCTAATTCATCAAGCTTTTCTTTTAAGCGCAAGATAATATCCACGCCCGCCAAATTAACCCCCATATCCCTTGTAAGGCGTAAAATTGTTTTGATTTTATCCATGTCTCGTTGGGAATACAAGCGCATTTTCCCATCAGTCCTGCTAGGCTCTATCAAACCCTCTTTTTCGTATTGGCGCAAGGTTTGAGGGTGCACGCCTAAGATTTTAGCCACAACGCTGATTAAATAAAGCGGTTCATCATAATCGTACACGATTCCTCCTTACAATTCTTTTTCTAATAACGCTTTCAACTCATTAGAAAGCGTTTCGGTTTTAGGCAAGATCAAACGAGCTTGCAAATACAAATCCCCCACATGCGAAGTTTTTCTGTTTTTAATCCCTTTGTCTTTGATGCGGAATTTTTGCATGGCTTTGGTGTTAGGGGGAATGGTTAGGGTTAAGGTTTTATGCCAAGTAGCGATTTCAACCTTCCCTCCAAAAAGAGCCGTTTTTAAGGGTAAATCAAAGATTTGGATAATATCGTCTTTCTCGCGCCTATAAATTTCATCTTCTTCAATATGGATCTGTAAGAGCAAATCGCCCCTACCCGTTCGCCCCATTTTCCCTTTGTTGCGAACCCTAATCTTTTCGCCCTCTTCCACGCCGATAGGGATTTTAAGGCTAAAAGTCTCATTATTGACGCTCACTTGTTTTTTATTGCCTAAAAGGGTGTCTAAAACAGAGACATTTAAAATAGCGGTTACATCTAAATTTTCAGGGGCGAAACTGGAAAAATTAAAGCCAGAAAAGCCTTGCGAGTTTTGAGAAAATCTTTGCGAAAAGCCTCCTTTCCCAAAAATAGAGCTTAAAATATCGTCTAAATCTTCACTAGGACCACGGCTTCTGGCAAAATCGCTGAAATTCTGCCCCCCAAACATGTTGTCGCCAAATTGATCGTATTGGCGGCGTTTTTCTTCATCGCTCAAAATTTCATAAGCGGCGTTGATTTCTTTGAATTTTTCTTCGGCTTCTTTGGTTTTATTCAAATCCGGGTGGTATTGCCTGGCTAAACGGCGGTAGGATTTTTTGATTTCATCTTGGCTGGCGTTTTCGCTCACGTTTAAAGTTTGGTATAAACTCTTACTCATGAATCACCTTTAAAATAGTTTTATTAGAATACTATCATAAATCTTTAGTGTTAGTCAATCAAGTTTATTGATAATGTTTAGTGGTCATTGAGATTTTAAACCCGTTTCAGCGCAATTAAAAGGAATTTTCATTAAAATACTAGGTTTAAATCCACGATGAGTTTTTAATGCAATATAAGAAAAATAAGAAAAGATATTATCATTTAGCGTTAGGGATCCTTTTTTGTAATGGTCTGTCTTTGAAAGCTTTAGAAATTGCCGTCAAACCTTTTGGCTATCTGGGGCTATTGTATAATCAAGGGGTGCAAAAAAACCCTCACAGCTATGTGGGGGCTTTAGCGCGTCTTGGGGTGGATTTTTCTTATAGCAATGGGTGGTCCTTTGGTATTGGAGCGATTGGGGCTTGGAATATTTATAACAAACAGCGTTTGGCTAACCTTTACATCAGTCTAGGGAATTTTTTTGGTAACCCTAACAACGTTAAGCCTTATTTGAGCGCTGGCGATGTTTCTGATGCGTATATTCAATACGCTAACCAGCGTTTTAAAATCGCTTTAGGGCGTTTTAATACCGATTTTGTGGATTTTGATTGGATAGGGGGTAATATTCAAGGGGTCTCTGTGGCTTTTAAGCAAAATTCCATGCGTTATTTTGGGATTTTTATGGATAGCATGCTTTATAATGGGCATCAAATCAATAAAGAGCAAGGGAATCGGATCGCCACTTCCCTAAACGCTCTAGCGTCTTATGATCCCGTGTCTAAACGCTTGTATGTGGGGGGGGAAGTGTTTGTTTTGGGCACAGAATACAAAAATAAAAATTTGACATTCGTTCCTTTTATTTTAACGGACACCCGCTTGCCTTTGCCCACTCAAAATGTTTTAGTGCAGGTGGGGGGTAAGTTGGAGTATGACGCTTCTTTAGCTAAGGGTTTCACTTCGTGCACTCTGGTGCATGGCATGTATCAATACGGCAACACTGATATTACTACAAGCGCTAAAAATGCCGGCTTGTTTTTGATCGATCAAACTTTTAAATACCAAATTTTTAATTTTGGAACGGGTTTTTATATCGTTCCGGCAAGGAACAATAAGGGCTATCTATGGACTTTTAACGACAGGACTAAATTCTATGGCCGTGGGATCAACGCGCCCGGTGTGCCAGCGATTTATTTTGCTAATTCTAGCATTTCAGGCTATGTTTTTTTAGGGCTTAAGACTAAAAGGGTGCGTTTAGACGCGATGGTGGCTTTTGGGGATTACCAAGAATATTCTTTAATGAGCAGTTTTAGGGTTTGGACTTATAGGAGTTTGTCTTTTGATATGGGTGGGGGGTATGTGTATGCTTATAATTCTAAAGCCACGAGAAAAAGCCTTGGAGATAGCTCTTTTGTTTTTTTCGGGAAGTTTTTGTTTTAAAAAATGCCATTTTTACAATCAATCATAAAGGGCTTGCCAAAAGTAAGCGATAATTTCTTAAGCGGTCTTCTTGGGTTAGGGGGATCTTTTAAAGGGGGTTAAGGGGGGAGAGTTGTTCCAAAACATCTCCCTATTCCCTTAAAAAATGAGTTTCATATAAAACTATGTAAAAAACTATAAAATAAAGCTAAAAATCCTATTCTCTAAAAATCAAAGAATATTAAAAGGGTCTAAAAGTTTTTGTTTTAAGAAATTCTTTTAAAATCAGGTCTTTGTGTTTTTTTAGGGAAAAAAGCTTTTTTAAACTCAGGCTCCCATAGTTTGATCACGCCATGGTGGGTCATCTGGTGCATATTGACTAAACGCATGTTTAATAGAGCCTTTTCTTTGGCTTCGCTATCGCTCAAATCTTCTTTAATTTTGAACGCTTGAATGATCTGCTCCCACAATTCATGCTCTTTAGCGTCTTCGTTTAAAAAATCTTTATAGTTGAAGCCGCCAATCCCTTTAACCCCTTTAATATTATCCCCCTTATCCCCCACAACGCACTGGTAATAAGCAAAAAAATGGGCTTCTTTTTGACTCACATTAAAAAAAGCGTTTGTTTTGAGATTGAAATGAGAACCTCTATTGGAATATAAAATATCCTTATCCATGCTGGCTATCACATAATTGTTGGGGTCTTTCTTTTTGTAAAAAGAGATAATATCATCGGCTTCATATTCAAAACAATGTTCGCCCTGGATTTTAGCCCCTTTTTTTAGAGGGTATTTTTCCACTAAAGCGATTTTGAGAGCTTTTAAAAGGGATCTAAAACCTTCATCAAATTGGTGGCGTTTTTGTTTGTAATGATCGCACAGCTGGTAGCGGAAACTCTCTCTGCCCCTAGTGATAAAAAAAAGCGTTTTAGAGCAACGAGTCTTGCGCATGATAGATAAAATTTGAGTGGTCAGGAAAATAACGCCCACTTCTTGCAAGCTATAAGCGGCGAATCTTTTGGGGAGCGTTTTATTAGAGAGCAAACGCCTAACAATATTAGGGATAACGCAATCAATGTCTAGTAAAAGAGTTCTTGAATGCGTGGATCTTGTTTTGCTAAACGCTTGTCTAATGGTTAATCCTTAAGTTGAATTTCTCTTTTTGAAAAATAAACTATTATAGTAAATATATAGCAAATAATAAGTTATTTTAATGATAATTAGCTCTATTCTTATTAAATACGCTAAATCTTGAGAGATTACCGCTTGTTTTAGCTCTTTTGATTGTAAAAATGCTTTTGGCATTTTTACATTTATGATTTATGATCAAACGCCCCACAAAAACAGGGCTTAAGGATTTTCTGTTATTTGCGCGGTAAGTTATACTTCCGGCGTTTTTCCCAAAGGCTTTTACGGCTAATGCCAAGCTTGCTGGCTAATTCTGTATCGGTGCAAGTAGAAGAAAAATGCCTGATCGCTTCTTTTTCATATTCTTGAATGGAAAGGAAAGTCGTGTGGTTATTAAACAAAGATAGGGGTTTATTGCCGCATTCAATGCTCACAATTTTAGGAAATTCTAGGGGTTCTTTATGGGTATAGGACAAAACAATAGGGCATGAACGGGCCAATTCTAACAATTTCAATTGTTCATCTTTTTTAAGCTCTTCTAAATGCATGATGTAAAAAGGGCGTTCTAATTTGTCTTTATTCTTGTATAATTCTTTCCAAGTGGTATCCTTTAAAGAGAAAAAAGAAAAATCCATTTGCCTTTCTTTAGCGTATTGCAATAAATAAGCGTTCGCAAGCTCTTGAGAGGGCGTGTGGATGATGAAAGGCGGCCGGTAAGAAAAATCTTTAGGCAGGGGCAATTCCGCATGGATAAAGTCTAAGTAATTTTCATAAAATCCCAAGCGAGCGGTCATTTCTTGGTAGGCTTTGTGGTATTGGATTTTACGCAACAATTCATCCATTTTAAAAGGTTTTAGAATATAATCTCTCGCTCCCGCTTGAATGGGTTTATTCACGCCATCTTCATTGACATGCGAAGCCATCATGATAATGATTTGCTTGGAATTATAACGCACAAAGTGTTCGCAACGCCCTTGAGTGCAAACTTTAGAAGAAACTAAAATCACATCATAAGGCTCTTTATTTTCTTCTGAAATGCTAGAGATGATCTCGCAAAAATGCCCTAAATCATGCAAATTATGCGAAATACTCCTGGCTAGCGCTAAATCGTCTTCAATGATTAAGATTTTCATCAATTCTTCCTTTTATCACATTTTATCACATTTAAAGTTTTTGTTTATAACGCATGCTCACATGCGCTTGGACTAACAGCCCTTCTTGTTTGCCAATGAACCCCATTTTTTCCATTGTGGTGGCTTTCAAGCTGATTTGAGATTTTTCTAACCCTAAAAGTTGGCTCAAATTCTCTAAAATCGCCGGTTTGTAAGGAGTGATTTTAGGGATTTCGCTAAAGATAGTCGCCCCCATTTCAAACAATTCAAACCCAATGCTTTGAGAAAAATCCAACACGATTTTTAAAAGCTTTTCAGAAGAAGCGTTTTTGTATTTGGGGTCATTATCAGGAAACCATTCGCCAATATCTCCCCCTTTAATCGCTCCTAAAATCGCATCAATAACCGCATGCAATAAAGCATCGCCATCGCTATGAGCCTTTAACCCAAACTCGCAATCCAAAACAACCCCCCCTAAAACCATAGGCTTATCTTTAATGAACGCATGCGTATCAAAGCCCATGCCGATAAAAGTGTCTTTTGCTGGGTTGAAAAAAGGCGTAAAAAACTTTAAATCGCCGCTTGTGGTGAGTTTGTGCAAATTTTTACTGCCTTCAATATAGCTCACAGAGTTAGGGAAAGCTTGCAAAATCGCGCTGCTTTCATCTTTAAAATCCCCTTGATTTAGGGCTGATTGGAGCGTTTTGGTGTGGCTTAATTGCGGGGTTTGAATGAGTTTGATCGCTTCTCTATCCAAAGCCTCGTTATAATAGATCGCTGTGTCATAGCAAGGCAAGTAAGGAGCGATGCAATAATGGCTCGTTTGTTGGAGGGTTAAAAACAAACTTTTAAGTGCTTCCATATTCGCTAAACCCCTAGCCACATCGCTGGTGAGCGTGTAAGCGCTATCAATTACTTTCAAAGCGTTACGCACGGATTCTTGCCTTGATGTCCCGCCTTTTACAAGCTTGATTTTGGGGTAATGGCGTTGGATATAAACATAATCCAATCCGCTTACAACTAAAATGACTTCCTTAAAGTCTAGGGCTTCTTTAAAGCTTTCATACACGCTGAGCCATAAGGGGGTGTGGTGAGAGCGCAGCCATTGTTTTTTAATCGTGCGAGAAAAACGCTTAGATTCCCCAGCGGCTAATAAAACAACGCTCGTTTGTTTAACAAGCGTTTCTAGCGTTTCTTTAGTTTCAAAAGGATCTTCTTCTAAACTTTCTAAAGAAAGTTTAAAAGCTTCCCCATTCACTCTAATCAAGGACATGCGATTAACAACCCACCCCTATCATTTCACCAAAATGATTCTATAACCTTGGTTCAAGTCTAAAACTAAGAATCGTTTGGGTTTGCCTTTATATTTTTCTAAAGCATGGTTAAAATCTGCAACGCTTTTCACTTCAATCTCTTCAATTTTTGTGATGATGTTGCCTTGCCTGAAGCCGGCTTGCTCTGCTGGAGAATTTTCATTCACTTGAGAGACTAAAACCCCTTGAACGTCATCGCTCAAACGCATAGACCTTTTGGTTTTTTGGGTTAAATCTTCTACTTGAAGCCCGTTCAACTGGCCTTGCGTACCGTTTTGAGCAGAAATGGTTTCTTTTTTGTTAGGGTTTTTCCTTTCGGCTAGGGTGAGGGTGAAGGCGCGTTCTTTTTTGTCTCTAATGACTTTTAAGGTTACTCTTTGATTGGGTAGCATGGAGCCGATTAGGTTTCTTAATTCATTCGTGTTTTTAACCTTTTTCCCATTGACTTCAGTGATCAAATCCCACACCAAAATCCCTGCTTTTTTGGCCGGAGAGTCTTTTTCTACGCTAATAACCACCGCCCCTTCTTTATTGTCGTAAGAATTTTGCAAATCGCCGCTCAAATCTTGCAAGCCCACGCCCAAGTAACCTCTTTCAATCTTACCGGTTTTGATGAGTTGGGTTACAATATCTTTAACCATGTTAGAAGGGATGGCAAAGCCAATGCCGTGGTTGCCCCCGGTTTTAGAAATGATAGCGGTATTGATCCCCACTAACCCTCCACGGCTGTCAATTAAAGCACCGCCAGAATTTCCAGGATTGATGGAAGCGTCTGTTTGAATGAAATTTTCATAGCTGTTGATGCCAATCCCGCTTTTATTGAGCGCTGAAACAATGCCTTGAGTAACGCTTTCGCCCACGCCAAAAGGGTTACCAATCGCAAAAACCAAATCGCCCACTAAAATATCATTAGAGTCAGAGAACTTGATCGTGGGTAAATTGTCTTTAGTGATGCGAATCACGGCTAAATCGCTTTCAGAATCCGTTCCTACTAAAGTGGCGGAATATTCTTTATTGCTCCCTGGAATGGTTACTTTAATCTTATCCGCGCCATCAATCACATGGTTATTCGTAACGATATAGCCATCTTTAGAAATGATGACGCCGCTGCCTAAAGCCCTTTCCATTCTTTCTTTAGGGATCATACCGCCCAAATCCCCGAAAAATTGTTGGAAAAAGGGGTCGTTAAACACACCGCCACCTATAAAGTTGTTTTTAATCTTCTTTTCAGTGGAGATATTCACCACCGCTTTAATAGAATCCTTAATAGAATCGTGGTAAGAATAGATCGTATCCTCTTTAGAGGGGACGCTTATTCGCTCTTTCACTTTGGGCATGCTTTGGATTTGGATATTGCCCGCATTCAAGCTTAACGCTAAAGCCAAAGAAATAAAAAGGGTTTTTTTCATCATGGTTACTTCCTTAAAATGTGCTAAACTTCAAAATTAAAAAAAGATTATATCAAATCTTTTTTGTTATTTTCATTAGCTTTTTGTGTAAAATAGTATCCAATGTAACACACAACAGCAAAAACAATCGTTAAAATCATCCCAATGCGTTGATCCTTATCCATAGCCGAACCAATCACGCCGATAATACACCCAGTGATCCCTATGAGTTGCAAAAAGGGCAGAAAGGGGGCTTTATAAGGCAAATCCTCTAAAGAATGCCCGGCTTTTAAGTATTGCTTGCGGAAAGAATATTGCGAAATGGACACGCTAACCCACACGATAATCACCGTGAAACTGATCACATTAATCAAGGCTTCCACGACATTTTCTTTGGCATAAATTTGGACTAAAAGCCCTATGAGGGAAAAAGAAAGGGAAAAAAACATCGCATAAGTGGGCGTGCCTTGTCGGTTGAGCTGGGAAAAAACTTTAAAAAACATCTTTTGTTTGGACAGCCCATAAATCATGCGGCTCGCTCCATAAAGCCCTGAATTAGCGGTAGAAAACATCGCCGTAATGATAACAGCGTTCATTATATCAGCCACATAAGGGATACCCATGCCAATAAAGGGCAAGTTGATGCGTTCTAAAACGCTCACAAAGGGGCTTTGCGCGATAGAAGAATCGCTCATGGGTAAAAAAACAGAAATGACAAACACAGAGCCTAAAAAGAAAAAGACAATCCGCCACAAAGTCGCTTTAATCGCTTTGGGCATCACTTCGCTAGCGTTTTTAGTCTCTCCTACAGCCACCCCAATGACTTCTGTTCCAGTGAATGCAAAAATGACAGCGAGCATCGCGCTAAAAACCGCCTCGCTCCCGTTAGGGAAAAACCCCTTATCGCCAAAATGGAAATTATCAAAAATAGAACTAAACCCATGCAAATAGATTTGATAAACAATCCCAATTACGCCAATCCCTATAAAAGCGATCACCGCTAAAACTTTAATCAGGCTAAAGAAAAACTCGCCCTCGGCAAAAATTTTAACCGAAAAAAAGTTCAATAAAAAAACCAACGCAATGCATGAAATGACCCAATAATGGATGGGAATATTTACAAACCAGCGTTGCATGAGCATGCCTATAGCGATGTATTCTAACGCAACCGTGATCACCCAGCCAAGCCAATACATCCAAAAAACCATATAGCCCGTGCCAGGGCCTATGAATTTAGCCGCATAATCCCCAAAACTTCCCGTAGTGGGATAAACGCTAGCCAACTCGCCTAAAGAGAGCATGATGCAATAGACCACAAGCCCTCCAAAACAATAAGCGATCAAGGTCCCTAAAGGGCCAGCGCTCGCAATATTACCTCCAGTGCCTACAAAAAGCCCTGTGCCGATCGCTCCTCCAAAGGCAATCATCAAGAGATGGCGCATTTTCATGTCTCTTTTAAGCTCGCCTTGTTTTTGCGTGGTATTTTGATGTTCCATGCGACACCTCCTTAGATTGAAAATAAAAATAGCTTGAATTATAACAAAAATAAAATAAAAAGATTTTTTTTAAATAAAAATAAGGATTTGTTTTAATCAAATTAGATAAGCTTTATTAAATTTTAATATTTTTAATTTTTAAAAAATGGGATTTTGGTTACTTTATTAAACTCGTTTTTTTAAAAAGCTATCGCTTGGTTGGCATCAATTCTTTTGTGTTTTTTATTATCAGTATTATAAAATCAATCTAAAACTTAAGATTTATAATATTTAATCGTGTAATCTATCCCTGAATAAAGGGTTAAAAAAACCGCTATAGCCACAAGCACATAAGAGTAAGTTAAATTGGCTAATAAAGCGCCAATCGCCACGACTTGAGACACGGTTTTATACTTGCCTAACGCATTGACAGGAATATCCTTTTTTTCATTAGCGGCTAAAACCCTAAGCCCTGAAATAAAAAATTCACGCCCTAAAATCACAAACGGGACCCACGCATTCACACGATCCAAATAAACTAGCCCTAAAAACGCGCTCAAAATAAGGATTTTATCCGCTAAAGGGTCAAAGATTTCCCCAAAGCGCGATTTGGCTTTATAGCTTCTAGCGATATAGCCGTCCAATAAATCCGTGAGCGCGGCAAACAAAAAAACCAATGAAGAGATCATGTTGATGTGAAAGGGGGTTAAAAAACTAAAATAAGTGTGCGTGTTTAACAATAAAAATAATAAAAATAAGGATAAGACAATGCGTAAAATCGTTAAAAAATTAGGCAGGAGTTTTAAAACTTTCATGCTTTCAAAAAGACTTGTGAAAAATTCAAGAACGCACGCCCTAAAAAACTGAGCGCCACACACATTAAAATCACAGCCACCCCTAAAAAAATAACGCCTAAGGCATGCGCTAAAACCCCTAAAAGAGCCAGCATGAAACTAAAAAGCAACAATCTAAACCCGCTTAAAAAAAACCTTTCTTGCGTGTAAAGGCTCAATTCTCTATAGAGTTTGTGCAGATAAAAAATAGAAACGCCATTACCGATTAGTGAAAGGGCGTTACTGGCGTTAGGGACAAGATAGCTTAAAAGAGCGCATAAAATCACCGCCAAAAAACTGAAAGTAAAATTTTCAAAAAACCCTAAATGGCACGTGATTTTAGAAAGCCTGTAAAAACCAATCGCTCCGGCAATAAACCCAAGCGCGCACAAAAAAAGAGACAATAACACGATATAAGCCGATTGACTATTAAAGAGATTAGAAACTTGGAGCGGTTTCGCACCGCTTAAAGCGATAGAAAAAACCAAAAGGATAGCCCCACACAAAGGGGCGAAAAAATAGCCCAACAAACATTTTTTAACGAATCGCAACTCTTTGTTTTGGTGGATGTGGATAATGTTTTTCAAAAAAATCTTTATTTAAAAGTGGTCCCACCATCCACAACGATCGTTTGCCCTGTAAGCCAACCGCTTTGGGTCTCATCGCATAAAAAATAAGCCGCCCCGGCTAGATCGTTAGGATTACCCATGCGCTTTAGGGGCGATTGCTCTTCTACTTTTTCTTTAATCTCCACATAATCAGGGAAGGCTTTTAGAGCGTCCGTATCAATAGGCCCGCCACTAACCGCATTCACTCTAATGTTAAATCCGCCTAAATCAACGGCAGCGTATTTGACCATGGTTTCTACGGCGTTTTTGGAATTGCCATGCCCGGCGTAATTAGGCATATAGACCAGATTCCCGGTAGAACTTAAGCTCACGATCGCCCCACCGCCTATTTTTTGCATGCGTTTTGCCGCTTCTTGAGCCCCTACGACAAACGCTAACACGGTGGCTGTGTAAATGTTGTTTAACCCCTTAGGTTTTAACCGCATGAAAGGCGCGAATCCCCCCACGACAGAGCGCCCATAAATAATAGCGTTAGAAATAAAAAAATCCACTCTGTCAAAATCAGCGTCAATTTGCTTAAAAAGCTCTGTGTATTGCTCAGGCTCTAAAACATTAAGGGGGTAGGCTTTGGCTTTAATGGAATATTTTTGCTCCACATCTTCTATAATTTTATTCGCTTCTTCAACATTTTTATTGTAAGTGAAAGCGATATTCACGCCGCTTTGAGCGAAACGATACAATATCGCCTTGCCAATCCCTCTAGTCGCGCCGCTAATCACTAGGGTTTTATTTTTCATGTGATTGGAACCATTCATGCAATTACCTCATATTGTTGTAAAGTTTTTTCTAAAAGTTTGATCGTTTCTTTGCTTGGGGCTACTAAAGGCAGTCTGTAACTTGGGTTTTCAATCAATCCGGCTAAATGCATGGCCATTTTAATAGGGATAGGGTTTGTTTCCACAAAAAGGGCTTGATGCAAATCAAAAAGCTTATTTTGGATTTCTAGGGCTTGTTGGTATTCAAATTTGAGCGTGCAATTGACCATTTGTGAAATCAAATTGGGCATTAAATTACCGGTCACTGAAATCACGCCACACCCCCCTGAAAACATGATAGAGTGGTTGAGCGAATCTTCCCCGCTAAAAATTTTAAAATCTTTTTCATAGTAATGCAATTCTGTTACTCTTTTCAAAGAGCCAGAGGCTTCCTTAATGGCTTTAATGTTAGGGACTTCCCTAAAGAGTTTGAGGGCGGTTGGAACTTCAATAGACACGCCCGTTCGGCTTGGCACATCATAAAGCATGATAGGGATTTCTACCGATTGAGCGATAGTTTTATAATGTTCAAACAAGCCTTGCTGGGTGGGGCGGTTATAATAAGGGCTTACGCATAAAATCGCATCCGCACCGATTTTTTGAGCGAACTTTGCTAAAGAAAGGGACTCGCTCGTGGCGTTACTGCCCACGCCGGCTAACACTTTCATGCGTGAATTGGAAGGCGTTTTAGTGCTTTTGCAAGTCTCTATGGCGATTTCAATGCAACGCATATGCTCTTTGTGGGTGAGCGTGGCGGATTCTCCTGTCGTGCCAACAGGCACGCATGCGTCCATGCCTTGAAAAATTTGGCGCTTGATCAAGGTTTCATAAGCGACCTCATCAACGCTCAAATCTTTTTTAAAAGGCGTAATTAACGCGCTAGATGAATGAAATTGCATGTTATAAGGCTCTTTTAAGGTTTCAAAAACACGGTGGTTGATTGGGCGTCTTTAAAATATTCATTAGCCACACGTACCAAATCGCTCACTTTCAAATCCAAAAATTGTTGCTGATAATCGGTCAAGCCTTGAAGATCGTTTTGCACTAGATAGTCTGCAAAAAGCCCCGCCACATCGCTAGAACTTTCTAAATTAGAAATAAAATCAGCTTTTTGATTGATTTTGATTTTGTCTAATTCCGCTTGAGTGATTTCGCCTTTTTTAAGCTTTTCTAAAAGTGCTACGATTTCTTTTTGTAAGGCTTCGGCTTTGATATTAGGATTACCCCCAGCGATGAATAAAAACACGCTTTCATCTTGTAATTGCATGTTGTGCGAGAAGGCTTGAGAAGCCAGGTGCTTTTTATCCACCAATTCGCTCTGTAACCACGAGCTTTTACCTTCGCCTAAAAGCTTGCTTAACGCATCTAAAGCGACTTGATCTTTATGCTTGAAAGCAGGTACTTTATACCCTAACGCTACCCATTCTAAATGGACCCCATCTTTATGCACGACTGCCGTTCTTGCCCCATCTTGTTTAGGCTCTTTCATGTAAGGAGTGGGGATAGCCTTTTCATCAAGGTTTTTTAAGGATTCAAAATGCTTTTTAGTCAATTCAAAAACCTTTTGGGAATTGACATCGCCCACCACTAAAACGATAGCGTTTTTAGGCTGATAATAGAGCGAATGGAATTTTTTAATGTCTTTTAAAGTCCAGTTTTGAATATCGTCCATAAAACCAATGGGCGTCCAATGGTAGGGGTGATAGACATAAGCGGTGTTAAAAAAGCGGAAATAAAGCATGCCGATAGGGGAATTATCGGTGCGCCATCGCCTTTCTTCGGCGACCACTTGACGCTCAGGCAAAAACTCATCTTCTTTTAAATTCAAAGAACCCATGGTTTCAGCGAACAACTCTAAAGACTTATCCAAGTTAGCCTGACTGGTTTTAATGAAATAGCGCGTAATATCAAAGCTCGTAGAAGCGTTACTCACGCCCCCAAAACGCTTAACGATCTTATCAAATTCGCCGGCTTTAAGGTTTTTGGTGCTTTTAAAATTCAAATGCTCCAACATGTGAGCGATCCCGCTCTTGCCCATGACTTCGTTTCTAGAGCCGACTTTATAAAGCACATCCACTTCTATAACCCCGGTTTTATTTTCTAAGGGGACGCTCACGACTTGCAACCCGTTTTTTAAGGTAACGCTCTCATGTTTGGGTAAGTAAGATTGTGCGTGCATGCTCACTCCTAAGGTTACTAATAAGACAGAACAACGCCCCAAAAGTCTTTTAACAGAAAAATATTTCATCTTAAATCCGCTCCTATAGCCTCTTTGACGCTCAAAAATCCATCTTTTTGGAGTAATTTTACCAAATCTTTAAGAATATTTTGGCATAAATTTGGCCCTTTGTAAATAAAAGCGCTATAAATTTGTAACAGACTCGCTCCCATTTTAATCCTTTCATAAGCTTCTTTAGCGTCGCTAATCCCCCCCACAGAAACAAGAACGCTTTTATTGAAAAAAGCTTTAGCCAATTCTTTGAAAATTTCACGGCTTTTTTTAGTCAAGCATTTCCCGCTCAAGCCCCCCATTTCTTTAGGAGCGAACACCAGGCTTTTATCAATCGTGGTATTAGTCGCAATAATCCCATGCGCTCCTGCTTCAATAGCGCTATTGACGATTTCTAGCATGTCATCTGTTTCTAAATCCGGGGCGATTTTTAAAAATAAAGGCTTATGAGTCATTTCTTTAGCCATGCAAAAAAGCTCATGCACAAACGCTTTATTTTGTAAATCCCTTAAATTAGGGGTGTTGGGCGAAGAAAGGTTGAAGGTGTAATAATCGCCAATGTTTAAACATTGATTTAAAACCGCCTTGTAATCTTCTAGGGCATGCGCTTGCTCTATGTGTTTGTTTTTGCCTAAATTGATGCCAATAGGGGTTTTATAGGGGGCGAAGCGATTGAACGCTCTTACCCCCAAAATCGCCCCGTAATTATTAAACCCCATCGCATTTTGCAAGGACTCTTCTTCAATGTGCCTGAAAAGCCTTGGTTTTTCATTCCCGCTTTGCGCGATATTAGTCAATGTGCCTGCTTCCAAATAGCCAAACCCAAAAGCAATTAACGCCCTAAGCATGGAAGCGTTTTTATCAAAGCCGGCGGCCAAGCCTAAAGGGTTAGAGAAATTTAAGCCTAAAATGTCATTTTCAAGCTTTGGGTTTTTATAACCCCATTGAGAATGGATCAAACTACACAAAAAGCTCGATCTAGAAAGCGTTCTTAAAATTTGACAAACTTTTTCATGTGCGATTTCAGCGTCTAGGCTAAAAAGATATTTTTTTACTAATGAATAAAGCATTTAAATCCTTGTCTTTTATGATTTGAACGATAACCCTTTAAAGGGTTTTAAGGGCTTGTTTTTCAAAATAATCCTGTGAATTTAAAGGATCGTTAGGGTTTGAAACTTTAGCGTAACGGCCTTTAGAATTTAACTCGTAGCGTTTTAAGGTGTCTTTTAATTGGATTTCTAAAATATGCAACAATTTATTGGCGATCTTTGGGTTTGTGGCGGGAATGAGCAATTCCACGCGCCTTTCTAAATTCCTGGGCATTAAATCCGCGCTAGAAAAATAAATATTTTCATGTTTAAAATAATAAATGCGTGCATGTTCTAAATATTTCCCCACGATAGAATACACCCTGATATTTTCGCTCAAGCCCTTGACTTGGGGCTTTAAACAGCAAATCCCTCTAATAATGAGATCAATTTTAACCCCTTTTTGAGAGGCTTGATAGAGCCATTCAATGATTTCGCTATCCACTAGGGCGTTGGCTTTTAAGATGATATAGCCTTCTTGTTTGTGGTTCATTTCGTTTTGAATGAGTTCAATGATTTTAGGCTTGATTTGTTTGGGCGCCATGAAAAGCGTTTCTAGGGCGCTATTAGTGGCACTGCTAGTCAGCAAGGAATGGAAAAGCTTGATAATGTCGTTAGCGATTTCATTTTTAGCGCTAAAAAAACTCACATCGGTATAGATTTTAGCGCTCAAAGGGTTGTAATTGCCCGTGCTTAAATGGGTGAAATGGCGTAACTGGTTGTCCGTTTTTTTAGTGATCACGAGCATTTTAGCATGCACTTTGAGTTTGAAAACGCCATAAACGACTAACGCGCCCGCCCTTTCTAAAGCTTTTGCCCAGTACAGATTGCTTTCTTCATCAAAACGCGCTTTTAATTCCACTAAAACGCTCACTTGAATCTTGCTCGCCGCTTCAATCAAGGCTTTGACAATGGGGGAATGCTTGCCCACACGATAAAGCGTCATTTTGATAGAAAGGGTGGTCGGATCATTAGCGGCTTGCTCTATTAAATCGATCACAGGCTCAAAACTTTCATAAGGGTGGAACAGCAACAGATCCTGTTTTTCTATGGATTTGAAAAGATCGTTTTCATTGAAATGAGGGTGGATTTTGGGCGTGAAATTGGGCGATTTGAGCGCTTTAAAGTCGCTATGATTGACTAATTCCCACAAATCCCCTAAATTGAGCATGATCGCGCTTTTATAGATATGCATGCCGGTGAGTTTGTGCTTTTTGTAAGAGTGGGTTTGAAAACTCCTTAAAGACGCTAAAAGGGTTTTTAAAAGCTCTTGACTCCCTTTTTGGGTTTGCAAGCGCACGATTTCGCCTTGATTCCGTTTCCTCAAACTCTTACTCATCAAATCCGCATAATCATGCGCTTCGTCTTCAGTGATGGCAATATCCGCATCGCAAGTTACCCTAAACGCCATGCAGTCTAAAATCTCATGCTCTAAAAACAATTCTTCTAAATGCACTTCTACGATTTCTTCAGCCAGTGCAAACAAGCCCTTTTCTAGCTCCACAAAACGGAAGATAAAAGAGGGGAGTTTGATGAGCGCATAGGAGGCGCTTTGGGTTTCTTTGTCTTTGATGTGGGCAAAAAGCGCGAAAGTCAGATTCGCTAAAGGCGGGAAGGTGTGCGAAGAATCCAACTTAAAAGGCAAGACTAACGCATAAAGTTGCTCTTTAAAATAGGTTTTAGCCTTAGCTTTTTGCTCTAAATTCAATTCATTATAGGGGGTGATGCAAAGCCCTTTTTTAAAGAGTAGGGCTTGGATTTTTTGAAATTCTAATTCCCTTTCTTCAATTTCATGCGCTAAATAATGCTTGATTTTTTCTAGTTGCTCTTCAGGGCTTGCGCCATCAATGCCTTTAGAGGCGATTTTATGCTCATAGAGTTGTTTAAGCCCCGCCACTCTTATCATGTAAAATTCGTCTAAATTCGTGTCATAAATGGCTAAAAATTTCAAGCGCTCTAATAAAGGCAAGCTCTCATCTTTGGCTTCGTTCAAAACCCTTGTGTTAAAAGCTAACCATGAAAGCTCTCGGTTAAAGAAACGATTCAATAAAAATCCTTTAAATCATCATGTTTAAAAATCAGTTTGTTTGGTGTGATTATATAATGAAATGATAATCATTGAAGCTTTTTTAAAAAGTCATGGTCGGAGTAGCGGGATTCAAACCCACGACCTCACCCACCCCAAGGGTGCGCGCTAATCAGGCTGCGCCATACTCCGCAATCAAAAAGGGGTATTTTAATATAAGTTTTCTTAGTTATTGTTTAAAAACTCTTTTTTGTAAAACTTCATTTTTTGAATAAAACTTCATTTAACCCTAAAAGATCGCTTAAAATTTTTTCAGCGTTTTTTGGGTTGATTTATTCTATAATAAACGAACGCAAGTAATAATTTCTTGATTTTCTCTTTGGTTGCGGTATTTGGAGTATGTTAGGGTTGGGGGTAACAGTGGGCGGTTACCTCGAAAGGAGATAACCTAACATGAAATTACTATTAGTAATCATAGTTTTAATGGTGTCCGCAACGCCATTATACTAAAATTTTGGCTCTGGCGCAAGAGTGCTAGGGTCAAATCTATGGTTACTAGCGGATTTGACTCAAACTTTTAATTTTTGAAACTTCTTTTTCTTTAAAAAATTTCTTTTGATGACAAAACTTCTCTTTCTTGTAACTAAAGGGTTTTTACCCCTTAAAAAAGTTTTGTTCTAAAATTTTTTATTTTGGTTTGACTTGTTGTTTTAAGAGTAGGGGGAGTAGAAAGTCTCTGAGCGCGGTTAGGGTTTGGGTTGTTTGCATGTTGTTCTCAATCATTTTTAATACATTGTTCCATTTGGTATAGATTTTTAAATTTGGTAATACGATTTTAATATTTTCAATATCTGATTTTGTAATAAATTTAATAATAGAGCCACGAGATTGTAATTTTAAGTAATTTGTATATGATTTTACAAATAGATATATTAAAACATAATGATTTGGATTATTTGGATTTACAACATATGTTCTTTGATAGGCATCAAATTTCCCATCATAGTGTGTAACATAAAAATTTCCATTCCCAGAAATAATAATATGTTTTCCTTCAAATTGATATGTTTCGCATTTTAAAGGATTATTTGAGCAAGTAAAAAATGGATATTTTCCTTGATTAGATGAGTGATTAGCGTTTTTGTTTCCTACTTTTAATTGGGTTAATTCCCCTAGCGTTTTGACTTCAAAATCGTTAGGGATAAGGCGGTTTAATTCTTTAGAAAATTTCATTTTCCCGCCGCTAGTTTGATAGGGTTTGTTGTTTTCATCTAAAAAATCAAAACGGACGAAGTATTGCTCATAAAGAAGCTCTAGGATTTTATGTAAAAGCTCATTGATTTTATGGTTGTTTTCTATTTTTTGATCTAAAATAGAAAGCGTGCGGGCGATTTTTTGTTGTTCGTAATAAGTGGGGGGTATCTTAACTTGGAATAGACCTAAAGCTGGCTTTGAAATACCTTTAAAAGTAGTGCCAACTCCCATGTTAGAGATGTTATCCTTATGGTATTTGAGTAAGTAGTATAAAAATTCAAAATAGATTTTTTTATTAGGGACTAGCCCCATAAGACCTCTATCTGTGCAACTTCTTTTAGAAATAATAGCGGTATAACCTATGGGAGCTCTTACGGAAAATAAAATAGCATGTTTAGGTAATAAGAAAGTAGAGCATGATTTAAATCCCAAGCGTGAAATGCTGCGGCTGCCTTTTTTAATGTAGCGCCCTTGTAAAGTGGATAAATCTTTAGCTGTTATCCAACGAATTTTGTTTCCATAATTTTTAGGGTTATTGGTAGGTGGGGTAGAGCCTCCAAATATTTTTACTAAATCTTTTAAACAAAATGTTTGCCACTCACTCAAACCTAACCCCTTTTAAAGTTTCTAAAATCTCTTGTTGCAAGTTTTGGCTTTCATTAAAAAGGCTCGCTAGTTCGCTTGAATACTGTTGCATCAAGTTTTCAAACTCTTCTTGGCTGATTGTTTCGCTCGTGTCTTCTATAGTGAAATACTGCCCGGGGTTTAGAGAATAATTTTTTTCTGTAATTTCATCAAAAGAAACCAGAGCGCAAAAATCCGATTTTTGGGTTTTATTTTGAAAGGTTTCTAAAATCAAATCCATATCGCTTGGTCTTAAGCGCGTTTTTTTGTTTTTGTTTTCGGTGTATTCTTCGCCGAGTTTGGAAGCGTCAATCAAAATCACTTCCTTTGCGCTTGGCGTTTTTTGAAAAAAGATGATGCTCACGTTAGTGCTGGTGTTGGCAAAAACCTGACTGGGCATGCAAATCACCCCATAAACGAGCCTTTCATCCACTAAATGCCGGACAATCTTATTTTCTACCCCGCTTTTAGCGCTGATGAATCCGGTTGGCACGATTATAGCCCCCTTACCTTTATGGCTAAGCATGTTCAGGCAATGCTGGAAAAAGAGCGTGTAAATGGGCATTTTTTTGGGCTTTTTGCTTTTATCGTTTTTAGGGATATTAGGCACGCCTAAGAAAAAATCGTTTTTGTTTTGTGAAATCTCGGCATGCTCGTTGGAAAAATCCAGCTTGAAAGGGGGGTTACTCACGATGAAATCCATTTTCCCATGACATTCTTTAGAATGGTAGGGGTTAATCAAGGTGTTTCCCTCAATGGCGTATCTTAAAGAGTGGGTCAAGTCGTTTAAAATCAGGTTGAGTTTGAGCATTTTTAAGGATTTTTGCGAAATGTCTTGGGCATAAAGGGTGCAAGAATCGGTGCCTATTTGGTGGGCTAGCGCCATTAAAAGCGTGCCTGTGCCGGCGCTTGGATCATAGATTTTGACGCTTTGAGTGGGTTTAATCACTAAAAGCTTAGCGATGATGCTAGCGATGCTTAAAGGGGTGTAGTATTCGGCGTATGTCCCTCTGCTGTTATTATTGTAATCTTTGATTAAGTATTCAAAAATGGGGGCGAAAAAGTCATAGCCTTGTTGGTTTTGTAGGTTTAAAAAAGCTTGTTTGAAATTAAAATTTTTGAGTTTGTCTAATAAAGCTCTTGTAAAATTAGCCCTTTTAGACTCTTCATTAATGTATTGTGAGACGCTTTCAAATAAGGCGATAGTGGTTTTATCCGTGCTTTTGGTGTTAAAAAGCTCGGCATTATTGCTAGAAATGCGATTAAAAATAGCATCTAGCTTTAGGTGTAAATCGTTATCGTTAAAATGTTTTTCAAAAAGATAGCTTAAAAGCTCATCATAAGCGAGTTTAGGGAGTTTGTTATCGTCTAATTTAAGGAAAAAATCTTCTTTTTCTTCCTCGTTAAAGTCTTTGTAATCTCGTATCGTTTTATTGGGGAATTTTGATTCAAAAAAGAATTCAAACTTATCGCATAAGAATTTATACAAAAAGCATTGCGTGATGATCTTGTATCCGTTGCCGTCATTCCCTAAACCAAAACTCGTGCAAATGACTTTTAAATCATCAATGAGGCTTAGGGTGTCTTGTTTGATTTGTAATAAAGCGTTATTAGGCATTCAAATTTCCTTGATGGTGGTTTTGCGTGAGTTCGTTAAAAAGGGTTTGAGAGATAAATTTTTCTTCTTTTTGTAAATCTTTTAAGGAGGGGTTTTCTTTGAAAGCGTCCCTTAATTCTACTTTTATGGCAGTTTTTAGAGTGGTTTCTTCGTTTAAGATTTCTTGACGCTTAAAAATACGCGCATCAAGAGCTTTTTTGAGCACGCTTAAAAGCGTGAAAATTCCCTTAGAAATGTTTTCTTCCATGAGGCGATTGTGAAGTCGCTTATGCGTGATCACATAAGCTCGATCATTATTGTATTTGTTTAATAGGTTGGCGGTTTGCTCCTTATGTTGTTGGAGTTGTGAAATGATCACGCTATAAGAATGAGAAATTCCATCAAAATTATCATTGGTTAGGGGTTCTTGGATCAGTTTTGAAAGATCTTTAGAAATCTTTTGAACTTCTTTATCTTGTTTGTCCGGGATTTTTTCTAACATCTCTTTAGCTTGCTTGTATTTAGCGCTAATCTCTTCTTTTTCTTTGAAGCGTAATTCTTTTCTTTCCTTAAACTCTATTTTAAAGTCTAAAAGAGCGATGAGGTCTTCTAAAACGATTAAATCGTTTGGGTTTTTAGGCTCATTGATATTTTTTAACGCATGGAGTTGTTTGGCTTTTTTACTGAGCATTGAAGAGATTTTGCTGATCTTTTCAATATCAATTTTTTCTTTTAAGGAAAGGATTTTTTCATCGCTAGAAGTGCGGATTAAATTGTAGCGCTCTTTGAGCGTGTTAATGGCGTGTGAGACTTTTAAAAGCTCGTTCATTTCGCTGATACCAACAATGGCGCTAGTCATGTCCTCTACATCATCAATGGGGTAATTAAAAAGATCATCATAGGCGTTTTTAATGTCTTTTTCTAAAATATTGCGATCCGCAAACATGTCTTTGAGATTATCTTTGATATTAGAATCGCCTTGATTGAATTGGTTTAACTCTTTCAAATAATCATCAGTCGTTTTGTCGTAATTTTCTTTAATCCCTACAAAATCTATAAGGTAGCCAAAAGACATGTTGTTATAGGGGCGATTCACTCTGGCTAGGGCTTGGAGCAAATTGTGATCTTTTAATTCTCTGTGGATATAAAGGCGTTTGAGATTGGGTAAATCAAAGCCGGTTAAAAGCATGTTAAACACAAAGACTATATCCGTATCTTCATGTTTGAAAGAACAAATCTTTTCTTTGACTTCTTGTTCGTCATGTAAAATCAGGCTGGATTGGAGTTTTTTTAAAATTCTTAGGTTAGGGTTTTCTTGTAAGACTCTTTCTTGGACTTCATGAAAAAGCCAATTAGCTAACTTGGCTTGAACGCTTGAAAAACAAACCACCATAGCCTTTAAATTTTCATTATTATTTGCACGCCTGAAATTCAATAAATCTCTGATGATATAAGAGAGCATTTCTTTAATGTATCTTTCATGATTAAAAATCGTTTCTTTTTTAACCTCTATGTCTTCAATAGTGATACTTTCTTGTAAAAGGCGATAGATTGCTTGTAATTTTTCTTTATAACTCTTTTCAATGATTTCTAATTGGAGTTTTAGGGTGTGTCTGTCTTTAATGGATTCTGCATAAGAATAGGTGTGCAAGTAGTTGCCAAAAGTTTTTTTAGTGGCTTTATCTTGTGCGTTGTCTTCTAATAGGGGCGTGCCTGTGAGGGCGATTTTTACCGCTGTCTTGTCGCATTCTATCAAATTAGCGTAAAAGCAACCTTTAGGGTCATAGCTCCTGTGGGCTTCATCTATGATAAACACCCTTTGTAAATCGTGGCTATCTTTTGTTGCTTCTTGTAATTCTGTTTTAGAAATAATTTCTTTAGGAGTGCTAGAATGGTCTTCATTGGGGGCTTTTTCTTCATTAGGGGCTTTGAATTTTTGGATATTCACAACGATGATTTCATCATTCCCTTGAGGGCCTTCAAACACTCTAGAGTTTTTTAATTTTTGGCTCAAATCCTCTTTATTTTCTGCCTCATGCACACAAAGGCCTCTTTTTGAAAACTCGTTTTTGGCTTGCTCCAATAAATCCAACCTGTCCACAATAAAATAAAATTTAGTCTTTTTGTTTAGGTTGGATCGGCTAAAAAAGTCTCTGATGAGTTTGGTTAAATGGTAGGTTAAGGCGGTTTTACCGCTGCCTTGCGTGTGCCAAATGATGCCTTTTAGGGGGTCTTTTGGGTTCGTTTCATAATGCTTTTGCAATTCTTTTAAAACGTTCAAGCTCGCAAACATCTGTGCGTAACGCCAAACGTGTTTTTTAAACTCTGATTTTTCTTTTAAGAAGCTAATGCCGTATTTTAGGATAAAGCAAAGCCGTTTGTGAGAGCAAAACGAAGTTAAAAAGGGGTTTGTGGGGGTTTCTTTGGGGGTTTCTTGGGTGTCGGTGTCTTTAAGGTTAAATTCTTTTAAGACGCGTTTTTGAATTTCTTCAAGCGATCTGTGGTTTTGATGGTTTTGATAATTTTGTTCATTTTCGGGGGGGGGGGTAATATCTAGCTTATTGGCTTCAACAAAGCGCTGGAAAATGGGCGAATAAGAAGCGCTATAAAACACGCCTTGATTGGGGTTATTTTCATCATAGGGCAAGTTATCGCTAAAAAGCCAGATTTGCGCGAGATTATAAAAAACTTTGTTTTCGGGGTTTTCGTAGCGTTGGATATGGCGATCTCTTTCTTCTTTAATGCCTTTTTTGGCGTAAGGCTGCTTAACTTCTATATTCACCAAAGGCAAGCCGTTAATGAAAAGGGTGATGTCAGTTCTTAGGGATTTATAGGTTAATTCAGCCATCATTTCATAAAGATTGTTGTTAGGGTTATCAAAGTCTATGATTTGATGCTCGCTTTTGAGTAAGTATTCATAAAAGCTTTTGCCTAAATCATCGTAATTCAAGCGTTTTTTCATTTCAGCAAGCGCATCTTTTGCGTTTTTAGTGGGGTTAGGGTTTAATCGCTCAAACGCTTGAGTGAAACTATCGGTTAAAATATTGGTGGCGGTGTCTAGGTTAGGCTTATTTTTTTGAGAAATAAAGTTATAGCCCAGCTTAGCTAAATGCATTAATGCAGGGACTTGAACCCTTGTGATTTCATTGTATGGCATGCACACCCCTTTGATTTAAGGTTGTTATTATAGTGTAAAAATAAAAATCATGGTTGTTTGAGTTGCCTTTGCAATAACAAACAAGCTTTTTTAAGGAATTGTTTTAAGGTGTTTTGAGAGTGGTTGATAAAATTTGTAAGCTCATTTTCTTTAAGATGCAATGAAACGATTAAAACGCTTTGTAAGATATGAGCCACACTCCCTTCAAATAAAATACCTATAGTGGGGGTTTTAGCGCTGGCTGTTTGGCAAAACCCGTTCAAATTATCCACCCATTCAAATATTTCTTGCTTGGTTTTACAAGGCGTGTTTAAATATTTTAAAAAATCCTCTTTAAAACTCATCAGATTTTTTTGTAAATTGTTTAAATCACTAGCATGGTTATTGGGAGGATTAAACATGCTTTTAATGCGGGCGGTAGCGTCTTGTTTGTTGGTTTGTTTCAATTTCACTTGAGAGTAATTGAGGCTAACAGCATGCTTGATTTTCGCCCCATAGCTTAAATTATAGACTTTTTTAGGTTGGTAATAATGAAGGGCTTCTTCAATCCTTTCTTTAGAGAGCAAAAAGAGCGAGTCGCTAAAAGTTTCATAGCCTTTAAAATTGCCCTCTATGCTGATTAAAGATGAGGTGTCAATCTCTTTTTCATCTCCATAATAGGAATTTTTAGCGTGCTTTTTAAACCCTTTAATATAAGCGCAATCTAAAGCGCACAAATAGATTTCATCGCTCATCAAACCCGCTAAAGCCACCCCGGCATTGCCCACAAAAGGCGCTGCGTATTCTATACTTAAAGGGCTTATATACGCGCAAGCACTCCCTCCACGCATAAACATCAACGCTTCTTTGGCTAAATTAAAAGCGTTAGGATTGAGCATGTTAGCCCCCATTAAGGGGGTGTCTTCTAGGGGGGCGTTTTCTAAAACTTCCTTAAGATAGTCTATGCGCTCCACTTCTATTTGAAAATCCACTTTAACGCCATGCGCTTTTAAAGGCTTTAAGGCGGTTCCGCATGAAAAAATGATGAAATGATCTTCATTTTCTTTTAAAAAATCTAACAATAAATCCAGGCTTGGCCCATTGCCCACCACGCAAATGGGGGCGTTGATCTTTTTGGGTTTGGTTTTTAGGGTTTGGTATAGGGGTAAGTTTTTAATCGTGTTCTTTAACCCTAGCAATTCGTCTTCAAAACTCCCCCAACCCCTTAAGGCTTGTTTGTAATAGCTTTGAATGTTTTCTCGCATGCGCATATTGAAAGCGCTTTTATAGGGCATGATTTCTAGTTTTAAAAAAGAATGCGTAACAGGGCGTTTCAAAAAATCCATTTTCAATTCATTAGGGTTAAAAAACCCTTGAATAAAGAGTTTGGCCCCTTTTTTAATCAAATCTTCATAACGTGCAAAATAGCAACTGATTTTAAACAAATCTAAATTTTCTTCAAACAAATAAAGCGAATGGAAGCGGTAATTTTGAGCCTGTAAAATAGCCAAAAACAAGCCGTCTAAAACGCCATAAATCATGGTAGGGGGTAAGAATTTCTTTAAAGAGCAAGGCGTTTGATAATTGTCTAAAAAGTTTGAGATCGCATGCGTGGCTTTAAGGGTTAGGGGGAGTTTGTGGTTGTTTTGAGATCTTAAATAATGTAAAGAGAGGTGGTTATTGTCTAATGACCATCTAGGATTATTCAAGGGGTTAGAAGCCATGCTGAAAGCGGTTTCTATCATTTGATGTTTAGGGTAGCTTAAAGCGTTCGTGGGCGTGTGTAAGAGATTAAGATGGTTTTTTTCAAAAAGCAATTGGTAATTTTTAAAAGGCGTATTGAGGGCGTTAAACAGATTGGGGTGATAGGATTTGAAAAAAACTAAATTATCCCTAAAACGCTTTGAAATTTCTTTTTCTAAATAGGGCACATCAAAAGATTCTAGGGCTTTTAAAAAGGGCATGTAATGGCCTTTTTCATCACACCTCTATGAGTCTTTTAAATCATTTTCTAAAAGTTGGGAAGCGAGGGCGATTTTTTTCAACGAGATAAAATCTTGTTCGCTGTAGCGTTTGTTGTCGTTCATTTTATGGTAATAGGGGGCGCTTAAATCCAAAGCTTTTTTTTCTAAATCTTGCTTGGTGGTGGTAGTTTGGATTTCAAAAAGATTTTTTGCTTCTTCTAAAGACATAGGGATTTCTATTGCATTGAAGCGTTCAAAATTATCATAAAGCTCGTTAAAATCCTGATTGTCTATCTGCAAAAACGCCCCCACATCTAAAAACAATTCTTTTTCCTTGCTATCTAGTATCCCATCAGCATAGGCTAATAACATAAGAAATTCCACTAATTTCAGGCGTTTGGTGTATTCCCCATGCGTGTGATCGGCGATTTCTTGGCATAAGGATTCAAAATTTTCTTTTTTATCCACAGGCTCATTGAGAAGCTCTTTAGCTAAATCTCGTTGTTCGCTGTTTAAGGGTTGCTCTAATTCATGGATAAAAAGCGTCCTTAAGGCGTTATCCAAAGCGTTTTTTTGAATGTCTAAACATTTTAAAAGACGCATATACGCGCCCATTTGGGTTTGCTTGAATTTGTCTAGGGGGCTAGATTGTGCTAACAAATAGGGGTCATTTTTCAAGTCGTATTCTTCGGTTTTGGTTTTAGGGTTTAGGGGATTTTTCAAGTATTCTTTGAGGGTGTTGTAAAAATAAAACAACACAACCGCTGCGATAATCAATAAAATGATTTCCATTTTTTTCCTTTATGAGTATTTTTTCATTTGTTCTTTAAGATCTTGTTTTTGCCTGCTCTCTCGCTCTTTTTTGGCTTGATAAAGGCGCATTTGCTCTTCTTTTTGCTTGTCTTGTAAGATCATTTTCCTCTCATGGTTTTTTTTAAGCCGTTCTATGTATTCTTCTCGTTTTTCTGGGTCTTGGAAACTCACAGGGCGGATAAAAAAGACAAACAAAATCAACACAAAAATCCCTATGGCGACAACCTCAGAGCCTTCGCCATTGAAAGCATACCAAAGCCCTCCCATGAAAGAAGCAAAAGCGAGTTTTAAAAAAGCGTTCATTTTAAATGAAAGTAACTTTATGATAATGCGTATCAAGCCCTAGAGCTTGCTTATCTTTTTCCCCCATAGCCATCAGCGCGATTTGAGGCAGTAATAAAGTGGGGGTGTTGTCATTATCTCTTTTATAAATTTTTGAAGCTTTTAAGCTTAAATTTTCAAAAGCGTGAAAAAGCCCTAAAGAATGCGCGATTAAAAAATCTGCCCCCAAATCAATCCCCAAATAGCGTAAATGCGCACACTGGAGCAAGCCATTTGTCTCATTGACTTCTAAAAGGGGGGCGTAATTTTGAAAAGACTCTAAAAAATTAGGGCTTTTTAAGTGGATTTTATGGAAAAAATGATCGCTTCGTTTAATACGAGAAAATTCAGCCCCTAAAAATTGATCAAACGGGCTTTTCAATTCCCATGCCAAAAATTCATTAACCCACTCATTGAGGTAGGCTATCTCAATATCTTTTTCATAAACGAGTTGGTATTTTTTCAATTTTTCATTGACAGAGTCGATGATTTCAGGGTTGTTGTCTAAAACTTCTTTAGCATGCAAGATATTCAAATACGCATCTTCTTCGCAAAAAATGAGCGAAACGCCATTAGCTTTGGCTAGAGCCAGATTATACGCACAAACCGTGAGAAAATCATGCGTGCTGATGATCTTCCCATAATAGCCCCCATCATAACAAAAAGGCAGATCAATGACTTTTTGCCCCATTTTTTCTAAATAGAACTTAGCACTTTTGAGAAGCGCTTGGGCGTTTAAATGCTTCGCATAAGCGTTAAAGAGCGCACAAGTTTTAGGGGGGTTGGGCGTTTTTGGGGGGTTAGAATGGTATTGAAAAAGGCTTAAAAGGTTTTTAGAAAAATCTTTCCATGGCTTGATTTTGGAGTTAGTGAGCATTTCTTGCAATTCATAGATTTCATGGTCAATATTATCATCGTTTTTATAGAGATAATGCGCCACGCTTAAAAAATTCATCACACCGCTTTCAGGCTGAGAAATCATCTCTAACAACCGATCCCGCTCTGTGGGGTAGCGCTTCATCAGCCATTTAACATACAAGAAAAAGCCATCGCCCAGATATTTAGGGTTGGTTTGGGGGTTGATAAAATTGATTTGGATAAACTTTTCTAATTCTTCTTTTTCGCCTTTGGTGATATAGGGGACTTGTTTGAAAAAGTCTTCATAATTTTTTAAAACTTCCTTTTCATCAATCATTAAATCTTTTAAAGCGTATCGTTTGGATAGGGGATCTAACACCCATTCTTTAGAAAAAAACGCCACCAAATCGCTTATTTTAGCGTCTTCAAACACCGCAATTTGGTTGATTTTAAGCGCGATGTTTTCATTATAGCTCACGCCTTTGAGTTGCTTTAAAAGATCCAAAAGGTATTGATCTTCTTGGTATTCTAAAAAATAAGACTCATAAGCTGGATTGTAATCTTTATTGGTTTCAAAACGAAAGACTTTTACATGCAATTTCAAAACGCTCATTAATCAATCCTTTAGCTTTTGTGTAGATTTTCTAAAATCGCGCGGTTTTTGGAATTGGAAAAAAGAGCCTCTTTAGAATCCAACCATTCTTTAGACTCTCGTTCGTCTTTCTTTGGCTCTTGCATGAGCGGCTCTTCTTTTTGGAACAATTCAAGCGAATCGCAACGATTGAATAAAACGATATTTTCATTTTTTTCTTTGATAAGGATTTGAATGATGCCAGGAAGTTCCACTTGAACCACGCTACCAATATTGTTAGGGCCAAACCCGGCCTCAAACTGCACGCTTTGCGCGTCAATCATTAAACTCTCTAAGGTGTATCCGGCTAAAACAAACAGCACTAACGCGCCGAATTTTTCATGGATTTCTTTAGGGAGCTTGGGGGAAAAATCAATCGCATCCCTTTCGCACAAAAGGTTGAAACTCAAATGGTTTTTTGACAGAAATTGCAAGTATTCAATGCAATGCTTGTTGTTTAAAAGCCTTAATTCTCTTCGCATGCGAGCAACCTTTCAAATTCTTCTAATAAATGACGCACCTCTTGCATGCCAATTTCCCAAAATTCCTTGCTATCAATGTCAAAGCCAAACATGGACACTAATTCTTTAGGGCTTTTTGACCCTCCTAAGCTCAAAAATTCCGTGTAAGTTTTAACAAATTCTTTAGCGTCGCTTTTTTTATAAAGCCCATAAAGCGCTAAAGTCAAAAGCTGTCCGTAACTATAAGCGTAGCAATAAAAAGGCGAATGGATAAAATGGGGGATATAGCTCCACCATAAATGGTAGTTTTTAGTGAGTTTCACGCTTTTTTCAAACATTCTTTGATTTTCTTCAAACCAGATTCGATCAAAATCTTTGGTGTCTAATTCTTCATCCATTTCGTGGATTCTTCTTTCAAAATTAGTCATCACCACTTGCCTAAAAAGCGTAGAAAAAATATCCTCTAACTTGCCGGCCAGCATGAAAAGAAGCTCATCAGATTTCAAACCCTTTTTCAAATGCTCAAAAAACAGCATTTCAGAAAAGACAGAAGCGGTTTCTGCGGTGGTTAAGGGCGTATCCATGTTCAATACGCCTTGTTTTTTGGATAATTCTTGGTGGATCATATGCCCAAATTCATGGGCGATAGTGAAAGCGTCTCGGCGATTCCCTGTGTAGTTTAACAGCACATAGGGGTGAGCGCTAGGCACCGTGCCATGGCTAAAAGCCCCACCTTGCTTAAAGTCTTTGGGGTGTGAATCCACCCACCCTTCTTTGATCGCTTTAGAAGCGATTTTGTGAAATTCAGGGCTAAAGGCTTTAAGGGTTTTAAGCACTTCTTCTAGAGCTTGAGAGTAAGTCATAGTGATGCTCTCATTGTTTAAAGGGGCGTAGCGATCGTAATCTTTGAGTTTATGCCCTAAAATTTGCGCTTTTTTATGATAGTAACGATGCACTAAGGAAAAGTTAGCGTTCACGATTTCTATCATGCTATCCACGCTCTCTTGCGAGATTTGGTTGTCAATGTGGCGGAAACTCTCTTTTTTGTCGTATTTTCTCAGTTTGGTTTCAATGAGCAAATCCTTACGCACCATGTTTAAAATGTAAGTGAGTAAAGGGCGGGATTTTTCTAACGCTTTGCTGAAAGCTTTTTGAGATTTTTTACGGATCTTGCGTTTGGGGTTGTGCAAGAGGGCTAAAATTTCTTCTTCGCTTAAAGTTTTTTCTTCAAAAGGGATTTTTAAAGAAGAAAAATGTTCATCAAAAAGACGGCTAAACGCGCCCACTCCCACAGGTGAAAGGGCTAGGGCGATCTTTTCTTCATCTAAATTCAAGGTGTGCTTTTTCTTTTCTATGAGATTGTTTAGATAAAAAGCATGATCTTTGCATTTTTTAATGAAAGCGAGTTGTTTTTTGGCGTCCAAATTCTTAAATTCAATTTCAAAGAATAAAAGGTGTTGTTGGATATTCGCGCAAGCCATTTCGCATTGCGAATAAAACTTCGCTTCTTTGGTGTTCTTGGCAAAGAGTAATTGAGCGTAAGTCATCGCTCTAGAAATTTTTTCTAACAAATTTTCGTAATGTTTAAGAGCGTCGGCAAATCCTGTGGCGTCTAAATCCTTAAGGTTATTTTGATAAGCGCTCTCAAATTCTTGTGCTTCTGTTTGTAAGGTTTTTAAAAATTCTTCTGCGCTTTCTTTATTTTCAAATAAAGCGCTTAAATCCCATTCTTGCTCTTTCATAAAAGCCCCCTTTATTTAATAGTTTGAGTTCAATACGCTTGTATTTTAACATAACACTGACAATACAAGCAAACTTATCATTTGGTTTTTGCGCCATTATTTTTTAGCCGGCTCATTTTCTTGGCTCTTTTGGTGCAAAATAAATTGAGCGATAGATTCCAGGTATTTTAAAATAAAAGGGGTTGCTAACATGGAAAAGACGACCATAAGGATAAGGAGTTGATGGATGTCATTTTGAGCGATATTTAAGATATTCTTTTGGTGCAAAAAACCAAGAATCCCTTTTTTTTCTTGTAAATTAAAGAGCTGGTGCGAGCCTGAATTTAAAAAGATAACAAAGGAAAACTCCCCGATTTGTGCTAAAGAAAGGGCGGTTTTTATGGCGGTTTTAGCGTCTCTAAAAAAACGCAAAAGCGCATAAATGATAAAAGTCTTAAAACTCATCACTAAAATGAGTAAAAAGATGACGACAAAGAATTTCTCCATGAAGAAACTCACATTAATTTGCATCCCTATCGTAATGAAAAAAAGGGCCAAAAAGAGGTTTTTTAATTGCGCGAATTCTTCTTGGACATTGATTTTATAGCGCGATTTAGAAATCGCCATGCCCACAATGAACGCCCCCAAAGACATAGAAAACCCAAAAAAATGGCTCAACCCCGCCGCGCTGCAAACAATCACTAAAATCGTGCCTATAAAAATTTCAGGCAAGCGCGTGTCTTTCGCTTGCTCTAAGATGAGATTAGCCCCTTTTTTTCCAGGCAACAATAAAAGAACTAGAATAAT
The DNA here is from genome assembly GCF_900120335.1 of Helicobacter pylori. Taxonomy (NCBI): domain Bacteria; kingdom Pseudomonadati; phylum Campylobacterota; class Epsilonproteobacteria; order Campylobacterales; family Helicobacteraceae; genus Helicobacter; species Helicobacter pylori. The sequence goes on from NZ_LT635477.1 coordinate 458,552, forward strand.
CCCTGCTGAAATAAGGGTTTTAAGAATGAGCAAATTGACATGAGAATCCTTACTGCCTAGAATGGTCAAAATTAAAAGCATGGGAATGGCTGCAATATCTTGGAAAATCAAAATCCCCACCGCGCTCTTTCCCATAGGCGTGCTAAGCTGTTTGGAATCTTCAAAGAATTTCAACACAATGGCGGTTGAAGAGAGCGAAAGCCCCATGCCTAAAACAAGGGAAAAAATGGGCGAAAGACCCAGAACAAAATACCCCACTAAAAAAGCGATTAAAGCGCACAAAATGACTTGTAAAAGCCCAAAAACCAGCACTTCTTGTTTGATGGACTTGAGCTTGTCAAAATTAAACTCAATGCCTATCATAAACATTAAAAAGACGATACCAAATTCACCAATATCAGACAACAAATTAAAATCATTAATTTTAAAAAAAGCCGCTAAGACCGTTCCTGTGCAAATGTAACCAATAATAACGGGCATGTCTAATTTCTTTAAAAAGATTCCAAAGCCTACAGCAAGCCATAAGCCGGCAATAACAATATAAAGCGTGCTATTTTCCATAAAAACCTTTCCCCAGTAGGATCGATTCGCTCTAAAGAAATAAAAGCGAGACCATCCTCTTAAAATTAATCCATTAAACAACACTATTAAATTAAATAATATCTATCAAATATGTATAAGTAATTTATTATTTAAATCTTACTAAATCCGCTTTCAAACGCCAACACCAAACACCCTATTGAGTAAAATAAAAATTGAAACGCCAAGATTATACTGCACTAAAACAAACTTTCTATTTATGAAAAAGATTTTTTAACCCCAACCTTTTAAGAGTCGGCTAGGGTTTGATTTGATGAGAAAGAGCGAATGAAAGAATAAATTAGAAAGTGAAGACATAATCCACATACCAAGAATAGTAGCGGATAAGCCCTACATCTTTGCTGCCCTGATTAACCATAGGGAATTTCACGCCCGCTTCAAACGCACTGCGATCCCCAACGCGCATTCTTCCGCCTAAATTCCATAAGAACTGGAATCTGGTTTGATTGACATCATAAGGGAACATCCAAGTGTTTCCGGCTAATTGAACGCCACCAATGAGACCTAGAGCGAATTTATCCAAAGGAATGAGATTGACGATCAAATCGCCACCGCCACCATAGGTGAGCAAATTGGTTTTGGTGTGTTCAGTCCCTGAAGTGTTAAACCAATCTAAAAAGCCATACACCCTAGCCCCAAACCATTTATTGGCAAAGCCTACAAAACCTAATTTGAAATTCAAACCATAAAGGTCATTGCCATGACGCCAATCAGAGTAATTGCTGTTATAAGGACCATAACGACCTTGTTGATAACCCGCACCCATGAAAAACCCATTCACTTCGCCAGCTAACGCTAAACTCGCACTCAAGCTTAAAATACAAGCAATTCTTTTAATCATAATAAATCCTTCTTGTTGAATTAAAGTTACACCCTAAGATCGGTTATTTTTCTAAAAGATTTAATTTTTTATCAAAGATGAGGGTTTTAGAGTGAAAATCTTGGTTAAATACTGATAAGTGGGATACGCCCACCAACAAACCGTCTCAAACTTTTAAGATACAAATTTTTAAGATACAAATAGGTATAATCAATAACTTTAATCATTTAAATAAAAGGGAGTTTTATGAAAAATGCTTTCAAAGCGTTTGCCTTGTTAATCGTATTTTTCTCAAACGCTCTATTAGCGCAGGATTTAAAAATCGCTGCTGCTGCTAATCTCACGCGCGCTTTAAAAGCCCTTGTTAAAGAATTTCAAAAAGAACACCCCAAAGACGCTGTTAAGATTAGCTTTAATTCTTCAGGCAAACTCTACGCTCAAATCGCTCAAAACGCCCCTTTTGATTTATTCATTTCAGCGGATATGACTAGACCTAAAAAGCTTTATGATGAAAAAATAACCCCTTTTAAAGAAGAAGTCTATGCTAAAGGCGTGTTGGTTTTATGGAGTGAAAATCTAAAAATGGATTCTTTAGAAATTCTTAAAGACCCTAAAATTAAATATATCGCTATGGCTAATCCTAAACTAGCCCCTTATGGAAAAGCCAGCATGGAAGTCTTAGATCGTTTAAAACTCACTCCCAGTCTTAAATCTAAAATCATTTATGGCGCTTCTATTTCTCAAGCCCATCAATTCGTCGCTACTAAAAACGCTCAAATAGGCTTTGGAGCGTTATCCTTGATGGATAAAAAAGATAAAAACCTCTCTTATTTCATCATTGATAAAGCCCTTTATAACCCTATTGAACAAGCCTTGATCATCACTAAAAATGGGGCTAATAACCCTTTAGCCAAAGTTTTTAAAGATTTTTTATTCAGCCCTAAAGCTAGAGCTATCTTTAAAGAATACGGCTATATCATGGATTGAAACGCATTAAAAAAGGCGGATAATGGATCATGAGTTTTTGATTACCATGCGTTTGAGCTTTTCTTTAGCTTTGATTACCACCCTTATTTTACTCCCTATAGGGATTTTTTTGGGCTATTTTTTAAGCCTTAAACGCAATCTTTTAACGAGCTTAACAGAAACGCTTGTGTATATGCCTTTAGTTTTACCCCCAAGCGTGCTAGGGTTTTATCTCCTTTTAATCTTTTCGCCTTCTTCTTTTTTGGGAGCGTTTTTACAAGATGTATTCAATGTGAAACTCGTTTTTAGTTTCCAAGGGCTTATTTTAGGGAGCGTGATTTTTTCCTTGCCCTTTATGGTAAGCCCTATTAAAAGCGCGTTAATTTCCTTGCCAACTTCTTTAAAAGAAGCCAGTTATAGCTTGGGTAAAGGGGAATACTACACCCTTTTTTTCGTCCTACTCCCTAACATCAAACCCAGTTTATTGATGGCTATCATCACAACTTTTACGCACACTATAGGCGAATTTGGCGTGGTGATGATGCTTGGGGGTGATATATTAGGGGAAACAAGAGTGGCTAGCATTGCGATCTTTAACGAAGCTGAAGCGCTCAATTATTCTAAAGCCCATCAATACGCCTTAACGCTCACGCTTATCAGTTTTAGCCTCTTGTTTGTTACCCTATTTTTGAATAAAAAACAAAGCTCGTTTTTATGATAAAAGCGCGGTTTAAAAAACGCCTTTTAGGATCTAGGGGCGCGTTTGATTTGAATATAGACTTAGAAATTAAAGAAGCAGAAGTTGTCGCTTTATTAGGAGAATCGGGTGCGGGTAAAAGCACGATTTTACGCATTTTAGCAGGGCTTGAAGCGGTGAGTAGTGGCTATATTGAAGCCAATCATTCAGTGTGGCTAGACACTCAAAAAAAGATTTTTTTAAAACCACAACAACGAAAAATCGGCTTTGTGTTTCAAGATTACGCCCTATTCCCTCATTTAAACGTGTATCAAAACATCGCCTTTGCTCACCCTAAAGATAAAAATAAAATCCACGAAGTGTTACGCTTAATGCGTTTAGAAAACCTAAGCCAGCAAAAAATTCCCAAACTCTCTGGCGGGCAAGCCCAACGAGTCGCTTTAGCAAGAGCTTTAATCGCAGCCAAGAATTTATTGCTTTTAGATGAGCCTTTAAACGCCCTAGATAACGCCTTAAAAAACGAGGTGCAACAAGGCTTGCTTGATTTTATCAAGCGTGAAAATTTAAGCGTGTTATTAGTCAGTCATAACCCAAACGAAATAACCAAACTCGCGCGAACTTTCCTCTTTTTAAACAATGGCGTTATCAATCCTAATCAAGAAAATCGGCTTTTTTCAAACCGCTTATTGGTAAAACCTCTCTTTGAAGATGAAAATTATTGCCATTATGAGATCATTCCTCAAACGATCAGTTTGCCCAAAGATTGTCCGAACCCAACTTTTAAGCTTGATTTCAATCAAGGCAAAAAATTTTAGAAATATTTTTTTATTTTTCTCTTGAAACCCTCTTATTTTTCAAAAAAAGTTGCTTATCACAGCCGCTAAAATCAAGCCCTTTTATTATCAGCGTTCCATGAAAACAGAGCCAATTTTTTAGCTTTTCAAAAATGCCTCTATCCTTTTGACGCTCTCTGTTTTGCCTAAAATAAAAAGCGCTTCTTTAAGGCCTATCCCGCCCCCCTTGCCCAAAAGGGCCAATCTTAAAGGCTGCATGAAATGGCCCGCTTTAATCTTTTCTTCTTCAATGATTTGGTGCATGGCGTTTTCTAGCGTGCTTTCATCGTTGAAATCAGCTTTATCTAACGCCAATTTAAATTTTTCTAACAAAGGCATGACAAGCGCTTGATTGAGTTTTTTAAAAACCTTTTCTTCATACTCTATAGGAGCGGTTAAAACCTCATCTATTTTAAGGGCTAATTCTTTTAGGGTTTGAGATCTTTCTTTGAGGGCGTCCAACAAGCGATCCAATTGAGCGGGGTTTAAATGAGAAAGATCGCTAAAACTAAAAGGTTTTAAAAGTTTTAATAATTCCTGTGCGCTTTGGTTTTTCAAATAATGAGCGTTGAGCCAATTAAGCTTGTGCCAGCTAAAGCAACTGGGCGAAGAATTTAAATCTTTAGGGTCAAACCATTCCAATAATTCTTGCATGCTAAAAATCTCTTTATCTTGATAGCTCCACCCCAAACGCGCTAAAAAATTCACTAAAGCTTCCTTAAGATAGCCCATTTCTTGATAGTCCATCACATTAGTGGCCCCATGGCGTTTGCTTAATTTTTGCCCTTCTTCATTCAAAATCATCGGCACATGGAAAAAATTAGGGATTTTAAAATTCAAAGCCTTATAGAGAACGATTTGTTTAGGGGTGTTAGAAAGGTGATCATCGCCTCTAATCACATCAGTAATCCCCATTAAAGCGTCATCAATAGTAACCACAAAATTATAAGTGGGCGTCCCATCGCTCCTGGCGATGATAAAATCGTCTATTTCGTTAGTGTTCACTCTCACTTCGCCTTTAACCCCGTCATTAAAAACAATCACCTCATTTTGGGGGACTTTGATCCTTACCACAGGTTCTATGCCTTTAGGAGGCGTGCCTTTAAAATCACGATAACGATTGTCATAGCGTGGGGTTTCTTTCCTGGCTTTTTGTTCTTCTCTCAAAGCGTCCAATTCATCTTTACTCATGTAACAATAATAGGCTTTGTCTTCATCTAAGAGTTTTTGGATGTATTCTTTATAAATTTCAAAGCGTTTGGATTGATAGAGGATTTCTCCATCGTGTTCCAGCCCCACCCATTTGAAAGCTTCTACAATGGCGTTAGCCGCTTCTATGGAGTTACGACTCAAATCCGTGTCTTCAATGCGTAAAAAAAACTTTCCTTGATTGGCTCGTGCAAAAAGATAATTGAAAATGGCTGTCCTTAAGCCTCCTATGTGGAGGTAGCCAGTGGGCGATGGAGCGAAGCGCGTAACGATCAAACTCATTATTCTAACCTTAATAATAAAATGTTCTTATTGTATTCAAAAATGGCTTAAAAATTGTTTCACTTTTTTCTATTAAAATTAGTGTATCATTGAGATTATTTTTAATTAGGATCACCCATGCAATTTCAAAAAACCTTATCTTCTTTATCTTTATTATTTTTATCTCTATCTTTATCTTATTGTATCGCTGAAGAAAATGGGGCGTATGCGAGCGTGGGTTTTGAATATTCCATCAGTCATGCCGTTGAACACAATAACCCCTTTTTGAATCAAGAACGCATCCAAACGATCTCTAACGCTCAAAATCAAATCAATAAACTCAATCAAGTCAAAAACGAAATCACAAACATGCCCAACACCTTTAACTACATCAACAACGCTTTAAAAAACAATGCTAAACTAACCCCCACTGAAAAGCAAGCCGAAACCTACTACCTGCAATCCACGCTTCAAAACATTGAAAAAATAATGATGCTTAGCGGGGGCGTTGCGTCTAACCTTAAATTAGCCCAAGCGTTAGAAAACATGAAAAAACCCACCACTAACCCTTTAGAATTGGTAGAAAACTTAAAAAATTTAGAATTACAATTCACCCAATCTCAAAACAACATGCTTTCTTCTTTGTCTTCTCAGATCGCTCAAATTTCAAATTCCTTAAACGCGCTTGATCCTAACTCTTATTCTAAAAACGTTTCAAGCATGTATGGGGTAGGTTTGAGCGTAGGGTATAAGCATTTCTTTACCAAGAAAAAAAATCAAGGGTTTCGCTATTACTTGTTCTATGACTATGGTTACACTAATTTTGGTTTTGTGGGTAATGGCTTTGATGGTTTAGGCAAAATGAATAACCACCTCTATGGGCTTGGCATAGATTATCTTTTCAATTTCATTGATAACGCACAAAAACATTCGAGCGTGGGGTTTTATGCGGGTTTTGCTTTAGCGGGGAGTTCGTGGGTAGGGAGTGGTTTAGGCATGTGGGTGAGTCAAATGGATTTCATCAACAACTACTTGACGGGTTATCAGGCTAAAATGCACACGAGTTTTTTCCAAATCCCTTTGAATTTTGGGGTTCGTGTGAATGTGGATAGGCACAATGGCTTTGAAATGGGCTTAAAGATCCCTTTAGCGGTCAATTCCTTTTATGAAACGCATGGCAAAGGGTTAAATACCTCTCTCTTTTTCAAACGCCTTGTCATGTTTAACGTGAGTTACGTTTATAGTTTTTAGGGGGGAAAATGCCTTCAAACGCTCTTTTGATTGAAGAAATCGCTCATTTAATCAATGTTTCTCATAGCAGCGTGCGTAATTGGATCAAAACCAATCTTTTAGAGAAACTAGAAATTGATCATAAAATTTATGTGAAAACGAGTTCTTTTTTAGATTTTTGCCGCAACCATTTAGGGAAAAACAAGCTTAACAAATACGCTAACAAATCCTTAAAAAGCGTGCATAACCATCAAGAATTGATTTTAAAATACCTAGAAATGTTAGAAAATAGCTCTGATTTAGAAAAGTTGGGTTCTTATTATGAAAAAGAGCTTTCCAATACCACCAGAAATTTAGAAGGCATTTACTACACTCCTAACAGGATAGTAGAACAACTTTTCACTCTCCCTAAAGATTTTGATACCTCCCAAGCGATTTTTTGCGATCCGGCTGTGGGGAGCGGGAATTTTATCATGCATGCTTTAAAACTGGGGTTTAAGGTTGAAAATATCTATGGCTATGATACAGACGCCTTTGCTGTCGCTTTGACTAAAAAGCGTATTAAAGAGCGTTATCGTTTAGATTGCCCTAATATCATGCAAAAAGATTTTTTGAGTTTAAAACACACCCCACAATTTGATTGCATTTTCACTAACCCGCCATGGGGTAAGAAATACGATCAAAACCAAAAAGAAAATTTCAAACAGCAATTCAACCTCTCTCAAAGCCTAGATAGTGCGTCGCTCTTTTTTATGGCGAGTTTGAATTGCTTAAAAGAAAACGCTCATTTAGGGCTATTATTGCCCGAAAGTTGTTTGAATATTGATGCGTTCAGTAAAATGCGAGAAGTGGCTCTGAAGTTTCAAATGAGAAGCCTGATTGATTTTAACAAACCTTTTAAAAATCTAATGACTAAGGCTGTGGGTTTAACGCTTAAAAAAACCCCTAACAAGGATCAAAAAATCTCATGCTTTTATCAAAATAGCAAGTTCAAACGCTCGCCTTCTTCTTTTTTCAACAACCCTAAAAAGATTTTTAATATCCATTGCTCTAATAAAGAAAATAAAATTTTAGACCACCTTTTTTCCATTCCTCATATGACTTTAAAAAATAACGCTCATTTTGCTTTAGGGATTGTTACAGGTAACAATGAATAAAAATTACACCCCAAACAAGAAAAAAATACCATTCCTATTTTTAGGGGTTCAGATATTTTAAAAGACGGATTAAAAGCCCCTAGCCAATTCATTAACGCTGATTTAAAAGACTGCCAGCAAGTCGCTCCCTTAAGCCTTTATCAGGCTAGAGAAAAAATCGTGTATAAATTCATTTCTTCAAAACTGGTCTTTTTTTATGACAATAAGCAACGCCTTTTTTTAAACAGCGCGAACATGTTTGTTTTAAAAGAAAATTTTCCTATCAACGCTCATGCGTTAAAAGAATTGTTAAACAGCGATTTAATGCAATTCATTTTTGAATCGCTTTTTAAAACGCATAAAATTTTAAGAAAAGATTTGGAATGTTTGCCCCTATTTGTGCAATTTATTAACAATGGTTTTGATGAAAAATTTTATTTAAAAAATTTAGGGATAGAAAAAAAAGACCCTAAACATTTCACAATCAGGAAAAACCATGCGCATCGCTTGTCTTTTAGCTTTAGGGGATAACCTCATCACGCTTAGCCTTTTAAAAGAAATCGCTCTCAAACAGCAACAACCCCTTAAAATCCTAGGCACTCGTTTGACTTTAAAAATCGCCAAGCTTTTAGAATGCGAAAAACATTTTGAAATCATTCCTGTTTTTGAAAATGTCCCCGCTTTTTATGATCTTAAAAAACAAGGCGTTTTTTTGGCGATGAAGGATTTTTTATGGTTATTAAAAGCGCTTAAGAAGCACAAAATCAAACATTTGATTTTAGAAAAACAAGATTTTAGAAGTTTTCTTTTATCCCAATTCATTCCCATAACCACTCCAAATAAAGAAATTAAAAACGTTTATCAAAACCGCCAGGAGTTGTTTTCTCAAATTTATGGGCATGTTTTTGATAACCCTCCATATCCCATGAATTTAAAAAACCCCAAAAAGATTTTGATCAACCCTTTCACAAGAGAAAATGATAGGAATATTTCTTTAGAGCATTTAAAAATCGTTTTAAAACTTTTAAAGCCCTTTTGTGTTACGCTTTTAGATTTTGAAGAACGATACGCTTTTTTACAAGATGAAGTTACTCATTATCGCGCTAAAACCAGTTTAGAAGAAGTTAAAAACCTGATTTTAGAAAGCGATTTGTATATAGGGGGGGATTCGTTTTTAATCCATTTGGCTTACTATTTAAAGAAAAATTATTTTATCTTTTTTTATAGGGATAATGACGATTTCATGCCACCTAATAGTGGGAATGAGAATTTTCTAAAAGCCCATAAAAGCCATTTCATAGAACAGGATTTAGCCAAAAAATTCCGCCATTTGGGGCTATTATAATATTGTGTTATACTTCTAATTTCAATTTTGCTTGTTAGGACATTCATGAAAAATATTAGAAATATCGCTGTAATCGCGCATGTTGATCATGGGAAAACCACTCTGGTAGATGGCTTACTTTCTCAATCTGGCACATTTAGTGAGAGGGAAAAAGTGGATGAAAGGGTGATGGATAGCAACGATTTAGAGAAAGAAAGAGGGATCACTATCCTGTCTAAAAACACCGCTATTTATTACAAAGACACTAAAATCAATATCATTGACACTCCCGGGCATGCTGATTTTGGGGGCGAAGTGGAGCGCGTTTTAAAAATGGTGGATGGGGTGTTGCTTTTAGTGGACGCTCAAGAAGGGGTCATGCCTCAAACTAAATTCGTGGTTAAAAAGGCTTTGAGTTTTGGGATTTGCCCTATTGTGGTGGTGAATAAAATTGATAAGCCTGCCGCTGAACCGGACAGAGTGGTGGATGAAGTTTTTGACTTGTTCGTAGCGATGGGGGCTAGCGATAAGCAATTGGATTTCCCTGTGGTGTATGCTGCTGCTAGAGACGGCTATGCGATGAAAAGTTTAGACGATGAAAAGAAAAATTTAGAGCCTTTGTTTGAAACGATTTTAGAGCATGTGCCAAGCCCTAGCGGGAGCGTTGATGAGCCTTTGCAAATGCAAATTTTCACGCTTGATTATGACAATTATGTAGGCAAAATCGGTATCGCTAGAGTGTTTAATGGCTCGGTTAAAAAGAATGAAAGCGTGCTGTTGATGAAAAGCGATGGGAGTAAAGAAAATGGCCGTATCACTAAGCTTATAGGCTTTTTAGGGCTGGCTAGGACTGAGATTGAAAACGCTTATGCGGGCGATATTGTAGCGCTTGCTGGGTTTAACGCAATGGATGTGGGCGATAGCGTCGTTGATCCCACTAACCCCATGCCTTTAGATCCCATGCATTTAGAAGAGCCTACAATGAGCGTGTATTTTGCTGTCAATGATTCGCCCTTAGCCGGGTTAGAAGGAAAGCATGTTACTGCCAATAAATTAAAAGACAGGCTCTTAAAAGAAATGCAAACCAATATCGCTATGAAATGCGAAGAAATGGGCGAAGGCAAGTTTAAAGTGAGCGGGCGTGGGGAATTGCAAATCACTATTTTAGCTGAAAATTTACGCCGTGAAGGATTCGAGTTTAGCATTTCACGCCCTGAAGTCATCATTAAAGAAGAAAATGGCGTTAAATGCGAGCCTTTTGAGCATTTAGTGATTGACACGCCCCAAGATTTTAGCGGGGCTATCATTGAGAGATTGGGCAAAAGAAAAGCCGAAATGAAAGCGATGAATCCCATGAGCGATGGCTATACAAGATTAGAATTTGAAATTCCTGCAAGAGGGCTTATCGGTTACAGGAGCGAGTTTTTAACCGACACTAAGGGCGAAGGCGTGATGAATCATAGCTTTTTGGAATTCCGCCCTTTTAGCGGGAGCGTGGAATCGCGCAAAAATGGGGCGCTCATTAGCATGGAAAATGGCGAAGCGACCGCTTTTTCCCTTTTCAATATCCAAGAAAGAGGCGCGCTTTTTATCAACCCCCAAACGAAGGTTTATGTGGGCATGGTTATTGGCGAACACAGCCGGGATAATGATTTAGATGTCAATCCTATCAAATCCAAGCACTTAACCAACATGAGAGCGAGCGGGAGCGATGATGCGATCAAACTCACCCCGCCTAGGACTATGGTGTTAGAAAGGGCGTTAGAATGGATTGAAGAAGATGAGATTTTAGAAGTTACCCCCTTGAATTTAAGGATCAGAAAAAAGATTTTAGACCCCAACATGAGGAAAAGAGCGAAGAAATAAATAGAATTTTTTGGAATGCATGCCAATTTATTCAACCAAAACGCTAGTAAAAAAGACATTTTTTTGCACAATTTACGCTCTAATAATGGGCGTTACAAACGCTATGTAAAAGCCCCTTTAAGATATGGTGGGGCAAGTCTTTAGCTGTAGGGTTAATAGTGGAGTGTATACCTAATGGTGTGCGTAGGGTTATTAGCCCTTTTATAGGTGGGGGGAGCGTAGAAATTGCATGCGCGACAGAGTTGGGTTTAGAAGTGTTAGGCTTTGATATTTTTGATATTTTAGTGAATTTTTATCAAGCGCTGCTCAAAGACAAACAAGCTCTTTATAACAGCTTGCTTTCTTTAGAACCTACGCAAGAAACTTACAGCATTATCAAACAAGAGTTAAAAGCCCATTATAAAAAAGAATGTAAGTTTTAAGTGTTCTCTAAGTTTCAATCTAAGTCAATTAAAAAATCATTGAAAATGTAGCATAAATTTTTTAAACAAAAGCTTAAAGAATAATTTCATTCCTTTAATATTGATTGTGAGTTCTTATGAAATGGGCTGGTAGTTCTTATATGAGTTGCTAGTAAGTTTTAATGGTGTTTTGCTCCTAGTTCTTAATCATACAAGCAACCTAGTTCATATCATTAGAGCAGATAAGTTCTTAATCTATTTTCCCCTTAGTTCTTTGCTTAATGTGAGCTATTAGGTTCTAACTTGTGGCTTTTAGTTTTTATCGTGTAGCCCTTAGTTCCCTAATTGTTGCTTACAAGTTCTTACTACTTGCTTGTCAGTTCATAGCATTTAGCTTGCAAGTTCTTATTGGTAGGCTGTAAGTTCTTTTGCTTGTGCTATAAAGTTTTCATTCTATTAGCAAAAACCCTTATTTTTTAAAAATCTAGCTCCAAGTCCCTTGAATACGAAGTTTTAACCATATGTGTACGCACACATGGTGTTATCCTGCACCTTTTTGATTTAGTTCTAATTTCAATTCTTTGTGCTATGCTACAAAGAATTGAAAAATCGCTAGATTTAAAATCAAAAGTCTAGCTCTTAAATTAGCGTTAGCTTGAATAAAATTTGGGCGTTTTAAATGCCTTGTTAGTAAGGGAAAGAAGTTTAGCTTGAAAGTGTGCGAATTAGATAAAAATTTAGCAATGTTGTTAAGTCTTAAAGGGTTTGTATGCTAGATAGGGCTATATTAGATACTAAGCTAGATAGTCGCCCTATGGACTTATCTTTCTTAGATGATATTTTAAAGCATATGCAAAAGCCTAGATTTAGTGATAGCGATAAAGTAGATAAAAGATTGCTCATTAAGTTCAATCAATTTAACCCTAATTCAAAGTTTATTAAATCTAATCTAGTTGGCACAAAAACAGCTAGTCCTGTGCTTATTAAAAACATAGGGCAAATGAAACGCTCCCACTTAGAAAATGCCCTAAATTATGCTTTAGAAAATAGCGAAACAGCTTACAATGAAATGTTTTTAGAATGCGATAAGCAATTCATCTTAGAGAGTTGGCTCAATGACTTTGATTTGACTAAAGATTATAACGAGACTATGCACTTAGTTTTTTCTATCAAAGATAAGCCAGATGAAGAGACAATGCAAGGGCTTTTACATTCTACTTGGGAGAGCTTAAAAATAAGATTGCCTGAATACAAGTTTGCCCTTGTGCCACACGCTCATCAAGACCATGCCCATATCCATTGTTTTATCAATAAGACTAATCAGCTCACACGAAGAAGACTGCGTTTTAAGGGGCATGAAGATTGTAAAGAATTTTTTAATGAATTAAGAAGTGAGTTTGCTTATAGGTTGAATGACCACTTATTGAGCGAAGAATACTTGTATGTCAATGAGCCAAAACTTAAAGAGCTAGACAATATCAAACAACAATTACAAGACTTGGAAAAAGAAGAAAAAGCCTTAGAACAAATCAAATCCCCACAAGATGAGTGGGACTTAAACAAGGCTTTACAAAGCGAGTATTTACAAGAACTCAAATATAAAAACAAAGCAAAAGCCCTAGACATTCAAAATAACCACAGCACCCCTTTAAAACAAAAGATTTCTGAATTTAAAATCGCTCTGTTTAATCACAAAGACACAAGCGATGACGAAAAAGAACAGCTAGATATTGACAGGATAGATAAGAGAAAACCAGTAAGCGAACACTTAAAAAACACTAACAAACACGAGCTATACGAACTCTTAGGCTTTTATCAAAAAGAATTAGATAAAAAACAAAACCATTCAGCCTTTAAGAATTTTGCTATTCTCAATGGTTTAGACAGAGACTTTGAAAGAGAGACTAAGGGCTATTCTGTTTTAAAGAAAAAAGAAATGCTTTTAAATAAGCTTGAACACCTAGACAAACGCCTTTTAGATAAAAACTCACACTTACTATTAGCCCAGCTAAGAAATGAAGTTAAAACCAAGCAAAACACCCAATACAACACTCTAACTAATCCTATTCTTTTAGCCAAAGCCTTAGAACTTTCTAAAGATAAACGCCCCACTCTCAAAACTTTTAAAAGCGCTTATTTTAGTGCTAGAAAATATCAATTCATGCTAGAGAGCTTTAAAACTAAGCAAAATGACCCCACTTACAAGCTTAATGATAACACTTATGAGCTAGTGAGTAAGCAACTACAAGACTATCAAAACACCATGCTTTTATTAGCCAAAGAGAGATTACTTTTTTTAGAACAAGATTTAAAACAAAAAGAAGAAGAGTTTGAAAGAGCCAAAGAACATTATGTGAAATCTTTAAAACATTATAGAGAAACTTCATTGTCTCCAAAAGAAAAACAAGGCTTTCTCAAACAAATTAAACAATTTTCTAAAATTTCTAAGGATATTCTCTATACTTGTAATGAAATCATAGGAGCTAATAGGTTTTTAACCCACTATGACAACCTAAACCTTGAAAAAGTCCTAGAACACGCTAAAGATACTAAGCTAGAGCAAAAAGAAATTCAAGCTATCACAAAAGAGCCTAATAACGATGAGCCTTGGATTGAGTTTGGTAAAAAAGAACAAGCTAGAGCTAAAGCACACTATCAAGCTATGCTAGAAAAAGAAAAAGCTAAAGAATTAGCTAAACAACAAGCTAACACCTTGCACTCTAATGAGCTTGATGATGACCCTAAAGCTCATGTTGGATTAAAACAAAATGACAACACAAACTTTAAAGGGCGTAATAGATAATGCTCTCAAGCGATGATTGCCTTTAATGTTCTTAATAAAGAATATACCCTTTGATTAAAGGGTATATTCTTGTTCTTTTCACAAATTAGCTTATTTAAACAGATATACAAATAAAGCACTCTAAAATGCCCTACAATCAAAATAAAGCCATAAGATAAGACAAACTATTAACCTAAAAACTAAAACGCTTTAAAACGCCTTGTAGAGCTTAAATTTTTCTTAAGTAGCACGCAAAAATTTAAAACCTTAAAGTTTTCTTAAACATAATCATAAAGCAAGTTTAAACCTAACCCTTGAACCTACTATCAAATCAAACTTAACTCTTTTAATACTAAGAGCTAGAAACAAACCTTAACCCTACACACTCTAAACAAAAACCTTTCTAATCCTAAATGCTAATGAAACAAACCGCTTACAACCTAACTTAAATAACACAAGCCTTGACTAATCATTCCTTCCACAACTAACATGTCATTGATAGGTAATTCCTATTTTTCTTTTATTTTGATTTTGTTCTTATTTTTACTAATAAAAGAAATTAAAAACTTTCCTTAAACTAAACCTAGCCACAACTAACCTTATGGCTCTTTCAGTCAGTTTGTCTCTTTTAATCAAAAGTTCTTTTTTTTGATTTTTCTTTTTTCCTTTAGCAAGTTCCTAGTTGTCTAATTTAATCAAGTTTTTTAAAAAAAAGAAATCCCCCTCATGACATGATATTTACTAATAACATGTTTACTCAATAGGTTAGGAAAGAAAGGTAAACCTTTCTTTCCCTTAATATTTTTATAACTATACGGAACTTAAGTTCCGCTTTCATATCTAATACCCATAAACACGCACTTCTTAACCTTAAAAAGCGCTTAAAGCTTACTTTCAAAAACTATTTAATCGTTGATAAATTCAATTTTTGTATTTAGTGAGTAATGCAAATAACTATGTATTTGATTATTTACTTTTAAGGGGGCGAAATTTTGCTTTTATGCCTTAGTTAAAAGCGGAACTTTTTAGAGATTTAGATTTAAAGGCGGAATTTCAAATCTCTAAGGAGCCATGCAAAATTTTTAAAAATACCGCTTTTAGAACCTAACAAACTAAAAAACATAAAACTCTCATTCTTTAAGATTTCTTTTTATATTTTAATAAGGGAGCAATATGCCACATAACAAACTCACTAAATCTCAGAGAGAACTCTTTTGTAATCTCAAAGCCTTTTTATACACTAAGGCTAAAAACTTCACGCCCATTCAAGATGTGAAGGATATGGCTTTAATCCTAGACACACAAGCTAAAATCTTAAAATGTCATAATATAGAGCAATTAAAACAACTCTGTCATATTCTTTATAATCAAGGCATTAAACACACTATAATGATGCAAGGCTTGTTTTTATTCTTTAACTATTTTAAAGATAATCTCAAATTAAGAAGTTTTAGAATGCTTAGCGAAGAGCAAGTGATTAACTTTCTCTTTGAACTCGCTCAAAATAGAAAACCCAGCTCTATGGCTAAGTATGTGATGTATTTAAGACAATTCTTTGATTATTTGGATAGAAAAAGGCGTTATGGCTTTGATTTTACGCTTAAAAACCTAGCCTTTGCTAAGACCAAAGAAAGCTTACCCAGACATTTAAACGATAAAGACTTAAAGAGTTTTTTAAAAACACTCTTAGACTATAAGCCAGCTACAAGCTTTGAAAAACGCAATAAGTGTATTCTACTTATTGTAATACTTGGGGGACTTAGAAAATGCGAAGTGTTAAACATAGAATTAAAACACATTCAAGTAGAAGAGCAAAACTACTCTATTTTAATTCAAGGTAAAGGTAGAAAAGAGAGAAAAGCTTATATTAAAAAGGGTTTGTTAGAACCAAGCTTGAATGCTTGACTTAGTGATGAATATAGACTAAAATATTTTAATGGGGCATATCTTTTTAAAAAAGACAAACAAAAAGCACAAAATTCTTTAACGCTTTATAACTTTATCCCCTTAATCTTTAAACTAGCTCAAATCAAACACTATAAGCAATATGGCACAGGCTTACATCTATTTAGGCATAGTTTTGCAACACTCATTTATCAAGAAACCCAAGACTTAGTTTTAACTTCAAGGGCGTTAGGGCATAGCTCCTTACTCTCTACTAAGATTTATATTCATACCACACAAGAGCATAACAAGAAAGTGGCTCTTGTGTTTGATAGTTTGATAGAGAACAAGAAGTAAGGTGGTTAAAATTGATTAGGTAGTTTAGTGTAATTAGTTTAAATAATCTTATTAAGATAAATAATCTAGCATTAGATAATTTTAATTAACTATTTAATGTTTTATTGCTAATTAAAAATGATTAGTTTTATAAGGGTTGTTAAAATCATTGAGATTTTATAGAGTTAGCTTAAATTACAAAATATTCTAAAAACAATGTAATTATAGATTATTGTTACTCATTAAGAATATATTTGATTAACAATACAAATAACTAAATTCTATTAAATACTGATAGATTAACTAAAGCCATTAAATACCTACTTAACAAGATTGTTTATCGTCTACGCTTAGGTGTGGGGGTGTATTCATTGGAATTGTCTAAATCATCTGCGTTGTCATGGGAATTTGAGTAAGTCGCTGTTTTAATTTGGTCTATTTTGTCTATTAAAAAATCATAAGCATTTAAAGAAAGGTCTTTATAGTGTGAAATGGGTTCTACCATATCTGTTTCTATGCTATAACGCTTTTTATCTAACTCTTGCAAAGAATTTTGAAGAGTTAGTAAGTCTTGCTTAGTTATTTTTTGAGAACTTAAAAGCTTGTCAAATAAATTATTGTCATTATGCAAAGCCACTGCTATATCAAAAATATCTCTTGTTTTATTATCAGTTTTTCTAAAAGTAATCTTTTTAGCGATAATATTTTCTAAACTTTCTATATAAATATCAAAAGCAAAAATCTTTTTAGAATTATCTACATATCCCTCATTACTAGCATAATCCACTAAAACATCTATTTTAATGTTGTCTTTATTCGTTACGCCTATATGATTATGTTGGTCTATGTATCTTGTGCTATCAAAATGACTGCAATTATCTATCCATAATTTAGGGCTAAAAAATCCCAAACATTGAGCATCATTGACAAACAAATCAATATCAAAGCTTAATCTATGCTGGAAGTAATACATGCTCAAAGCTGTGCCTCCTCCAAACTTAATACTACTAGGATTAAGCCCTAAATTCAAAGCATTTTTAATAATGGGATAAAATTGTTCTAGGGCTTGAATTTGAGCTTGAAAGTTGTTTTTGATAAAACTAAGGCTCTTTTCATTGATAGGGATTGATAGAAAGAACATGTAAAATATTCTCCATAGGAATGTGATAGTCTTGTGAAAACCATTCTATTTCTTGCTCTAGTGCCTCTGTTTGAATTGTGCCTATAATATACTTGTCAGTATTGCTTAGATTAGTTGTTTTTTTATCCATAAAAAGCCCTATAAGATACTCTAAACTCACATGCTTATCTTTATTGCCAATAGAGTTATTGATTGTAGCTAATAACATAGGGGCAAATGACATTTTTATCCTCCCTAAATTGATTTGATTGTAGTTTAGCAAATTTTGTGTTGGTTTTGGTTTGACTTATAATGATTGTTTAGCTATAATACGCCTACATTCGTAGGGCTGACCGAAGCCCACTTTCTTATAGCTTATAGACTACTTAGTTTTTCCAAGTCTTTGTTTCCAATACTTTTGATTAAATCATCTAAAAATGAAACAATTTTGTTAGGCATGATACTAAAGTTGAAACTTTTACTTGTAGGCTTTTCTAATTCTCTGATAAAGCGTGTTGTAATGCGTGGGCGGTTGTTTGCCCTTAGCTTTAGTAAATTTTCCCAATGATACGCACGATTTCTAATTGTCCATAGTAAGTTTAAAGCAATATAGGCTTTAGCATAATTAGAAAGATGTTGTTTTCTACCCTTAATAAGCAAAGTATCCTTATTATCTTTGTAATAAGCCTTAAGACTATAGGCTCTCAAATCTAATGCTACCCCCTCTAATTTGTAAAAAAAGATAAGCTTAATCACCGCTTCTAAAGACATTTTAGACAAGACCAAAGAATGCGTGATTTCTTTTTTCTTGTCTTTCAATTCTTCTATTAAGGGGATTAAAGAAACTTCATCAAACACCCACTCATTCCCTTTAATTTGAGTTAGGCAATAATCTAGTGCGTTGCGTAAGTAAATCTCTAAATTAGAGATTTTAGGTGTGATTAGACTAATGAGCTTTAAATTTTCTTTGTATTGTTCTAGGTTGTCATAAGTCTCTAGTCTGTCTTTGGATAGAATGAGCGTAATATCGTTTTTGAAATCTTGTAAATCTTGCATAGTGTCTCTTAAAATAATTGTTAAACCAAATTATAACACAAACAAAATTAGTTATAAAAGATTGTTATTGCTTGTTAAGATAATATATAGTGAGTAATTAAAATAACCAAATTCTACTAAATACATACAAAATAACTTAATATTTAATTGTTATTAGTATTTCTTTAAATTTCTATGCTATAATGATTACAATTCAAGTTAAGTTAAAAGGAATAGAAAAATGATTAAATTAAATGGTTTGAATAAAACTTTAAAAACAAGCTTATTAGTTGGGGTTTTACTAGGTGCTACTGCTCCCTTAATGGCAAAGCCTTTATTAAGCGATGAAGACTTATTGAAACGAGTAAAACTACACAATATCAAAGAAGATACGCTGACTAGCTGTAATGCTAAGGTGGACGGCTCTCAATACTTGAATAGTGGTTGGAATTTATCTAAAGAATTTCCGCAAGAATATAGAGAAAAGATTTTTGAATGCGTAGAAGAAGAAAAACATAAACAAGCCCTTAATTTAATCAATAAAGAAGACACTAAAGATAAAGAAGAACTTGCAAAAAAAATCAAAGAAATTAAAGAAAAAGCTAAAGTTTTAAGGCAAAAATTTATGGCTTTTGAAATGAAAGAACACTCTAAAGAATTCCCAAATAAAAAGCAACTTCAAACCATGCTTGAGAACGCTTTTGATAATGGAGCTGAAAGTTTTATTGATGATTGGCACGAACGCTTTGGGGGTATAAGTAGAGAGAATACTTATAAAGCACTTGGCATTAAAGAATATAGTGATGAAGGAAAGATATTAGCCTTTGGTGAAAGAAGTTATATTAGACAATATAAAAAAGATTTTGAAGAAAGCACTTATGATACTAGACAAACCTTATCTGCTATGGCTAATATGAGTGGCGAAAACGATTATAAAATTACTTGGTTAAAACCCAAATATCAGCTCCATAGTTCAAATAATATTAAACCCTTAATGTCAAACACAGAGTTATTAAATATGATAGAGCTAACCAATATCAAAAAAGAATATGTTATGGGCTGTAATATGGAAATAGATGGTTCTAAATATCCCATTCATAAAGATTGGGGATTTTTTGGTAAGGCAAAAGTCCCAGAAACTTGGAGAAATAAGATTTGGGAATGTATTAAGAATAAAGTAAAGTCCTATGACAACACTACCGCTGAAATAGCAATAGTTTGGAAAAAAAATACTTATTCTGTCTCTCATTACTAAACCCTTAATCCCATATACTAAAAATGGGAAAACCAAATTGGTCAAATTTAACATTAGGGTTTTGAAAGTATATTCTAGCTCTTTCTCTTTCGTTTATTCTTTTTTGCGTTAATTGTTTGTCTATATGGTTTTCTTCTTTCCCAAAGCCATCATTATTTTGCCTAAAATAATCATCTGCCATAATCTCGCTTTGCATTGCCATTGTTTGATTTAAAAAGAGCATTTGATTGGTAATTTCTTTTAAATATTTTAGAGTAAGTAATTTAATCCTTTGGTTGAAATTTGCGTAGGCTTGGCTTTGAGCGTCTTTATTGGGGGCTTTGGTTAAATCAAGTGTGAGCGTTTGGATTTCTTGTTCTAATTCGTTATCTAAGCGAGTTGTCCTAAATACATTTTAATAGGGTCGCATTTACCTGTCTCTTTATTTTCTGTGCAATAATGTATCCCTTGCTTATTATGGTTAGCTGTAGGGTCAGTTACACCAAACTCAGTTTGTAGGACATCAAGTCTTTTTAGAAATGGGTCAAGTTTCTCTTTTAACTGCCTACTATCATTAACCTTTTTCTTTACTCTAAGCAAAAATCTTTGTTTTTGCTCTTCTGAGTTATTGCCTGTTGCTAAAAGAGCTTGCTCGCTTTCATAATTACTATCGTTTACCATTTTACACAACATTTCCCCCCACGCTCTACCACTCAATTCCCCAGCAAGTGATTGCATGTTTTCATGGCCACTGCTACTTAGAGATTGGATTAAATTTTGCACATCTCTTGCGGTTTGGGTTTGTTCGCCATTTTTGGTGATTAGGTTATTGAGATTTTTAAGATTGACAATCTTATTGTTAGTAAGAGCATTGACATTAAGCCAAGGGCATTGTTGCGATAAATACTTGTTTCTTAGCAAATTTTGTGTGTTCCAATTTTCTATGCTTTGCTTTAAATTCTCATAGTTGTATCTAATGCTTTGAAGTTGATACTGAGCGTTTTGTAAAACTTGCATAGGATTGGCTAAAGTGATAGCACTACTACTAATCAAAGAATTAGTCGTATTTATCATGTTATTGACTTTTTGTAACTGATTGACTTGAGCTTGAGCCTTAGAAATAATCTCTTCGTATCTTTTGATACTATCTACCATTTTGCCTATGATAGTGGCTTGACTTACATGGGTTTCTGGGTCATTGACAATCAAAGGAGTTTCCCCCTCTGCAAAGACACTTTTGCAACATAAAAGAGCGCTAAAAAGCGCACTAAAAATTGATTTTTTCATTTTTAAACCTTTCATTTGTTATTTTTATCATTATCAAATCCAAAGCCACTTTTAACACTTGCTACAAAGTGTCTCACACCAGCTTTAGCACTTCTTGCATTTACAGCATTTGCCCCTCCACTTAGTCCAGCAAGTCCAAGAGCTTTAGCTCCAGCTTGAAGTCCTGCTAGTCCGCCCCCAGCACTCTGATAGGCTTGCTTAACTTGATTAGCAACCATAACTGCACTACCCCCAAATACAGCTCCGCCTATTGTCATGCCAATTTTTTGCATCATTTCTGTTACTGCCCCCACGCCTCCACTTGTGCCAAAGATATTATTGATAAAATCAGGCACTCGTTTGACTAGAAAGAAACAAATCACAGAACCTAAAACAATAATGGTTAAAAAGCCTACAATAGAACTATGGGCTATATAAGAGTTCCAATCTCCTTTTAAGACATTGCCAAAGGCATCAATAATTTTTCCCTCATTTGCCATTTTATCCGCATTGCCATAAAAGCCTTGTGTGACTTCGTGTTTAGTGGGGATTAAAGCATTGGCTTTATAGATTATTCCATAATTAAAAAAAGCTACTAACATCATACAAGGTTTATAAAGAGTAAGGGAAATGAGCTTTTTAAGATAGCTAAATAACATGCCTTTGGTTTGGGGGATTAAACCTAAAGGCAATACAATTAAACCTAATGCTGACCACATAAAAATTTCTGCTGTAACTAATAACACAATAATAAGCAATAAGCCTAAAAACAATAATTCCCCTAAAATCACTAAAAGAAACATGATTATTTTAGGTATCATTGTGAGCCAATTAAACATGCTAATACCATCAAAAGCATTATCCCACAGATTAACTATCATTGCATAAGCACTTGAAACTAGATTGCCTATATTAAAGGTTTCACTAGGACTAGCATTAGCATTGGTAGGAATTTCTAAGCCATCATTTAAGCTTTGAGCGATAAGTATAGCAAGCTTTTCAGCTGGATAAAATATCGTGTTAATGAAGTAGGTGTTAAAATCATTAGGATTTCTAATCCCCCAATTGATAAACCCCACAAACACGATGAATACAACCACTCCCATAGCGGTTTTAAACTCAAACATATCGCCCTCTTTCACACGCTTATACGCCCATATTATAAATAAAATAGTAATAATGGTGTTTAAAATGAGTTGTGCATGAAAAAAGCTACCCACATGTTCAGCAAGACTTTTGGCTACTTTTTGAGATGGCTCAACAAACATGCCCATAAGGGTGTCAAAAATATTCATCGCCCCCTCCCTTTAACACAACTTTGTGCTTGTAAATTTTCTTTAGCATTTTCTAAAATGCCCTTAAGCCTTTCATTAAAGGGCTTAATGCTATCAATTTGTTCTAATTTATCCATGATATTTTCCTTTTCTTGTGTTGAAGTGTAGTTGTCTTTTAATTTTTCTAAAGAGCTTTCTAAAAACTCCGCCATAGTGTCAATGTTAATCGCCTTATTTTCTATAATGTGTGCTAATTTCAAATCATCATTACAATCTTTTGAAAAAGGCGTATAGATAGTGGGGAATTGCTGTGTAAGAGCATATAAAATACCCTCGCATTTTTCTTTGTATCCTTTACCCTTAATATCATTATCAAAGGCTAAGATGACATTAAAACTATCTTGTGGCTTATTAACAGGCTTAGGCTTTCTGTATTCTCTAGTTCTTTCAACTTGCTTGTTATAAATAAGAGTATTTTTTTCTCTTTGATAATTTTTAATAATGTCAGTGTAAGTCTCTACTACCACGCTATTAAAATCATCACTAGCCCTGCCTTGTCTCACTAATTCTTGCCATTGTTCTTCTTGTTTTAGATAATGGTTATACGCTCCTTGTTGTCGCCCTTTTAATTGCTTAAAAAAACTTTTTAAAAAGAGTTCTAATTTTTGTGCATTAAATTGCCCTGCGGTGCTAATTAAAACGCTCTCTTTAGGCTCTAAACCTTGTAACTCTAAATAAGCTAGACTATCAAAGATATTTTCAGTAACAATGACATTTTTAACTAAGCTTAAATTATTAGGGAACAAGACTTCTATGCCTTTACTTCCTTGTGCGATAGATTTTAATGGCTTGTCTCTTATGTTGCCCTCTTTGTCTGTGCTTAAGGGAGTATTTAGGCGTTTGTTAATCCCACACTGATGAATGGGTATGACATTAAGATTTTTATTCTCAAAAGCTAAATAGGTAGCAAGGATAAGATTATTAAAATTGTCCATTTTTAAATGCTCTTTATAAGGCTCTAATAGCTTTGTATCAATGCCACGCTTTTTAATGAGTGTAGCGTTTTGTAAATCATAGGGTTTAAGGTTTTTAAACTCATTGATGATTTTTTGAATTTCTTCGTTATTTTCGCTAGAGTTATCCCTTGCTTGTAGAGTATCTTTTTTATTGCGATAGCCTTCTAACTTCCCAGCGAGTAAGTCTTCAACGCTGATATTTCTATCCTTACAAAAAGTAATGATATTACCGACCTTATCGGTATGAGTTTCTTTGTAGGTGTAACTAATTGAGCCATCTTTATTTTGATTTTTAAAGATGACTAAACTTCCCTCTTCGTTTTCATGCTTTAAGCAAGGGTTATTCTTGCTATGCTTATTTTTGTTGATAACATAGCCATTATCTAATAAAATCTCATGCAAAGGCAAGGCAGTGAGATTAGGGATATAACTCATAGGATTTTCCTAACGCCTTCTGCTCTTAGAGAGCGTATTTTGTGTGTAGCCATAATCTATAGTTGGCATTTCTTTTTTTACTTCTTTTTGAGCGTTATTTTGCTCTTTAGCTAATTCTTTAGCTTTTTCTCTTTCTAAACAAGCTTGATAATGCACTTTGGCTTTTTCTTGCATGCGTTTGCCATGCTCTATCCAAGGCTCATCGCTGTTATTACTCTGTGCTTTCTCTTGGATTTCTTCTTTTTGGCGTTTTTGTAAGCATTTGTGAGCTTTAGGGTCATAATCTAGCCATGGTTCATCAGGATGCAAGGTTTTCTTTAGCTCTTGCTTAGATTGTGGCTCTTTTGCTTGAGTAGTGCCATTTTGCTCTATAGCTTGGTTTTGTTTTGTGTTTTCTTGTTGTGTAGCGGTGCTATTAGTTTGAGCGTTAGTAGTCTCTTGTCTTGGCTCATTTTGTGAGTTTTTAGGTTGCTCTGAATTTTTATTAGCCTTATTTTGCTCTTTAATAGCATTTACCCCCACACTTTGAGTGGCGCTATCTAAATTTTTGAGTGTTTTTGCTTGTTGCTTGTCTAAATGCTTTCGCATCACTTCATACACTCTATTATCCATAGGCTCTAAGCTATCTTTAGATTTAGCTAAATAATCTTTTAAGACTTCGTGGTGTTCTTTTTCTAATTGGTGTCCCAAGATAGACTTAACGCTTAATTGCAAGCCCTTATCTTGCATGTGATTATTACCATGCGCTTGTTCTAAGCAATCCTTAATCAAATTGATATGCTCTTTAGTGAGCTTGGTTGGCTCTTTTTGGCTTACCACTAATAAGACTTTCAATTCATCTTCATTCATGTGGTTTTTAGCGTAATTTAAAAAGCTCTCTTTAAAATCAAGCTTAGTCTTAATGCGTTTTTGCTTAATATCAAGCTCGGTTTGTTTAAAGAAACTATGCAAACTAGCGTATTTGTCTTTAAGGTCTATATTATTGCTAGGTGTTTTCTTTTCTTGCTCTTTTTGTGCGTATTCGCCTTGTTCTTGTGTGTTAGGCTCTTTTTCATTAAGCTTATTGCTTTCTTCTAAAGCAATAGAAGCGATTTTACTTGTAGTATTTTCTCCTGTAGGTCTTAGCAATTCAAGCTCATTAGGATTTAAAAAAGTGATAACTTCGTTTGTTTCATCTCTTATAACTTGCAAACTCTCTAAAAGCGTTGCACTTTCATTATCCAAACCTTGCTTGGTATTATTATCTCTTAATGTCTCTAATTCTAAGTCTTGCTGGTTTAAAAGCTCTTTTTCTTGCTCTTGAAAAACTTGTTGCTCATAGAGAGTATCAGGGTTTTGGCTCTCATAATATTGCTCTAGGGCTTTATTTTCGCCCTCTAGGGCGTATCTTTCTAGCTCTTCTTTTTCAAGCTTATTTTCATGCTCTGCAATACTAATTTCTCCAGCTCTTTGAATTTGATTTTCTTCATAATCTTGGTAGTGCCTTACTTTCAAGCTCAGCCTCTTCTCTTTCAAGCTCTTGTTGTTCTAACTTGGCACTAACTCGTGCAATGCCATCATTTTCATTCATTTGTATGTATTGCTCTTGTTGGTATTCATAATACTCATCTTCGCTCATTTCTAAAAAGCTTTTTTCTTCTGTAAGCTCTACTTCATTTTCGCTAGAATTTTGTATCTCATGTTTATTAGCATTTTGTGTCTCAACAATCACTTTTTCTAAACTTTCTACAAACTCGCTTGGATTATCATTAGAGATAGATTGCTCTTCATTGATTTCTTGTTGGAACGCATTAAAAAAATCGCTTACATTTTCATTGTCTTTTGTATTAGAGATTTCATTTTTTATGCTCTCAATGACTTCTAGCATAGAAGAAATGTCATCTTTTAAGCCCTCTTGGCTTAAAGACTTGATTTCTTGTTCTAAAATGCCTAAAAAATTGGTGGGGTCATTTTTAGAATTTTTAACTTCATCTAAAAAACTCTCTAAAAAAGCGTCCTTTCCATCATCACTCCAAGCTTTCCACGCCTTTAAAAATCCATTGATAAAATCTTGCATTATCTGCCCCTGCCTTTAGATTGAGTAAGCACTACTTCATCATTAGCAAAGTAGTGGTCATACTTTTGTTGCTCTGCTCCTTTATTAAGAGTTTGTTGCAACATCGCTGACATTTGGGGATTGTTTTGAGCCATTTCAAGCATTTTAGAAAACTCTGCCATATTCATTTCATTGTTGTTTGGCTCTTTAGTGTTGTTTTCTTTGGCATTGTTGTCTGTATTAGGTGCAATTTGTTGCTGTGGTTCTTGATAGATTTTGTGTTGCTTTCTTTTTTCATGATGGGTTGCCCCATATTGATTGACATAATCTAGCACTTTGTTATACTGCTTTTCATTCAAATGCTTGGATAAATCATAAATCACCAAATTTTGATTATTCATAGAGAAAGTATTGCTAATGTATTGTGTTCTTAAAGTTTTAGGGTCTAATTCTTTAAGCTTAGTTTTGTCTAGCGTTTGAAAAACATTGACATTGTAGAGATTTTTAATCTCTAAAGTCGGCTCTATGTCTATCTTTTCTTTTTTAAATTCGTAAAAGGGCGTTTTGCCATCTTGCATATACTTGATATTGCCCTCTTTGTCTCTTTGAGGAACTTTTTCATTCTCATAAATCACTTCGCCATTAGAATAATGCTTAAGATTGCCCTCTTTGTCTTTAAGGGGGATTAAATTACCCTGTTCATCTCTTGCTTTAACATAGCGCATTTCATAATCTCTAATATAAGCAATACTTGCCTTATCATAAAAGCCATTAGGATTATTTTTACTCTTAGTGTTGTTTTTAATATGCTCCACTTCTTTAGGGTTTGCCCCAAGTTTTAAGGCATCATCTAAACCTACCCAAACATTACTCTCATAGCCATTCTCATGTTGCTTGGCATCTAAAATAAGAGAATTTAAGCCATTATAGGCATTGCCAGCATTACCATTATAAGCTCTATTATTTGGCTTAAACTCTAATCCAGATTCTAAACTTTTAGCAATTTCGCTCGCTAAAAACCTAGCAAAAACCTCTTTTTGCTCTTTAATATCCATTTCATTCCACGCTTTCATTTAATGCTCCTTGTTTTTATTGACTTCATTTTCTAAGGAATGTTCTAACTCTATTTTTGTTTCTTGTTCGCTTTTAGGCTCTACTCCCATTTGCATAAACTCTATCATTTGCCATTCATTCATAGGGTATTTTCCCTCTTTAAGTTCTAAAAAATCTTGTGTCATTTTTTCTGTCCTTGTTTTTAAAAAATCTTTTTAGAATGCCATTAAAATTACAAGGAAATCAAGGTCTTGACTTATTTACTTTTTCAAAGTGTGTGCGTACACATATGCCACTTTTTAAGCTATTTTTAAGCAAAAAACACAAGTGTGTACGCACACATTTTTTAGGCTCAAACCATGCAACCCCCTAAAATGCGTAACTTAATCTAAAAGTAAATGAAAAGTAAATAAACCTAAAAATTTAATGAAAAAAAGTTAAAATTTAAGCTAATCTTAAGCTAAAATGATAGTTTTTTGCTCCTTTTTAATGTTTAAAAAAACTTTTTTTAAAAATGAAAAAGACAAATTAAACCTTAGAATTTCTTGAGAAAGTTCGCTTAAAATGCTTTAAATTTAATTGATAATTTAATTTCTTAATAGTTTAATGATATAAGCTAAATAAGAATAAATTCTTTCAACATTGTAATATTAAATTAAAGACTAAATACTCTTTAAATAACATAGTTTTATTATCCCTTACTAAGTTTAATTATTTACTATGTTTATATAAACAATCTTAAACAATCAAATTGTTTAAAGTTAATTCAAAATCTATATAATTGTGATATACTTTTAAAACAACT
The DNA here is from genome assembly GCF_900120335.1 of Helicobacter pylori. Taxonomy (NCBI): domain Bacteria; kingdom Pseudomonadati; phylum Campylobacterota; class Epsilonproteobacteria; order Campylobacterales; family Helicobacteraceae; genus Helicobacter; species Helicobacter pylori. Next base: position 486,170 of record NZ_LT635477.1, read on the forward strand.
AAAATAAGGAAAATAACATGACCATTTGCATTGCTAATGAAAAGGGTGGCAGTGGTAAAAGCACGCTTTGTTTAAACTTAGCCGTGCAATTACTCAAAGACAATAAAGAAGTGGTTGTTTTAGATACAGATAGCCAAAAGTCTATGGAAACTTTTGCTACAATTCGTGCTGAAAAAGAACGCCCCACTTTTAGCTTATTTAATCGTAGTAGTGGCTTTAGCGATACTTTAAAGCAAATGGTATCTAAGTATGAAAATATCCTTATTGATACTAAGGGGGAATACAGCAAAGAAACCCAAAAAGCTATACTTTTAAGTGATATTGTGCTAGTGCCAACAACTCCTAGTCAATTAGACACTGAAGTCTTAGCTAATATGCTAGAAAGAATTGAGCAACTCCAAGAGCTTAATGAAAATCTAAGAGCCTTAATTGTCATCAATAGAATGCCTACTATTCCTACCCTTAAAGAAAGACAAGCCTTAATAGAGTTTATTAAAGAAAATAACCCTAGCGATAGGATTACACTTTTAGAAAGCTCTTTGAGTGAGCGCATTGTTTATAAGTGCAGTGTAAGCGAAGGCTTAGGGGTCATAGAATACAGCGATAAAAAGGCTATCAATGAGTGGGTTAATTTTCACAACGAATTAAAAAGCCATTTAGAAAAAGAGAAAAGACATGCGTTTTAGAAGAGTTAAAAAGCACAAAAATAAACACAATAAGGAGCATACGAGTATGGATTTACAACAAATTGATGAGCTAGAAAAGAAGTTTGAAGAACAAGAAGAACAAGCCCAAGATACCCCCCTAAAACAAGAGCCTAGCACAAAGGAAGTAAAAATCCCTAAAAAAAGGGGGCGTAAAAAAAGCTTGTTAGATGAATATAAGAAAAAGAGCTTTAACATTGCCTTTAGTCCTTGTGTGATAAAAGAACTTGATGAATTTTTGCTAGAATTTGGCTCATTTAAAGAGACACGAAGCACTTTTATTGAAGAAGCGCTTATTAGGCATTTAAAACACAGAAAAAACACCCAAGAGCAAAAGCTTTTAAAGCAACTAGAAAGATTACAAAACAAAGAAAAGGGCAATAATGAAAACAATGAACTTGAATGAATTTTTTACGCATAAGACAATCTATAAAGACACCCCTTTAAAGTTTAAGGATACACTAGAACAAGAAATCAGCCAAGCTAGTTTAGTAGAGAAGTTAATCTTAGCTAATATCTTAGCCAATATGGTGTTTGCTAAGATAAGCAATGAGAATGCCCCTAAAATTCTTATTTCACGCTTGATGTGTAAGTTTAGTCCTATTGATCATGAAAGCACTATTCCTAGTGATTTTAAGCCTATAGATGAAGAAGAATATGAAGATGATTTAGAATGGCTAAATGAAGAAAAAGAAGATAGGCTCTTTAATTACTATCTATTTTTAAATGGTATTAAAGAAAGTGATGTAGAAGAAGTGTTTAATGAAAGTGTAGAAATCTATGATGAGTGCTTAATAGAAATCGCTCAAAATGTCCTTAAAGATAAATTTTCTTATGACATTGACTTATTGCAAGTTTTAGTAAAAGGTTATGCTAAAGAGATTAGAGAATTTTTGAGTTATAAACCTACAAAAGAAATCAAAGACTTTAAAGACAAAGACACCGCACTTTATATCAGCTTAGGAAAAGACTATGACAAAGAAAAAGAGTCATTTTCTAAAAAATTGCAACAATGTTTTAAAGAGATTTTAGAGAGCAAGGGTATTTAAGTAGTTTTAAATAGAATTAAATTAACAAGACAAAACAACTAAAAACTATCAAATACCCACTCAATAAGGTTACTTATCGCCTACGCTTAGGTGTGTAGGTGTTTTCATTAGAATTGTCTAGGCTATTATCATTATTGCTATAGCCTTGTTGCTCTTGCAAGGCATTAAGGGAATGAGATTGTTTTTCAAGTTTTTTATGTATTAGTTGAGCCATTACCCCTAATTCTAGGGCTATTTCTTCTAAGTCCATAATTTGATTTAATAAAGCATCTAGTTTTACATCTACTAAATAATCGCTCACTAATTTGTCAGGGTCTTTGCTAAAATCTTTTAAGCGACTTGCTAAATCTAAGTTAAAATGTTCTTCATAATGCTTGGCTAAAAAATGCAAATCAAATAAATCTCTAGCTTTAGTTCTTATATGCTCCCCATCAAAGCAAGCACAGAGTTTGTTATCAATAATACGCTCTATTTTAGCAATTCGCATTCCCTCAATCACATTGACTTCGCTCTCTTTTGGTGCGTCTCTATAAGATATTTCTAATTTTAAAGTTTGTTCTTCTTTATTGTCTTTGGTAGCATAACGCACCATATAACGCCCCACACTATCAGTGTCTTTTTTAATATGAATATCATTTAAGATAATGCCATTAGGAATAGCGCTTTTTACTCTGCCTAAGAGATTGATTTTTTTATGACAATCAAAGTCTAAATCTTCTGAAAAACGATTTAAGCCATAGCCTAGATACAAAGCTGTTCCGCCTTTTAATACCATAGGGGTGTCGGCTAGATTTTTAACAATGGCTCTCATCAGTTTTTCATGATTAAGAGCTTGTTCGCTTAAACTCACTCTATAATGGGGTTTCTTGCTATCCATTTATCCAAATTCTCTCTTTCTTGCTTGTTTAATTTGGGTTTCATCACTTCTATAAGAGCATAGACACTCTCTTTATCTTCAATACTAGGAAACCATTCATCTAGCATAACAACCCCTAGCTTTCCAGTTTGCAATACAGAAACATAGAGACAATCTACACAAGCTCTTGGATGCTCTGCAATATAAGTGGGAGTATGTTTAGGGTAATAGCCCATTTTATTGAGCCTTGCTGTGCCATCTATAATGCCTAGATTGCCTAGTAGTTTATTAGTATTATGAGCTTGTTTTTCACCATAGATATAAACCCCTATATCATCAAATGCATTCTCCATTAAAGCATAGCTACTATGCCAATCTCCTGTGCCTTGTGGGCTATGGATATTTAAAGCCACAATAGAGCTAACATAGACTTCTTTTGAAGTGGGTGGAATATAAAGCATGCTAAACTCCCTCATTAGTTTTAATTAGGTTCTAGTTTAGCAAAATTTCACTTACTACTTCTTATGATACTCATTGATAAAATCCCCACACACTTTCATACTATATTTAAATCCTTTGGGGAGCTTGACATTATGCTTTTTAGCTAACATCTCAGCAAAGCTAATTTGTTTAGGCGTAGCGGGTCTATTTTCATCATTATTAGAGCTACTAGCCTTTTTGTTGTTTTTCTTAAAAAACTCATGCTCTTTAATGTATCGGTCTAAAAACGCCTTAGCCACTCTGTTGTCTTCTTTGTAGTTTTTAAACTCTTCGCTTAAATTTAATTGCAAATCTCTTAAAATATTTTCTATATAAGTGATTTGTCCTTCACTGCTAGGTTTTATCTCATCATCATTTCTTTCTAGCTTTTCAATCTTAGGGCATTTAGAATTTAAATTGCTGATAAAATCCACATAAGAGCTTTTATTTTCTACAATCTCATCTAGCATTTCTTCCATTTGTTTAGTATAGGTCAAATCAATAATGAATTGATAAGCATTTTCAAACACTTCTACCACTCTTTTACCCTTATGTGTAGGCGTAATAATGTGTTTTTTATCTTGGCTAATGCTGATATATTCTCTTTTTACAAGCGTAGGCAAATAGCTCGCATAAGTGCTAGGTCTGCCTATGCCTTTATTTTCTAAAAGCTTGACAAAATCTGCCTCTTTATAAGCACTTGGGGCATTTCTTTTAATGGTGGCTAAAACTAAGTCATTTAGACTTAACACATCATCAATTTTTAGATTAAATTGTGCGTTTTGTTCTTTTTCTTTATTGTCTTTATCATCATTACTTTCATCATTTTCTAGCTCTTTTTTAGAAAACATTGCTAAAAATCCAGCACTTTTTAAACCCTTTACAGAACATTTAAAATACTCGTTTTTGATTTTAAAGAGCAAATCTTGCTTGTCATAAATGGCATTCTTGCCTTGACTTTCAATAGTCCTTTCAAAAATGAGTTGATAGAGTTTTAAAGCGTCTTGATTAGTAATATTAGCATTATAGACTATGCTTTCTAAATCTTCAGTAGTATGGGGGTGTGTGATGCGAATTGCTTCATGGGCTTCTGCTTGGCTTTGCTTGCCAGCCTTGTATTCTCTTTTTAAATACAAGTCCTTATAAATAGGTGCATAAAAGCTCTCTGTCTCATCTAAAAACTCCACGCTCAAACTTTCCGCATCTGTCCTAATGTAAGTAATCAGTCCAGCCTCAAAGAGATTTTGAGCTAGTGATTGCACTTCGCTAATACTTAAACCAAGCATAGAACTTGCTTTTTCTAAAAGCGTAGAAGTGATAAAGGGCTTTTTAGGTTTAGTCTCTACAACAGAGTTTTTTAAATCCTTTAAAAGACAAGCTTTATTATCCTTTAAGCTCTCAAAGAGTTTTAAAGCCTCTTCTTTATCATTGAATTTAATCTCTTCGCCCTTTTCATCACAATGCTTGATAGTTACTTCTCTGTTAGCACTATCGTTAATCTTAGCTTGAATTTGATAGCTTACTTTCTCATTTTCAGGTAAAGCCTTAAATTTTTCAATCTCTCTGTCTCTATCTACAATGAGTTTTAAACAAGGGGTTTGCACTCGCCCAACACTACTACCTTTCATTTGTCCTAAAGCCTTACCTAAATAAGGGGATAGCGTAAAACCTAAGAGCATATCTGCAACTCGTCTTGCTAAAGCGCTTTGATACATTTGCTTATTGGTGTTTTCAAATAAAAGGGCGTTTTGTAAGCCCTTGTTAATCCCACTTGGTGTGATTTCAAAAAACTCCGCCCTATAAATAGAACTAGCTACATTTTTGATTTTTTGATAAAACATATAGCCTATAGCATAGCCCTCTCTATCAGTGTCAGTGGCGATATAAACCTTTTTGTTTTTACACGCCTCTATCATCTCAAAAATATGTTTTTTCTTTTCTTGGTCATAATCAAAAGTCGGCTTAAAGCCATTACTTTCATCATAGCTTTTAAGTTGCATAAAATGCCCTATGGTAGCAAAGACCTTAGCTCCTGTGATTTCTCTAATCTTAGCTACCTTATTAGGACTTTCAATAATGATGACGCTGTTATTCATTTGATTGCTCCTTTAAAAATTTAACTTTGGGTGCTTTGTGTAACTTCTTGTTCGCTTTCTTCATCGCCTTGTTGCATTTTCTTAAACAAGGCTCTTTTCTCTTCCATACTGATTTCACTCAGTGGCTTTTTTAAAATCTCATCAATTTCATTGTGATTTCCTTGCTCTATATTTTCATTAGCATTTTCTAAGGTAATGGGACTTTCATTGTCTTTCTCGCTTTCTTTTAAGTTTGAATTTTCAAGCTCTTGTGGTGTAGTGGGATTATTCTCGTTAGTGTTTCTCTCATTGCTCTCATTCTCTACTTTTTCCCCCTTATTACTTGGTTCTAAGTCAGCTTTGTTTTGATTAGGGGTTGTTTCAATCTCTGTAGTGGGTTGTATAGGCTCTTCAACTCTTTGTCTCTCTACTTCTAAATCAATAGGCAAATTAGCTCTTTTTAAAAGCTCTTTATCTTTGAACTAATAATTAGCTTTGAGTTTTAAGGGGGTAGCTTTAGCCCCTGTAACAATAACAATGACTTCATCTGAATTGATATTCATAATATCTTGGGCTGTAAGTAAGTTTCTACCCTCATGGCTATAAGAAGAGCTACCTCCAAAGACCAATTGACCTTTTTCGGTAGAATAATTTTTAGATTGTCTTGTAAATTCGCCCACTTCCTTAGAGACAATCTCAGCATCTTCAGCACTATTCATCTTAAAGACAATGTTATAATGCACCACGCCTTTTAAGATTTTCAAATCATCATCGCTATAGTATTTTCTAATCATCGCATAATCTTGCGTGATGAATAAGGGGACAACATTATAAGAGCGACAAAGTGCTGGCATTTCTAACAAGAAAGGCAACTTACCAAATCTAACAAATTCATCAGCAATGATAAAAATACGCTCTTCAGGTTTAGAGCTTTCTTTGACCATAAGGTTTTTAGCAATACTCTCTAAAAAGGCTCTTATTAAAGAAGAAAGTGTGCCTATATCAATTTGAGCGATTACAATGTAAATACTGATATTGCCCGTTCTTAATTCTTCATAATCAAAGCTCATTTTAGAAGTAGCTTCACGCACTTTTGGGTCTTTATAGACATACATAAAACGCTTAAAAGAAGACATAATGCTCCCAAATTCATCATCAGGAGTGTTTGCCCAACTCCTAGCATCTGTCCTTATAATCTCATCTAACGCCCCTTTTGTTCCATAAGGGGGTTCAGGTTCTCTTGGGTCATAGTTTTTTTCATCATTCATATCTATGTATTTTTGGTCAGCCACTTGATTTAAAAAGAGTTTTAAAACATTAGCTTGGGGATTTTTCATGGGGGCGTTAGTTTGTGGGTCTAAGATAACTTCGCCTGTCTTTTTATCGTGTTGGTAAAGTTGCTTGTAATAAGGGCTTTTAGGGTGTATTAAGGGGGCATAATCATTAGCTGGTGCGATAGAGACATCATAAAAAGAGCTATGCCCTTTGGTTACTACTTGAAAAAGAGCAAAAAAGACAAAAAGCTCTTTAGCTTTAGATACCCAATGGTCTTCTTCATCTACAAAAATACCATCGCCTACTGCTTTAACATGCCTTAATTGCTCCGCAAAGGTCATCTTTTCAACAATCCTTTTATCAAAAGGATTGAAATAGCAAGTGTTATCATCACCATAAGGATTAAAAATTAAAATTCTATTGTTTAAGAATTTTTGTCTATAACCTGCGGTCTTATCTCTTAGTTCGCCTTTAATATCAGTGATAATACAGCTATTAGGCAAAGTCAATAAATTTGGCAAAGCCACACATGCAGTTTTTCCAGCACCAGGGGGTGCAACAATCATCGCTCCTAAGGGCTTGTCATAGCACACATTTCTAAGCTTTGGAAAACCAAATTTACCTAGAATAAAGCCATTATCAAATTGCACCCCTAATCTATGCACCACTTTACAAAAGCCCTCTTTGCTAAAAATTTTAAAGCATTCTATATCTTTAACATTAGCCCATCTCGCATAGCCATGCGAAGTTTCTGTGGTTTTTGGGAAATTGATATAAATCGTAGCCACAAAGGGCATTAAAGAGATTAGCATAGTAAGATAGACTTCAAATTTTAAATCAAAGATGCTTGCCCCATGATAAAGCCCTACAAACACGCTTTGAGAAAAGAAATAAGCCTGTCTCAACGACTTTAAGGCATCAAAAGTGTAATAATTTGCCAAGATAAAAAATAAGGGGATAAGTAAAATGCTAAAAAGCACGCAAAAAGCCTTCACAAATTGCATTTTCATGCGTTGTCCTTTTTTGGCTCAGTAGTAGATTGTTTTTCATTAAGAGCGTTGAGAATTTTTGAAATGGCGTTAAATTCTGTTTGGCTTTTTTGTTCTTTGTAAATTTGAAGTAATAATTCCAAAGAGATTTTTTTACACTCTTCTACATTTTTATTAAGTGTATCCATAACCTTAAAAATCTCTTCTAAGAATGCTAAATTCTGCAAATAAAAGGGTTTGTTATATCCACACTGCTTTTAAAGAATTTTTTTGCTACATTGACATCTAAACCACTTTTATTCATTTGTAAATTTAAAGCAATCGCCTCTATAACCCCATGCACACTATCTGCATGTAAAGTAGAAACCATGCCTTTATGCCCAGTGTTTCCAAATCTTAAAAAGAGCATGGAATTTCGTGTGTCAATCTCGCCTACCATAAGCCTATCAGGAGACATTCTCATTGCCATATTCAAGGCGTTTTCATAGGTAAATTTAGAGCTTTCAGTTTTATCCACTAACAAGGATTTATGATTTTCAAACGCTCTTAAATCTAATTCTTCGCTATCTTCAACACTTACTATTCGTGTGTGTTTGGGGATAAACTCAATTAGAGCGTTTAAAAAACTCGTTTTTCCACTGCCTGTGCCTCCACTAATGAGTAAGTTTTTGCCCTCAATCATTAAGTTTTGTAAATACTCATAATCGTATTGACAGATACTAGAAAGCTTGAAAGCTTTTAAATCAAACTTTTTATCACTTGGCACTCTAATATTCAAACTCAATTCATTATCCGCACTAATAGCAAAGTGGTTCATGCTCACTCTGTATCTAGAAGTAGGAATGGAAGTATTAAGGGTGGGGTAATTAGCATTAAAAAACAAATCTCTAAAACTCGCTAATTGTTCCCCAAACCCCAGAATAAAGGCTTTGTCTAAATTTTCATCAAAGACTTTTTCTCTTACTCCATTAAGCTTATAGAGCCAAATTTCTTTTTCTTTATTCATAATTAGCTCTGTAATACCGCTATCTAAATAAGGCAATAGCCTTAAAATAGCGTTTCTTAAAGCCCTATAATCTTTGAGTTTGTCTAAGTCCATAGAATTACTTTCTTTTTAATTCTTCAATATTGTTACTAAGCGTTTCAATCTTGTTATCCAAGTGCTTAATGCGTCTTTCAAACTCTCTTTGCAAGCTTTCACGCTTATTGATAGCCTTATCTAACTCATTAGTGCGTCGAACAATTAAATTGGCGTTGTTTTTTAATTCCTTAGCTTTTTGAATATTATTCAATGGCATTTTTTCTACTTCCTTTGGCTCTTGGTTTTGATTATTGGAGTTAATTTCTAACTCGTTTTCTTGCATGATTTCATCTAACATCATTGGCTCCTTAAAATTAAAATAAATAAGCGTAGTTGAACGCTATGTAGCTAGAATTAGTCGCTTTGGTAAGAAAATTAGAAAACAAGACCTCGCCCTTAAAATTCCCGTTTTGAACGACAATTTTGCTAGGCACAACTGACTGATAGTTAATTGCTCCTCCAAAGCGATAATTCACTTCAAATTGATGATGGTTTAAGTAATAATGTAGTCCAATAGTGGGATAAAAACCATGATTAAAAATATCTTTAGGTTTATTAGTGATAAACTCACTATGGCTGGTTTTTATGGGGTCTATTTTTGCAAAATAATATTGCATACGCCAGCCAAAGCCCACACTTAATCCTAGTGTATGGCGGTTCTTTTTAATGACATTTAAAAAATCAAACAAATACTTCACATCTATGCCAAAATTTAAAGGCGTGTAATTAGCGCTAACTTTAGATTTGTAAATTTTTATGTCTGTGCTTACATCACTAGGTGTGCCTCCATACAAATGGCTTGAGATTTTAATCCCATGCCTTTTACTAGCTCCAAAATAATGTTGATAACCTATTAATAGTCCCATATTAAAATTAGCGTTTTTAGAAGTCTTGCTATAAGTGAGTAAATCATCTGTAGTATTAGAAATAAAGCTTAAACTTTGTTTTAAACTTGTGTCTGTAATAGCAATTTCTGAGCCTAAGAAAAAGCCATTTTTAGTTTGCATAGCTACTAGGTGTTTTTGAGACTTTTTTTGCTCTTTAACTTCTCTTTTAACTTGACTTTGTAACAACTCAGCACTTTGTAAAGGAGCTGATTGTTGCTTTTTAAGGGTATTTTGTGGAGCAATTTTTTGCTCCATTTTGTGTTCTAATTTTTGTTCTTGAGAAATGTCTTCTTGTTTATTTTCATCAGGCATAATGGCTAAAAAGCCCTCATTAGCTTGCAAATAACCAAGAGTAGTTAAAAACAAGGCTTTCTTTAAATTAGTGTTCATTTTTTTCCTTTCTTAATTGTTTGGGACAACCCAATTGTTGTGCGAAGCACATGAGTAATTAGCATTAGGCGTCTGTGCCCATGAGCAATATTTACCCTTAGTGCTAGATTTCCAAGCATTTCCAGGGCTAAAGTTATAACTCATACAAAGATTGCCATTCCCATTAGGGCGATAATAAGTCGCTTGCCAATTGGTAAATTCTTGTGTGTTAATGAGTTGTTTAACACCATTATTGAGATTAAGCTTTTGGCTTAATACAGTGAGTTCAAAATTTTTGCGATACTCATCGCTTAAATTAGGGGTATTCACATAGATAGTGGATGGAAAGCGTTTGAGTGTTTTTTGAGCTTGTGAGACATAGTAATACTTATAGGTGTCATACACAGCATCACTATCGCCCTCATTTCTAGGGCGGATATATCCAATCGTAGTGCCTTGATTGACAGTCTGATATCGTGTAACCCACTTAGCTAGGGTGCGTAAATTACCTTGAGAATAGCCTGTATAGCTGTGTGTTTTAGTCCAAGACCCCCATCCATCATTACAATAAGAAGTGGTTATCCATTGACTGCTATTTAAAGACATTTCTTGAATTTCAAAAGTGGTATATTGTGGCAAATCATAATTTGAGCCACTAATAGTGTCTAAATCGCCTACATCTTCGCCTTTAACGCTACTTTCTACATTGATTTTGATATAAGGTTGGATAATTTTAGGCACTTTACCCATATCAGAAGTGTAATCACAGCCTGTTACATTGTAGTATTGGTTAGACACCGTATCAAAGATACGAATTTGAGTGGGGCGATAAGCCTCTAATTTAGCGTTATCAAACTGCCATTTACCGCACGCATAAGTTTGGTAGCTAAATTTTAAAGGACTAACCACATCATGACTGATAAAGACTTTTTCTTTAGTAATGGGGTTAATATAGTATTGATTAATCACTCTTTGAACAGTGCGAGTGCTTGGGTTATTATCGTATTTAACTAATTGTTCTTGCACATTTGCAAAATCAGTGCAAGGTTTAGCTACATGGATTAAGTTATCAAGCCCACGAAATAAAATTTCTGTTTGAAAAAAACTTGCCATGCCACTTCCATAGCCTTTATTAGTGGTGGTATCTAGCTTGCATTTATTGGCATCTTCATACATAGGAAATTCAAATTGCTCCCCATATAAATCCACACAACCCCCAATGTTAATACTTTTGTTTTCTCTGTTGATAAAATAAAATTGTGTTTGCTTAATGGCTTTCATATTTTCAAAGTCATAGTTGTATTGACAGACATTGTCATTTCTAAAAGCTTGCATTTTAAAGCAAGAGCCATTTCTATCCACAATGTCTATATTCATCGTATTGCCATTTCTAATAGGAGCGGTGCAAAATTCATTGGTATAATGGCTATCTGCACTAGCAGTGCCTCCATTAGCACTATTACTCCCATTAGCTCCGCTTGTGCCATTAATTCCATTAGCACCACTACCATTTTGAAGTCCGGGGGAATAAGGGAAAGGAATAAAGCCCCCTCCCATGCCTCCTATACCTCCGCCTCCATTCATAAAGTGGGTATAGCCACTATTAGAACTCCCACTAGAGCCATTTCCACTCCCAGCAATTGGGGGGAATGGGTTATAGCCTACGCCTTGATAACCACTTGTGCCATTAGCTCCATTTGCTCCACTACTTCCATTTTCCCCTTTAGCCCCATTATTACCAGAAGTGCCATTTACTCCATTTGCACTTGTGCCATTAGAGCCAGCGTTATTGCTTGTGTCTCCATAACCACTTGCATATCCCATGCCACTTGCCCCACTCCCACTAAAACCTTTGCCATTTTTACTAGAGACATACGCACTTTTACTCACCCCTATGGCATTAGACATCTCACTATCGTTTTCACCGCCTAAGACAATCCTTGTGCCTTTTTTAAGAACCAGTTTGCTTTTAATTTCTTTAATGGCGTTTGGGGGGCTTTGTAAGGTCTTATAATCATTGCCCTTTTTAATATGAGTTACACTAATAGAAAGATTAGCTCTGTTTTTAGAAACCTTGTAATTACCCATAGCAATGGTATTTTCTTGCACCTTATTACCCACAACAACTAAAGCCTTAAATTCGCTATTTTTTCTTAAATTCCAATCTTGCATAGTCTGAATGACAAGAGCATGGCTATTTGAAAGTGCTACACATAAACTCATTAAAATTTTAAACACATTAGATTTCTTCTTCATTGTTAATTTCCTCTTTTGTTTTGATTAGGGGTTTTTTCTCTTTAAAGAACTCCGCTAAAACCTCCCCATCTTTTGGTTTAGGGATAAAGATGTCTAAATTAGGGCTAATAAACACTCTGCTCCCCTCTCTAATGATGATAATGGGGTTTTGCGCTCCATATTGCCTTAGCATTTGATTGATAACTTGATTGATGCCCATGCCTGTATTTCTAGTGAGTTGCATAAGCAAGTAATCCCCAAAAAAAGGGTTGCCATCACCCTTTCTATTTTGCCTATTAGCTAAGGCTGAAGTAATTCCTATTAAAAGACCATTAGAGAGCGTGTTAGTGAGTAAGGGGATACCATAGCGTTGAAAGTTTCGGCTAATGTATTTGCCTACTAAGCCATTATAACCCTTCACATCAGCCCCCCTTGCGTTAGTGAGCATGATGTTTATGCCTTGAGGCGTGATAATTCTAGTCCAAGCAATGTTAAGGCGGTATTGTCCAATTTGATTGTTATTATTGTAATAGCCTATAACTTTAGAGCCTTTAGGGATTAGCACCGCTCTACCCATAGAAGCAAATATATCGCTCTCTACTTGGGCGGTTACTTTTCCAGCAATTTGAGAGCTAATAGGCGTGATTAAAAAGGCTGGTATCATTCTATCAGCGGTTATGGTTCTTAAAAGCTTATGCTCATTAGTGCCGATGTCTTTATATTTTAAATTAGTAAAACTATCCACGCCGTATTCCATCTCAGGCTTAGTGGCTGGTTTAGTTGGTTCTAAAGGTTTAAGGCGTGTGTTTAAAAATTCTAATTGCTCTTTAGTATGCTTTGGTTTAGGCTTTATTTTAGAGGGGCTTTGTAAAACTTGTTGTAAATGCGTGATAGTATTATTTTGCTGATTAAGATTGTTGTTAAGATGACTATAATCTTTAATGTTAGGATTAGCTGAAACACTAGGATTGGGGCTAGTTTGTGTTGTAGGCTCTTGGGTAGTTACTTCTGGTGTTTCTTTGGCTTTTTTTGGCTCTTCTTTGACTTCTTCAAAGAAATAATCACTTAAAGGGAATTTACTCTCACTTACTTGAAAGATTTCTTCTTTATTGTTATTGTTTGAGCCTTTATTAGCAAGCAATCCTAATGCCATTAAAACAACAAAGCCCCCAACACCTAAGCCTATCTTTTTAAGCAAGGATTGTTTCATCTTGCCCTCTTTGCTATCTTTTCTATACAAAGATAGGCTTTACCAAGCTTTAAATTCCATTGATTTGAGACATCTTCAGCGATTAAGTAATCGCCTACTACTCTGCTATTAACAGGATTATCATAGCCATCTATAACTTTATAAACTACAGGGAATTTACTTCTAGCATTAGAGCGGTTAAATTTAAAATAGGTAAATTGCTCATCATTAAAGATTTGAGTGGGTAAATCATCTTTGTATTTGGATTTGACAACCTTTTTACACATCCATAAGCAATACCATTTGCGTTTTTTCTTGTCTATAATGACATAGCCATATTCCATTTTTTTCTTGTTGATATAGATGTGATTGACATTGTCCCCAATTTTAATGAATTTGCCATCATCTTTGATTTTGGCGGAGTAATCCACATATTTCATTTCATCTTGGCTGTGTCTATGCTCTTTGAAAGTTTTAGTTTGATTGCTAATCACTTTAAAATTTTCTGAAGCCTTTCTAGAATTAGCTAAAGCGTTACTAGGTGGATAGCTAGGGGATTTGAAACGATTTAAAGAAATGGGAGCATTTGCTAACGCTATTTTAGTGGTAGTAGGGTTTTTAGATTTTGTAAGTGGGTTTTGCTCTTTAATATTTGGTGATTTTTTAGTTATCTTTTTAGGGACATTATGGCTTGTTTTAATGTCTTTGTTTTGGGTGCTATGAGTGGGTTTATTTTCTTTGTTGATTTCTTTCTTAGTGGTAGTGAAATTTTTAAAATACTCTTTAGAAGAAATATACACCATTAAGGCTGGGTTTTTAGAGCTGGTATATGTGGTTGAAAACATATAAAAGCTATAGACCTTACCGCTTTTTCCAATGATAGTTAAATTGCTATCTACGCCAATTTGCAAGGGCTTAATGAGTAAGATATTAGAAATTAAATGCTCTTTATCTTCGCCAAGCATTTTAGTAGAAAAGCCTATATCATCGCCTAGAACCACTTGTGCGATTGGCTCATCAAAAATAAAAGTGGTTGTCATAGCATATCTTAGGCGAATATTGAAAGTATCGCCTATGGTGTAGTGGATAAAGTGGGTGTTATCTTTGATAGAGCGATTTTTAGCAAAAAAATTGGCTTGGATGGCATTGAAGTTTGTCATAGGTTTTAAAGAATTATCTTCATCGCTATTATCATCGCTTAAAACTTCATCGCTCTTTTGAGTTTGTTTGGAGTTTTCTTTATTTGCATAAGGGCTATTAGCACTAAATGCACTAATAGGCGCATCATTAGGTTTTGGGGTGAGTTTATCATTAACATAATTAGTGGCGTTAGTGATAGTTTGCTTGGTGTTATTAAGAGCGTTATTAGTGAATTGCTTGGCGTTATTTAGCATTGTTTGAGTTTGTGTGTTATTTGGTTGGTTATTTTGTATAGGTGTAGTGGGTTGTGAATAAGGGTTTTGATTTGGCATAGGTGTTTGCATAGAATTAGGCTGTGTGTTGTAGTTAGTGCTAGGTTGTGTTTCTTGGTTAGTCTGGTTATTAAAGGGTTGTAAGGAAACATCGCCTTTTGAATAATCCATAGGCTCATTATAATTTTGAATGTTATTTTCTGCTAATAAGGGAGCTAAGAGTGATAAAGTAAAACTAATTCCCCTAAATGCCCTAATCATTGTTCTTCCTTATTATTAGGCATATTAGCTGGGTTGTTTTGGGGGTTAGTTGGATTTTGTTTTTTGTATTCAATTTTAGAATGGGGTCTTTCCACTTTTTTATAAGTCTTATCTAGGGCTTTAATGCTTGCGATTTCACTCAAGGAATATTTATCTACGATAAAGCCTGTAGGGTTTTTAGGCATAGAACTATAATCAAATTGAATAAGGGGTTTGAAGTGATAGATTAAAGACACTCTGTAGCGTTTTTCAGAGATTAAATAGCCTTTATCAAAGACCTTAGCTACAATATCTGCTACAGCGATATTTTGTTGTTTGCCTTGCTTATAGATAGAAATATTGATGATTTTAATTTCTCTATCCATATTAGAGTTAGAATAGATACTGCCCTTGCCTGATACTAACTGCTCTAAAGTTTTCCACACTTCTTCAGAGCTTTGCTCTCTTATGGTTTCATTCAAGCGGACTTTGTCATCAATATGATTGATAGTTTCTCTAGCTGTAATGTAAGAGCCGACTAGATTTCTTAAAAATGCCTCGCCATAATCTACTTTGGTATCCGCTCTTTGCACCACAGCAAAATGCTTATCGCTATTAGCAAAGTCTATAAAATAAGGCGTGTTTTCTTTTAAGGGCATCATAGTGAAAATGGCTATACTTAAAGCAATGATACCTATAAGCCCCCCTATAGCTAATCTATACGCTATTTGAGTGTTCTTTCTTTGGATTTCAAACACGCTAGATAAATCTAACTCATCTTTTTTAAAACTCTCTAATTGCGTGTTTATGCTAGATGTGATACTTTCTTGCAACTTATGCGTAACAATGCGTTTTAACTTAGGCAAAACCCTTTCTTGAATTTTATTCTCCCATTTTTCAAAAGAGATTTTTTCTAACTCTTGGTTTTTAGCAATGCTTGTTTGAATGCTTTTAATGAGCTCTTCTTGATTTTCTTTGGTATCTTGTTCTAAAAACTCTTCTTGTTGGTTTTTTTCTTGTTCTTCTAAAAACATGCTTAAACTCATAAAAAAGCATTTAGCGTATTCTTTAATATTTTCTTTAGTAAAAGAGCCTATTTCAAAGGAATTTTCTAATTCTTTTAAATGCTCTCTAAGTTCTTGCAAATTAGACATGTGTCCCCCTTAAAAAAGAGTTGTTTAAGTCCTTTAACGCACAAGGGGATTTTTTTATTTCTATGAATTTATATGAGCATGCACATAGAAACATAGCCACTATCACAAAAACTAAACGCATGATGTTTTTCATTTAAGCACCTTTTCTAAGTGTTTTTTGTCATCAAAATTTTCGTGTTTGTTACTCACAAAGACTTCTCGCCAAGTTTTAGGGTAATGCTTAATGAGATTATCAATGTGTTCTACCATGCTAGAATTAGAGCTAAAGATTTGTAGGTAATTACCCAAAGAACTTAGGCTCACATCTATAATGTTGGATGAGCCATCATTCATGTTTTTGAGTAAGACTTTGTATTCATTAACGGCGGTGTTTTCTAAAAAATGTTTTTCTGTATCGCTTAGTCTAATGCCAAATTTATCGTTTAAATCTTTGGTATCAATATTTCTTTGGGGATACAAAATCAATTGCCCCATATTTTTTATAAAGCTTTGAGCGTTTCTCACTTCGCTTAGTTGGTTAATGTCTTGTAAGGCTAGAACAATCACCCCATTAGCCTTTCTAGCTTGAGTAATGATTTCATTGATTTTTTTATTCATCATTTCATTTTGAGCGTAAGACTTAAACTCATCAATAAAGCATAAAAACCCACGATTGATTTTTAAGGCTCTGTCAATCATCTTATGAAAGACATAGTAGGCTAAAAGCCCAGCGTCATCATCATTATGTAAAATGCTATCGGTATTTATGGTGCTAATACGAGTTTTAAAATCTAGACTATCCATTCGGCTAGAAAATAAGGAAGATTTTAAATAGTCTTCAAAACTACTATCTAAAATGTCTGTATTGGTTTTAACAATGGCATTGACAAACTCTTTTAAATCAAAAGGAAGGGGTAATTCTTGGTTGCTAAATTTGGCTTGTTTGACTTCATCGTTATAATTTCTATACATCGTATCAATAGCATTTAAAAGGGCTGTTCTATCTTCTACTTTATCCTTATGGTCATCATAACTATCCACTTTTGCCATTTGGGCATAAAAATGCAATAAAAAGGCTCTATTAGTTGCACTATCTTCTAATGAAAAAGGGTTAATATGAAAGTTTTCGCCTTGATTATAAATCCCATCAAAATACTTGGTAAAGGAATACAAACCATTTAGTCTATCAAGAGCTAAAATATCAATGTTAGAATATTTTAAGGCACTCATCATCAAATAGCTAATGAGTGTGGTTTTACCAGCACCTGTTGCTCCTATAATCATGGTATGTCCCACTACTCGTGCGACATTGTGGGCTAACACGCCCTTATGTTTGACTTCTTGATTATGAAAATTAAACAAATAAGGGCTATGGTCTAGGTTCTTAAACACAGATAAGGGCATATCCCCCCAAGAATTTGCTCTAAAACCTGTATTATTTTTCTCAAACAAAATCAAAGATGCTATGACTTGGGAAGTTTGATGTCTCATTCTAGGGTTGATATTAAGATGGTTTTAGCCCTATAGTTTCTGTAACACTGCCTAGTCCAGCATTATTAAGCAAGGATAAAATCTCTTTTAAAGACTTGTCTAATTTAGCTTTACTTTTAGCCCTTATAACTAAGTTTAAAGCACACTCTTGCATGCTCAAACGATTGGCTTGCACTAATTCTATATAATTATCAATATCAGCTTTTACTATTTTAGAAAGCGTGAGCTTTTTCTTAGTTTTTAAAAAATTCAGGCTTTCAAATTGCCCTAAAGAGCGGATATGAAAGATTAAATCTAGTTCAATTTGGGTGTGTAAAAGAGTAGATATAGGGAGCGAAGAAATTTCTTCGCTCTCATAAGCCTTAATCCCCACACACGCACAAAAGGTGTTTTGATTTTGAAATTCAATGACAAAGTAATCTTTCTTAAAATGCACATTAGATGCAATATAGCTATCGCTTAATCGCTTTAATTTAGGATTAAAGGCGATGTATTTGCCATTGATGTATTCTGCGTAGAAATTTAATACTTCTTTAGAATTTAGTAAAGTAGGTTTAAATTCTTTAAGAGCGTTTTTTACTCTTTCTATGGTTTGAATGAGTAAGGCTCTTTTACTTGTGGCGCTAAAGGTTATCTTTTTTTTGAACTTGTTTTTCTTGTCTTTTTTAGAGCTTGTGTTTGAATGAGTTTCATTGGAGCTATTTTCATTCTCTTGTTTATCTTCTTTAGAGCTTTCTTCTAACTCTTCATTAATTGAAGTAGTCATTTCCAATTTCTTTTTTTCAAAGAAAGACTTGACATTAGAAGTGATAGTTTCAAACACTAAAAAATACTCTGTTTTATAGATTTCCTTGCTTTCAAATTGTGTGATAATAGCTTTGGCATAAATATTGTCAATATTTGGACTTTGATTGATAAATTCCTTACGCCTTTTAGCCACAATTCTTAATTGAATGTCTTTACTAATGGTGTTGAGAACATTTTGTCTAGTATCAAAATAGCCCTCTAAGTCTTTTTGCATTAAATTAGAATAGCTTAGTCCTTGTAAGGATATAATGCCTACTAGATTTTCTTGTTTGGTAATAATGAAAGTATCATCATACAAGCCTAAAATATTGCACTCCTGTGCCATAGAATAGGTTTTTGGCACAAACCCTGCTAAAAGGTCTATGGCTTTTTCCTTGCAATATTTAAGGGCACTTTCTAACATTAAGAAGACTTTCTTTTTCTTTTAGGGGTGTTTTTATTGCTTTGATTAGCTAAAACAACTTCTTTATGCAACTCATCTACAATATTTCTAATATTAGTAACAAGAATATAGGCATCTAAATGAGCTTCTTTTTTCATTAACGCATTCACACTTGATTTTAAGCTAGAGATAGCTTGTTTTAAGTTGTAAGAAATGGTTAATGGATTAGGTTTTTCTACTAAGACTTCTTTTTGCATATTTTTTCCTTTTAAGCATAAAATGAATTAGCTTTGGTTTTAATTTTGGAATGAGCGATTAAAATGTCACTTATATCTTCATCAAAGAACTCCGCTATGCTAAAAATTAAGAGAAAGCACACATAAAGCACAAAAGAGTTCAATATATCTAGCCAAGGCATCATAATAAAAGGCACAAATCCTGAGAGTAAAAAACTCTTAGCATTGAGCCAAAGAAATTTTTCTTTGGAGCTGATTTCTTTGAGATTAGAAACTGAAATACCAACTAATTGCATGGGGACTTCTTTTAAAAAATACTCATAAACCAGTTAGCTAAGGCTGGGGCTTTAAAAAAGATTGCAGCACCAATTGCAATAGCAAGCACGGTCATTAAAATTTCTTTCCATCTATCTAAGTTTTTCCATATAAAAATAGCAAGTCCTAAAAAAATAACCATTAAAATGCCTTTAGCCGTAGGGCTAGTGAGCTGTTGTTCAATGGAATTAAAAAAGGTAGTCATATCCGCTTGTAATAAAAGAGGTGAAAAACCTAAAAAGGCGATAAGCTTTCTAAAATGCCTTAATTTTTCCATGCAATGTTCCTTTCTTTTTTAATCACGCAAAATTTCGCTAACACTTTGTAAGTATTTTGATTGAGCTTAAAATCTAAGTGATAAATAACAAGTTCTTCATCAAACTCTAAATTTTCTTCATTGATAACTTGCGTTAAATGAATGATTTGATTTTTTAAGGCTTGTGTCATTTCATAGGTAATAACCTTTAAAACACCGATTTGTTTGATTTGAGCTAAATTCAAAGGCTCTTTGTCTTTTAGTAGGGCAAACTCACTCTCAAAAGTAAAATGCCCTAATCTATTTTCTAAATGCTTTTCTAGCAATGAAAAATCTTTATCCCATAAATAACTGCAAGTAAGCTCTGTTTGGCTCTCTAAGGTTTTTGCGATTGTCTCTTGTTCTTTGTTTGAATAAAACTTTTCTAAATGCTCTTTTACATTCAGCAATGTTTCATCAATTTGTATGGACTTCTTGTGTAAGATTAGTTCAATCATTGTTTTCCTTTAGTAAATTTGAAAACTCTTCTCTTGTTAATTCATTCTTAGTTTCAGTTGTTGTTATCCAATAAGCTTGTAGATTTTTTGTAAAGCTTTTTTAAACAAATCCGCTAAAAACTTTTCTTGTGTTTCGGTATCCATTTGCGAAAAATCAATTTGTAAAATCAGTTTGCTGTTTTTCTTATTGAAACAAATACTTAAAGTTGTGCTTGGTGTCATTCTTAAACACTCTCTTGAAAGTAGTTTGAAAAGTAGTTTGAAACTTTGGGTGAGTTGTTAATAGGTTCGCCTACACATTCTTTGTCTTTTAAAGCCTTTAAGAGATTTTTCTTCACAATGGCTGTTTGATAGAAACAAAGATTAGAAGGAATGTCTTTGTTTGTTAAATCCTTGTAGGATAAAGTGTAAGTGGTATTAGGATTAGAAATAGGCGTGAATTTTAAAACAACATTATTAACTCTTTGCATAAGCTCTTGGCTAGGAATATGCATAACACATTCTTTGTTGTTAATTTTTACTCTCTCAATTTCTTTGGCAAACTTTTCTAAGAAACGCATAATCTGTAAGAAAAAAGGCGATGGGATATTGTTCTTTTGATTAGCTCCTATGTAGTTATAGCTCTCTAATTCTCTGTAATCTTTAAGATACACATACAAGTATCTTTGTTTTCCTTTAATGACTTCAATAAAACCTTGCTCTTCTAATATATTGACATTCTTTCTTAGAGTTCTTGCTACAACTTGCAAAAACATTTTGGCGTAATGTCTATCTAGGGCAATCTTATTAGACTTAGCATTAAATGCGAGCTTGTAGAGTATGTCTAATAATCTTTTAGCTCCTTGTCCGCCTACAAAGCTTATAGAACCTTGCCCATGCATAATGCTAGGATTAAAGAGTTTGTAGTCTAAATCTTTTTTAAATTTGAAATAATGCTCATGCGTGTTTTTAGCATAAGCAAGATTTGCCTTATAAAGTGTGTTTAACTCATCTTTATCTAAATTAGGTTTTAATGTCTTTGCCATAGTTTTCAAGTCCCTTTCTATGAGACTTAGAGACAGAAACTAACATTCTAGTAAGAATGCGTTTTAGACTCTTTAGTTTTGGCTAGAGATTATTACTTTAACTTTAATTTAAGCTATGGGCCGGGATTTTTGGGGTGGATGAGTAAAATTTATACCGATAAACAACGCTATCTAAACGCTCTTTTAAAAATTAAAGATTTTAACGCCCCTAGTTTAAAGGTGGAATGCTCTAGTTTTGAAGAAGTATTGATCGCTTATCCTAATGATTTTTTCTATCTTGACCCCCCTTATGTGTTAGAAAATTCTAAAATGTTTAAGGGGATTTATCCTATGCGTAATTTTCCTATCCACCATAATGGTTTTAAACATGAAGTATTGGCTCACATGCTAAAAAGGCATAAAGGACCATTTATTTTAAGCTATAATGACTGCGAATTGGTAAGGAATGCTTATAAGGATTTTAAAATTTTAGAGCCCTCTTGGCAATACACTATGGGACAAGGCGAAACCAGAATGGGTAAAAACCGCTTAGAAAGAGGCGATAATAACCATGTCAAACAATCTCATGAGCTATTGATCATCAAGGAGTAAAAATGCATATTAGCGGAGTCAAAACTGCCTTTAAAATCGCTGATGTAGAATATGTGAAAGACAGCACAAAGTTGAATTTCAACTATCTTAAGGATTTAAAAGATGAAAACAATCAATCTTTATCTCAAAATATTTTGACTCAAAATGTGGCTAGAGTGTATTTAATTGTAGTGGATGGTGAGATTAAAAAAATTGGTGGCTCTCAAGCGGATGATGGGATTAAAAGCACGCTCAATATTTATAAAGATGGAGGAGTCAAAGGGAGGCCTAGCATTAGAAGTTTTGGCGTGTGGTATTTTCTTTACCATACGATACTCACAGGGGCTAAAATAGAATTTTACATGATTTATCAACCTAATTTTGAAACTCAAGTGAAAGGCTTGTTTGGTTTTTATGCAATCAAAGACGCAAGCATCAGCTATAAACTTTTAGAGCAAGCTTGCCTAATGGATTATAGAAACAATAATAATGACGCATTACCCGAATGGAATGCGCGAGAGCAAGGTAAAGATTGGCCAAACGATATTAAAGATGAGCATGCTAATATCACTCAAAAAGCTCAAAACAGAGAAAAGGCCATCCATAGAAAGGCGATTGACAAACCTGGCAGAACTTTAAAAGATTGAATAAATGATCTTAACCCAATTTCAAAAAAGGGTTTTAAGTTTTACTCCATTTAAAAAAGTGTGGGTTTAGATGAAAGGAAGAAATAAAACTTGTATAAAGTAGCCGATATTTTTTGTGGTGCTGGAGGGTTGAGCTATGGCTTTTCTGTGCATCCCCATTTTGAATTAATATGGGCTAACGATATAGACAAAGACGCCATTTTAAGCTATCAAGCCAACCATAAAGAGACGCAAACCATTTTATGCGATATTGCGCAACTTCATTGCCACAACTTGCCATGCGTTCCAATTGACATTCTGCTAGGCGGACCACCATGCCAGAGCTATTCTACCCTTGGCAAAAGAAAAATGGATGAAAAAGCGAATCTGTTTAAAGAATATTTGCGGCTCTTAGATTTAGTGAAACCAAAAATATTTGTTTTTGAAAATGTGGTGGGTTTGATGTCTATGCAAAAAGGGCAATTGTTCCAACGAATTTGTAACGCTTTTAAAGAGAGAGGTTATATTTTAGAGCATGCCATTTTAAACGCCCTAGATTATGGTGTGCCTCAAATAAGAGAGGAAGTGTTTTAGTGGGTGCGCTTAAAAGTTTTAAACAAAAATTCCACTTCCCTAAACCCATAAAAACGCATTTTTGCAACCAACTTATATTGATCCACCCTATCTTTTTTATTGCCTTCTGCTAAAAGTGATCCCATAAACTTCATTCCTGATTTGAAACAAGGGATCAGTAGGGGCTTCTACGCCTTTAGGGAGATCAGCTGGGAAATACACATCTTTATTGCAACCCGTTCCTTCGTATTTTTCAACTTTCAAAGTCCCCACTAATAATTCCTTATGCTTGCCTTTCCAAAGCGCAGTCGTGTCGTTGGTGGCATCATTTTGATTCGCAAACACCAGATACATTTGGTATTCTATGGGCTTAGTTTTAAGGTGTTGTTGGAATGAAGAGAGCAAATAATTTGAATCTTTTTGCTTTAATTCTTGGGGGTTAAGATACTTAACGCCGTCTTTAGGCACAAATTTCCACCTCGCAGGCAATAATTTCTCTTCCTTATCTTTAAACTTGAACGCATGCACGCTATAATAAGGCGTGTTAGCCACGCTTGAGCTAATCCCTATCGTTTTCATATAGGCGGCAAAATTCCTATAAGAGGGGACTTCTTCATAAAGCTTTTTGATTCTTGCTTCATCTACCTTGCCATTTTTAGGAATCCTCATCTCAAAAAATTGGGCGAATTCTTCAGGGTTTTTGGCAAAATTGATTTCTGTGTTGAGCATCACCATTGTCCAACTAGCGTTTTGATTTTCCAATTTTAACGCCATTCCCCTAACTTTGCTTTTATCGTCCATCATCGCACCCCCTAAAGAATACCTTACAGACGCAGGGATTTCTTTTTCATTGAGTAGTGGCACCTCTAAATCCTCTCTTGCTTGCAAATTAGGGAGGAACACGCCTTTAGCGCAAAACCCCTTAGTGTGGTTGATTTTCATTTTAGGCTCTTTGGCGTTGAGTTTATAGAAAATATCCGCAATCTCTTCAGCGCTCACTTCATGGGCTTTTAAAAAACCCAAACTCAAAACCAAACACAAGCTCAAACCAATTTTTTTCATTTTTGCTCCTTATTGTCATTTTTTTAATCTATGTATTGATGTAAAAACCATTTTTAGCTTTAAGATATTATCATATTATATACTATCAATGCAGATAGTTTTTAAAGCGACTATGTAAAACTATGTAAAATAGAAGCTTTTTCACTAGCAAACTGGCGTTTGAAAATTTAAATTTTGTAAATTTTGAGAAAAACTAGCTTGATTTTAAACTAAATCTATATTCTTTTATGCTAGAATTACTTTTACATAGTAATTTATCTATTCTCAGGTAAAGTAAGGAAGAGGAATGAAATTAAAGAAACGAAAAGTTGCGACTACATTGCTAAAGCGTTTTACCTTGCCACTATTGTTCACTACGGGTTCATTAGGGGCGGTTACTTATGAAGTGCATGGGGATTTTATCAACTTCTCCAAAGTGGGTTTTAACCATTCGCCCATTAACCCTGTTAAAGGTATCTATCCCACAGAAACTTTTGTTAACCTTACGGGTAAGCTAGAGGGGTCTGTGCATTTAGGTAGGGGATGGACCGTGAATTTAGGCGGTGTTTTGGGCGGACAAGTTTATGATAGCACTAAGTATGATAGGTGGGCAAAGGATTTTACCCCCCCAAGCTATTGGGATAAGACTTCTTGCGGCACGGATTCTTTGAGTCTTTGTATGAATGCGACTAAAATGTGGCAACAGCAAGGGCCAGGCGGTGTCATTGACCCTAGAGGTATTGGTTGGGAATATATGGGTGAGTGGAACGGCTTGTTCCCTAACTACTATCCGGCTAACGCCTATTTGCCTGGTGGTTCAAGGCGCTATGAAGTTTATAAAGCGAATCTTACTTATGATAGTAGCAGAGTCCATATGGTCATGGGGCGCTTTGACGTTACCGAGCAGGAGCAAATGGATTGGATTTACCAATTGTTCCAAGGTTTTTATGGGACTTTCAAGCTTACGAACAAGATGAAATTCTTGCTCTTTAGCTCTTGGGGTCGTGGTATCGCTGATGGTCAATGGTTGTTCCCCATTTATCGTGAAAAGCCTTGGGGTATTCATAAAGCCGGTATTATTTATCGCCCTACAAAGAATTTGATGATCCACCCTTATGTGTATCTCATCCCAATGGTAGGTACATTGCCCGGTGCTAAAATAGAGTATGATACCAATCCTGAGTTTAGCGGTAGAGGTATTAGGAATAAAACGACTTTCTATGTGTTGTATGACTATCGTTGGAATAACGCTGAATACGGTCGTTACGCGCCCGCTCGTTATAACACTTGGGATCCGTTCTTGGATAATGGTAAGTGGCGTGGCTTGCAAGGTCCTGGTGGTGCGACGCTCTATTTGCACCACCACATAGACATTAACAACTACTTTGTGGTTGGTGGTGCTTACCTCAACATCGGTAACCCTAACATGAACTTAGGTACTTGGGGTAACCCTGTGGCTCTTGATGGTATCGAACAATGGGTCGGTGGCATCTATAGCTTAGGGTTTGCGGGGATTGACAACATTACCGACGCTGACGCGTTCACCGAGTATGTTAAAGGTGGAGGCAAGCACGGTAAGTTCAGTTGGAGCGTTTATCAGCGCTTCACCACCGCTCCAAGGGCATTGGAATATGGTATTGGTATGTATCTAGACTATCAGTTCAGCAAGCATGTTAAAGCGGGTCTCAAACTCGTGTGGTTAGAGTTCCAAATTCGTGCGGGTTACAACCCTGGAACCGGTTTCCTTGGGCCAAACGGTCAGCCGCTCAACTTGAATAATGGTTTGTTTGAATCTTCGGCGTTCGCGCAAGGCCCTCAAAACATGGGTGGTATCGCAAAAAGCATTACTCAAGACAGAAGCCATTTGATGACACACATCAGTTATAGTTTCTAAGGGAGTTCCCCTATTCTCTTAGATATGCCTTTTTTTGTATTTTTATTTTAATATCTTTGGGAGTTAGGGTTTTGGAAATTAAGAAATATTTTCTTTACGCTCTATTTTTTTTGCTTTTTTCTGGTCTTTTTTTATCCAAACTTCAAGCTTATAAATTTAACATGAGTATTGTTGGAAAGGTGAGCAGCTATACTAAGTTTGGCTTTAACAACCAAAGATACCAGCCCTCCAAAGACATTTATCCTACAGGTAGTTACACTTCTTTACTCGGCGAATTGAATTTGAGCATGGGGTTATACAAGGGCTTGAGGGCGGAAGTGGGGGCGATGATGGCAGCACTTCCCTATGACTCTACCGCCTATCAAGGCAATAATATCCCTAATGGTCAGCCCGGCTCTAGGACCGATCCTTTTGGTGCGGGTATCTTTTGGCAATACATTGGCTGGTATGCAGGGCATAGCGGTTTAAACGTGCAAAAACCTCGTTTGGCTATGGTGCATAACGCTTTTTTGAGCTACAACTACAAGAAAGACAAATTCAGTTTTGGCGTGAAAGGGGGGCGCTATGATGCTGAAGAGTATGATTGGTTCACTTCTTACACTCAAGGGGTTGAAGGCTTTGTCAAATACAAAGACACCAGGTTAAGGGTGATGTATTCAGACGCTAGGGCTTCAGCGTCAAGCGACTGGTTTTGGTATTTCGGGCGTTACTATACAAGCGGTAAGGCTCTAATGGTGGCTGATTTAAAATACGAAAAAGACAATCTAAAAATCAACCCTTATTTTTATGCGATCTTTCAAAGAATGTATGCGCCAGGCATTAATATCACTTACGACACCAACCCTAATTTCAACAATAAGGGCTTTCGTTTTGTAGGCACTTTCGTGGGGTTTTTCCCCATTTTTGCTACTCCGGCTAATCAAAACGATATTATCCTCTTCCAACAAGTGCCGTTAGGAAAGAGCGGGCAAACTTATTTTTTCCGCACCCGTTTTTATTATAACAAGTGGCAATTTGGGGGTAGCGTCTATAAAAATATCGGTAACGCTAATGGTGATATAGGTATTTATGGGGACCCTTTGGGGTATAACATTTGGACGAATAGTATTTATGACGCAGAAATTAACAATATTGTTGGCGCTGATGTTATTAACGGGTTTTTATATGTAGGCTCACAATATAGAGGGTTTAGTTGGAAAATTTTAGGCCGTTGGACGGATAGCCCAAGGGCTGATGAAAGGAGTCTCGCGCTCTTTTTGAGTTATTTTTCTAATAAGTATAATATTAGAATGGATTTAAAACTAGAATATTATGGCAATATCACCAAAAAAGGCTATTGTATTGGGTATTGTGGCATGTATGTTCCAGTCGATCCTAATGGGCCTGGCACGCAACCTTTAACGCACAATGTGTATTCTGACCGAAGCCATATCATGTTTAACATCACTTATGGTTTTAGGATGTACTAGCCTTTTATCCTTAATGGATATTTTTGATTAGTCTTTTTAAAATATTAAAAGGCTTCACTCCAATCAAATATCAATACTCAAAAAGCCTTATTTAATTTTATTATTCAATATTTAATACACTAGAACAAAACACCACACCTACGCAGTTTTTAAACAAATTGAACGAGTTTAAAAACGATGTTTTTACTACACCCAAAGCTAAAGAATACATTGACATAGCGAGCGGATTTCATAAGCTTTTTAAAAACGACGCTAAGATCGCTGAAAGCCTAAAACCCGCTATTACGAAAAACTTGAGCCAAGGGTTAGCGACCACTTTGAGCGGAGCGTTAAAATACCAGTGGACTAAATTCACGCTAGGGACTTTATACCGCAACGCGCCCGATCGCATTTTAGGGATTAAACTCCCCAAAGCCTTGAATGAAGCCACCGCAGGCGCGGCCTTAAAGTATCACCTAAAAAGAGCGTTAGAAAGAAGCCACTCTATAAGCGATTTTAGTAAGAATTTAGAATTGAGCGCCAAAAACGCTAAATTTAGCAACAACACGCTTAAAATCATTGAAGAGCTTACTAACGGAATCAAGCAAGCCAGCGAAGAAATCAAAGAAAAAGCGTTTGATTTTTCTAATAAAAAACTCACTAACGAGCAAATCAAAGAGCTATTAAATAACGCAGAAATCCCTACAAGCGGGAGAGACGCTATCACTTTTGGAGTGAATAACCTAAACCCTGAAATGGTTGAATTCCTGCACAAAAACAACAAAAAAATGATTATAGAAAAAGCCTCTAACAAAGAATTAGAACTTTTAAAAGACGCTAACTTTAAACACCCTGAAAACATAAGATCGAGTTTAGATCATGATGCTATCGCTCACATACTCAAAAGGCATGGCGTTAATTCTGTCAATGTTAAAAATGGAGAAAGCCCTATCACTTACGAGGATATAGCGAATTATAGATATATCGTTAATAACGCTGATGCCATTCTTAGGACTATAGACAAATACAATCAAGAAGCTATCACGGCGTTTAAACAAATTAACGGCTATACGGTAGTGGTAGAGCAAGCGGTCAATAAGAAAAATGAATTAGTTTTAAAAACGATGTATAAGAACAATGGGAGTTATAAAAATAATGATGTTTATAAAGAATTTTCAAGCACCTCACTCAACGCTAATGCGAAGGTGCCCCATGGGTTGAGTTCCCATGGTGGTGCTACAGATAATCCTACACCAAAACCGCTAAATAGTCAAGAGGATTTATTAAAAAGAACAGAAAATTCAAACGAAACCACACCAAAACCTACAAATTTATCCCCACTAGAGCAAGCCAACGCCGAAAAGTTAGCGAAGTTAGAAAGCGAAGCCAAAGAAAGCGAACAGGAATTTTTAAAAGCTAAAGAGCAAGAATTAAAGCGTAAAGAAGCGTTAAAAAAGAAATTAGAACACGAGCGAGGGAATGCGGGCAATATTGAAAGCCAGACTAAAATAGAAGTAGGAGAAGATATACCCGCATCAATCCAAGCGCAGATCCCCAAAAGCCGAGTGAGGTTGAACGAACGAGAGATTTACGATCTGGATTATGCGATCGTGAAAGCTAAAGATCTAAAACCAAGCTTTACCACAGGCGGGGCACAAAAGAGAACGGACATGAACGAAGAACAGATTAAAAGCATAGCGGAGGATTTTGATCCTAAAAAGATATTTGGGAGCGGAGGTTTTGAGGATTTACCAATCATTCTACATGATGGGCAAGTGATCGCAGGGAACCACCGCATCCAAGGCATGCTAAACTTCACGCCAAAAAGCAGATACATTTACAACAAAGCGATCAAGGAATACTATCATATAGACTTAGCGCCGGACGAATTGTTAGTAAGAGTGCCAAACAAGCGCCTAGACAACACCGAGATCAACAATTTAGCGGCTTCAAGCAATCAAGGACGCTTTAACAGCGAGAGCGATCATGCAATAGCGGTTTTAAGCCATTACGAAGCGAAATTGAAAGAATTAGAAAAGAAATTAGACGCTGATAGCATCTACTCCTTAAAAAACATCGTCGCTAAAAACCTTAATTTTGACAAAGCCACCCACCCTAATGTGGGCGATAGTAATTTAGCGCTTTTAATGTTCAACATGCCAAGGACTAAAACGCAAGGGATAGAATTACTCAACCGCTGGCAAAAAGAGTTTTCTAACGACATTAAAAGCTATGAAAAGGTTAAAAAAATGTTTGTAGATAACGCCGGAAGCTTTCACAATCTCATCCACGACATGAACTTCCCTAACGTGAGTTTAAACGCTTATTTAAGCGATATTATGGATCGCAGTTTTGCCAATTTAAAGAATTACCCAAGCACGAGCGAGAGCTTGAAAGACTTGAGCGAGAAATTCTATAAAACGAGTTCTTTAGACATGTTTGAAAAGAGCGATCAAAGCGCGAGCGATATCAGCGAGATTTTAGGAGGTGCGATCGCGCGATTTGCGAGGTTTGATGATCCTTCTAAGGCGTTATTTGAAGCGTTAAAGAGTGATAACATTAAAAAAGGCTTGAAAGAGTTTAAAATAGCAGATATTACCAAAGACATGTTTAACCCTGATAGTAAGGAATTTAAGGACATTGACATTTACGACTTCACGCATTACCTTTTAATGGTCAATAGAGAGCCGAATGAAAACAATCCCGTATTAAACCGCTTAGTTCAAGCCGTTAAAGACATGCAAAAAGAAAGCGAGAAAGGGATAAAAAAACAAAAACTTGAAAAAGTCAAGGAGTAAATTAAAAAAATGAAAGAAATGAAACCATTTGACATTATCTTAGAAGCGAGAAGGATACTTGATAAACGCATCAAAACGCTTTTACTTTTTTTCTGGTCTTAATATGGTGTGTTTGGGCGTGAGTTTTACCAATAAGCCTCATTTGTGGCTTTGGTTTTTAGTGGTAGGTTGTTATTTAGTTTATGAGTGGCAAAAGAAACAGAAAGATTTTCAAAAAGCTAAAAGTTTGAAATTTGACAGCGTTAGCGAATTAGAAAAGGATTTGAACATGGAAGTAACTAATGATGAATGGGATACCATTAAAAAACTTAATAAAAAGTTAAAAATGTTTTTTAATGTATGCTTTTTATGTTTTTTTATTAATGAGTTATCTCATTGTGGGGGTGCGCGTTACTCTCTCTCTTATAGATAATCATGGAGTGTTAAAATGAATTACCCTAATTTGCCTAATAGCGCGCTAGAAATAACCGAGCAGCCTGGAGTGAAAGAAATCACTAACGAGCTTTTAAAGCAATTACAGAACGCTTTAAAAGGTAATCATCTTTTCACTGAGCAAGTGGAACTGAGCCTTAAAGGGATCGTTAGGATTTTAGAAGTGCTTTTGAGTTTGGATTTTTTCAAGAATGCGAACGAGATTGATAGCAGTTTGAGAAATTCCATTGAGTGGCTGACTAACGCCGGCGAGAGCTTGAAATTAAAAATGAAAGAATACGAGCGCTTTTTCAATGATTTCAATACAAGCATGCACGCTAACGAGCAAGAAGTAACCAACACCTTAAACGCTAACACCGAGAACATCAAAAGCGAAATTAAAAAGCTAGAAAATCAATTGATAGAAGAGGCGAGAATGCTTTTAGAACAAGAAACTCAAAAAAAGCGTTAAGGCTTACAAATGCAACGATGGGACACCAGCCACAGAATAGCTTAAAACATGGTTTGAAAAATTTCAATAATCCTTTGAGTAAAGAGGGCTAAAAGATTTGAATGGGTTAAAATACCAACTTTTATTGGCTTATGGGCGTTAGAAAATAAGCGTCAAATCCATTCAAATTTTGGCTCTGTTCTCATCAAGCATGGATAATTAAAACCTTTTTGACTAAATTCAAGCCCTTTACTATTGATTGTAAAAAATGTTTTTAGCATTTTTTAGATTTTATTATCCATATTTGATGAGATCCAAGCCTTTTTTATTTTATAAAAAGGGCTGTGTGAGATCACAATGAAATGTAATCCACTTCTTTTGGTTTTTGGTGGCTAGTAATGAGTTGCTTACAGGTCGCAACGCCTTCTGAAGTGCCAACCATCAATAGCTTGGATTCGCTTGCAATAATCGTTTCCCCATCGGGCATGGGGATGTATTTGCCATCTTTTTGAGTGATACCAATCACAAAGGCTTTAGCGATCTCTCTAAAATGGGCTTCTTTTAATTTCCTTAACACAAGCCAGCTGGTTTTAGGGACAATCACTTCTTCTAAGTCTAAAAGCGTGTCTTTTTTATTGATAAAACGCTCTAAGATATTTTCCATATCCGGACGCACCGCCATCGCGCTCACCCTTTGAGCCATAAGCTTTGTAGGGGAAACCACCATATCAGCCCCCAATTTTTTTAATTTTTCTAAGCCTTCATCGCTGTGCGCGCTCGCAATGATGTAGTAAGGTTTGCGTTTTAATTCCTTTTCAAACAAGCGCACGCTCACCATTAACGCCACATTCACCGGTAAAATCTTAGACAACGCCACAACGCCCCTAGCGCTGCTCAAGTGGGTTTTTAGCATGGCTAAATTGGTGTGCGGATCGCCTATGATATAGTAGGGGTATTTGTGCTTAATGGCTTCTTCTTCAAAACTAGGGTCATTATCCACGACCACAAAGGGGATTTGAGCGGAGCGGAACTGCTTGCTCAATTCAATGGTGTATTCATTGTGGTAACAAATCACATAATGATCCTTAAGGCGCGCGATTTTATAAATCATACCTTTCTCCTTAATCAATCTGGTAAGCGTGCCTTTATTGACCACGCTAACTAAAATAGCCACGCTAAAAGCAATAATTCCCGTCCCACAAAACATTAAAATGGAAGTTAAAAAAATACTTATAGGCCCAAACTGGCTTTCATTTAAAGCGCCAAACCCTGTAGCTGTCATGGTGTAAGTCGTTTGAAAGAAAGCTTGCATAAGGCTATAATTTTCTAGGGCGAAGTATCCTAGAGTGCCTAAAAGCACGAGCAATTGGATTAAAATAAGCGGGAGTCTAAAGACCTTAAATTGCTCATAGATTTCAGAATTTAAATTGACTTCTGGTTGATTTTCATCGTCTTTTTTGATTTTAAAAAATTTCAACTTTTCAAACAAAACCAATTCCTAGATCAAAATAAATTCTTTTGAAAGCATTTGCTTCTAAGTTTGATCAAAACGCTAAACCTAATTTAGGCTGTGTTTTAATCTCAAAAAGAAGTTTAGATTTAAGGGGAGTTTTAAAAAGGTTATCAAAAACACCAAAACCACCCCTACAATCAAAATGGATAGAAATTCTAAAAACTAAGCCCCTTTACGCATGGTTCTTAAAGTGGAAGCAGCCACTTTAATGCGTTTGGTCGTGCCGTCGTCTAATTGGATCTTAATCGATCGCAAGTTAGGGAGCAAGCGGCGCTTGTTTTTGTTGTTCGCATGACTGACATGATTGCCTATCATAGGCCCTTTGAAAGTTAAAGCGCATCTTTTTGCCATTGTGTATCCTTAAATATTGAAATAAAATTTGCATTATACTTAAAATAACCTTTAAAAAGACTGATTTTAAAACAAATTTTTAAATTATTTGTTTAAAAGCCCTTTTTTTGAGAGACAGGGGTTTTAAACCCTTTCATTTTATCAATCGCTTCTTTGTATTGAGAAATATTTTTTTCCGTCAATTCCGTTACGGCTTTTTTCATGATTGAAGCGTATATTTTGTTTAAAATCTGATGGATCGCATCCTGTTTATTGTTCTCTAAACCGGTGAAAAGATTGTTTTTAAGATTAAACCCTAAAGAATGGTTATTGTTATAAGCATGCACAATTGCTTGAAAATCTCCTAACCCCACCTTAAAATCATAAATCACACGATAACTTTCTGGCTCATAAAAACTAAACCACACAGAGCCTGAACTTTGAGCGGTGAGGGCGTTTGCGTTATTGGGATCTTTTAAAAGGAGTTTCAAATCTTCTAAAACGCCCACCCAGCCTTTCACATCTAAAACGGCAAAAAGCTTTCTTTTATCCTGCGGAGTTAAAGCGCTTTCATCTTTAAAAAAGAGCGTTTGATAGCCTCTTTTTTCAAAAATAGCTTGGATTTGATGCCTTAAAGCATCTTGGAATAAAGCGCTATAAGGCTTTAGATTATCACTCATTTGAATGCGTGGCGCTAAAATACCGATCAAACGATAATTTTGTGCGGCTTGAGCCACATGCAAGGAGTAGTTAAAATGGAATGGCGTTACTTTTTGGGTGGTTTGAATTTTTTCATTAACTTGAATGGGTTTTTCTTGTTGGTTTTGGGGTTTTACTTCAGCAACTGATTTAATCGCACAACCAACCAACGCACCTGAAAGCCCCAAAGCGATTAGCACTTTAAAACAAAGTTTTTGAGAAAAAAATAAACGCTTGAAAAAGAAACAATTCATTGAAACACTCCCAAAGATTAAGTTATAGCGTGATTATACTTTAACTCATGCTGATTTTAAGCGAGCCAATTTGCGCTACAATTTTCTTTTTTCTAATTTCAAGCATGGCGATTTTACCACAAGGGATTTTATGCTCTATTCTTTACTATATGGCTATTTCAATATCAATCTTTTCCAGTATTTGACTTTTAGAGCAGGGTTAGGGTTTTTCATAGCCTTTTTCCTCACGCTTTTTTTAATGCCTAGATTCATTCTATGGGCCAAGGCTAAAAAGGCTAACCAGCCCATTTCTAGCTTCGTGCCAAGCCACCAGAATAAAAAGGATACCCCTACGATGGGGGGGATTGTGTTTGTTTTTGCAACCATTGTTGCGAGCGTGTTGTGCGCGTCTTTGAGCAATCTTTATGTGTTGTTAGGGATAATCGTGTTAGTGGGCTTTAGTTTTGTGGGTTTTAGAGACGATTACACTAAAATCAACCAGCAAAGCAACGCCGGGATGAGCGCGAAAATGAAATTTGGCATGCTTTTTATCCTTTCGCTTATAGTGTCTGTTTTATTGAGTCTTAAGGGGTTGGACACTTTTTTATACGCGCCTTTTTTGAAAAACCCCTTGTTTGAAATGCCCACGATGTTAGCGGTTGGTTTTTGGGTGTTGGTTTTTTTATCCACGAGCAATGCGGTGAATTTAACCGACGGCTTAGACGGCTTAGCGAGTGTGCCTAGCATTTTCACCCTCTTAAGCCTTTCTATCTTTGTGTATGTGGCAGGGAATGCGGAATTTTCTAAATACTTACTTTATCCTAAAGTCATAGATGTGGGGGAATTGTTTGTGATTTCGCTAGCGTTAGTGGGATCGCTCTTTGGCTTTTTGTGGTATAACTGCAACCCGGCAAGCGTGTTTATGGGCGATAGCGGGAGTTTGGCTTTAGGAGGGTTTATCGCTTATAACGCTATTGTTTCGCATAATGAAATCTTACTCGTTTTAATGGGGTCTATTTTTGTAATAGAAACTTTGTCTGTGATCTTGCAAGTAGGGAGTTATAAAACCCGTAAAAAACGCCTTTTTTTAATGGCGCCCATCCATCATCATTTTGAGCAAAAGGGTTGGGCAGAAAATAAGGTGATCGTGCGTTTTTGGATCATTTCTATGCTGAGTAATTTAGTCGCTCTTTTAAGCTTGAAGGTGCGTTAAAATGAAAATCTCTTTATTGGGGCATGGAAAAACCACTCTAGCCCTAGCGCGTTTTTTTAAAAAAAACCATAATGAAGTCAAATTTTTTGATGATAAATTCCATTCATTCCATAAGGATAGCGAGGGTTTTCTTTGTTATCCCAGTAAGGATTTTAACCCTAATAATTCCCAACTAGAGATAGTCAGTCCGGGCATTAGTTTCACGCACCCTTTAGTCATGAAAGCCAAGCATTTAATGAGCGAATACGATTATATTGATAGCTTGTTTGATCATTCTTTCACGCCTACGATGATAAGCATTAGCGGCACTAATGGTAAAACCACCACGACAGAAATGCTCACTGCGCTTTTAGAAGATTTTAAGGCTGTGAGTGGGGGGAATATCGGCACGCCCTTGATTGAATTGTTTGAAAAGCAATCGCCCTTGTGGGTGTTAGAAACAAGCTCTTTTTCTTTGCATTACACTAACAAGGCTTACCCTTTAATCTACTTGCTCATCAATGTGGAAGCCGATCATTTGACTTGGCATTGCAATTTTGAAAATTATTTGAACGCTAAACTCAAGGTTCTAACATTGATGCCTAAAACTTCGCTCGCTATCCTCCCTTTAAAATTCAAAGAACACCCTATTATTCAAAACTCGCAAGCGCAAAAAATCTTTTTTGATCACAGCGAAGAGGTTTTAGAACGTTTAGAAATCCCTTCTAACGCTCTTTTTTTTAAGGGAGCGTTTTTATTAGACGCTGCCTTAGCCCTTTTAGTTTATGAGCAATTTTTAAAAATAAAGAATTTAAAATGGCAAGATTATAGAGAAAACGCCCTTAAAAGACTGAACGCTTTTAAAATCGGCTCGCATAAAATGGAAGAATTTAGGGATAAAGAAGGGCGTTTGTGGGTAGATGACAGCAAGGCCACGAACATTGATGCCACCTTACAAGCCCTAAAAACCTTTAAGAATCAAAAAATCCATTTGATTGTAGGGGGCGATATTAAAGGAGTTAATTTAACCCCCCTTTTTGAAGAGTTTAAAAACTATAAAATAAGCCTTTATGCCATAGGATCAAGCGCTTCTATCGTCCAAGCCTTAGCGTTAGAATTTAATGTTTCTTGTCAGGTTTGTTTGAAATTAGAAAAAGCGGTTCAAGAAATTAAAAGCGTTTTATTGCAAAATGAAATCGCTTTGCTTTCACCCAGCGCGGCCAGTTTGGATCAATTTTCTTCGTATAAAGAAAGAGGTGAAAAATTCAAGGCGTTTGTTTTAAAAGATTAAAGCGCATGCACCACAACCTCTAATTGTGAGATTTTTTGAAAAATTTCGTTCCGTTCTGCTTCGTTTGAAACTTCCATAGAAACATTAAAGCTATAAAATTTAGCGTTTTTAGAAGTGTTTTTGAATTCCAATTTAAAGGGGCGTTGGTAGGTTTCTAAAAGCTTTTTTAATGTGCTTGTATCGTTAGTGGTCATAATCACCCTATAATCCCAAAGACAAGGGTAAATAATAGTGGGTTTTTCTGAATCAGACGGCACTAAGAAGCTCCTTAAACAATTTAGGAATGGCAATAGGGCTGTATGTAGAGCGGTTGACAAAGCCAAACTTGATTTCTGAAGCAAAGACTTTAAAAGGCTTCATAGGCTCTAAAGAAGCGTTTTGGATGCAATAAATTTCTTGAAAAAGCACCACAAAAACCTTTCTTAATTCTTTAATTTGCGTTCTTATTTCTAAGACTTGTCCCAAACTCGCAGGGGTAAAAAAATCCGCTTTGATAGAGCGGATGACAAACACGCCTTCAGAGTCGGTATCTTCGTAATATACCCTACAGCGCATTAATTCCCCTTACTTAAATAATGAAACTTTCTTAAAATTATACAATATGTAACTTAACTATAGTATAATCTAGGGGCGTTGCTTTATAATTTTTTAGGTATTTTTGAAAGTAGGTTTTTTCTTAAATCTTAGGGTTTTTAAAGATTTCAAAAAACTAATACAGCAATAGTTGGGCGATTAAGGACATAGCTCCTTAATTTTAATCATTGACAAGGAGTTTGGTAGTTAGGATATGGGTAATCATTTTTCTAAATTAGGATTTGTTTTAGCGGCTTTAGGGAGCGCGATAGGTTTAGGGCATATCTGGCGCTTCCCCTATATGACTGGGGTGAGTGGTGGGGGTGCTTTTGTTTTATTATTTTTATTTTTATCCTTAAGCGTTGGTGCGGCGATGTTTATCGCTGAAATGCTATTAGGACAAAGCACGCAAAAAAATGTAACAGAAGCTTTTAAAGAGCTTGACATTAACCCTAAAAAACGCTGGAAATACGCAGGGCTTTTGCTTATTTCTGGACCTTTAATACTGACTTTTTATGGCACTATTTTAGGCTGGGTGCTTTATTATTTGGTGAGTGTTAGTTTTAATTTGCCTAACAATATCCAAGAATCTGAACAAATTTTTACTCAAACTTTGCAGTCTATAGGGTTACAATCCATAGGACTTTTTAGCGTTTTATTCATAACCGGATGGATTGTTTCTAGGGGGATTAAAGAAGGCATTGAAAAACTCAATTTGGTTTTAATGCCCTTACTCTTTGCCACTTTTTTTGGTTTGCTTTTTTATGCGATGAGCATGGATTCTTTTTCTAAAGCTTTCCATTTCATGTTTGATTTCAAGCCAAAAGATTTGACTTCTCAAGTGTTCACTTATTCCTTGGGGCAGGTTTTCTTTTCTTTAAGCATCGGTTTAGGGATCAATATCACTTATGCTGCGGTTACGGATAAAACGCAGAATTTGCTTAAAAGCACGATTTGGGTGGTTTTATCAGGGATTTTAATTTCTCTTGTGGCAGGGCTTATGATTTTCACTTTTGTGTTTGAATACGGGGCGAATGTCTCGCAAGGCACAGGGTTAATTTTCACTTCTTTACCGGTGGTTTTTGGCCAAATGGGAGCGATAGGCGTTCTTGTTTCAATTCTTTTCTTGCTCGCGCTCGCTTTTGCTGGCATCACTTCTACGGTGGCTTTATTAGAGCCAAGCGTGATGTATCTTACCGAAAAGTATCAATACTCTCGTTTTAAGGTTACTTGGGGTCTTGTAGCGTTGATTTTTATCGTAGGCGTGGTGTTGATTTTCTCGCTCCATAAGGATTATAAAGATTACCTCACTTTCTTTGAAAAAAGTCTTTTTGATTGGTTGGATTTTGCCTCAAGCACCATTATCATGCCTTTAGGCGGGATGGCAACCTTTATTTTTATGGGCTGGGTTTTGAAAAAAGAAAAATTGCGTCTCTTGAGCGCGCACTTTTTAGGTCCTAAATTGTTTGCAACTTGGTATTTCTTGCTTAAATACATCACCCCTTTAATTGTGTTTTCCATTTGGTTGAGCAAGATTTATTAAAATATTTGGCATGGGAAAATTTTCTAAATTAGGCTTTATTTTAGCCACTTTGGGTAGCTCTATCGGTTTAGGGCATATTTGGCGCTTTCCTTATATGGTTGGCCATAATGGGGGGAGTGCGTTTGTGCTTTTATATCTGGTGCTAACCTTGAGTTTAGGCATTGCTATGCTTTTAGTGGAAATGCTGATTGGGAATTTGGGTAAAAAAGATGTTGTTTCTAATTATCAAATCTTAGATCCTAAAAGGAAAAAATATTACCCTTTCACTTCTTTTTTTATTTTAGGCGGCCCTCTCATTCTATCCTTTTATGCGGTGGTGTTAGGCTGGGTGCTTTACTATCTTTTTGTAGTAACTTTTGATTTGCCTAAAGATTTAGAGCAGGCTAAAATGCAATTTAGCATGCTTCAAAATGGCAGTTTAATTTGGCCTGTTATTGGCTTTAGTGCATGTTTATTGCCGACAATATGGTTTGTTTCTAGGGGGATTGAAGAAGGGATTGAAAAATTAAATGTCGTGCTTATGCCCTTATTGTTTGTGATTTTTATAGGGCTTTTAATTTATGCGATGACTTTAGAAAGCATGCCTAAGGCTTTGCGCTTTTTATTTAATTTTGAGATTCAAAAGATTGATTTTAAGGTTGTGATGGACGCTTTAGGGCAGATGTTCTTTTCTTTGAGTTTGGGGGTAGGCACGATCATTACTTATTCAGCTTTCACGCCTAAAAAAGAAAATCTATTCAAAAGCTCTTTATTTATTGTCTTGCCCGGTATTTTAATCTCTTTGATTGCTGGGGTGATGATTTTCACCTTTGTGTTTGAATACCATGCAGATGTGTCTCAAGGGCCAGGGCTTGTTTTTATTTCCTTACCTTTGACTTTCGCTAAAATGGGAATAAGCGGACAGATTGTATCGCTTTTTTTCTTTATAGCACTTGTTTTTGCCGGGATCACTTCTACGGTTTCTTTGATAGAGCCTTTAGTGCTTTATCTCATTAATCGTTTTAATTTTTCGCGCACTCAAGCGTCGCTATGGATAGGGATTGTTGTGTATGTTTTAGGCGTTTTAGTCATTCTTTCTATGAATGAACGATACGCTAAGTTTTTGAGCTTCGCTCATAAGAGCGTGTTCGGGTGGCTGGATTTCATCACTTCTTCGTTTTTAATGCCCTTGGGAGGCTTGTTTTCAGTCTTATTTGTGGGGTGGGTTTTAAATAAAAAGCGCTCTTTTTTAGCCACGAAGCACTTCTTTAATATAAGCGCCTTTAAAGCGTGGCATTTTAGCGTTCGTTTTATCGCGCCTGTAGTGATTTTAGCGATTTTCATCTTGCAATTTAAGTGAAATAAGGATGCTTGATGAAAAGCGTTTTGCTCTT
Organism: Helicobacter pylori; assembly: GCF_900120335.1. Classification (NCBI taxonomy): domain Bacteria; kingdom Pseudomonadati; phylum Campylobacterota; class Epsilonproteobacteria; order Campylobacterales; family Helicobacteraceae; genus Helicobacter; species Helicobacter pylori. The sequence goes on from NZ_LT635477.1 coordinate 525,712, forward strand.
TATGATTTTTGTAGTTTGTCAGTTAGAAAGCAAAAAATTTTCACAAGATAATTTTAAGGTGGATTATAACTACTATTTGCGCAAACAGGATTTACACATCATTAAAACGCAAAACGATTTGTCCAATGCCTGGTATCTCCCTCCACAAAAAGCCCCCAAAGAACATTCTTGGGTGGATTTTGCTAAAAAATATTTAAACATGATGGATTGTCTAGGCACTTATTTCTTGCCTTTTTATCATAGTTTCACCCCCATTTTTCAATGGTACCACCCTAATATCAACCCGTATCAACGCAATGAGTTTAAATTCCAAATCAGTTTTAGAGTGCCTGTATTTAGGCATATTCTTTGGACTAAAGGCACGCTTTATTTGGCTTATACCCAAACTAACTGGTTTCAAATTTACAATAACCCTCAATCCGCCCCCATGCGAATGATCAATTTCATGCCTGAACTCATCTATGTTTATCCTATTAATTTTAAACCTTTTGGGGGTAAAATAGGGAATTTTTCTGAGATTTGGATAGGTTGGCAACACATTTCTAATGGCGTGGGGGGTGCACAATGCTATCAACCTTTTAATAAAGAAGGCAATCCTGAAAACCAGTTTCCAGGAGAGCCTGTAATCGTTAAAAATTATAACGGGCAAAAAGACGTGCGCTGGGGGGGTGTCGCTCTGTGAGTGCGGGGCAACGCCCTGTGTTTCGTTTGGTGTGGGAAAAGGGGGGCTTGAAAATCATGGTCGCTTATTGGCCCTATGTCCCTTATGATCAATCCAACCCTAATTTGATTGATTACATGGGGTATGGTAACGCTAAAATAGATTACAGGAGAGGGCGCCATCATTTTGAATTGCAGCTTTATGATATCTTCACGCAATACTGGCGTTATGATCGCTGGCATGGGGCTTTCCGCTTAGGCTATACCTACCGCATTAACCCTTTTGTAGGGATTTATGCGCAATGGTTTAACGGCTATGGCGATGGCTTGTATGAATACGATGTTTTTTCCAATCGTATAGGGGTAGGAATACGCTTAAACCCTTAAAAAAACGCTCTTTTATGCTATAATAAGACTAAAAATTCAAGGGGATTATTCAATTATGAAAATCAGTGTTAGTAAAAACGATTTGGAAAACACTTTGCGCTACTTGCAAGCTTTTTTGGATAAAAAGGACGCTTCTTCTATCGCTTCACACATCCATTTAGAAGTCATTAAAGAAAAGCTTTTTTTAAAAGCCAGCGATTCAGATATTGGGCTAAAAAGCTATATTTTTACGCAATCTAGCGATAAAGAGGGCGTTGGCACGATCAACGGGAAAAAGTTTTTAGATATTATTTCATGTTTGAAAGACTCTAATATTATTTTAGAGACTAAAGATGACAGCTTGGTGATCAAACAAAATAAAAGCTCTTTCAAACTCCCCATGTTTGACGCTGATGAGTTCCCTGAATTCCCTGTTATTGAGCCAAAAGTGAGTTTAGAAGTCAATGCCCCCTTTTTAACAGATGCGTTTAAAAAGATCGCTCCTGTGATTGAGCAAACCAGCCATAAAAGGGAATTAGCCGGTATTTTAATGCAATTTGATCAAAAACATCAAACCCTTTCAGTAGTAGGCACGGATACCAAACGGCTCTCTTACACGCAGTTAGAAAAAATCTCTATCCATTCCACTGAAGAAGATATCTCTTGTATTTTACCTAAAAGAGCTTTATTAGAAATCCTTAAGCTTTTTTATGAAAATTTCAGTTTTAAAAGCGATGGCATGTTAGCAGTAATTGAAAACGAAACGCACGCTTTTTTCACCAAGCTCATTGATGGGAATTACCCTGATTATCAAAAAATCCTCCCTAAAGAATACACTTCTTCTTTCACTTTAGGCAAGGAAGAATTTAAAGAGAGCATTAAATTGTGCAGTTCTTTAAGCTCCACCATTAAACTCACTTTAGAAAAAAACAACGCTTTGTTTGAATCTTTGGATTCTGAGCATAGCGAAACGGCTAAAACCTCTGTTGAGATTGAAAAAGGTTTGGATATTGAAAAAGCCTTTCATTTGGGCGTGAACGCGAAATTTTTCCTTGAAGCCTTAAACGCTTTAGGGACAACGCAATTCGTTTTAAAATGCAATGAGCCTTCTTCGCCTTTTTTGATCCAAGAGCCTCTTGATGAAAAGCAAAGCCACCTGAACGCTAAAATTTCCACTTTGATGATGCCAATCACACTATAAAGGCTGATTTGAATGCAAAATTACCAGAGCCATAGTATTAAGGTTTTAAAAGGCTTAGAGGGGGTTAGGAAACGCCCTGGAATGTATATTGGCGATACCAATGTGGGTGGGTTGCACCACATGGTGTATGAAGTCGTGGATAACGCTGTAGATGAGAGCATGGCGGGTTTTTGCGATACGATTAATATCACTTTGACTGATGAGGGTTCATGCATTGTAGAAGATAACGGGCGAGGCATTCCTGTAGATATTCACCCCACGGAAAAAATCCCCGCTTGCACCGTGGTTTTAACGATTTTGCATGCGGGGGGCAAGTTTGATAACGATACTTATAAAGTTTCAGGCGGTTTGCATGGCGTGGGCGTTTCGGTTGTGAACGCTTTAAGCAAACGCTTGATTATGACCATTAAAAAAGAGGGTCAAATCTATCGCCAAGAGTTTGAAAAGGGTATTCCTACTAGCGAGCTTGAAATCATTGGCAAAACCAAAAGCGCTAAAGAAAGCGGCACGACCATTGAATTTTTCCCTGATGAAAGCGTGATGGAAGTCGTTGAATTTCAAGCGGGTATTTTGCAAAAACGCTTCAAAGAAATGGCGTATCTTAATGACGGCTTAAAAATTTCTTTCAAAGAAGAAAAAACCCAACTGCAAGAGACTTATTTCTATAAAGACGGCTTGAAACAATTCGTTAAAGACAGCGCTAAAAAAGAATTGCTCACCCCCATTATTTCGTTTAAAAGCATGGATGAAGAAACGCGCACTTCTATAGAAGTCGCTCTAGCGTATGCTGATGATTACAATGAAAACACTTTAAGCTTTGTGAATAATATTAAGACTTCTGAGGGCGGCACGCATGAGGCGGGCTTTAAAATGGGCTTGTCTAAAGCGATTTTGCAATATATTGACAATAACATTAAAACCAAAGAGTCGCGCCCCATTTCTGAAGATATTAAAGAGGGGTTGATCGCTGTTGTGAGCTTGAAAATGAGCGAGCCTTTGTTTGAAGGGCAGACTAAATCCAAACTCGGCAGTTCGTATGTGCGCGCGTTGGTTTCAAAATTAGTCTATGATAAAATCCATCAATTTTTAGAAGAAAACCCTAACGAAGCTAAAATCATCGCTAATAAAGCCCTACTAGCCGCAAAAGCCAGAGAAGCCAGTAAGAAAGCCAGAGAGCTTACAAGGAAAAAGGATAATTTGAGTGTCGGCACTTTGCCTGGAAAATTAGCCGATTGCCAGAGCAAAGACCCGCTTGAGAGTGAAATCTTTTTAGTGGAGGGCGATAGCGCGGGCGGGAGCGCTAAACAAGGGCGCGATAGGGTTTTCCAAGCGATTTTACCTCTAAAAGGTAAGATTTTAAATGTGGAAAAAAGCCATTTGTCAAAGATTCTAAAATCAGAAGAAATTAAAAACATGATCACGGCTTTTGGGTGCGGCATTCAAGAGAGCTTTGATATAGAAAGATTGCGCTATCATAAAATCATTATCATGACCGATGCTGATGTGGATGGGAGCCATATCCAAACCTTGCTGATGACTTTTTTCTATCGTTATTTACGCCCGCTGATTGAACAAGGGCATGTTTATATCGCTCAAGCCCCTCTTTATAAATACAAGAAAGGCAAGACAGAAATTTATCTTAAAGACGGCGTCGCTTTGGATCATTTTTTAATTGAGCATGGCATCAATTCGGTGGATATTGAAGGGATTGGCAAGAACGATTTGATGAATTTGTTAAAAGTGGCGCGCCATTACCGCTATACGCTTTTGGAATTAGAAAAACGCTACAACTTGCTAGAAGTTTTACGCTTTTTGATTGAGACTAAGGACGCCTTAAGCCTTGATATGAAAGTTTTAGAAAAGAGCATTTTAGAAAAATTAGAGGGCTTGAATTATCAGATCTTACGCTCTTTTGCCACTGAAGAAAGCTTGCATTTGCATGCGCAAACCCCTAAAGGCTTGGTGGAATTTAACCTAGATGACAACCTCTTTAAAGAAGTGTTGTTTGAAGAAGCGAATTACACTTACCAAAAGCTTATGGAATACAATTTGGATTTCCTAGAAAATAAGGATATTTTGGCGTTTTTAGAAGAAGTGGAAAATTACGCTAAAAAGGGAGCGAATATCCAGCGCTATAAGGGGTTAGGCGAGATGAACCCTAATGATTTGTGGGAAACGACCATGCATAAAGAAAACCGCAGTCTCATCAAACTCAAAATTGAAGATTTGGAAAAAACCGATGCGATCTTTTCGCTTTGCATGGGCGATGAAGTAGAGCCTAGAAGAGCCTTTATCCAAGCGCATGCTAAAGATGTGAAGCAACTAGATGTGTAAGGGATTTTGATTAGAACCCCTAAACATTTAACCAAACAAGAGAGCGTGAATTTAGGGGCTTACTACACGCCCCCTTATTTAGTGGATTGCGCTTACAAGCTTTTAAAAAAGCATGTTGGTATTGAAAACTACACGCTTTTAGACACCGCATGTGGTAATAAAGAGTTTTTAAAACTCCACCACCCTAAAAAAATAGGAGCGGATATTGACCTTGAGTGTGGTGCTTTAATAATAAACGCTCTAGCCAATCCTAGAAGAGAAAATTATGGTATTAGCCAAGATGAACCTTTAATCATCGTGGGCAATCCCCCCTATAACGATAGAACTTCCTTTATCAAACAAGATATTAAAAATAAAGATTTCATTTTTGAAATAGACAACGATTTGAAATCCAGGGATTTAGGGATAAGTTTTTTAAAATCTTTTGCAATTTTAAAGCCGGCGTTTATTTGCGTGTTACACCCTTTATCTTACCTCATCAAAGAAGCTAATTTTAAGCAATTAAAGCTATTTAAGGATCATTACAGGCTTTTAGACGCTTTGGTTGTTTCTTCTAAATCTTTCACTAAAAGTAACTAATTTCCTATTGTGATAGCTTTATATGAGCGAGGGCGAATGGACTATGCAGATATTAGGCGTTTTATTTTTCCAACTGATTGCGATACGACGCTATGCTTAAACGATTTTGACTATATAGCCAATTATGTGGATAAATACCCTAACGCTAAAAAGGTTGGGGCATGCGTGGGCTATTTTTTCCCTATGCGAGACATTAACGCTCTTAAACGCAACAAAACTTTTTTAAACGCGCCAAGCGAAAATGCGGTGCGTATCAGTCAAGATAAATTGATTTATTACCAATATATCCATTATTTTAAGGAAATCGCCCCTAAAATCCCTTATTATTTTGGCAATTTGGATATTATTATTGACAATTTTGCTTTTTTAAAAATTAAAGACGCTTTTTTAAAAGACAAAAGAGCGCGTTTAGAATATTTTAAAAAATTGTTTCAAGGACACCCTTGTGAGTTTGATTAAAGTTAATGATGATAAAAAAGCGATTGAGGTTTCTATTCCTTTAACTTCCATTTCAGGCAAAGCGCGTGTGAAAATTAGGCATGCCTTTAGCGATTATGGCATTTCAACAGCGACTAGAAAAATCCCTTTCAGTTTAAAGCATTATGTAGAGTGGCAAATCGGTTATGATGTCCCCATTAAAGATAAAGAAAAATTTGAACTCACTACCCTAAAAGATGAAAAATATCATTTTTTAGGGGCTAATAATAAAATAAAAACCCTTTATGAATTGAGCGAAATGATTGATTACGCTAAGCGATTGGGTTTAATCAGTTTAGAAAATTTAGAAAATACTTTAAAATATTTAGAAAAACAAAAACAATTCATAGAAGATAATTTTATGATCACAAGAGAAAGATTTAGATCGCATCAATTTGGAGGCATGGATTTTGAACTCTCACGCATTTCTTATCCTTTGCTCATTCATTCTTTTAATGATAACCAGTTGAGCGAAATCGTTATTAGAGAGCAACAATACGGCTCTAAAACCCATGCTGTATTTTTGCTTTTCTATTCTGGAATTAAAAACCGCTACCCCTTTATTAAATAGAACGGCTGCTCTCAAAGAACATGCTCTTTTAACTATCCATAAAACCAACGCTCTTGTGTTTTTAGAAATGCTTAAAATTTTTGGACTTTTAAGTCAAGCGCACCATAACGATGTGTTAAAAATTTTAGAAAAAATACTTCAAAATTAACAATGATACGAATTGTTAAAAAGGGAATGAATATCTAACGCTACAAGATCCAGGCGAGATAAATCCGTTTATGGGAAATAACCATGCATCAATAAAAACGCGCTTCATAAAGCCATAAAAACAAGGCTAGGCTTTAAACTTGTATCGTTTTTCTTTAATGGCTTATGTTATACTAATAAAATACAGATTTGATTGAAGGCATTAAACGACTGCATGGTATTTTTTCATAAGAAAATTATTTTAAATTTTACCTATTCTTTAATGGTTGCTTTTTTATTCCATTTATCCTATGGGGTGTTTTTAAAAGCCGATGGAATGGCTAAAAAGCAAACTCTTTTAGTGGGTGAAAGGCTTGTGTGGGATAAGCTCACGCTGTTAGGGTTTTTAGAAAAAAATCGTATCCCTCAAAAACTCTACTACAATTTGAGCTCTCAAGATAAAGAATTGAGCGCTGAAATCCAAAGCAATGTTACCTACTACACTTTAAGAGATGAAAACAACACGCTCATTCAAGCCCTTATCCCTATAAGCCAGGATTTGCAAATCCATATTTACAAAAAAGGGGAGGATTATTTTTTAGACTTTATCCCCATTGTTTTCACTCGTAAAGAAAGAACTCTCCTTCTTTCCTTACAAACTTCGCCCTATCAAGATATTGTCAAAGCCACCAATGACCCCCTTTTAGCCAACCAATTGATGAACGCATATAAAAAAAGCGTGCCTTTTAAACGCCTAGTGAAAAACGATAAAATCGCTATCGTTTATACAAGGGATTATCGTGTGGGGCAAGCGTTTGGCCAGCCGACCATTAAAATGGCGATGGTTAGCTCTCGTTTGCACCAATACTATCTCTTTTCCCATTCAAACGGGCGTTATTACGACTTAAAGGCGCAAGAAGTGGCAGGGTTTTTATTAGAAACCCCGGTGAAATACACCCGCATTTCTTCGCCTTTTTCGTATGGGAGGTTCCATCCTGTCTTAAAAGTCAGACGGCCTCATTACGGCGTGGATTATGCGGCTAAACATGGCAGTTTGATCCATTCTGCTTCAGATGGCCGTGTGGGTTTTATAGGGGTTAAGGCGGGTTATGGGAAGGTGGTTGAAATCCATTTGAATGAATTGCGCTTGGTGTATGCTCACATGAGTTCTTTTGCTAAGGGGTTGAAAAAAGGATCGTTCGTTAAAAAAGGGCAAATCATAGGCAGAGTGGGAAGCACGGGTTTAAGCACCGGGCCGCATTTGCATTTTGGCGTGTATAAAAACTCCCGCCCTATCAATCCTTTAGGCTATATCCGCACCGCTAAAAGCAAGCTGCATGGCAAACAAAGAGAGGTTTTTTTAGAAAAAGCTCAGCGTTCTAAGCAAAAATTAGAAGAACTTTTTAAAACCCATTCTTTTGAAAAAAATTCATTTTATCTTTTAGAGGGTTTTTAATGTCTTATTTTAAGAATATTTTCAATCAAAAATCTTTAATAGATGATTCTAGTGTGTATTTAGAGCCTTGTTCTAGCTCTAATTTCATAGAATTAAAACGCATGCATTATAATGAAGAGAATACTAAGAAAACATGGGATATTATTAAGTCTTTAGACAGCGTGGCGGTTTTACTCTATGAAAAAGAATCCGATTGCTTTGTGATTGTGAAACAATTCCGCCCAGCCATTTATGCTCGTAATTTTTATTTTAAGCGCGATCAGGATCAAAATATTGACGGATACACTTATGAATTGTGCGCGGGACTTGTGGATAAGGCTAATAAGAGTTTAGAAGAAATCGCTTGCGAAGAAGCGTTAGAAGAATGCGGTTATCAAATTAGCCCTAAAAACTTAGAAACCATAGGCCAATTTTATAGTGCGACTGGGTTGAGCGGGAGTTTGCAAACGCTCTATTACGCTGAAGCGCATGAGGGTTTGAAAGTTTCAAAGGGTGGGGGGATTGATACCGAAAAGATTGAAGTGCTGTTTTTAGAGCGATCAAAAGCTCTTGATTTTATAAGGGATTTTCAATACGCTAAAACCACCGGATTGTCTTTAGCCATTTTGTGGCATTTAAAAAAGTTTAAAAATGTTTAAAAGGAATTGTATGTTAAGGCTTTTGATAGGACTTCTTTTAATGAGTTTTATAAGCTTGCAATCAGCCTCTTGGCAAGAACCCTTAAGAGTGAGTATAGAATTTGTGGATTTGCCTAAAAAAATCATTCGTTTTCCTGCTCATGATTTGCAAGTGGGGGAGTTTGGTTTTGTCGTTACTAAACTTTCAGATTATGAAATCGTTAATTCTGAAGTGGTCATTATTGCCATTGAAAATGGTGTCGCAACGGCTAAATTCAGAGCGTTTGAGTCCATGAAACAAAGCCATTTACCCACTCCAAGAATGGTCGCTAGAAAGGGGGATTTAGTCTATTTTAGGCAATTCAACAACCAAGCGTTTTTAATCGCTCCTAATGATGAAATCTATGAGCAAATCAGAGCGACTAATACCGATATTAATTTTATTAGTTCTGATTTGTTGGTGACTTTTTTGAACGGGTTTGACCCAAAAATCGCTAATTTAAGAAAAGCGTGCAATGTTTATAGCGTGGGGGTGATTTATATTGTAACCACGAACACGCTCAATATTTTAAGCTGTGAGAGTTTTGAAATTTTAGAAAAAAGAGAGCTGGATACAAGCGGTGTTACTAAAACTTCTACGCCGTTTTTTTCTAGGGTTGAGGGCATTGATGCAGGCACGCTAGGGAAACTTTTTTCAGGCAGTCAATCTAAAAATTACTTCGCTTACTATGACGCTTTAGTGAAAAAAGAAAAACGCAAAGAAGTGAGGATTGAAAAGAAAGAAGAAAGGATTGATGCTAGAGAAAATAAACGAGAAATCAAGCAAGAAGCCATTAAAGAGCCTAAAAAAGCCAATCAAGGCGCAGAAAACGCTCCCACTTTAGAAGAGAAAAACTACCAAAAAGCAGAGCGAAAACTTGACACTAAAGAAGAAAGGCGTCGTTCAAGAGATGAAAGGAAAAAAACTAAAGCCACCAAAAAGGCTATGGAATTTGAAGAAAGAGAAAAAGAGCATGATGAAAGAGACGAAAAAGAGACTGAAGAAAGAAGAAAAGCTTTAGAAATGGATAAAGACAATGAAAAAGTCAATGCCAAAGAAAACGAGCAAGAAATCAATCAAGAATCCGCTAATGAGCCAAGTAGTGAAAACAACGCCACTCCAAAAGACACAGAAAACACTTCTGTCTTAAAAGAGAGTGCCGCTAAAAAAGAAGCGTCAAAACCAAGCTCTAAAGAAGAAAAACGCCGCTTGAAAGAAGAAAAGAAAAAAGCCAAAGCCGAACAAAGAGCGAGGGAATTTGAACAAAGAGCGAGGGAACATCAAGAAAGAGATGAAAAAGAGCTTGAAGAAAGAAGAAAAGCTTTAGAAATGAATAAGAAGTAAGCCCATGTTAGAGAAGCAACACATCCAATACTTTAAAAACCTGGTAGGGGGAGAGGATTTTTTCACCGATTTAGCGCATTTGAACGCTTATTGCTATGACGCTACTAAAGAAAGGCATTTGCCTAGCGGCGTGATTTTCCCTAAAAACGAGCGAGAAATCAGCCAGATTTTAAAATACTGCAACGAGCATCGCATCATCGTTGTGCCTAGGGGGGCTGGGAGCGGTTTTACAGGGGGGGCGTTGAGCGTGAGCGGAGGGCTAGTTTTAAGCGTAGAAAAGCATTTGGATAAGATTTTAGAGATTGACACTAAAAATTTGATCGCTAGAGTAGAGCCGGGCGTGATTAACAAGCATTTCCAAAACGAAGTGGAAAAATTGGATTTATTCTACCCCCCAGATCCAGCGAGTGAGAGTCAAAGCACTTTAGGGGGGAATGTCGCCGAAAATGCCGGCGGCATGCGCGCGGCTAAATACGGCATCACTAAAGATTATGTCATGGCTTTAAGGGTGGTTTTAGCGAATGGCGAAATCATAAGGGCAGGCAAAAAGACGATCAAAGATGTCGCTGGCTTTAATATCGCAGGGCTGATGATTGCTAGTGAGGGGTGTTTGGGCGTGATTTCTGAAATCACTTTAAAGCTTTTAGCCAAACCACCCCTAAAACAAAGCGCGATGGGGGTTTTTAACCATATTGAAGACGCCATGAACGCCGTTTATAAGACGATGAGTAGCGGCGTTACGCCTGTGGCGATGGAATTTTTGGATAATTTGAGCATTAAAGCGGTTGAAGAACGATTTTCTAAAGGCTTACCCAAAGACGCTGGAGCGATACTCATCACTCAAGTGGATGGCGTGGTGAAAGAGCAGATCGCATGGCAACTCAATGAGATAGAAAAGCATTTTAAAGCCAATGGTTGCGTGGGTTTTAAGATCGCTCAAAACGAACAAGAAGAGCAGGATTTATGGTTTTCAAGGCGTAACGCTTCTCAAAGTATTAGCGTTTATGGTAAAAAGAAATTGAATGAAGACGTGACCGTTCCTAGGGCGAGCTTGCCGAGTTTGTTGCAAGAAGTCGCCAAAATCAGCCAGAAATACGGCTTTAAAATCCCTTGCTTTGGGCATACGGGCGATGGCAATGTGCATGTGAATATCATGCTAGAAGATCCTAAAAGGGATTTAGAAAAAGGCCATAAGGCTATGGAAGAGATTTTTCAGGCCGCTATTAGTTTGGAGGGGACTTTAAGTGGGGAGCATGGCATAGGCTTGTCTAAAGCCAAATTCATGCCTTTAGCGTTTAATCATAGTGAAATGGAGCTTTTTAGGAACATTAAAAAAGCCCTTGATCCCAATAATATTTTAAACCCTTTTAAAATGGGGCTATAAAATTTAAAAGCAAGGAAAGCGCATGAAAGTCGGTGTTTATGGGGCGAGCGGTCGTATAGGGAAATTACTTTTAGAAGAATTAAAAGGGGGGTATAAGGGATTAGAGTTGTCTAGCGTGTTTGTCAGGCAAAAATGCGAAACCGATTTTAGCTCTTTTTCACACACCCCTTTAGTAACCAATGATTTAAAAGCGTTTGTGAAAGCTTGCGAATGCGTGGTTGATTTTTCTTTACCTAAAGGCGTGGATCATTTGCTAGACGCTCTTTTAGAATGCCCTAGAATTTTAGTTTCTGGCACGACCGGTTTAGAAAAAGAAACGCTAGAAAAAATGCAAAAATTAGCCTTAAAAGCGCCGCTTTTGCATGCGCACAACATGTCTATAGGGATTATGATGCTCAACCAATTAGCCTTTTTAGCTTCTTTGAAATTAAAAGATGCGGATATTGAAATTGTAGAAACGCACCACAATCTTAAAAAAGACGCTCCGAGCGGCACGGCATTGAGTTTGTATGAAACTTGCGCTAAGGCTAGGGGGTATGATAAAAAAAACGCCCTCATCACTCACAGAGAAGGTTTGCGCTCTAAAGAAAGCATTGGTATAGCCGCTTTAAGGGGGGGCGATGTCGCCGGGAAGCACACGATAGGGTTTTATTTAGAGGGCGAATACATAGAGCTTAGCCATACGGCGACTAACCGATCTATTTTTGCTAAAGGGGCTTTAGAAGTGGCTCTGTGGCTTAAGGATAAAGCCGCTAAAAAATATGAAATCAGCGAAATGTTTGGTTGAACGCTTGAACCTTTTTGTATAGATGATTCACGCTTTTATAATGGAATACCGCCCTTTGTTAGCCTTATTAAAGGGCTTTCACTATACTATAAGGGATATTAGTAAGGATAAGGCTGTATTAAAAGGGTTTGTTTTGTAAGGATTGATCTTGCCTTGTGTGGTTAGTAACACAAGGCGGGTGTAGCAAGACTTACTATAATTTTAATTCAAGGAGTCTAACTAAAATAAAAGGAGAAATTTTAGTTAGGGTTTTATTATAGCAAAAATTAGCAAGGCTTACAAAGGGTAGCGTTTTAATTTTAAATTAAAGCGTTATTTGGATTATTTTTAGCTTCATTTACTTTTTGTTTAACAATAAGTCCTACAACTGCAAGCATATAATTTAAAGTATTTAGGTTATTCAATCAAAAAATTTTAAAACAAAAGGATATAAAATGAAAACCATTAGAAATGGCGTGGTAGTTGGCGTGTCTTTGCTCGGCGGTTGTGCGAGCGTTGAGACTCGCTTTGACGCTCTGCGTGTCGCTTGCATTAAAGATGCTTTTATAGAAAAAGAATTATGCTACACGCCTAAGGACTTTGGAAACCCTTATTTTACTAATCAAACCGATACCAGGCTCTAAGGGTTTCTTCTTAAAAAATATTTTGGCTCTTTTGGCTCATGTTGATTGAGCCAAGCGTTTCAAGAATTTCAAAACTTCAAAAATTTCAAAACACAGAAAACACAGAATTAAAACAAATTTTTTGCTTTTTCAAGAATAGTGAAGCACCCAAACGCTAAAGACACAGGCTTTTTTAGGCTTATTGGGGGAGAGTTTGGCTTTCACTTTGTATCCCTATAATTAGGGATTTTACAGAGTTTGAGCGTCCCAAGCGCGTTCGATTTCTCACGCATCACATCTTTAAAGGCGTAACTCCCAACACTTCTTGCCGTAGATACGAATGCATGGGGGTATTATAAATGAGTAGCATTCATTCCAAACGCTAAAAATGTTGGGGATTTCTGCTAAGTTGTTTTAAAACTTTATTTATGGTTTTAAGATTTTATTTTGTTGTAAAATTCTTAAGGAGATAGGGGGTATTTTGAAATCATTCTCCACCCTTTTAACCCCCAAAAACTAAACCCCCTAACCCCAAAAGACCGCATCGCAAGAAATCATCGCTCGCTTTTCGCAAGCTCTTTTAACATTTATTTTAAAAAATGCTTTTAAGCCATTTTTAAAATTTTATGATCAATACCCTATTAGAATAAAACCAAAAAGCAAAGAAAATCAATTCTTTCAACCACTCTCTTTAAAAATAAGGTATTTTTGCCTTATTCTAAATTTTTAGAGTGGGATTTATTGACCCACTCATTGTTTTAGCATGAATAAGTGGTGATAAATTCAAAAGGATGGGGTTTACTCTCCCATGGGAACACTTCAGCGTTGAATTTAAGAGACTGATAAGCTTGAATAAATTCTTCGCTAAAGACCTGACCCTCTTTTAAATACTGCTTATCGGCTAGCATTTCTTCTAACGATCTCCTTAAAGTGTGAGGCATTTGTTTGATGCCTTTTTCTCTGATTTCATCTAAAGTCAATTTGAAAAGGTTAATGTCCATCGCTTCGCCGGGATCGATCTTATTTTTAACGCCATCCATGCCTGCCATTAAAATCGCTGCAAAAGCCAAGTAGGGGTTTGATGAGCTGTCCGGGAATCTGAATTCAAACCTAGCACTATTTTTAGAAATCCCATAAGGGATGCGCACGCTCGCACTCCTGTTGTTAGCCGAATAAGTCAAAATAGATGGGGCTTCATAGCCAGGAATTAGGCGTTTGTAAGAATTAGTGGAAGCGTTAGTGAAAGCGGCTAACCCTCTAGCGTGGCGCAACACGCCCCCTAAAAAATGCAACGCCAACTCACTCAAGCCCTTGTAAGTTTCGCCACTAAAAAGGTTTTCGTTATTTTTCCAAACGCTCACATGGGTGTGCATCCCGCTCCCGTTATCCCCGTATAAAGGTTTTGGCATGAAAGTGGCGGTTTTCCCGTTTAAATGAGCGACCATTTTAACCACATATTTGAGTTTTTGGACATTGTCAGCGGATTCCACTAAATCCCCAAATTTCACGCCCACTTCGCCTTGCGCTTGCGCGACTTCATGATGGACGACAAAAGTTTCTAACCCCACTTGGTTTAAGACTTTCACAATTTCTGTGCGAATATCCATCATCGTATCCGTTGGTGGCACAGGCATATAGCCCCCTTGCTTGCCCGGTCTATGCCCAAAATTCACGCCATTTTCAAAGCTCTTATCCCGATTCCATTCGCCCTCTTCGCTATCCACTTCGTAGTATTGGGAATTGGAAGCGTCTTTAATTTTAATGGAATCAAAAATAAAAAATTCATTCTCCGCGCCAAAATAAGCCACATCGCCCAAACCTGAATCTTTTAAATGCTGTAAGGCTTTTTTAGCGATACTTCTAGGGCATTTTTCATAAGGCTGGTTTTTATACACATCATACACATCGCAAAACACGACCACGCTCACATCCGCGCTAAAAGGATCAATGAAATAACGCACCAAATCGGGGGTTAAAATCATATCGGAGTGTTCAATGCCTTGCCAGCCCTTAAAACAACTCGCATCAAAAGGAATCCCCTCTTTAAACATGCCATGCGTTAAAGCCCCAAAAGAATAAGCGATGTGATTCCAAGTGCCTTTAATATCGCTGAATCTAAAATCCACAAATTCCACTTCATTTTCTTTGCAAAATTCAAAAAACTCTTTGATCTTGCTTTCACTATTTTGAGTTCTTACCATCATTAACCACCTTTAATTGTTATGAATTGAGTTTGATTGATAGGGGTGATTATAGCATTTATGGGGTAAAAAAAGTAGAATCTGTATCAAGTTTTATTAAGACGCATGCGGTAAAATCCGCTAAATCAAGGAGTGTTATTTATGAAAGCAAACGCTATAAAACTGCTAGACTTTATCGGTAAGAGTCAAGAAAAACAATTTGTCATTCCCATCTATCAGAGGGTATATAGCTGGGAAAAGGAACAATGCAAGCAGTTGTGGGATGATATTGTCAAAACGGGTGGAAACGATCAAATAGAAGGGCATTTTATTGGCTCTATTGTGTTTGTGCATGATGGCATATACACCACTAATTACAACGAGCTTCTCATAATTGATGGCCAACAAAGGCTCACCACCATCACGCTTTTATTCATCGCTTTGAGGGTTCATTTAAACGATGAAGATGAATTGTTAGAAAAATTTTCGTGCCAAAAAATCCAGAATCGCTACCTCATCAACAGCGATGAGAAAGGCGATAAAAAATTCAAACTCATCCTCTCAGAGCCTGATAGAGAAACCTTGCTATCTTTGATTGATAAAGACAGAAGAAAACCGAGTGAGCCTTCATCAAAAATAATGGAAAATTTTAAATTGTTTGAAGAATGGATCCGTAAAAACACCGACAAACTAGAAACGATTTTTAAAGGATTAGACAAACTCATGGTGGTTGAAATCTCTTTAGAGAGAGGTAAGGACAACCCCCAGCTCATCTTTGAGAGCATGAACTCAACGGGCAAGGATCTCACGCAAACGGATTTGATCAGAAACTACATTTTAATGGGATTAGAGCCCGAAAAACAAGAGATTTTTTATAAGAAGTATTGGAGGGCTATGGAGGAAGATTTTAAACAAAATGAAACATTGTTTAATCAATTTGTCCGGCATTACCTCACGATCAAAACAAGAGAAACCCCCAATATCAATAAAGTTTATGAAGCTTTCAAGCGTTACCAGCAAGAAAGGGGGATAGAGACAGAGGCATTGCTCCAAGATTTGCAAAAATATTGCGGGTATTTTTGCCAAATCGTATTCAAAAAAGAAGCCGATAAAGATTTAAACAAGGCTTTAGGTTTTTTGGTGGATTTAGAGATGGATGTGATCTATCCGCTACTACTAGAGCTTTATAGCGATTATAGCGATGGGGTTTTATCCAAGGCTGATTTTATCCCTATTATCTATTTAATAGAGAGCTATATTTGCAGAAGGGCGGTGTGCGGGCTTGGCACAAATAGTCTCAATAAAGTCTTTCCCTCTTTTACAAAGCGCATCCAAAAAGATGAGTATTTTAAAAGCCTAAAGGTGCATTTTGTCTATCTGACAGAAAAACAAAGATTTCCAAACAATGACGAGTTTAAAAAGCTTTTTATTACGATAGATTTTTATAATTTTCAAAAAAGGGAATACTTTTTTGAAAGGCTAGAAAATTTTGACACAAAAGAGCCGGTCGATACTCAAGAATGCACTATTGAGCACATCATGCCTCAAACACTCACAGAAGAATGGAAAAGGGATTTGGGTGGAAATTTTCAAGCAATACACGATAAATACCTCCACACAATAGGCAATCTCACTAAAACCGGTTATAACAAGGAGTATAGTAACAATTCTTTCCAAAAAAAAAGAGATATGGAGAAGGGCTTCAAACAAAGCCCATTGAAACTCAATCAAAGTTTAAAAGATTTAGAATCTTTTGGCGAAAAAGAGATTGAAAAAAGAGCTAATGATTTAGCGGATTTGGCTTTAAAGATTTGGACTTACCCCAAGCTAGATGCAGAAACATTAGAGAAGTATAAACCCAAGAAAGAAAAAAAGGTTTATGATTTAAGCTTTTATAAGTTTGGTTCTCATTCAAGGGAGTTATTTGATATTTTAAGAAAAGAGATTAAAGCTCTTGATGAAAGGATAACCGAAAAATTTAATCAAGATTATATCTCTTATGTGTTTGACAAAAATTTTGTGGATATTGTTGCGCAAACAAAAGACTTAAAATTGTATTTGAATATGCCATTTAATGAACTGCAAGACGAAAAAAATTTGGCAAGGGACATGACTAATAAAGGTCATTTGGGGAATGGGGACATAGAAGTCAAACTAGAAACAAAAGAAAATATCCCTTATTGTTTGGGGTTGATCAAACAGGCTTTAGAAAAACAGATGGGTGGTAGGAACAGGCAATAAAAACCCAACTTATTAAAATAAAGAGTATAATTACAAATTACTTACAACTTAAAGGGGATATGATGAAAGTTCTGTTATTAGAAGATGTGAAAAATTTAGGCAAAGCGGGTGAAGTGTGCGAAGTTAAAGATGGTTATGGGAATAACTTTCTAATCGCTAATAAAAAAGCCAAACTCGCCACTAACGAAGTGATCAATAAATACAAAGCCGAAGCTAAAAAGAAAGCGGAAAAAGAAGCCCTAGAAAAAGTGCAAAAATTGCAAATGGTAGAAACCTTACAAACCATCACGCTGACTATCCATAAAAAAGTCGGCGCGAACGGCTCTTTATTTGGAGCGATCACTAAAGAAGAGATCACGGAGCGTTTGAAAGAACAGCATGCGAGTTTAAATTTAGATAAAAAAGACATTGAGCTCAAACACCCGATTAAAAGCACAGGGATTTATGAGATTGAAGTCAAGCTTGGATCGGGGATTGTGGGCGTGTTTAAAATTGATGTGGTGGCTGAGTAGAAAATGTTTGAAGCGACGACGATTCTAGGCTATAGAGGGGAGATGGGGGGCAAGAAGTTCGCGCTCATTGGAGGCGATGGGCAGGTAACTTTGGGTAATTGCGTAGTCAAAGCCAATGCGACAAAAATCAGGAGCTTGTATCACAACCAGGTTTTAAGCGGGTTTGCCGGGAGCACTGCGGACGCTTTTAGTTTGTTTGATATGTTTGAACGCATTTTAGAGAGCAAAAAAGGGGATTTGTTTAAAAGCGTGGTGGATTTCAGCAAAGAATGGCGCAAGGATAAGTATTTACGCCGACTGGAAGCGATGATGATCGTTTTAAATTTGGATCACATTTTTATTTTGAGCGGCACGGGCGATGTTTTAGAGGCTGAAGACAATAAGATCGCCTCTATTGGGAGTGGGGGGAATTACGCCTTAAGCGCGGCTAGGGCTTTGGATCATTTCGCTCATTTAGAGCCTAGAAAACTCGTAGAAGAGTCCTTAAAAATCGCAGGGGATCTTTGCATTTACACCAACACAAATATTAAAATTTTGGAGCTTTAATGTCTAAATTGAATATGACCCCAAGAGAAATTGTCGCTTATTTAGATGAATACATCATTGAGCAAAAGGAGGCTAAAAAGTTTATCGCTATCGCTTTAAGGAATCGTTACAGGCGTTTGCAACTGGAAAAATCCTTACAAGAAGAAATCACGCCTAAAAACATTTTAATGATTGGCTCTACTGGTGTGGGTAAAACTGAAATCGCAAGAAGAATGGCAAAAATCATGAAACTCCCCTTTGTGAAAGTGGAAGCGAGCAAATACACAGAAGTGGGTTTTGTGGGGCGCGATGTGGAGTCTATGGTAAGGGATTTAGTCAATAACAGCGTGCTTTTAGTGGAAAATGAGCATAAAGAAAAATTAAAAGACAAGATTGAAGAGGCGGTTGTAGAAAAAATCGCTAAAAAACTCCTGCCCCCTTTGCCTAGTGGCGTGAGCGAAGAGAAAAAACAAGAATACGCTAACAGCCTTTTAAAGATGCAACAAAGAATCGCACAAGGCGAGTTGGATAGTAGAGAAATTGAAATTGAAGTGCGTAAAAAAAGCATAGAGATTGATTCTAATGTGCCGCCTGAAATTTTAAGGGTTCAAGAAAATTTGATTAAGGTTTTCCATAAAGAACAGGATAAAGTCAAAAAAACTTTAAGCGTTAAAGAGGCTAAAGAAGCCCTAAAAGCAGAAATCAGCGACACGCTTTTAGATGGCGAAGCCATTAAAATGGAGGGTTTGAAGCGCGCGGAAAGTTCAGGGGTGATTTTTATTGATGAAATTGATAAGATCGCTGTCAGCTCTAAAGAAGGAAGCCGTCAAGATCCCAGTAAAGAGGGGGTTCAAAGGGATTTGTTGCCGATTGTAGAGGGGAGTGTGGTGAATACGAAGTATGGTTCTATTAAAACAGAGCATATTCTATTCATTGCAGCAGGGGCGTTTCATCTTTCTAAGCCGAGCGATTTGATCCCTGAATTGCAGGGTCGTTTCCCTTTAAGGGTGGAGTTGGAGAATTTAACCGAAGAAATCATGTATATGATTCTAACCCAAACTAAAACCTCTATCATCAAGCAATACCAAGCCCTTTTAAAAGTGGAGGGCGTAGAAATTGCGTTTGAAGACGATGCGATCAAAGAATTAGCCAAACTTTCTTATAACGCCAATCAAAAAAGCGAAGATATAGGCGCTAGAAGGTTGCACACCACCATTGAAAAAGTGCTAGAAGACATTAGTTTTGAAGCGGAGGATTATTCGGGGCAAAGCGTTACTATCACTAAAGAATTGGTTCAATCCAAGCTAGGGGATTTAGTGGCTGATGAAAATTTGGTGAAGTATATTTTATAATGAAAACTAAGGCGGGCTTTGTAGCTCTTATAGGCAAACCAAACGCTGGAAAAAGCACTCTTTTAAACACTTTATTAAACGCTCATTTAGCCCTTGTCTCGCATAAGGCTAATGCGACCAGAAAATTGATGAAATGCATTGTGCCTTTTAAAGACAAAGAAGGGTATGAGAGCCAAATCATTTTTTTAGACACACCAGGGCTCCATCATCAAGAAAAATTACTCAACCAGTGCATGCTCTCACAGGCTTTAAAAGCGATGGGCGATGCTGAATTGCGCGTTTTTTTAGCTTCTGTGCATGATGATTTGAAAGGGTATGAAGAGTTTTTGAGTTTGTGCCAAAAACCCCATATCTTGGCTTTGAGTAAGATTGACACAGCCACGCGCAAGCAGGTTTTACAAAAATTACAAGAGTATCAAAAATATTCATCGCAATTTTTAGCTCTAGTGCCTTTGAGCGCGAAAAAATCTCAAAATTTAAACGCGCTTTTAGAATGCATCAGCAAGCATTTAAGCCCTAGCGCATGGCTTTTTGAAAAGGATTTAATGAGCGATGAAAAAATGCGCGATATTTATAAGGAAATCATTAGGGAGAGTTTGTTTGATTTTTTGAGCGATGAAATCCCTTATGAAAGCGATGTGATGATTGATAAATTTATAGAAGAAGAACGCATAGACAAGGTGTATGCGCGCATTATCGTAGAAAAAGAAAGCCAAAAAAAAATCGTGATAGGCAAAAACGGGGTGAATATCAAACGCATCGGGACTAACGCGCGATTAAAAATGCAAGAAGTGGGCGAAAAAAAGGTTTTTTTAAACTTGCAAGTGATCGCTCAAAAATCATGGAGTAAGGAAGAAAAGAGCTTGCAAAAATTGGGCTATATCTATCAAAGGAATAGGGATTGAAAAAAATATTACCGGCTCTGTTAATGGGGTTTGTGGGATTGAATGCTGATGAGCGTTTGTTAGAAATCATGCACCTTTATCAAAAACAAGGCTTGGAAGTGGTGGGTCAAAAGCTGGATTCTTATTTAGCGGATAAAGCTTTTTGGGCAGAAGAGCTTCAAAACAAGGACACGGATTTTGGCTATTATCAAAACAAGCAGTTTTTATTTGTGGCGGATAAGTCCAAGCCCAGTTTGGAGTTTTATGAGATAGAAAATAACATGCTTAAAAAAATCAACAGCTCTAAAGCCCTTGTAGGCTCTAAAAAGGGCGATAAAACTTTAGAGGGCGATTTGGCCACGCCTATTGGAGTGTATCGTATCACGCAGAAATTAGAGCGCTTGGATCAATATTATGGCGTTTTGGCTTTTGTAACGAATTACCCTAATTTGTATGACACCTTGAAAAAACGCACCGGGCATGGCATTTGGGTGCATGGAATGCCTTTAAATGGCGATAGGAATGAATTGAACACCAAGGGCTGCATTGCGATTGAAAACCCTATTCTAAGCTCTTATGATAAAGTGTTAAAAGGCGAAAAAGCGTTCCTTATCACCTATGAAGACAAGTTTTCCCCCAGCACTAAAGAGGAATTGAGCATGGTTTTAAGCTCCCTTTTCCAATGGAAAGAAGCTTGGGCTAGGGGCGATTTTGAACGCTACATGCGTTTTTATAACCCCGATTTCACTCGCTATGACGGCATGAAATTCAACGCTTTTAAAGAGTATAAAAAAAGGGTGTTTGCAAAAAATGAAAAAAAGAATATCGCTTTTTCTTCTATTAATGTGATCCCTTACCCCAACTCTCAAAACAAACGCTTGTTTTATGTGGTATTTGACCAAGATTATAAGGCCTATCAGCATAACAAACTCTCTTATAGCTCCAATTCTCAAAAAGAACTCTATATAGAGATTGAAAACGATCAAGCGTCTATTATAATGGAAAAATAAGGCTTTGTTTTAATGAGGATAATCTAAGCGGATTTTTTTAATCTTAAGCCTAATGGCAAGTTTGATGAAAAACTACAGAGCTTCCATGGCTTTTTCATAGCCAAATTCTGCGGATTTTTGCAGGAATTTTTTAGCCTTGTCCTTTTTCTTTCTAGTGCCAAGCCCTTCTTTATAAGCGATCCCAATCCTATAAAGGATCTCCCCCATTTGTTGTTTGAGTAAAATAATATTGCTTGAAATTTCAGCAATATCTTCCCAAAGAAGTGTCTTATCTTTGATTTGAAGGGATTTCTTAACAAGTATTCCAAATTTCTTTCCAAATTTTATAGGATTCGCGCTCAAACCTGAAAGATCAATGAATCGCGATCCAATAAGCATACTAGTAAATTCCGCAAGGTTTGATCCAAATTTGTTAACAAAATTTGTGCTTTTATTAGAAAACATGCGAACCACATGTCTGTAAGTCTTAAGCGCTTGTTTCAAATCCTTTTTCATCCCTAAGCCTTCTGCTTGCATGCGTCCTAAAATTAAAGCACCCCCTAACAACCCGCTCCCATACCCTTTGATAGCGTTTTGTGCATAGAATTGCGCTTTTTTGTAATCCACTTTCACGCCCTTTCCCTCCAAATACATTTTGGCTAAATAAACGCTGCCAAGCCCAATGCTGTATTCTTGCGCCAATTTAAAATCTTTAAAGGCTTGCTTGTATTGGCCTTGATTAAAATGGTCTAAACCATTTTCAAAATAATATGTCTTATGATTTCGCGCAATTTCATCCCACTGATTTCGCGCCCTTTCATCCCAATCATCACTGATGCTAATATATTCATCAGCTATACAAAGCGAAAATGGCAACAATAAACCCAATAAAAGCAATAAAGACTTTAAAAAAGAGAGGGTGGTGCGATAAAAATCTTCAAACATGTCAGATCCTTTTACAATTTGAGCCATTCTTTAGCTTGTCTTTCTAGCTAGATCACAAGCGAACTTTCAAAGCAATTTGAATGGATAGCAGTTGAAGACTTGCAAACAAAGAACATGACTAAAAGAGCTAAACTCAAAGCTAAACTTAAAAATGTCAAACAAAAGAGCAAGCTTAATCGATCTAACTTACTATCATATCATCTCTTTTTTAGATTGCAAACAACAACATAATAGCGACAAGCAATAGGGAGATGGTTTCATATTTTTTGCTATAATAGCATGAATTTGTTTCATAAGTAACAAATTGAGAATATACCTTATGGAGGTAACACTATGGCTGACACAATCAATACAACTGAAACAACCCATGAAACAAAGAAACCAAACGCTTTTGTAAATTTTTTCAAAAACAATTTGACTGATAAGCGTTATGATTCATTAGGTCTCATTGGAGCGGGGGTTTTATGTTGTGTCTTGAGCGGTGCTATGGGGATTGTTGGGATAATCTTTGTCGCAATAGGAATCTTTTTGTCTTTTTCTAATATCAACTTAGTGAAATTAGTTGAAAAATTGTCCAAAAAACAACCTAAAGCGGCCACAACTGTCAATAACGAAACCCAAAAATCTCAAGCAGCAAGCGTTACCAACGAACCAACTGAAGCTAAAGAGACTAAAGATTGAGGCAGAACAACGATTTTGACTGAAGAAAGAATAAGGGAAAATTTCAAAAATTTAGGTTTTCTGGTGGTTTATTACTCACTGCATGACTTACACAAGCAACCTATAAATTCTTTTTTTAGATTTAGGAGTGGTTATTTGCAATATGAGTCTAGCTACGAGTTACAATGTGAGTAATAATTTTTCTAAGTTTAATATTAAGAGAGTCAGAGGATATTTGATTTGTCTTGTTTGTAACACACCTAAAATGATACAAAGAGAATTGAATGGTATCTCATTTTATGGTTGCTCTGATTATGTAAATAAAGGCGACTGTAAGGGCGTTTTACGAGAAATAAATGGCTCAATGAAAATGGTCTGCTTGCATTGTGAAAACACGCCCATAATGGAAAAAGTAGAAAGTGGTAGGGGAGGAGCTTACGCTTGTAAGAATTGCAATAGGAAGTTTTACTTTATCGATCTTGCAAAACAAAACGAACGAAAAAAAGATTTAGAAAAAGAAAAAAAAGAATTGCTTAATAAGATTGAAAAGCAAAAAATCAAACGCCTTGAGCGTTTCATTTTGGCTAGTGTAAAAGCTAATATTAAAGAAAATTCTTTTTTCTTAGGATGTAAAAATTATCCTAAGTGCAAATGGACTGCTAGTATGGATTCACAAGATCCTAAATGTCCCAAATGCAACAGATTAATGAAAAGAAAAAAGAATTTCAAAAACAATGAGTTTTTTACAGCTACATCACTTACCTTAAATGCAATAGAATTTTGTCTCTATATTAATCTGAAAAAAAAGGAAACCAATGTTTAGAAAACTAGCAACCTCTGTATCGCTCATGGGCTTACTAATCTCCAACGCTCTTTATGCTAAAGAAATAAGTGAAGCCGATAAGGTCATTAAGGCCACTAAAGAAACTAAAGAGACCAAGAAAGAGGCTAAACGCCTCAAAAAAGAAGCTAAACAGCGCCAACAGATCCCTGATAATAAGAAACCTCAATATGTCTCTGTTGATGACACAAAAACTCAAGCGCTTTTTGATATATATGACACTTTGAATGTGAATGACAAAAGCTTTGGGGATTGGTTTGGTAATAGCGCTTTGAAAAACAAAACTTATCTCTACGCTATGGATCTATTGGATTATAACAACTACTTATCCATAGAAAACCCTATTATCAAAACAAGAGCGATGGGAACTTATGCAGATCTGATTATCATCACAGGTTCGTTAGAACAAGTCAATGGGTATTACAATATTCTAAAGGCACTCAACAAACGCAACGCCAAGTTTGTGTTAAAAATCAATGACAAACTGCCTTATGCCCAAGCGACTTTTTTGAGAGTGCCAAAAAGAAGCGATCCCAACGCCCACACGCTTGATAAGGGAGCGTCAATTGATGAAAGCAAGCTTTTTGAACAACAAAAGAAAATGTATTTCAACTACGCCAACGATGTGATCTGCAGACCCAACGATGAAGTGTGTTCGCCCCTAAGAGATGAAATGGTAGCTATGCCCACCAACGATAGCGTTACTCAAAAACCCAATATCATTGCTCCTTATAGCTTATATAGACTAAAAGAAGCAAATAACGCCAATGAAGCCCAACCATCACCTTATGCCACTCAAACCGCTCCTGAAAACAGCAAAGAGAAGCTCATAGAAGAGCTAATCGCCAACTCCCAACTCATAGCCAATGAAGAAGAGAGGGAAAAGAAACTCTTAGCAGAAAAAGAAAAACAAGAGACTGAATTGGCTAAATACAAGCTCAAAGATTTAGAAAATCAAAAGAAACTAAAAGCTTTAGAAGCAGAGTTGAAAAAGAAAAACGCTAAGAAACCTAGAGTAGTGGAAGTGCCTATTTCTCCTAAAACAAGTGATTCTGATGAAACAATGAGAGTTATCAAAGAAAAAGAAAACTATAATGGGTTATTAGTGGATAAAGAGACCACGATCAAAAGAAGCTATGAGGGGACTTTGATCAGTGAAAATTCTTACAGCAAAAAAACACCCATCAACCTTGAGGACTTGAGAAACTTAGAAGAAGAAATTAAGAGCTACTATATCAAGTCTAATGGCTTGTGTTACGCTAATGGCATTAGCCTCTATGCAAAAATCAAAAATGATCCCTACAAAGAGGGAATGCTGTGTGGTTATGAGAGCGTTCAAAAACTGCTTTCACCACTAAGGGACAAGCTCAAATACGACAAGCAGAAGTTACAAAAAGCGTTACTGAAAGATTCAAAGTAAGTTAAAGTTTTGTTTGAGAAATGGATTGGTCTGACCTTACTCCTTAGTTCCTTAGGCTATCCATGCCAAAAGGTAACCATTAGTTTCAAGCAATACGAAAATCTTATCCATATCCATCAAAAAGGTTGCAACAATGAAGTGGTGTGCAGAACGCTCATTTCTATCGCTTTACTAGAAAGCTCTCTAGGGTTGAACAACAAGCGAGAAAAATCCCTTAAAGACACCTCTTATTCCATGTTTCATATCACTTTAAACACCGCTAAAAAGTTCTACCCTACCTATTCTAAAACGCTCCTCAAAACCAAATTATTAAACGATGTGGGTTTTGCGATCCAATTAGCCAAACAAATTTTAAAAGAAAATTTTGATTATTACCAACAAAAACACCCCAACAAAAGCGTGTATCAATTAGTAGAAATGGCCATAGGCGCTTACAATGGGGGAATGAAACACAACCCTAATGGCGCTTACGTGAAGAAGTTTCGTTGCATTTATTCGCAAGTGCGATACAACGAATAAAGCATGCTAGAACTAACTTATTTTGAATCTTTATAATTTTTACAAGCAATCTTGGTGGTATACTCCTACTATCTTACAAATTTATAATAATATTATTTGCATCATTATCTTTTAATCTTTTTATTTTTTGGAATAGACTTTTGCTTTCCTTATAAAGACATATAGCGTAAGAATTCTTCTAATTCGCACCATTTTCTCTGAGCATGGGTGCTGTAAGAATGGCTTGATGAATTTTAACCTAGCGCATGCAACAATCCACTAAGAGCGATGGCTGGCAAAACAAAGAACACACAAGCTTTTGATGAGTGAAAATTCCATTAAAGATATAGGAAAACTCAAACGCTTCATGCAAGACAAAGATCATATTTTTTAGCAAAAATTAGCAAAGAAGTGCCTGATCTGATCTTGAAAGACTTCCAAAACGAAACTAATGATTAGAAACTAAAATCACAGTTCGCTTGAACCCACAGGCACTAAAGACTTGTCATAGCTCAATTCGCCTCTGGTTTTAGCGGCTTGCAAGTCATCATAAAATGTTGCTTGATTAGGCACTTTCCCCAATTTGTATTTCTTGCTCAAGCTTGGACTTACCTTAATGAGCTCATCGGTGAAGAAGGGATCATCATAGTAAAGCGCCTTGTGGCATTTGATGGGTTTGAGCGTGTTTTCTAGAATAATAAGCTCATCGCCCATAGTCATCAATTCATCAGGGGTCATCAAAAACCGCTCCTTGTTGCTGATAGAAGTGTTGGTCTTACCCGTATTATCATCAATGCTTCGGCTCACATCTTGTCTTGTGTATTTCCCTAACACTTTAGAAAGCTTTTCAAAATGTTCATAGTAGTTATCGTTGTTGATCCCATAATACATATTCAAAGAAAGGTTGTCTAAAATAGTCTTAGCTCCATTCCTACCATAACCAAGTGGGGGATCATTTTCTAATTGCGCCTTACTTTGAAACACAAAAGCGGGGCGCATGTTGTATTCTGCCATGATCCCTACCGCTTTAACAAAGGTCTCTAAATAGCCACACAAAGTGAATTCGTCCATGAGCATTAAGCAGCTTCTTTTGCATTGAGGATCATGGATTGGTAGAATAAGGTTGCTATAAATCATCACGTTGAAAAACAGCTCTAATATCGGTCCAACAATAGTGCTTTCTTTGGGGTTAGCGATCACGCCAATGCTGACCTCATCGATCCTTAAACGCCTGAAATCAAAATCATTAGCGCTCGTGAAATTCCTGATCATTGCGTTATTATAAGGAGCAAAGGCTGAAGTATATACCCCTTGAACCGAGCTATAAGTTTCTCTAGCGCCACCCATTGTCTTAAAGTTATTCCACATGTTTCTAGTGGCAGGACTAAGCGCTCTTAGATTATCGCCACTCTTATCTTCTTCACCTCCAAAAAATTCCATTAAAGACACGACTTTTTCCATGTTTGTGTCTTCATCAATCAGGTTGATCCCGCTTGCCATAGAACCTATGAAAAACATCGTAGGGGTTTCAGGCATGATGATTTTTTTTCTTTTGACAAACTCAAGCCCCTTTTTAGTCCACATGAGATCCCTGTAAATATTGCAATTGATGACAAAGAGGTTTCTCGCTTGGTTGCTAAAGAAAGGATCTTTTTCATTAGGTCTTTCAGGGAACACCAACTTAGCCAATCCAAAGATTTGAGTGGAAAAATCCCCTCCACTAGCCACCATGCCATGCCCTTTTAAGCGTGTGTCAATTTGAGAGAGTATGTCTTCGGTCAAAACCACATCATTACCAAAATCCACATACGCAAAAGGATTAAATCGGTGTGTTTTTAAGGAGAAAGGTTCATAGATGAACACTTTTTGGTTGAAGCGTTTCTCTCTGATTTTCCCGCAAGTTTCCATAGTGTCAGCCTTAGGGTCAAACACAACGATATTTTGAGGATAATTGATCATATTGGGCATGATGAAACCCACCCCCTTACCGCTCCTAGTAGGGGCAATGAGTCCAATAAACGCCTGTCCTGCGTAAGCGATAAAATCCCCCAAACCTCGCCTGCCTACAATCACCTCTCGTTTGTCAAAGGCGCGTTTTTTATTGTTGGGTGTGATAAGCTTGGCTTTGATCATTTTCTCTTCAGTTTCCCAACTCGCGCTACCAAAGAGATCATCAACTTTTTTATTCGCTCCTATGTCTCTAGTCCGAGTTAAGTATTTTAAGAACCACACAAAAAAGGTAATGAATATATAAGAGCATAAAATAGAACTATATACGACTAAGGATATATTGAACCCATAAATCTTGAGCGAGCTAAAAGTGAGCGCCTTAAAATAGTATGCAGGAAAATCTTGTATCGCATAGACCCATATATCAAAAAGATCATCATCGCTCTCAGGCAATTGATTATCATCATAAAAATTACCTAAGAGAATCAAGAAAAATAACCCTGATGTGATAAAAGAATAGGATAGTAATAGTATAGCTTGCAACCAAAAGCCAAAGGTTTTAACCCTTTCTTTCAGTCCATCTATAATGATTTCTTTAAAGCTTTTTTTCTTTTGAGGCTGGTTAGCTTTATCTTTAAAAACCTTTTTTTGAGTTTTTATGAATTTGTAGAGGAAAAATAACGCTATTAACCCTATGAAACTAAAAATAACAACCAACTTATAATCCTCTATGAAGTATAAGGCGTTATACAAAAAGTCTTCCATTGTTCCTACTACCTATGTTTGATATAAAACTCATCACACTGTTTGTGGTGGTTGATATGAACAATTATATCAATCAAATCTTTAAAGCCTTCAATGAGACTTTCAAACTTGATATTCCTTGCTGCGCTATTAGATGAACTCATGTTAGCTAAACGAATAAACGCTTCTTCACTGCTCCCTGCATGTAGAGTGGTTAGCGTGCCTTTATGGCCGCTACAAAGCACATTATAAAAATCGTATGCCTCACTGCTTCTGAGTTCCCCTAAAATGATTCTATCAGGCCGCATTCTCAAACATGACTTTAAGCAATCAGCAGAGGTGATATTCCCACCAAAAAAAAGCTGTGTGTAGTTCTTGTGGTGTTTGAATACGATCTCTTCGGTGTCTTCAATGGATATGATCCTTTCTTCTTTGGGGATAAACTCCATGATGCTTTTGATATAAGTCGTTTTACCGCTTCCTGTGCCACCACAAACAATCACATTTTTACCAATAGCAATACCATCTTTAATCGCGCTGATCGCTTGTTCTTTGTTGTCTAGTAGATTATAAAAACCTTGTTCTTCAAAAAAGCTATGAGGGTAGGTTGTTTTGCTAGGTATCCTTATGGATATGGAAATGGTTTCATCATTAACTGTAACAGGTGAAAGGACAATCTGCACCCTTTCACCATTCGCTAAATTGCTACTCAAAATAGGATTTTCATAGTTGTCTATTGTTTTTTTCTTGAAGCTTGCACAACACCGAGCGAAATGCATTAAACGAGATAAGCTAAAGGCCTTCTTGTTTCTCACATCAAACGGTTGCCATTCGCCATTATTTTTTAAAACCCATACAACCTTGTCCCCATTGTAACAAATCTCAGTGATATTTTCCATTTTTAAAAAATCACCAAAAAGTTCTTCAGTAGCATGCCTTAGAGGATTTAATGCCGCTTCTTTTAAGGCTCTTTCTACTTCTAGAAATTTTTTATCTTCTGCACTCAATCTGTCTTCAGTCATGTTCTTATTCCAAATTTAATTTTAACTGGGTTATCAATTTAGCCCTTTCTAAAGAAGTGAGATAAGTCTTATTTTTGCTCAAAATAATATATTTAGTCCCTATATCTTGGACAATCTCATTGAGCTTTCTCCCAAAATCATCTATCCCTAGAATCTGAAACGCCACGCCCATCATATTGCCATCTATGAATGGCGGTAAATACTCTCTTGGCAGATAAGAAGCCACTAGGTCTGAAATTCTTGCCACTTCATCACACATGAAATTATTGAAGTTGTCAGAAATTTCTGCAACAAACTCTCCAAGCGTTAGTTCATTTTTGATCGTGCTTTCTGCAAAAGTCTTTTCTTGTTTGCAACGATTGTAACTGGCTAACACAAGGTTGTTTAAATAGTTGTAATAAGTATCAAAACTAATAAAATTCTTTTGCATATTGATTCTTAACTCTTGAACCCTTCTCAAAAAATCTTGCGGATCGTTGCTATCTTTTAAAGAAGTGGCGTAATTTTGAATAAACTTATCCCTTACTTCATTCGCATTTCTCATAAGAGAGCTGTTGCTGTCTAAGATCTTTTGTCTTTCTGCTTCATTGAAACCTAGTTCCATTGCTGTTTCCTTTCATTGTTTTTGCTTGGTTTTTTCCGCCACTATATCCTCTAGAAGAGCCTAGTTGGTTTTGTCTTTTATTTTGTAAAGAACCGAGTTTAATAACATGAATATATTTTATCCTTTCTCTTGAATCAATTGCCACCTTTGGGGCTTGTGGTGATTTCTTCATGCTCTCTAGACAGAGTTTTGGTGCTTTGTTTGATAATTTCATCTACCACAGATTTGTTGGTAATTTTAACATCATACACGCCGCTAAAATCAATATCGTCCATGGTGAGAATCTTAATACTATCGCCCTCATTTTTGTAAAAACTTGGGGGGATATTCATCAGTTGCCCTAGAATTTGATTAGACATCTGAGCTGAACTTTGCATACTGCCATTGATAGCTTGACCCAAAGCGTAATTAAATTCAGGTGTCCTTTCACTTCTGCCTTTGCCAAGACCTATGAGTTTATCTAATGCTATGATAGGCGCGGTTTGCAAGAAGCTATTAACCACGCTTGCTATCACAGCAAAGCCTATGCGCTTCATGAAGTGATTATTCACATAGCCATCTACCCCTGCTTCACCCAGCATGCCTGCTGCTTGAGCGTTTGCTAGAGGTATAATCACCCCATCAGGCGTAATGGCTTTAGTAAAGACTATCATTAAACGAGTCATAATAGGCGTGCCACCTTTCACGCTTTGATAATTCCCATACACCTTAGTGCCTTTGTCTAATAAGATCATAGTGCCGTTCATGTTCCATACATCTTTGGCTACAACCCCACTCACTATACCCGTGAGAGTGGCATCTACTTTAGAAGTCAGAGTGATTTCAATGGGGGTGTATTGCGCTAAAACAAATGTGGGATCACTCTTGCCTATAAAGGCCTGTTTGACAGGGCTTGTTTCATCTTGTTTTTCTTCTTTCTTTTTATCGTCAATGGGATTACCATTTTCATCTACAAAATCCCCACTCTTTTCTTTTTTGTTCTTAAGAGCGATTTCGCTGATATTTTTGGCAGTTTCTGCGACATCTTTGTCTATCTTATTGCTTTCTGCTTTAGTTTCTGCTGTGGGTTTTTTACCTTTTTCTTTATCGTCATCTTTCTTATCGCCACCTAAAGCCTTAGCTAATTTAGCTTCTAAACTCTTATCCTTAATGGTTTTCTCTGTTTCGTATTGCTTAGTAATATCAGGCTCTATGGAAGCATAAATAGGATTATCGCTAGCTATTTTGTCCGCATCAACATTAGTGGCGTTAATAGTGGCAATATCGCCACCATTTTTAAAATCCATTGGCAACAATGGATAACCTTTAGCCGCCATGTTATCAAAGGTTTTGCGGCTTCTTAGATCGCTATAAATCCGATCCACTTCATCAGCTTGTCGTTTGATTCCTAGAATTAGCGCCCTTTCGCTATCGCTCAATCCCTCTAAACATTGCTCTATGGCTTCTTGATCAGTAGGGTCATCTAAGTTATCCAAGCACTCGCTTGCTTGATGCAACCTTTCTGTTTTACTCAATTGATTTTGTTTGTTCTGTGCCCTTTTATTTTGGATTTCTTGGATCAAATCGCTATAAAGGTTTTGGCATTTTCTTTTTTCTTCATCGGTCCTAGCCGTTTTCAAACAATCCAAGACAGCCTTTTCTCTAGCTTCTTGCAGGTATTTGAGCTTCTCTTCATCGCTCAAACCATCCAAACACTTCATGATAGCCGCTCTGTCGTTAGGATCGGCGTTTTTCAAGCAATCTTTTATCGCTTTATCTTTTTGTTGGCGCTGTTTCTCTAAAAATTTCCTAGCTTCAGGCGTGAGTAATTTCTCGCATTCTTGTTTCTCTTTTTCATTCCTAGCTCTTGAAACGCAGTCTAAATAAGCCTTAACGCTTTTTTTAACTTCTTGCTCTAAGAGTTTCCTCGCTTCAGGGGTGAGTAACTTCTCGCAGGCTCTCCTTTCAGTTTCATTCCTAGCTTGAGAGAGGCAGTCTTTATAAGCTTTAAGGCTCTCTTTAGCTTCTTCTAAAAGTTTTCTCGCTTCAGGCGTGAGTAACTTCTCGCATTCTTTTCTTTCAGCTTCAGTTTTGGCTTTTGATACGCAATCCAAATAAGCCTTAACGCTTTTTTTAGATTCTTCTAAAAGTTTTTTCGCTTCGGGCGTGAGTAATTTCTCACACTCTTTTCTTTCAGCTTCGTTTTTGGCTTTTGATACGCAATCCAAATAAACCCTAACACTCTCTTTGGCTAAAACCTTTTTTTGTAAGTCTTTAGGGAGATCTTTGACACACCTTTTTTTCTCAGCTTCGGTTTTAGCGTTTTTCAAACAATCTAGCGCTTGATTCTCTAATAGTTTCCTCGCTTCAGGCGTGAGCAATTTCTCGCATTCTTTTTTCTCTTTTTCATTCCTAGCTCTTGATACGCAGTCTAAATAAGCCTTAACGCTTTTTTTAACTTCTTGCTCTAAGAGTTTCCTCGCTTCAGGCGTGAGCAATTTCTCGCATTCTTTTTTCTCTTTTTCATTCCTAGCTCTTGATACGCAGTCTAAATAAGCCTTAACGCTTTTTTTAACTTCTTGCTCTAAAAGTTTCCTCGCTTCAGGGGTGAGTAATTTCTCGCATTCTTGTTTCTCTTTTTCATTCCTAGCTCTTGAAACGCAGTCTAAATAAGCCTTAACGCTCTTCTTAGCTTCTTCTAGTAGCTTTCTCGCTTCAGGGGTGAGTAACTTCTCGCATTCTTGTTTCTCTTTTTCATTCCTAGCTCTTGAAACGCAGTCTAAATAAGCCTTAACGCTCTTCTTAGCTTCTTCTAGTAGCTTTCTCGCTTCAGGGGTGAGTAACTTCTCACACTCTTTTCTTTCAGCTTCGTTTTTGGCTTTTGATACGCAATCCAAATAAACCCTAACACTCTCTTTGGCTAAAACCTTTTTTTGTAAGTCTTTAGGGAGATCTTTGACACACCTTTTTTTCTCAGCTTCGGTTTTAGCGTTTTTCAAACAATCTAGCGCTTGATTCTCTAATAGTTTCCTCGCTTCAGGCGTGAGCAATTTCTCGCATTCTTTTCTTTCAGCTTCGTTTTTGGCTTTTGATACGCAATCCAAATAAGCCTTAACGCTCTTCTTAGCTTCTTCTAGTAGCTTTCTCGCTTCAGGGGTGAGCAATTTCTCGCATTCTTTTTTCTCTTTTTCATTCCTAGCTCTTGATACGCAGTCTAAATAAGCCTTAACGCTTTTTTTAACTTCTTGCTCTAAAAGTTTCCTCGCTTCAGGGGTGAGTAATTTCTCGCATTCTTGTTTCTCTTTTTCATTCCTAGCTCTTGAAACGCAGTCTAAATAAGCCTTAACGCTCTTCTTAGCTTCTTCTAGTAGCTTTCTCGCTTCAGGGGTGAGTAACTTCTCGCATTCTTTTCTTTCAGCTTCGTTTTTGGCTTTTGATACGCAATCCAAATAAACCCTAACACTCTCTTTGGCTAAAACCTTTTTCTGTAAGTCTTTAGGGAGATCTTTCAAGCACTCTTTCCGTTCTTCATCGGTTTTAGCGTTTTTCAAACAATCTAGCGCTTGATTCTCTAATAGTTTTTTCGCTTCAGGCGTGAGTAATTTCTCACACTCTTTTTTCTCAGCTTCAGTTTTAGCTTGAGATACGCAATCCAAATAAGCTCTAACGCTCTTTTTGGCTTCTTCTAACTTTTTTTTCGCTTCAGGCGTGAGCAATTTCTCGCATTCTTGTTTCTCAGCTTCAGTTTTGGCCTGAGATACGCAATCCAAATAAGCCTTAACGCTCTCTTTGGCTTCTTCTTCTAAAAGTTTTTTCGCTTCGGGTGTGAGCAATTTCTCGCATTCTTTTTTTTCATCTTCAGTTTTGGCTTGAGATGCACAGTCTTTATAAGCTTTCAGGCTCTCTTTAGCTAAAATATCGCTTTGTAAGTCTTTAGGGAGATCTTTCAAACACTTTTTTCGTTCTTCATCGGTTTTAGCGTTTTTCAAACAATCTAGTACTTGTTGTTCTAACTTTTTTTTCGCTTCAGGCGTGAGTAATTTCTCACACTCTTTTTTCTCTTTTTCATTCCTAGCTCTTGAAACGCAGTCCTTGTAAGCCTTAACGCTCATATCAGCTAGTAGTTCTTTTTGTAAGTCTTGGGGAATATTTTTCAAGCACTCGTTTCGTTCTTCATCGGTTTTAGCGTTTTTCAAACAATCTAGCGCTTGTTGTTTCAATCTTTCTATGGCTTCTTTAGACAAGCCTTTCAAACATTCGTTTTTCTCAGCTTCTGTTTTGGCGTTTTTGATACAATCCTTATACTCTTGAAGCTCTTTTTGAAGCTCTAATTCCTTACGGAATTTCTCTCTAATCTCAGGGTCATTTATGAGTTTTAGGCACTCTTTCCGTTCTTCATCGGTTTTAGCGTTTTTCAAACAATCTAGAGCCACTTGAACTTTTTGTTGGTTCAGTAAGCTTTTTTTCAGGTTTTCATCTTTGATTAAATCTAAACACTTGATCCTTTCTTCTTCAGTTTTGGCATTTTTGATGCAGTCGTTATAAGCCTCTAGAGTCTTTTTCATTTGATCTTGAAGTTTTTTGTCTTTGATAAGCTTCAAACATTCTTCATAGTTGCCACCATTACTAATACACTCATAAAAGGCTCTCAATGGGTTTTTGTCCTCAATTTCTGCAATATTCAAATAGTTGTATAAGGTTCTATTGGGATCGTCATTGAAGAAAAGATTCTTATCGATCATATTGCCTTTTTCATTCCGTTCTTTCAGCAATCGGTTATACTCTTGCCTTATTTGGATTTCATCATTGACATAAAGATTCCTGTCTTTGCTAAAACGAGAGCTTTTATCTTCCAAAGGTACAAAGTAGTGAAAAATGCTTCTAGAAAATAAAACAATCACAATAAGAACAGCGACTACAATGCCACCAATAATGTATTTCTTTTTGCTTCCTTTGATAATCTCTTGATCGTTAGAGTCGTCAGTTATTTCTTCTAGCTTGTCTTCATCAAAATGGGTTTTAGTTTCTTGGGTTTTAGTTTCTGTGGGGTTGTCAAGATGATTGTCTGAGCTTTCTGTGGGGTTGTCAAGATGATTGTCTGAGCTTTCTGTGGGGTTGTCAAGATGATTGTCTGAGCTTTCTGTGGATTCTTTTAAAAGATCTTCAAAATGATTGGCTTCCGTTGCTTCTTCATTAGATAGATCTTGGGGTGAATCTTGTTGGGTTTTTTCAGAAGTTTCATCATCAATCAAGTCCGTTTGAGTTTCTTCTTGATGCCAATTATTTTCTTGATTATCTTCTTCGTTCAGTTTTTGGGTTTCTTCATCTAAACTCTTTTGCTGAGTGAAAGGTCTTTTATCATCAACTAATTTTCTGGCTTTCTTGAATAACTTGTCTGCTAGACTGCCATTGCTAGATTCTGAAGTTTCATTACCTCCAGAATCCATTTGAGTTTGGGTTTCTTCTGGCTTTTCTTCATCAAAATGGGTTTTAATTTCTGCGGAATTGTCAAGATGATTGTCTGAGCTTTCTTCTTTTAAAAGATCTTCAAAATGATTGGCTTCCGTTGCTTCTTCATTAGATAGATCTTGGGGTGAATCTTGTTGGGTTTTTTCAGAAGTTTCAAGTTTATCGTTTTCTTCATTCATGTCTTAACGCCTTTTTATTTATCTCTGACAAGAGGGAGCTTTTTAATCACACGCTCCAATTCACCATAGTTTTTGATATTGTAATTTTTTGTCAATGGATTTTTCCCATAGCCTTTATTGATCACTGTTACAAGGGCTTTGTCTTTAATGAGCTTAAACTTCTCTGCAATTTCATTAACTCTATACCATCTCAATCCTGAATTAGTCATGTTAGGATCAATGGCGGCATCAGTCATGCTCAATTTCCCATCAGGTTGAACCACAAAAATAGCAGGTTGGAGAG
This sequence comes from Helicobacter pylori, assembly GCF_900120335.1. Taxonomy (NCBI): domain Bacteria; kingdom Pseudomonadati; phylum Campylobacterota; class Epsilonproteobacteria; order Campylobacterales; family Helicobacteraceae; genus Helicobacter; species Helicobacter pylori. Next base: position 561,533 of record NZ_LT635477.1, read on the forward strand.
TGATGTTTTTGAAACCAAAATAAGTGAATGTGCCATCATCAAAAATTTCAGAGGGCATAATATGTTTAGAGCGTTTTTCAGGCGCTTGGTAGTAATTGTAGTTTCTAGGCACAGGATTTCTTTTTAACGCATTATGCACATATTGGGTCTCTAGCGCCTTTGCTTGATCTAGTATAATTTTTTGTTTTTCTTCTCTTATTTTTTCTTTGTTGATAATCTGTTCATTGCTCGCCATCATTACTCTATTGATGTAGGCTGTGGTGTTGAGATTTTCTTGCTTGATCAATTCTCTCTGCCTCTTTGCTTCTTCTCTCTTTTTTAATTCCTCTTCAATAACGCTAGAGACTTCGTGTCTTTGTGGGTATTCTAATTTGACCGTTAGATACGCTGAAGCAAAATTGTCTTTTTGAGCTATTCTCAAAATGAATTGATACAAGGCTTTATTGGTCCGCACAACAAGATTAGTCCTCCAAGCGCTATCGCTAGGAGATAATTCTATGGAGTTATCCTCGGGGCTTTTTTGAGATTTATCTGTCTTAATACTGATTTTATCCTTGGCTCTTTGCCTAACTGCCTCTTCAGCTTGTTTCTTGTTGAGTTCTTCAATTTGTTTGAGCGCGTTAGCTTGAGCCTGCTCTTGCATGTCCTCTAGTCGTTCCATTTGGTCTAATTCATTTTCTCTCTGTTGCTTGATCAATTCGCTAAGATTTTTGTTATTGCTCAAATTTTGTGGGTTACTCATAGCGTTAGTGAGATTTTCTAAATTGGCTCTATTTTTTGCACGCTCCTCCTTTCTTTTTTCTCTTTTATCTTTTTGCGCTTTTTGCGCCTGTTCTTTAGCTTCTTTTTCTTTTTCTAGAGCTTTTTTTTGTTCTTCTAATTCTTTAGGGTCAGGCGCATCTACGATAAGTTTTTTTGTTTTTAAAAATTCTTGGTAATCTCTTGTCATTAGGGCAAAATTCACTGCTTCTTTTTCAAACATGAGATTACTTTTTACCGATTTAGGTTGAATGAATATATGATTAGAATTAGGCACAATATTCCAACCTTTATTGAAACCTGTTGTGATGTAAGAAATAGTTTCATCTTTTTCAAGTTGGATCACAGTAACATTGTCTAATGAAGTCCAAATCGTGATGGGTTTTTCATCTCCCAAATAAGTAATCTTCTTATTCACCACTTTCACCCTGCCACGATTAAAATTTTTAATGTCAGGTGCTGCTTCTATTACGCTAGATAAAAATAAATAACCAAGACAGAAACAGTTAACAATTTTTTTAAAAAATGCCTGCTCCATCAACAATTCCTCTTAAAAAATATTTGTAATTGTAACACAAGAATAAAGTGGCTTATCCTTTAAACATAGATCCACCAACTCTTCCTACCATTAAGGCATCTCTTTCTCTATCCATCCTGCTGCCATCCATAGAGACAGAGCTGAAAATGGTATTAACGATCGCATTGACACTCTCAATAATCGTCTCTATGAAACCTTTTAAAATAAATAGAGTGATCAAACTCGCAATAGTTGAATCGATACCCAGTCCCCCTTGATTGATGTTTTGTATAGCAACAGAGGGCGTTATGGTCAAATTGAATGCCAATAATGCCAAAACACCAAAGAGCAAAATAGGAATAGCTAGAACCAAGATAAATAAATTATTAATAAACCATATCAATATGTTTTTCATGGAATCTTTGAACCAATCTAGCACGATCAAACATACCGCAATAGGGAACACAATACCGCTAAAAGCCCCAGCTATCAAAGGTTTCACAACCACAGTGCTTATTCTCATAATGATAGTTACTTGCATAAAAATGGCGAATAAAGAAATACCTGCCACTTGCAAGCCTTGTAACAAACTAGGAGCGTTGTTACCAACATTAGAAAAAACAGCTCTTACCGCAGGTAAAATTGAATTAACAGTGTAATTCAGCACTAAATCTAAAGCCCAAAAAAGAACTTGATTCAGCCCAAAAGCACCTGCTAAACCAAAATAAATGGAATAAGAGATTTTATAAAGATAACCAAAACCTGCATAGGCGATAAAAGAGACCATCGCCATTTTGAATAATGTCCCCCCAATAAATCGCATGTATTCAAAACCTATGTTAATCTGAATACCATTTGAAATATCCCTCAATTTCATAAAAGAAATGAAAACAAAAATCCCAAAAACAATATAAATTAGGTAAGAAACAAAATCAAGATATGACCCTTGCCCTATGATAATATCAGGCAGATTGACTACACCATATGCAGGAAGAACAGCAGCGTCCGCTCCTTTGACAACAGATTCTAGTGCGGCAAAAGCAAGCATGGCTGTAGTGTTGTTTTGCAGTTTATTTGCAGTGAATTCTTTGCCAATCAGCCAAATTAAACCATCAGCTGTAATATTCGTAGAAGCTTGAGCGGTTATTGAGCTAATTATTTGTAAAAGAACATTGCCTTTCACATTGTCCTCAACACCGCCTTTGGTGAAATTCTGAATCTTGTTGCTCAAATTGTCTAGCATGCTATCCATGGATATGTCTATGTTTTTATTTATCAATGCGTTCCAACCAAAATTACAGCCACTTGATGGCGTTAGAGCAAAGCCTTGTATAGCTGTAGCAACACTTGCCCACGCCGATCCCCATAAAGGACCTAAAGTGTTCAAATATTTCACCAGATTGCTAGCGGCTAAACTTGTGGCTAATGGTGTGCTAAGCGCTTCGATCACACCCTGCCCTGAACTCTTTCCGCTCCCTGATTGACCAATAGATGTATAGCCTGTTAAAATATCTGCAAAACTTTTGTTGGTTAAAACATAACTCGGTATCAGCATGCAATAAACTGTTTGGTAAATTTTGAGATTTGAAACAATGGGCAAATCAATAGCTTTCAACCAATTAGGAACAATGAGAAAAAAACTCATGATCGTTATTAAAAAAGTCCTTTTAAGATTAAACATGCTCTTATTTCTCTAATGTCTTATTTTTCGCTTCCACTTCTTTAATCTTTCTCAAAATTTCGCTTACTGTCTGCTCGTTTTGTAAATCCGTGATTTGAATGTCAAACACTTTGAAGCCAAAAGGATTGATGATAAGATTTTCTTGAGAAGAGTTACCTCTAGCAAAATCATAATAAATAGTTACTTGTTTTTTAGTAATATATTCATAATTTTCCATCGTATCAGGTGTGATTTTGATGGTAATGAAAAATGTTAATCTCGTTAAGGGACTATTTTTGACTTTTTCTCTTTGTATGTTAGAGCTAATGATAGCTTCTGCTCGGACTTTATCTACGAATTGTCTGATATTTTCATTGAACATTCTCATTGCTTGGGTTTGGAAACTCACATCGCAATATTGCATCAGTTGATCCTTGCGATCCCTCAAAGAATTTTTACTATAACCAAACAGCAATGAGACAAATTTTGAAGTTGCGCTATCCACAACAGCTTCAGAATTGACAATTTGCCTGGCATCGGAGCGTTTGACAATTTTAAATTCTCCTGTGTATCGATCAATGCCATAAACAAATATATCCGTTTTCTTCAAAGGCATCATCATCACAATACTCGTTACAGCGGCGACATTGAGTGCCATAGAGAGATAAAAAGCCCTTTTGAAAGTCCTATTGGCCTTATTGAGTTTTGCCAATCTATCAAGGGCTATCACACCCCCAACCAAATTTTCATCAATCAAGACTTCTTCGTTTTTTTTCCCTAACATGCGACAGCTTTATTGTTTAATTATTGGTTTGTTGGTTGTAAAACTTGAGAGATTTTTCATTAAAAACTCCTTAAAATAACCCTAATTATAGCAAAATTTCTGTAAAAACTATGTATTTGAAAAACCTTTAACAAAAACCTTTTTGGATAAGGCGTTGAGCAAAGATTCCTTGATAATCAATTTAAGCAGCGACTTGTTTCAAACAAGAAGCAAGATGAAACACGATGCAACTCAAAAAGTAAGAGCGATGAGCAAGCAGTCGTAACTCAATAATGAAATTTTAGAAGCGCTTAATTCAAAGAGATGAGACAATCACAACTCATAGAGAGAATGGTATAATATCAAAATAAGTTCTCAATTTAATTCTTGAAAGGAATTTCATGAACGATACAACAGAGCATCATGGATCCAATCCGCTAAACGCCCCACCACCTAGCAACTCACAGAGCAATGATCTCTTAAATTTGCTAGACTCGTTATATCCTAAAGGGAGTTTAGGGGAACAAAGATTTCACGAAGCTTTAAAGAATCAAGAAGAGTTGAAAAATATCCTAATAGAAATAGAAAAGCTACCGCAAGAAAAAAGGTATGAACTTCTGATGCAGATAGGACAAGCCAAACAGAGAATAATGGAAGCATACGCTCATTCATTCTTAGGATATATAGGGGGACTAGAGCATCTGTTAGGATTGTGTATGGGTGGGATATTTGTTTTGTTTGCAATCTATTTTGTATTTTTAAGAACTAGCAAAAACACAGAGCTAGTGGAAAGTCTAAAAGCAAAATTAAAACTTCAGTATTTTTACTATGCCTTTGGTGTGGGTGCGGTTTTGTTTTTTGGATTAGAAACAATTAGATCGATTTATGAACTATATATCTTAGGAATTGGTAGCACTAACGACAAGGTGCTTTTTGTTTTGAAAAACATTTGCTTCATAGGTATGGGCTATTTGATTTATAAAGTTATTAAGGTTATTGGTATAAAAAATTTTATCAATGGTCTTTTCGCTTCAAAGAAACAAGGCGGTGCAGAATGAAACTAATGAAACGAGAGCGATAAGGAGAAACAACAATGAAACTGAGAGCAAGTGTTTTAATCGGTGCGGCAATTCTGTGCTTAATTTTAAGCGCGTGCAGTAACTATGCGAAAAAAGTGGTGAAACAAAAGAACCATGTTTATACGCCTGTGTATAATGAACTGATAGAGAAGTATAGTGAGATCCCCTTAAATGACAAACTCAAAGACACACCATTCATGGTGCAAGTGAAGTTGCCAAATTACAAGGACTATTTGTTGGATAATAAACAAGTTGTACTAACTTTCAAACTTGTTCATCATTCTAAAAAGATTACGCTCATAGGCGATGCCAATAAGATCCTTCAATACAAGAATTACTTCCAAGCTAATGGAGCAAGATCTGACATTGATTTTTACTTGCAGCCTACTTTGAATCAAAAAGGTGTGGTGATGATAGCGAGTAACTACAATGATAATCCTAACAACAAAGAACAACCACAAACCTTTGATGTGTTGCAAGGAAGTCAGCCAATGCTAGGGGCTAACACAAAAAACTTGCATGGCTATGATGTGAGTGGAGCAAACAACAAGCAAGTGATCAATGAAGTGGCAAGAGAAAAAGCTCAGCTAGAAAAAATCAATCAGTATTACAGAACTCTCTTGCAAGACAAGGAACAAGAATATACCACTAGGAAAAATAACCAACGAGAAATTTTAGAAACCTTGAGTAATCGTGCAGGTTATCAAATGAGGCAGAATGTGATTAGTTCTGAGATTTTTAAGAATGGCAACTTGAACATGCAAACCAGAGAGGAAGAAGTTAGGGAGAAGCTGCAAGAAGAAAGAGAGAATGAATACTTACGCAATCAAATCAGAAGTTTGCTCAGTGGTAAGTGATTGAAAGAAAAGGAGAGAATAGATTTTTCTAAGGGTAGAGAGAAACGCCAACGGGCGTTAGCTTTACTTGATAGGTAAGGCGATCAGGTAGGTAATCTTTTTAAAGTGTTCATCATTTTTTAATTCTGTCTCTTCCCAAGACAAATATTTTTCAAACTGAATTTTGTTAGTTACACCGAGATTTTTTGTTCGTTTTCCATATCAAGCATTTTGCACTCCTTTTTCTTCCATGTATTTTTCAAGATCAAATTTCATCAGCAAATCCCTAACATAGTCGTTATATTGTTCAATGGTTTTTAGATTAGCATAGAAATTCACTTCTTCATCTGTCATCACAAACAATTTCAATAGTGGGAGCTTAGTATCATACAATTCTATTTGCGAGTCCATTTCTCTAATACTCATCTTAAACATGATGGGCTTGCTGAAGAAAGGCAGAAATATTCCAAGAATTGATCGATCAAATTTGGAGAATAAGAAATTAGGATTCTCCGTAATCGCATGCAACAGTTCCATAGTCTCATTCTCAAGCAAACGATAAACCTTTTTAAATTTATCAATACCAATGCTTTTGATAACAGCGCGATAATCTTTCATGTAATTTCTTAGAACCTTATCTAACGCTCCCTTGTTTGTATGCATCTGTTTGAAAAAATCATGCATGGTTTTTATTTGATCCATGATTTTCTTTTTTTCATCAGTGCTTAAAAGTTCGTTCTCTTGCAAGCTCTTAATAAGTTTTTCTTTCTTATCTTTTGAGTTGGCAATCATTAAGAAGAGTTTTCGCATGTTATTACTCATATCGCTCTTGATCCCTTCAATGGATTTGGTTTCTCTTTAGATTGTTCAGATCGTAAAGGTTTATATTGAAATTATACAATATCTGTTGCGTGAAAATTTCAGAGCGGTCATAATTCAAAGAGCAAGAAACTATTTTTTTAACCATAAAAATATTGCTTCAATCACTCTCATATCTATTTTTCAAAACCTACAAAAAACGCTTTCACAAATAGCCCTAAACCGATTTAAAAAAGTTTTAATGTTAAGCAAGATAAGTTGTAAGAATGCGTTACAACTAAAATAAAGAGTCAAGATAACTCATTTTCAAAAAGGAGTCTCAAGTAATAAAATCATAACGTTCAGCTAGTAATCTATTGCCTTGTTGATCAAACAAAGCTCTGCATGAAAGATGAAAAAATTTCATCTTTAGATAGTTAATACACCACTAGAGTCTTACTTGAGAGACACTCATTTTATTAGTGGTTTTGTCTGATTTGTTGCTACCAAAACCATTACCAACCAAAGCAGATCCCATGTTTTTGATACTATCGAATCCATTCTTCAGCACTTCTGCCATAAAATTCTTGATATTGTCCATAGGCAAGTTGAATTTTTTCCCTAATATTTCATTAAGTCCCATCATTAACATCAGAAAGAACAAAAAACTTAATATCATAGAAAACAAATCATTGGATAAACCTGTAAAAAGATTTATTCCGCCACCCAACAAAGAAGCTAAAATTTTTCCCATACTCAGTCCTTTTATTTTCGGTTGTGTAAGTTATTGCTTGTTCGGATCTCTAATGCGTGTTTTAGTAGGAAGCATTTCACAATAGCATACCTAAAGCTACTAAGAAAATTCTTGAATCTAAGATTACTCATGAAATCAAGCGATAAGCAACCACCAATCGCAAACAAATCAAATATTTTGCCACCAAACAAGCCATATTCTTTTTGTTTTTATCTCCTAATTATAGCAAATTTTTCTCAATATTAATTTGGAAAACCACCACCATATCAAAAACAAATCACTAACACACTAGATGCATAATTATTTTTAAAAAACGCTCATTTAAATTTAAAATCATGGGGTTTTAGGATTTGAATACCAAAAATCGATTGGTTTTTTCAAATAAGCTAGCTTTGCGCATGCGCTTAAAAAGATTTTAGTTTTTAGTTAGTAAGGTTTTATGCTAATGTGTGGAAATAAAGAAATTTCTCTAAATCAAGTCTTGAGAAATTTTTGAACGAATCATAAGAACCAATTTTGCCATTGAGTCATAAGCATGATTAGCTTCATTGTGAAATTTGCGTGGCTTAGGAGATAGTATTTGCTTATTATGCTGAGAGAAACGAGTAGCAAAAGGTAAGTAGTGTAATAAAAAAAGCTAGGTTTTATTATAAGAGCAAACAAGAATAATATTGGATAAACTAAAATCACCCCTGCCCCATAAGAAAAAAGCGCTATTAAAAAACCTATAACGATAGAGCTGATATTGAACAGCCTATAATAAAGGCTGTACTTATCTAAATGTTTGTTGAAAGAATGTTTGAATTGTAAAAAGTTTTGTTTTAATTTGCTAATCGGTCGTTTCATTTTGGTTTTGAAAGAACTAGTTCAAGGCGGTGAACCTATAAAGGAGCAAAGGAGCATAGGAAATAATAAGTATTTTACAAAACCACCTTAATCTAGCTCAAAATCCCAAAGAATACCCTACTATGCTGATACTAACATGTGATATAACACAAACCAACGATTTGTTTATTTATGTCAAACAAAGAATAGAAAACACCTATCAAGGAATAAAGGAGTTTCTATCCAAAAAACACCAATCCATTGTATAAAAATAACTTTAAGAGAAACTTAAAAAATACCAACAAGCCGCATACAAGCAAGAAAAACATAACACTATATTAAGAAAGGTAATGTTATTGTTATACCAAAAAATGGAAAAAGCCCTTTTGAATTTTTATGATTTCAATAATCCCTAATCTGATCCAATCAAAAACTTTTTTGAATACTAGCTAAACACGCTCAGATGTGATCTATTATTTTTCAAAAATGAGCTATTATTTTATTAACTTGATACTCAAAGACCTAGATTTTACTTACCTTTTGAATATGGAAAAGTTTTGATCCATAGTTTTGTGGAAATTGTGGTAAAATATGTTGGTATTTTTTGAAAATTTAAGGTTACAAAAACTATAAGATGCTTGCAAAAATCGTTTTTAGCTCATTGGTTGCGTTTGGAATTTTGTCGGCTAATGTGGAGCAGTTTGGTTCATTTTTCAACGAGATAAAAAAAGAACAAGAAGAAGTGGCTGCAAAAGAAGACGCTCTTAAAGCTCGCAAGAAGCTCTTAAACAATACGCATGATTTCTTAGAAGACTTGGTTTTTAGAAAACAAAAAATCAAAGAGCTTGTGGATTACAGAGCTAAAGTCCTTTTAGATTTAGAAAACAAATACAAAAAAGAAAAAGAGGCTCTAGAGAAAGAGACAAGAGGTAAAATCCTTACTGCTAAGTCAAAGGCTTATGGTGATCTAGAGCAAGCCTTAAAAGATAACCCTCTTTATAAGAAACTTCTTCCTAACCCTTATGCCTATGTTTTAAACCAAGAAACATTCACCAAAGAAGATAAGGAGCGTTTGAGTTATTACTACCCCCAGGTGAAAACGAGCAGTATTTTTAAAAAAACTACCGCTACCACTAAAGATAAGGCTCAGGCTTTGCTTCAAATGGGTGTGTTTTCTTTAGATGAAGAGCAAAACAAAAAAGCGAGCCGATTAGCTTTATCTTACAAGCAAGCGATTGAAGAATATTCCAATAACATTTCTAATCTGTTGAGCAGAAAAGAATTGGATAATATAGATTATTACTTGCAACTTGAAAGAAACAAATTTGACTCCAAAGCAAAAGATATTGCCCAAAAAGCCACCAACACGCTTATTTTTAACTCGGAACGCTTGGCGTTTAGCATGGCGATTGATAAGATCAATGAGAAATATTTAAGGGGCTATGAAGCTTTTTCTAACTTGTTGAAAAATGTCAAAGATGATGTGGAATTGAATACTTTGACTAAAAACTTCACCAACCAAAAATTGAGTTTCGCTCAAAAACAAAAATTGTGTTTGTTGGTTTTAGACAGCTTCAATTTTGATACCCAATCCAAAAAATCTATATTAAAAAAGACTAATGAATACAATATCTTCGTAGATAGCGATCCTATGATGAGCGACAAAACAACTATGCAAAAAGAACACTACAAGATATTTAATTTCTTCAAAACAGTGGTTTCTGCATACCGAAACAATGTTGCCAAGAATAACCCCTTTGAATAGGAAAGGAGACGATCTTGAAAAGTATCTTCAAAAAATTAGGTTCTGTCGCTCTTTATTCTTTGGTTATTTATGGGGGCTTAAACGCTATCAATACGGCATTATTACCGAGTGAATACAAAGAATTAGTGGCTTTAGGCTTTAAAAAAATCAAAACACTCTATCAAAGACATGACGACAAAGAAATTACAAAAGAGGAAAAAGAATTCGCCACTAACGCTTTGAGAGAAAAATTACGGAATGATAGGGCGAGAGTAGAGCAAATTCAAAAGAATATTGAAGCGTTTGAAAAAAAGAACAACTCTTCTGTTCAAAAAAAAGCGGCTAAGCACAGAGGATTGCAAGAATTAAACGAAACTAACGCTAACCCTTTGAATGACAACCCTAATGGCAATTCTTCCACTGAAACCAAATCTAATAAAGATGATAACTTTGATGAGATGATCAATAAGGTGAATGAAGCTTTTGTGAAACCTGCTACTCCGCTTGTGCCTGATGAGTGGAGAACGCCTGAAATTGAAATCGTTATCAATAAGTGTATTATTTCAAGCAACGATTATGATGGGTTAAGAAAGTGTTTGATCAAAGACATCAAGGATCAAAAAATTCTTGCCCCCTTATTAGAAAAAATTCAAGAAATAGAGACAGAAAATAACAAGTTTTCTAGACAACACCTGAATGGTTTAAAACTCGCTCTCAATAACAACAACAATAGAACCTTTCTTATAGCTTCGTGCGCTATTTGTGAGAAGAGAAAAAAAGAAATGGAGCAAGAAAATAACTACCAAGATACTACAAATGCAAGCGAGTTTGGCACTACTGATACAAAAGAAAATGAAGCAAAAGATGCAACATTCTCAAACAATCGCTCTAAATCCGAACTGCCCAATAGCGTCATTAATCAAATAGAACAAAGCATCGCTCATGGAAAAAAATAGCGATCCAAATTATTAGCTCAAAAAACAACTAGAGAAACAAATCCCAAAAATAAGGAATCATAGCTTGTCATCTCAGAAAATCATTTGACAATGATCTTACTTGATTGCCTTTCTTGTAGGTATTGTCGCTTGCTTTGTTCTAGGGATCTTTCTAATGCATCCAACTCCTCTAAATAATTTAAAAAGACCTTGTTGTGAGCTAACATAAGCTTTCTGATTCCTTTGATGAAATTTTTATTCTTTAGGCTTTCTACAAGCGTCTGTGAAGCAATGATTAAAGAAGCTGTACCTCCAATGTTGCTCTGATACGCCTTTAGAGAAGTTTCTAAACGCTCTCTTATATTTTGTTTTTCTTGCTCGATTTTCAGCTTCCCCTCACAATAAAGAACTAAAATTTTATCGGATATTCCGCATTGCTGCTCAGCAGTCTTTTGGTCTAAGGGATTGATTTTCATATAGGTTAATAAAAGTTCAGGGCTAGACATATAAGTCTTAAAAATCACATCTTCTGAGATGAAAAATAACTCATTCGCTTCAAAATTGGCTTTCAATAACGCTAAATCTCCTCTCAAAGCCATGGCCGCTTTTTTGATGTTTAGAGCATCTTCTTCACCCATTTTATCATTAGCGCTAGGGCTAGTGGTTGAAAAAATCTCATCTAAGTTTTTGAGCACTTGTTGGTTGGTCTCTTGGTAGGTGCTATCCAGTTGCTTTAAGCCGCTTGTTATATCTTCTGCCATCAAAACAGACAATAGCAAAAAAGAAAATATGGTATTTTTCACGAGTGTTTTCATTTGACAATAACTTTAGAGTTAGCAATGTTTCTTGCTGTCGTTTCTCTCTCTAATTTCAGTTGTTCTTCCCAAAGGTCAGCTTTTTTTTCAAGATTCTCTATATAGTTTAAATGATTTTCTGCGTTTAAGATAGCAGCTTCTATGAGCGCGTTCAAATCTACTGATCCTTTTAAGGTTTTGATTTCTTCATTGATCCCATTCAAATAAGCGATATTTTGAAAATCTGCATCACTCAGTTTATTTTGAATAAGGGCTACAATCATTCTGTAATTCTGAATAACCTGCCCCATAAGGCATGCTGAAATTTTTAGCCCATCAAGATAGGGGCATTTTGTGGGCGCTAGAGTGAATGTTTCAATGATTCCAAATGGTGTGCCCATGCTTGAAAAAAAACTAAGAGCAGGCGCATAGATGGCGCTTTGAAACAAAGCCTGACCTGTTAGGGAATTGTAGTCAATAAGGGTCGCTTTTTTCATAGCCTCTTTCAACCATGTTTCAAAACCTTCTAAGGTTTCTTCAAACGCCTTGATGCCGATCGTATTGTAAGCGATGTATTTAGCGTTATCAGAAGAACTTCCTAGAGCTTGAGAAAGCATTTCCATTTGTGTTTTTAGAGTAACGCTCGGTTCAAAGCTGTTTTTTAACGCTTCTAAGAGAGCGTTTTGCTGATTCATTTTGAGCTTGATTATTTCGTTATTTTTTTGGAGCGCGATTTGCATGTTTTGGATTTCTGTTTGGGTATTAATTTTTTGTTTTTCCACGATTATTTTGACATTCCCCCCCAATGCGCTAAGCGCGCTTGAATACCCTTCCATGACGCCAAGCAAGATGTCTGAACCTGCAAAAAAACCCCCTGTCATGCCATTGACACCATTGATAACGCCATTAGCCCCTTTTAACATAGCGCTCATGGTTGCAAGCTGAGTCCTCAATTCTCCCTCTATCTGCGCTTGAATGGCTTTTTCTTTGGCACTAGACTGAGCCTCTATGGCTTTTAATTCGGCTTGAGCGGTTTTTTGTTTGGCTTGTGCGTCCGCCTGAATGGCTTTTAAGGCAGGTTCAAGCGTTATTACTGCCCCTGCACCATCCAAAGACAAGCCACAAAAAGTCAAGAAAGAAAATATGCTTAAAAAACATTTCACATCTCTTTCCTCACTTCACGATTATTTTAGTTTGCACCCTTTCTGTTAAGTAGCTATCTTTTTGCCCCTTAAGCTTGTCTTTGATGTAATCAAGGTAAGTCAAATGCGATTTCAAAAAAGATTTATTCGCTACTATATTGTAATTATATAGCGAGCTTATGTTAGAAATCGCTTGAGTGTCATAGGTGCTAGTAGCCAATCCTGATTGACCGAGTATCATTTGAGAAGCGTTCTGCAACAAATTGGTATTGTTTTTCACAAATTCTATATAGTATTCTCTCAAAATTTCTGCTACTTTTTCAGCATAGCAATAAACGGCAAGAACCTTGTCCCCAATAGGGCATGCAGGGGTGGTCATAGGATTAACGCCTGAAGTTAGGGCATTAGTGGCTAACGCTTGGTATTTGGCATAAACAGTGGGCATAGAAACACTCATAGGAGTCATAGAAATTTGCATGCAACTGAAAAACACTTTTGATGAGCCAACAAGCGCGCCTAAAGCGGTACAGCTATCAAGGGAATCGGCTGTATCATTCATTGAGCTGTTGCTTGCTTGAGAACGCAGTTGCTCTTGTAGAGCTAGGGCGTATTTTGGTGCTGCGCTTGTAATATTACCTAATATACCGCTCATCATTTCAACCGTTGTTGGCACGCTAGGAACAGCAATTTGATTCGTCGCATAAGCTTCAATAGCGCTAGGATTTTTAGGGGTAGTGTTACTCGCTAAAATGCTTGCAATCTGACTATTGACAGCACTAATTTGCGCGCCTTGCGTGTTGCCTTGCGCGTTAAATTCCCCTGTTAATTTGCTGATATTTAAGATATTGTTCCCCACAGCCATGCTTTGATCGTTAAAACCTTGATACAATTGGTTGTATTGTTGGTTAGCGGCTTTCATAGGCACGCTTACAGCTTCAGCGATGCTTTGATTGTATTGGGTCATGATAGCGGTCATTTGCGGATTAGTAAATCCCACAACAATAGGAATAATCGCTGCTGTCATAGCACCCGCTACTATTCCTGCAAATGGCCCTGCGACACCACTTGTGCTTGAGATGATTGAGGAAACTTGCGATAAGAATCCTGCAGAAGACGATTCATATATAGCTTGTGTGCCTGCCATGTTAATACCCCCTAGTTAATACCCTAAGATCGGTGGTAAAAACGATGAATCTGAGTATGTTGGCGCATAGCCATACATGAAAGAATTGTTTGGACCGTAATCGCTCATCATTTGGCTCATGAGAAGATTTTGAATGCCCCACATCGCATTGATGCCTAGATTATCATTAGGTTGGAAACTCCCTAAACTTATGTCGTCAAACTTGATATTAACATTCTTATCATTATAGTCATTGAGTATGGCCACTTTTTGCTCTAGGGTTTCTTTAGGGATCTCTATTTTTAGCTGATCTCTAGAAACAAGCCCCACGCTATTTAGCGCCATATCTTCAGGACTAATATCTTTGATATCCGTGTTTTGGTCAGCGTTAAGCGGAGCGTTAAACATGCCAATGATAAGACACCAAGCAAATAGTAATTTAATTTTATAAAAGTTCGTTTTCATACTTTTGACTCCTTTATTCTTATTTTTAGCATTATTCTAGCGCATTAACACCGCTCAATCGCTGTTTTTGTTTTGATTTTCTTGATCGAGCATTTTGTTTGTTACTTCATCAATGTTTTGAAAATATTTTTCAAAAAGCTCTTTCTTTTTAGCTTCAACGCTCATATCAGTTTGAATCCAATTAGGAATAATGGAGTCCATGATCAAATGTGTGAAGTCATAGGCATGATTGGTTGGGTATATTTTGTTCTGAACATAGTATTCTAAAAAATTCGCTTGAACAAAAAAATTCTCTATATCGCTCTGCATGTCCTCGCTTATGTTGTTATTGATAGGTTTTTCTAGTAATCTGAGAATCCTATACGACTGCCTGATAGTTTCTAGCATGAAGTAAGCATAAACATAAACTAATGAAACAAAAGAATTATTGGCTTTAAACGAGCTTGCATCATTTTTCCCACTTTGAAGAGGAATTAATCTTGATAATGTTTTTTGGGGATCTTGCCCTTCGTTTATTTCTTTAAAAAAGCGGAAGTCTAAATCCTGATTACTGAGAAATGACTTGACAAAGTGAAGATTAGCGTTAAGACTATCTATGAGACCTGAATAAAGGTGTTCTGTTTTGACATCGTCTATATTCAAAACATTCTCATAAAACACATTGACATGGTCTTCTAAGAAATTAGAAAAATCATAAAGAGCGGTAAGGTTTTGTTCAGTGATTTCACCTTCCATTTCTTCTTCTATGAAGTCCAATTCTTCTCTCAGTTCAAAAAGGTAATTAGAAAAACTATCCAAAATCGTCAAGACATCATTTTCCAAAATTTTCAATAATTTTTGTTCGCGCAAACTTTGTTTCATTTTAATACTCCTTTATTTGTTGATACATTTGCCTCAAGGCCTGATATTTATCTATGATACTATGGTTTTGGATAATCTTGTCAATTTCTTTGACAAATACAGTATCTGTGGATAAAATTTTCAAATATTCTTTAGGAATGCCTCTCAAATTAAAACTAGCGATAACGCTAGGGCTTCCATCCTGTTTGTAGAGGATTTTCCTATCCAGCCCCTTAGTGATGATTTCAAATTCTTTTTCTGTAACATTAGCTAATCTTTGGTAATCAGAAAGATTACCCCCATCGTTTCTCAAAAAAATCTTTGTAGGGCATTGTTCTCTAATCGTATCAGCAATAGGGCAAGCCAAAAGATCAGTGATGCTTTGAGTCGCAAGTCTAACAATAGCGTTTCTTTTCCTTGCGGTTTTTAGCATGTCTCTTACAAAATAAGCGACCTTTGGATCGCCTAAATATTTCCAAGCTTCATCAATATCTAAGACAAATCTACGCCCATCCATTGCTTCTTGGATACGAGCGAAAAGATAAAAACAAATAAAGGGCGAAACATCATTATTGTCTAAGAAACTTGACCCATCAACGCCAATAATCGTTTTTGAAAAATCTAAGCGATCTGTTGCTTTATTATCAAAAAGCCATTGAAATTCACCATTGGTTGATTTGCAAAAAGGCGCTAATCGCGCGACAAGCCCATTAGGATCATTATGGTCTTTTCCAAAAGCGTTAATAAGTTGAGTGATGGGATAATCTAGGTTCATATCTCCTGTGATAAGGTTGGTTACTGCCGCTGCAAGCGTGTTAGAATCGGCTAGGCTAAAAGAGACGCTGTTGCCATTTTCATCTTTTTCATCGCTTTTGGTCGCTAGGTTTTTCACAAGCTCTTTGACAACAGAAATAGCCGTTTGTTTTTGCTCCATTGTTGCATCTGTTTTTTGCACGCAAGCCGCCCAAGCAAAAGGATTTAATCCTGTATCTGTCCCTAGCTCAATCTTGACATACTCCCCACCCATTGCGACAATATTCCCATAAGCGCCATAATCTTTATCCATATAGACCATAGTGAGCTTTTGTTTATCTTTGCTGACATTAGCAGGAAAATTATAGGCAAATTGCCCCATAGCATTTAGAGTCATGGACATAAACACTGTTTTACCTGAACCGGTTGAGCCAAGTATCAAAGTGTGTCCTGCTGAAGCTGAACCAAAATCAGTAGGCATGTGGAAGTTCAAATAAAAAGGCGAATTGATCTCGCTTTTTAGCGTCATCACGCTATTACCCCAAGCGTTATTCTCTTGATTGCCATCAAAACTCATCGCTCTCATCGCTATGAAATCAGCAAAATTATTAGAAGTTACATCAAAAATAAAAGGAAGCGTGATAAAAGAGCAATGTTTGGCAAAAAAGTAATTTTCCATAGAGAAAGTCGCTGCGTTGGCTAAAAAACCTTTAGCGTTAAGACTAGAGACGCATTCCTTAACGCTTTGTTTCATTTTTTCAAAGCTATCAGCAAACAGCACTAAAGAATTACCATAACTGCCTAGCGTAATATCACCATTACCCACTAATTCGCTCAAGCAACCCAAAGTCATGCCTTGCTCTTTGGAGCCTCCACTAATAATAATCCTTCTAGAGGTGAAAGCTAGTTTGTCCTTTAAAACTTGTGAGTTTTTAGGCGAGTAAGCATGCATAAAGATAAATTCGCTGTCTAGAGCGTTGATTTTATCAAACAAATCGCTCTGTGATTTAGGGGCGTATTCACTAATTTCAATAGCGCTAAAATATTTTTCACTCAAATCATCATTCAAGATTTTTCCATGCTTATTAGCAAAATAAACTTCTTTCACCCCTCCATGCATTTTTTCTTTGAGATACAAGTCTTTTCGGTTGCAAATAAAAGGGGCTTCATTCATTCCCACCAAAAAATTATAAAACTCGCATTGTTTGGAGTAAATAATGCCATCTTTGGTGTATTCTTTCAATCTAGTGGGGTGGTATTTACTCAGTAGCTCTTCTATAAGCTCTATCCTATCCTTGAAGTTTTCAAGCTTGGCTCTAATAATCCTTTGAAACTCTTCAAAATTATTATCTGCAAAATGCTTTTTATTCATAACGGGTTCATTGAGAGTGTCTAATAAATCTTGCTCTATGGTGAGATAAAAACTAATATCATAAAAACTTTCTCTCTTTTGCTTCTCATTATAGGCTCGCATGAAATCATTAGAAAAAATAAGACCATAATCCCTATTGGTTTCATCAATAACGATTTTCTTTTTAATAGTGTGAAAATAAAATTTGAATTCAGGGGTAACAAAATTCCTAAAAACGCTATAAATAGAAGCGTGTAACTCTATGAGATCTTTTTTGGAAGTGGTTAAAAAATCAATGCCCCCCAATTTGATTGTGCCTAAAAGAGAATAGTTGTTAGTAAGGATCACCCCATCATCTAAAAAACATTCATAGTTATTCGCTAGATAGGAATTTGCAGCGCTCACAAGTCTGTCTTCTCTGTTTGGATTTAAGTGGATGTCATTCGCCATTTCTTTACTAGGCTTCATGGAAAAAATGCTCATGAACGCTTTGTTTTTCACGCCCTTAAACAAAAAAGGTTTTTTAAATTTCATCGCTCGCTCCATTCTTTGATAAAGCCTGTAATCTTTCTTGAATCCAAGAGCTACAAGCACAATAACAATCGCTACAATCAAAACAGGTTCATAGGCTTGAAAAAGAATAACAGATAATACAATGGTTACAAACAATATAAATATGGAGGAATAAATAAAAGTTTCAGGGAAACCAAACAACCTATTCCCCCCATCAAACAAGACTTTAAAAAAGGGATTAATACCTTTTTGCATGTCTGCTTTAAGTTCTTCTATTTTTTGAAACTGCCGCTTTTGAACCTCTTGCTCTATAACTAGCTTTTTTTGTTCATCAGCCTGCTTGCTTGCCACAAACACCCCTCTCTTTATAAATACACTGCTTCACATGTAATCGTATAAAAGATTTTTTTGAGAGACTCTATGGTGCTAATATGTTTCAAAAGATCATTAGGGTCATAAGAATTGAATACGGCCAATAAGACATTGTATAGCTTATCATCGCATAAAATTTCTCTTGTTTCCCCGCGCAATGACAGAAAGCAGCGTTGTTTGTTGGTCGTGCTGATGCTTTTGAAAGTAAAAAAGTCTTTCACTTCAGGATTGATCTGTAATTCTACATTCAGTCCCATTTCTTTACCCTTTTCATCAAAGATTTTTTCAATAATGGGATCGTAATGCTTCAAATCCTTTATTTTTTTAAGGACTCTATTGACAATCACGAAATCAAAAACTTCATCTTTGATAATATCGGGATTGACTTCTTTGAAAGTTACTTTCTTGTCTTTCAAATTTTTGATAGTCGCTTTGAAACTATCAAAATCTAAATTCGTATAAACAGGCCCATTGGGAGTGTTTTTTTCTTTTTCTAGCACTTCTTTTTTGGCTTCTTTGTCATCATTGGCTGACCCATACGAACTGAAAACAACGAGACTTAAGAGAACTTTCAAAAAAAAGCCTCTCAGTTTTTTATTACTATTATTATTAATCAATTTAGCTAGCTCCTCCACTTTCGCCAATATTGAAGCCAAACTTAGTGCTCAAATAGATAATGCCACCTGCCACCGCTAACATAGCTATGGGCTGCGCGTAAGCAAAAACAGTCGCTTGACCTCTTTTGATGTCATCAGAGATTTTCCAAATATCCGCTATACCTTTAACTCCTAGAGCGCAACCACCTACGATCGCTAGAACAGAAATGATCTGAACCACCAAAGTTTTAGTCTCAGTAATGCCTGTTGCAGGACTGTTGACAGCCATTAAAGGATTGGCTGTTATCGCTAGCCCTAAAGTTACTACAACTTTCTTGTAGCTGTCAGTGATTCTTGTAAAAAATTTCATGCGTTTCCTTTCAAATTGAAATCAATCGTTTGAGTATATCAAAAAAAAGTATTTTTATACTATTCATACAAGCGCTACTTTATAATTTAAATCAAAACCGACGCTTTTGTTTGACAACTGACATAATTTTAGGAACAATAAACCTACTTGTCCCAACCATTTTTCTTTCTCAAGTCGTCGTAGAATTGTAGATCTTTAGGATCTTTGATGTATTTTTTAATCGTCTCAGGTTGAAACCTAAAAACAAGCAGAAACAAACCCAAGCTGATCAGAGTGAGAATAAAGCTCCATTTTAAGCAACTCCATAAACCACTAAAGAAACTTTTTTTGAGACTCTCTTTGAAAATCTGTCCTATTGATTTGTTTTCCATTTTGTTTCCCATGCGGATCACAAACGCTTAATTACAAATACATACTATAATTAAGTATGGCACACACAAACCAAACTATTTTTAGAACGCTTCATGTGCCCACCTTGTCTAACCATTTCTCTAGCCATCTTTAGCGTTGCATTTGATTTCTTCAAAAAGGCTCATTTCTTAGTTTCTTTTCTTCTTAAAATTCTTCCATTCTAGCAAATTTTTGTTAATTGTGGGTAAAAATGTGAATCGTTCCTAGCCTTTAGACGCTTGCAACGATCGGACTTTTTTCAATATTAATGAAAAAATGCACCAAATATTCTAAATATTATGGTATAGTGATAATGTTCAAAGACATGAATTGACTACTCAAAGTGTGTAGCGCTTTTTAGCAGTCTTTGATACCATACCGATAGGTATGAAACTAGGCATAGAAGGAGAAACAATGACTAACGAAACCATTAACCAACAACCACAAACCGAAGCGGCTTTTAATCCGCAGCAATTTATCAATAATCTTCAAGTAGCTTTTCTTAAAGTTGATAACGCTGTCGCTTCATTTGATCCTGATCAAAAACCAATCGTTGATAAGAACGATAGGGATAACAGGCAAGCTTTTGAGGGAATCTCGCAATTAAGGGAAGAATACTCCAATAAAGCGATCAAAAATCCTACCAAAAAGAATCAGTATTTTTTAGACTTTATCAATAAGAGCAATGATCTAATCAACAAAGACAATCTCATTGATGTAGAATCTTCCACAAAGAGCTTTCAGAAATTTGGGGATCAGCGTTACCGAATTTTCACAAGTTGGGTGTCCCATCAAAACGATCCGTCTAAAATCAACACCCGATCGATCCGAAATTTTATGGAAAATATCATACAACCCCCTATCCCTGATGACAAAGAAAAAGCAGAGTTTTTGAAATCTGCCAAACAATCTTTTGCAGGAATCATTATAGGGAATCAAATCCGAACGGATCAAAAGTTCATGGGCATATTTGATGAATCCTTGAAAGAAAGGCAAGAAGCAGAAAAAAATGGAGGGTCTACTGGTGGGGATTGGTTGGATATTTTTTTATCATTTATATTTGGCAAAAAACAATCTTCTGATGTCAAAGAAACGCTCAATCAAGAGCCAGTTCCCCATGTCCAACCAGATATAGCCACTACCACCACCGACATACAAGGCTTACCGCCTGAAGCTAGGGATTTGCTTGATGAAAGGGGTAATTTTTCTAAATTCACTCTTGGCGATATGGAAATGTTAGATGTTGAGGGCGTCGCCGACATGGATCCCAATTACAAGTTCAATCAATTATTGATTCACAATAACGCTCTGTCTTCTGTGTTAATGGGGAGTCATGATGGCATAGAACCTGAAAAAGTTTCATTATTGTATGCGGGCAATGGTGGTTTTGGAGACAGACACGATTGGAACGCCACCGTTGGTTATAAAGACCAACAAGGTAACAATGTGGCTACAATAATTAATGTGCATATGAAAAACGGCAGTGGCTTAGTCATAGCAGGTGGTGAGAAAGAGATTAACAACCCTAGTTTTTATCTCTACAAAGAAGACCAACTCACAGGCTCACAACGAGCATTAAGTCAAGAAGAGATCCTAAACAAAATAGATTTCATGGAATTTCTTGCGCAAAACAATGCTAAATTAGACAACTTGAGCGAGAAAGAGAAAGAAAAATTCCAAAATGAGATTAAGGATTTCCAAAAAGACTCTAAGCCTTATTTAGACGCCCTAGGGAATGATCGTATTGCTTTTGTTTCTAAAAAAGACTCAAAACATTCAGCTTTAATTACTGAGTTTAATAAGGGGGATTTGAGCTACACTCTCAAAGATTATGGGAAAAAAGCAGATAAAGCTTTAGATAGGGAGAAAAATGTCACTCTTCAAGGTAACCTAAAACATGATGGCGTGATGTTTGTTAATTATTCTAATTTCAAATACACCAACGCCTCCAAGAATCCCAATAAGGGTGTAGGTGTTACGAATGGCGTTTCCCATTTAGAAGCAGGCTTTAGCAAGGTAGCTGTCTTTAATTTGCCTAATTTAAATAATCTCGCTATCACCAGTGTCGTAAGGCGGGATTTAGAGGATAAACTAATCGCTAAAGGATTGTCCCCACAAGAAGCTAATAAGCTTGTCAAAGATTTTTTGAGCAGCAACAAAGAATTGGTTGGAAAAGCTTTAAACTTCAATAAAGCTGTAGCTGAAGCTAAAAACACAGGCAACTATGACGAGGTGAAACGAGCTCAGAAAGATCTTGAAAAATCTCTAAAGAAACGAGAGCATTTGGAGAAAGATGTAGCGAAAAATTTGGAGAGCAAAAGCGGCAACAAAAATAAAATGGAAGCAAAATCTCAAGCTAACAGCCAAAAAGATGAGATTTTTGCGTTGATCAATAAAGAGGCTAATAGAGACGCAAGAGCAATCGCTTACGCTCAAAATCTTAAAGGCATCAAAAGGGAATTGTCTGATAAACTTGAAAAAATCAACAAGGATTTGAAAGACTTTAGTAAATCTTTTGATGAATTCAAAAATGGCAAAAATAAGGATTTCAGCAAGGCAGAAGAAACGCTAAAAGCCCTTAAAGGCTCGGTAAAAGATTTAGGTGTCAATCCAGAATGGATTTCAAAAGTTGAAAACCTTAATGCAGCTTTGAATGAATTCAAAAATAGCAAAAATAAGGATTTCAGCAAGGTAACGCAAGCAAAAAGCGACCTTGAAAATTCCGTTAAAGATGTGATCATCAATCAAAAGATAACGGATAAAGTTGATAATCTCAATCAAGCGGTATCAGTGGCTAAAATAGCGGGCAATTTCAGTGGGGTAGAGCAAGCGTTAGCCGATCTCAAAAATTTCTCAAAGGAGCAATTGGCTCAACAAGCTCAAAAAAATGAAAGTTTCAATGTTGGAAAATCTGAAATATACCAATCCGTTAAGAATGGTGTAAACGGAACCCTAGTCGGTAATGGGTTATCTGGAATAGAGGCCACAGCTCTCGCCAAAAATTTTTCGGATATCAAGAAAGAATTGAATGAGAAATTTAAAAATTTCAATAACAATAACAATGGTCTCAAAAACAGCGGAGAACCCATTTATGCTCAAGTTAATAAAAAGAAAACAGGACAAGTAGCTAGCCCTGAAGAACCCATTTATGCTCAAGTTGCTAAAAAGGTAACTAAAAAAATTGACCAACTCAATCAAGCAGCAAGTGGTTTCGGTGGTGTAGGGCAAGCGGGATTCCCTTTGAAAAGGCATGATAAAGTTGATGATCTCAGTAAGGTAGGGCGATCAGTTAGCCCTGAACCCATTTATGCTACAATTGATGATCTCGGCGGTTCTTTCCCTTTGAGAAGAAGCGCTAAAGTTGATGATCTCAGTAAGGCAGGGCTTTCAAGGAATCAAGAATTGACTCAGAAAATTGACAGTCTCAGTCAAGCGGTATCAGAAGCTAAAGCAGGTTTTTTTGGCAATCTAGAGCGAACGATAGACAATCTCAAAGATTCTACAAAAAACAATCCTATGAATCTATGGGCTGAAGGTGCAAAAAAAGTGCCTGCTAGTTTGTCGGCGAAACTAGACAATTACGCTACTAACAGCCACATACGCATTAATAGCAATATCCAAAATGGAGCGATCAATGAAAAAGCGACCGGCATGCTAACGCAAAAAAACCCTGAGTGGCTCAAGCTCGTGAATGATAAGATAGTTGCGCATAATGTGGGAAGCGTTCCTTTGTCAGAGTATGATAAAATTGGCTTCAGCCAAAAGAATATGAAAGATTATTCTGATTCGTTCAAGTTTTCCACCAAGTTGAACAATGCTGTAAAAGACGTTAAGTCTGGCTTTACGCAATTTTTAGCCAATGCATTTTCTACAGGATATTACTCCTTGGCGAGAGAAAATGCGGAGCATGGAATCAAAAATGCTAATACAAAAGGTGGTTTCCAAAAATCTTAAAGGATTAAGGAATACCAAAAACGCAAAAACCACCCCTTGCTAAAAACAAGGGGTTTTTAACTTAAAATATCCCAACAGACACTAACGAAAGGCTTTGTTCTTTAAAGTCTGCATGGATATTTCCTACCCCAAAAAGACTTAACCCTTTGCTTAAAATTAAATTTGATTGTGCTAGTGGGTTCGTGCTTTATAGTGCGGAATTAATTAAGGGTTATAAAGAGAGCATCAACTAGAAAAAACAAGTAGCTATAACAAAGATCAAGTTCAAAAAATCATAGAGCTTTTAGAGCAAATCGATCGCGCTCTTAACCAAAGAAAAATCAGAAAAACCATAGGAATTATCACACCTTATGATGCCCAAAAAAGACGCTTGCGATCAGAAGTGGAAAAATGCGGCTTCAAGAATTTTGATGAGATCAAAATAGACACTGTGGATGCCTTTCAAGGCGAGGAGGCAGATATTATCATTTATTCCACCGTGAAAACTTGTGGTAATCTTTCTTTCTTGCTAGATTCTAAACGCTTGAATGTAGCTATTTCTAGGGCAAAAGAAAATCTCATTTTTGTGGGTAAAAAGTCTTTCTTTGAGAATTTGCGAAGCGATAAGAACAATATCTTTAGCGCTATTTTGCAAGTCTGCAGATAGGTAATCTTTTCCAAACGCTTTTTCAAAACGCTTTCATAGATCTCTCTAAAGCGCTTTTTATAATCAACACAATACCCTCTATAATGTGAGCTATAGCCCCTTTTTGGAATTGAGTTATTTTATTAGCGTTACAATTTGAGCCATTCTTTAGCTTGTTTTTCTAGCCAGATCACATCGCCGCTCGCATGAAATTCCACTTTAGGGAATGCGCACGCATTGTTTTTAAGGGCGTATTTTTGCTGCAAATATTCCACAATAGCATCGCCCGAATGGATGAGTAGGGGGGGCGTTGGAAGGGCAAAATGCCCCATAAAATAGCTCTCAATTTTTTGAGCGATTAAGGGAAAATGCGTGCAACCTAAAATGATCACTTCAGGTAAAATCTTTAAGGGAGCGAAATAATAACGCATGCAAGTTTCTAACAATTCGCCCTCTAAAATACTTTCTTCAATCAAAGGCACAAAAAGAGAAGTAGCTAAATGCGAAACGTTCAAATAGCCTTGTTGTTTCAGGGCGTTATCATAAGCGTTGGATTGAATCGTCGCTTTTGTCCCTAGCACCAAAATAGGGGCGTTTTTATTCTCCACTTGCCGCTTGATCGCTAAAATGCTTGGCTCAATCACGCCCACAATAGGGATTTTGGAATGCTTTTGCATCTCTTCTAAAGCCAGAGCGCTCGCCGTGTTGCATGCCACAATCAATAATTCAATCTGGTGCGGTTTGAAAAAATCCAAAGCCTCTAAGCCAAATTGCTTGATCGTGGTGGGGTCTTTAGTGCCATAAGGCACTCTAGCGCTATCGCCATAGTAGATGATCTCATCAAACAATCGCGCTTTTAAAAGGCTTTTTAAAACGCTAAACCCTCCCACACCGCTATCAAAAACGCCTATTTTCATGCCACTATTTTTAATTTAATGGGATTTTAATGAGGGATTTTATTTTTCATTCATTAATTTTAAAAATTCTTCATTGTCCTTAGTTTGTTGCATTTTAGAATACACAAAGCTTAAGGCTTCTATGTCGTCCATTTGTTGCATCACATTCCTTAAAACCCACACTTTAGTCAAGCGGTCTTTGCCAAGCAAGATATTGTCTTTTCGTGTGCCGGATTTTAAAATATCAAAGGCCGGGTAAATGCGCCTGTCCGCAATATTTCTCGCTAAAACGATTTCGCTATTCCCGGTGCCTTTAAATTCTTCAAAAATCACCTCATCCATTCTAGATCCCGTTTCAATCAACGCCGTAGCGATAATCGTCAAGCTCCCGCCTTCTTCAATATTCCTTGCGGCCCCAAAAAAGCGCTTGGGCCTGTGCAAGGCGTTTGCATCCACGCCCCCGCTTAAAACCTTACCGCTTGAGGGCGTTACGGCGTTATACGCCCTTGCTAAACGGGTGATAGAATCCAATAAAACCACCACATCTTTACCCATTTCCACTCGCCTTTTAGCCCTTTCTAAGACTAATTCAGCGATTCTTATGTGGTTATTTGCGGGCAAATCAAAAGTGGAGCTAAAAACTTGACCCTTAACGCTTCGCTGCATATCCGTAACTTCTTCAGGGCGCTCATCCACTAAAAGGATGATCAGCTCCACTTCAGGGTGGTTAGAAGTGATGCCTTGGGCGAGCTCTTTCATCAGCTCCGTTTTCCCAGTCCTTGGCGGCGCAACGATCAAAGCCCTTTGGCCTTTCCCCACAGGGCTGAATAAATCCAGCATCCTACCGGTAACTTTAGTGGATTCGTATTCTAATTTGATCTGTTCATCAGGGAATAGGGGGGTTAGATTGTCAAACAAAGGGCGGTTTCTAATCTCATCTGAAGGCGAGTAATTGATAGCCTCCACTTTTAAAAGGGCGTAGTATTTTTCCTGGTCTTTGGGGGATCGCACTTGACCGGTAACAATATCGCCATTCCTTAAAGCAAAACGCCTAATTTGAGAAGGGCTGACATAAGTGTCGTTATGCCCGTCTGAAAAACTCCCGTCAAACCCTCTTAAAAAGCCATAGCCATCAGGCATGATTTCTAAAATCCCGGTAAAAAGAATGTATCCGCCTTGCGTGACTTGGGTTTTTAAAATTTCAAACATCAAGTCTTGTCGTTTGAATTCTTGGGGGTTTTCCACTTTGAGCTTGTTAGCGATTTCTAAAAGCTTTTCAGTAGGGTAGGTGCGTAAATCTTCAATGTGATAACCGCTCACTGGCGTGTGGGTTTTGACCTTGTGCGAACTTTTGTGCGTAGGCGCGTTTTCGTTCATTAAATTTCCTTTTAATTAAAAAGAGGTTTCTAGTTGTTTCAATTAAGATAAAAGTACAAAAAGCTAAAGCATTCTTAAAGAATTAGTGTAATCAAAAGATGCTAATAAGTGGCGCATGCCACAAGCGTTGAATTTCGTAATGCTTTGTTATGTTATCATAATTTTTTTAACAAAGTCAAATTTTATTTTAACTTTAGAGTGGTTTTAATTTATTGTTACTTATGCTATAATTTTAAGTTTAAATTTAAAAATAAAGGATACTTGATGAAAAAAGGCATTCACCCCGAATATATCCCATGCAAAGTTACTTGCGTAACGAGCGGAAAGGAAATTGAAGTTTTAAGCACCAAACCTGAAATGCGTATTGATATTTCTAGCTTTTGCCACCCTTTCTATACCGGTAGCGATAAAATCGCTGACACTGCAGGGAGAGTAGAGAAATTCAAGCAACGCTACAATTTGAAGTAACTTTTTAAAAAGCGTGGCTTTTTGTGTTGTATTTTTTGCCCACCCCAATAGGTAATCTCGCTGACATCACGCTACGCACTTTAGAAGTTTTAGAGCGTTGCGAGGTTTTTTTGTGCGAGGATACAAGGGTGAGCAAGAGGCTGTTGCACTTGCTTGCGAAAAACCCTATTATTAGCCATTCTTTCCCTAATATTGCGGCTAAAAAAAGGGAGTTTATCGCTTTCCATTCGCACAATGACCAGGAATTTTTAAACCAAATAGAGCCTTCTTTTTTTGACAAAGAAATCGCTGTGATGAGCGATGCGGGCATGCCAAGCTTGAGTGATCCGGGCATGAGTTTAGCCGCTTACGCTTTAAAACACAATATCCAATACGATGTTTTGCCCGGGGCTAATGCGCTCACTACGGCGTTTTGCGCGAGCGGGTTTTTAGAAGGGCGGTTTTTTTATGCTGGCTTTTTACCCCATAAAAGTAAGGAAAGGCGTTTGAGGATTATTAAAATTTTAAACGCTTTAGCGTATTTGGAGGAAAAAACCCCGGTGGTTTTTTATGAAAGCCCGCACCGATTGTTAGAGACTTTAAGGGATTTAAACGATCTGGCTCAAGGCATGCATTTGTTTGCGGCTAAGGAGCTTACCAAACTCCACCAGCAGTATTATTTGGGAGAAATTTCTCAAATCATGACGCAATTACAAAAGAGTAATATCCAAGGGGAGTGGGTTTTAGTGCTTTTGAATGAGAAAAAAATAGAGCCTAGCATGGGGCTATCGGCGTTATTGGAGTTGGATTTGCCTCCTAAAATCAAGGCTAAAATGGAAGCCGCTATGACGCAAAAAAACGCTAAAGAGCTTTATTGCCAGCGTTTGTTAGAAGAAAAAAAACAATGCGATTAGAAAGGGGTTTAGCATGCAAGCAGTGGTTTATGGCAAGCAGGTGATTACGCACCTTCTAAACTCCCATCATGAAAAGTTGCAAGAAATCTATCTTTCCAAAGAAATAGACAAAAAGCTTTTTTTCGCGCTCAAAAAAGCATGCCCAAATATCATCAAAGTGGATAATAAAAAAGCGCAAAGCTTGGCTAAAGGGGGGAATCATCAAGGGGTTTTAGCTAAAGTGGAACTGCCTTTAGCGGCTTCTTTAAAAGAAATTAAAAAAGCTCAAAAACTTTTGGTGCTTTGTGGCATTACGGATGTGGGGAATATTGGGGGTATTTTTAGGAGCGCGTATTGTTTGGGAATGGATGGCGTTATTTTAGATTTTGCTAGAGAGTTTGCTTATGAGGGGATTGTGCGATCCAGCTTGGGGCTTATGTATGATCTGCCTTTTAGCGTTATGCCTAACACGCTGGATTTGATCAATGAATTGAAAACGAGCGGGTTTTTATGTTTGGGCGCGAGCATGCAAGGCTCTAGCCAAGCAGAAAATCTGTCCTTAAAAAAATGCGCTCTTTTTTTGGGGAGCGAACATGAGGGGTTGTCTAAAAAAATCCTTGCTAAAATGGATGCTATATTGAGTGTAAAGATGCGAAGGGATTTTGATTCGCTCAATGTGAGCGTGGCAGCAGGGATCTTAATGGATAAAATCAACTAGGTGGTCAATTGAATGGAACAGAATAAAAAAAGTTTAGAAAATTTAGATCTTTCTGATGTTCAAAACATTTCTAAAGATATTTCTGGCGCGGCATTAGAAGAATTATCGCTTAAAAATTTAGATAAAAATTTGCAGATTTTAAAAGAAGTTGGAGCGACAGAAATTTGCAAGGCGACTAAAATCGCTTCTAAAAATATCCATTCTATCTTGGAAAAACGCTATGAATCTTTATCAAGGGTGCATGCTAGGGGCTTTATACAGATTTTAGAACGCGAGTATAAAATTGATTTGAGCGCATGGGTGAAAGAATTTGACAAAGTGTGTGTTTTTAAAGAGGGCGTGGGAGAAGAGCAAAAACAAGAAACAAGCCCTGAAGAAACAGCAAAAAAACTCCTTAAGGTTGAATTGGATTACAGCATCAATCAAGCCAATACTTCATTATCCAAAAAGTCTTCCAAATGGAAACCCTTTGTTATCGTTTTAGGGGTGGTTGTCATTATTTTAGTGGTCGTTATCATTCAAAACAGCTCTTCTTTAAAAGAAGAAAGAGAGCAAGAAAGCGCTATTAAATCCGGCACTAAAAATAGTTCTTTCAATGAAGTTAGTCCTACAGAAGAAAAAAAGTTAGAGCCAACGCCTAAATTAGAAGAAAAACCAAAAGAACAAGACAAGCAAGGCAAAGAAGCGATCAAAGAAAATCCTAATACCATTTACATTATCCCTAAACGAGATATTTGGGTAGAAGTGATTGACTTAGATGAGAAGAAAAACTCTTTTCAAAAGGTTTTTAAAAAAAGTTATCCTTTAGAGGCTAAAAACCACCGCTTGTTGTTACGCTTTGGGCATGGGCATCTTATTCTTAAAAACAACCATCAAGAACAAGATTATAACGACAGCAAAACTAGGCGGTTTTTATACGATCCAAATAAAGGCTTAACGCTCATCAATGAGGCCCAATACAAAGTGCTCCAGCAATGAACAAGCTTTTTTTAGCTTTTATTGTTGGGGGAATGCTTTTAAACGCTGATGCTTTAAACGATAAGATTGAGAATTTAATGGGGGAGCGATCCTACCACATGAACAAGCTTTTTTTAGAGCGTTTGTTTAAAAATCGTAAGGATTTCTATGAAATGGGGCGTTTGGATTCCTTAAAATTGCTTAACACTCTCAAAGAAAACGGGCTTTTATCGTTTAATTTTGACAAACCAAGCGTGTTAAAAATCACTTTCAAGGCTTCAAGCAATCCCCTAGAGTTTGCCAAAAGCATCAACAATTCTTTGAACATGATGGGGTATTCGTATGTTTTGCCTATTAAAATGCAAAGTTCTTCAGGCGAGAATGTTTTTTCATACGAGCTTAAAACGGAATACGTTTTAGACCCTAACATTTTGATAGAGACGATGAAAAGGCATGGTTTTGATTTTATGGATATTAGACGGGTGTCTTTAAAAGAGTGGGAATACGACTTTGCCTTACAAAAGATCAAGCTCCCTAACGCGAGAGCCTTAGTTTTGAGTAGCGATCCTGTGGAGTTTAAGGAAGCGAGCGGGAAATATTGGCTGAGCGTGAATCAAAACGCGTATTTAAAAATAAGCTCCAATAACCCTTTATGGCAACCCAAAATCATTTTTTATGATGAAAACTTAAAGATCATTCAAATCATTGCTAAAGAAAACAGACAACAAGAAATCGCTCTTAACTTGCTCAATGGCGTGCGTTTTATCCATATCACTGACGCAAAAAACCCTATCATTTTAAAAAATGGGATTAGCGTGGTTTTTGATGCGATGCCTTAAGTAGGGGTAACCCTTATTTAATTGATTGGAATATGAGAAAATACGCTTTTAGATTTGAAAAAAGAGAGCCTTAATAATAGCGATCCACCCAATATTTACCAAAAAAAATCTTTTGTATCACACAGCCCACCAATAGATCAGCTCCTGCTTCTATAAAAAAGACAGCCCACCAATTAATAAAGCCAAACCATACAAAAAATAAATGCGCTGGTAAAGCGCCAAGCAATAGTGAAACGCCGCTCACAATAGAAATTCCAAAGCGGGTTTTAAAGATCTTACTTTTTTTGCCAAACGCCATGTCTGCTACAAATTCCCCACTAAAAGAAATCAAAAACCACCCAATCAAATGTTCAGGCATCAATAACCAAGCAACTGCGCTACTTCTATTAACTGCTGTAATGACAAGAAGCGAGAAAAAATACACGCTTGAAGATGCAAAATGCCTGCCCCTATTCCTTAAAGACCAATTCCTAGAAAAGCGGCTTTTGATTTTTTCATGTATAAACATGGGATTTCTTTCTTTTTTAAAATACCATTAGACCTAACTTTTGTATTGTAAAATAAGAATGCTTTCATTCAATATGTTGAGCATGATGATTGTCTTTTTATATTCAAACAAAAGGAGAGAGATAGCAGATTGGTAACACAATGATGTTTTTTATATTTTTTACAAACTATGTAAAATACCCGCTTTTTTCTAAAATGATAGCAAGTAGTGAAAAATTTGGCTTTGTCCTCATTGAGCGTTGGTTATCAAATCTAAAAAGTATTGCATTTTTTAAGATTGGATAATAGAGAGCTTGATTTTATCAAGCGGTATTTTTTAAAGCGGTCTTTAGGGGATTTTAGTTGTAGGGGGCAATTATTTCAAAACGCCCCTTATTTCCTTAAGAGAATGAGTTTAAAATAAAGTTTAAAAACAAAATTTTAAAAGTTTTAAAGAACCAGTTATCAATATTTTATTAAGGCAAAGTTTTTATAGATCTAATTCATGCCCTCCACAAACGAGCCAAGCGACATCAATTTTTGATAGCGGTTGTCAAGGAAATGAGGGTCTTGTTGGATAGTCCTTAGAGCGTCTAAAAAATACTCTTTGATCGTATTGGCGGCTGAAAATTTGTCTCTATGAGCCCCTTTGCTAGGCTCTAAGATAATATCATCAATAAGCCCCGCCTCCTTTAAATCTCTAGGCGTGATTTTCATCGCTTTAATAGCCACTTCAGTCTTGCTAGGGTCATCCCAAAGAATCGCCGCGCAACCTTCTGGGGATATAACGCTAAAAATGGAATATTCCATCATAGCCAACTTGTCAGCCACCGCAATCGCCAACGCACCACCACTGCCCCCTTCACCGATAATGACAGAAATAGTAGGGACTTTTAAGGAAGCGAACTCTTGGAGGTTTTTAGCGATCGCTTCACTTTGTCCTCTTTCTTCTGCGCCAATCCCCGGATACGCCCCGGCTGTATCCACAAGCATTAAAATAGGCAAATTAAATTTTTCAGCAAACTTTGCCATTTTCAAAGCCTTACGATAGCCACAAGGGTTAGGCATGCCGAAATTTCTTAAAAGCTTGTTTTTAGTCCCTCTGCCTTTTTCTTCTCCGATCACCACAACCGGGACATTATCAATTTTCCCTATAAAGCACACGATCGCTTTATCATCGTTATAATGCCTATCCCCAAAGACTTCATACTTATCTTTTAAGATGAGATCAATGTAATCCATAGCGTAGGGTCTGTCAGGGTGTCTTGCTAACTGGAGTTTTTGAAAATCAGTGAGATTGGAGTAAATGGTTTTAACTTCTTTATCCAATCTTTTTTCTAAGATTTCTTTAGCGTCCTCATCGCCTCTAATGAGAGCTAATTCAATTTCATTTTGAATCTCTTTAATATGATTTTCAAAATCTAAATAGATCGCCATTCACAAAATCCTAAATTAAAACTAGGCTTTTTTGAAAATCACAACACCATTAGTGCCACCAAAACCAAATGAGTTACTCATCACCGCATCCACTTGCTTTTCTCTGGCTGCATTAGGAATATAATCCAAATCGCATTCTGGGTCAGGCGTTTCTTGATTGATGGTAGGAGGTAAGATCCCTTGATTCATGGCCATGATAGAAATAACGGCTTCTAACGCACCCGCAGCACCCAAGCAATGCCCAATCTGCCCTTTAGTGGAGCTAACGGGAGGGACTTTTTCTTTAGAGCCAAACACATTTTTTAACGCAATGCTTTCATACCAATCGTTATAATGCGTGCTTGTCCCATGAGCGTTCACATAGCCTACTTCCACTTTCGCCATTTCTAAAGCCATTTTCATGGCTCTAAAAGCCCCTTTACCCTCAGGGGCTGGGGCTGTGATATGGTTAGCATCGCCGCTCTCGCCATACCCGGCAAATTCTGCATAAATTTTAGCCCCTCTTTTTTTCGCGCTCTCGTATTCTTCAAGCACTAAAGCCCCAGCGCCTTCGCCCATCACAAAGCCATTGCGATCCTTATCAAAAGGTCTTGAAGCTTTTTTAGGCTCATCATTCCTTGTAGAAAGGGCTTTAATGCTCGCAAACCCTCCAATCCCTACAGGACAAATGGTGGATTCTGCTCCCACGACTAGCATTCTGTCAGCCCCATTGAGCAAAATGGTTTTAACGGCTTCAATAATCGCATGAGTGCCTGCTGCACAAGCCGTTACGCTAGAGAGATTAGGCCCTTTAATGCCAAACTCAATGGAAGTGAAACCTCCAATCATGTTCACTAACGCAGAAGTGATGAAAAAGGGATTGACTTTTCTAGGGCCTTTTTCAAAACAAAAAATGGAATTCGCTTCAATATTGCCTAACCCGCCAATCCCAGAGCCAGAGCTTACACCCATGCGATTTGCCAATTCTTCGGGGCATCTATTGTGAGCGTCTAAAATCCCACTATCTTTCATCGCCTCTCTTGTGGCTTTCAAGGCTAATTGAATGAAACGACCCGCCTTTTTAACATCTTTGGGATTCATCACCTCTGTAGGGTCAAAGTCAGTGATTTCTCCAGCGATACGCACAGGAAACGCATTCGCATCAAAACTTTCTATGTTTTTGATACCGCATTCCCCTTTAGCGATCGCTAAAAAAGAATCTTCTTTATTTAAACCTAGCGAATTGATCATTCCCATTCCAGTTACTACAATCCGACGCACCAATAGCTCCTCATTTTAAAACTTTCATTCAATAAAACTAGATTTTAGCTAAAGCTAAATTTTTGACTAAAACCTGGAGACAAACCGCTCCAAGTTAAAAAGATTAAGCTAGTTTATTGTCCTCAATATACTTCACCACATCGCCCACATTGACGATTTTTTCCGCTTGCTCATCAGGAATTTCAATGTTAAACTTTTCTTCTAACGCCATGATCAATTCCACGACATCTAAAGAGTCCGCACCCAAATCCTTCACAAATTCCGCCTCTGGGGTAACTTGCGCCGCATCCACATTCAACTGCTCAGCAATAACTGCCTGAATATCTTCAAATAAAGCCATGATTAAAACTCCCTTGTTTTGTAAAAATTAAATCCAATCACCATTGGAGCGTTTATTTTTGCTCCAAAACATCTAAAATCCTATACAACAAATAAATTACAATGAGAAACAATATTAAGTAAATAATCCCCATTTGACAATAACCTCTTTGTTTTAGAATAACCCTATAATGGTAGCATGATTTTTGCTACTTACAAACTTTTATCGCTAAAAGAATGTTTAGGACTACATATAAAGTCCGCCATTGACCTTGAGAGTCTCTCCAGTGATATAACTAGAGTGATCACTCAAAAGAAACGCTACCGCTTGCGCCACTTCCTTAGCAGACCCTAGCCTGTTTAAAGGAATGTTTTTAACATAATCCGCTTTGAGTTCGTCTTTCAAATTAGCGTTCATGTCGGTTTCTATAAAGCCTGGCGTTACAGAGTTGAAACGAATATTCCTTAAAGCTCCCTCATAAGCAAAGGACTTGCTCATCGCAATCATCCCCCCCTTACTCGCTGAGTAGTTTGTCTGCCCCATATTGCCTCTTTCACCAATGATAGAAGCGACATTGACCACGCTCCCAAAACGACTCTTACTCATCACCTTTAAAGCCTCTCTGCAACCTATAAAAGCTGAAGTGAGATTATTGTCTATAACATGGTGAAAATCTTCTGTCTTCATTTTGATCGCTAATTTATCGCGCACCACACCAGCGTTATTCACCAAATAAGACAAACCTCCATCGCTTTGAACAATGGTTTGTATCGCTTCAACAAAATCGCTTTCAGAAGTCGCATCAAATTTAATGACAGCCGCTTTATAGCCTTTTTCTTCAAGCTCATTTTTCAAAGCGTCAGCCACTTCAGCATTACTGCGGTAATTGATCCAAACTTTCAGCCCCATAGAAGCGAGAGTCTTGGCGATTTCGGCCCCAATGCCTTTAGAAGCTCCAGTAATGAGAACATTTTTCCCTGTGAATTGCATTATTCAATAATCCTTAAATTTTAAATTTGTTCAAGTTCTTATAGTCTTGATTCGTAACGCCTTAACATGTAAAGACGCTTTAAGACCTTCTTTTTAGCGCTGATTTTTTGTTTTTTGCGTTTTTCAGTTTTAGACTCAAAGAACCTTCTAGCACGGCATTCTGTTACCACCAAATTGCGATCGGTTTGCTTTTTGAATCTCCTGTAAGCTTCATCAAACGCATCGCCTTCTCTAACCTTAATCCCTGGCATACTGCTATCACCTCTTTTCCATAGCTTAAAATCATTGCTTAACAATGGCTACAAACGAAATAATATTATATAAGACAGATTAACCGATTGTCAAGAATTTTCACTTTTTTCTAGCGATTTTGTTAATAAGGTTATAAGGATCAAAGGCGACCGTCATATACACTTGGTAGGATTCTGACCAAGGCAAGCTCCTATCAAAGCCTCCACGCATCGCATTAAGCACGAAATTGATTCGAACGGACGCAAAGTCGTTTTTCCAATTGTAATAAAAATCAAAACGATTGTATAAATTGGCTTGAAAGAATGGCACGCCACGATAAATGGGCGTGGGGCAGTAAGAAGGCGTGCAATACATTTCAACATATTGGTATTGGTTGTAAAAAGGCATTTCTGGGGTTTTAGCGAAATAAAATAAATTGTGTATTCCAAAGCCTTTGTATTGAATCTCCACATCAAATTGTCCCCCCACGCTATTGATAAAAGGCACATTTTTGTGGATTTGCCTCAATCGGCTTGATTCAGAAACCATGCCAAAACTGGCATTGAGCTTTTCCATAAAGGGGGCGATGTCTAAAAGGCTTGTCCCTATGTAAGCGTTAAAATAAAGGCGATCCATAAGATAAATATTATTATTGTCAATCGCTTTTTTTTCATTAAATTGCATGCCATCAGCCCCATTCAAAAGGTATTTGTCTTCGTTATGGAATAAGACAAAATACCCTCCAATACCCAATAAATCCTTAAAGAAATTATAAGCGACAGAGCCGTTCATTTGAAACCTATCCATCGCATTCCCATAAGGGTTTCTCCCGAATTTACAAGTGTTATAACAATTGCCTCCAAACCAATCTAGCATGAATTCCGCATGCCCATAATAGGGTTTTGAAGGCGAATAATGGTTTTGAAATTGTAATAAAAATCCCCTAGCGTTGGGATCTATAAACCAATAATAAGGGGCAAAAATATTCAAACCATACCTCCCTAAGAGGTTTTTTCTAGGAAAGATGCCACCATAAAAAGTAAAACGCTTTCCCCTAGCCTTATAATACATCGTAGGCCCCCAACGATAGGGAAAATTAGTGCTGTAATTATGGAAGTTTTGAAAGAAATACGCCCCCACAGTCAGGCTTTGCTCCACACCTCTTGTATAAAATTGGATCCCAAAATTTGGAGTCAAACGGGTTTTAAGATTGGTGTTAGTATTGACCCAATAAGGCGTTGAGCCTTCATGGTCCATGATGAACATATTGAAACCCAGATTGTATTTAAAAATATTCCAATCAAAAGCATGCGAATTAACGGCTAGCAAACAGACTAGAGAAGAACGTTTTAAAAAGGTGTTTATTGCCACTTGTTACCCCTATGTCATCATTTTTTTGATAAAAAAGCTTATCTTGTAACCAATGGGTATTCTAGCACATCTAAAAATATTTTTCTTTAGATTTAATATAAAATGGCGTTTATTTCATGTTAGAATAGCCACTATGATGTTACAACATACTAACTAAAAAAGGAAATTTTAATGGAATTAGGAAATAAAAATATAAAACCCGGTCGTAAGCGTGTCGCTGTAGATGAGTTGAAACGCAATTTTTCAGTGACTTTTTATCTCTCTAAAGAAGAACATGATGTTTTGAGACGCTTGGCTGACGAAGAGGTAGAAAGCGTCAATTCTTTTGTCAAACGCCACATTTTAAAAACGATCATTTACAAAAAAGGCACTAACCAAGATTCTTCTATCAATTGTGATTCTTCTAGTAGGCTTTAAGCCTACTTTAAGGTATTGGCTCTTTAAGAGCAACACCCACTAGAGCATTTAGTTTTAATCCCTACCGATGAGCGATCCATCAAGCAAAACCCTTTCCCTTCCAAATAGCGTTTCGCATCAAATCCGGCCACAAACAAGCCTCCAGCAAATAACGCCAAGTCTTTAACCACTAGCCTTCCAGCCCCAGAAAGCCATGGGAAATGCTG
Organism: Helicobacter pylori; assembly: GCF_900120335.1. Taxonomy (NCBI): domain Bacteria; kingdom Pseudomonadati; phylum Campylobacterota; class Epsilonproteobacteria; order Campylobacterales; family Helicobacteraceae; genus Helicobacter; species Helicobacter pylori. The sequence goes on from NZ_LT635477.1 coordinate 598,335, forward strand.
ATTGACAAACACTTCTGGCGTTGTGAATAAAAAAGATAGGGTGGTAATCGTCATTCCAGCGACAAGCAAGCCACCAATCACGCCCATTAAAGGCATCCAAAGCCCCAAAAGCACCAAAATGCCTAGGATCATGATCGTAATCCCTAAACCTTCAGCCACTAAATAAGTGTGGTTTTCTTTATGCCATTCTTTGTTTTCAACGATTTTAGGGTCATCTTGCATTTCTTCTTGCATGGATTGGGATTCAGACATTTTGTGTTGTTTGTATGCGGGTTTTTCAAATTTATACATGAAAGAAAAGAAAGGGGAGTTGGCCACAAAAGGGGCGATCCCTTCAGCCTCGTAAGGCACAAACTTAAGCCCTCCAATCCAAATAAAAATGATGAAAATAGCTATATGCATCAAATAGCCGCCTAGATTCTGGAGTTTTGTGATCACTTCAAGCAATGATTTTAACGCTTGCATGGTTTTATTCCTTTAGGATATTTTTTATATTGCTAAAAACAGCCTAGGAATGATAGCGCATTATGTTTAATTACGACAAAATCATTTTGATTACCATTATAAGAAATGATGATCAAAAACACCCATGCCTAAAACGCTCATGCCGATATAACGCGCGACTCCTTTATAAAAAATTTCATCATTTTTTAAAGAAAGCTCTAAAAATTCGTTGCTTTTAGGGATGAGAGTGGCTTTTTTAGGGGTGTTATAAAAAAGGCGCGCGGCGATAAAAACCGCTGCCATGCCTGTCCCGCAAGCCAGCGTGAAATCTTCAACCCCTCTTTCATAAGTTTGTAAAAAAATCGTCTCTTCATTTTCTATAAAAGCGATGTTAATATTAGCGTTAAATTCATGCCTTAAAGCCCTTAATTCCAGCGTGTTAAGGGAATTTAACCACTCTTTATTTTTCACAAACCCCACTAAATGCGGTACTCCTGTATTGATGAGATAGAACATAGGGATATTTTCTAAAACGCTGTTATTAGTAAAAAATTTTTTGCATCTTAAATTGGGTATGGTGTCTAGGATTTGATAGTTACCGAGATTGCTCTCTACGATGTTGGGCTCTTCTATGCGAATAGAAATCTCTCTTTTTCCGGCTAAAAAAACATGCTCTTTAGGGGCTATATTATGCTGGTAGGCAAATAACCCCACGCAACGGCTCGCATTCCCGCACATGCCCGCTTTAGAGCCGTCTGAATTGTAAAAATCCCATTCGTAGTCATAATCCTTACTCGGTAAGACGACTACAAGCCCATCAGCCCCAAAACCCTCATGCCTATGGCACACCTGTTTGGCTAAATTGGAAAAATCTTTTTTTTTGAAACTTTGAGCGATTAAAAAATCATTCCCGCTCCCTGAATATTTGTAAAACACCATCTATACAAGCCTTTTTGATTTTAATTATAAGTTAAAAGAGGTTTTTTATCCTTAAAAGAGCGTTTTTTAGCTAACATTTGATAATTTTTGGTTCAGTTTAATGGGGATAATTGCATGAAAGCTCAGTATTTCTTTTGGATTCTTTTTTTGATTGGTTTTTATTGGATGCTTTATTTGTATCAAGATTTTTTAATGGACGCGCTGATCGCTGGGCTTTTGTGTGTGGGGCTTTTTCAAGTGAAAGTTTTTTTGAATAAACGCTTTTCTAATGTTATCAGTTCGT